>JAPHSX010000001.1 GCA_026196575.1 Gammaproteobacteria bacterium | reverse complement strand
TATGCACTACCAATTAGATGCCCGCCGCCTGCTCTGCCCGATGCCGGTGATCCGCACCCAGAACCGGGTGGCGGAGCTCTTCCCCGGCGACACCCTGGAGGTAATCTGTACCGACCCCGGTGTTATGCAGGACATCCCGGCTTGGTGCCGCATCAATGGACACCAGATACTAAAAACCAGTGAGCGTGGGGGCGAGATCACCCTCCTTATCGAAGTCGGCAAGCAACAATAACAGGGAGAGGATTATGGGCGGCGAGCAGCACCAGCACGGTATAGCGGGCCTGAGCGAGGGCGATGGGCGCTATCGTGAGATACGCTGGGTCACCCTGGTCGGCTCTGCCCTCGACCTGAGCCTCGGGGTGCTCAAGATCGTCTTTGGCTATCTGGCCAACTCCCAGGCGCTGCTCGCCGATGGGGTGCACTCACTCTCCGATCTCGCCACCGATTTTATGGTGCTCTTTGCCGCCAAGCACGGCAGCAAGGATGCCGACGAGGCCCACCCCTATGGCCACGGTCGCTTCGAGACCCTGGCCACGGTGGCCCTGGGGATCGCCCTCATCGTGATCGCGGGTGGCATCGCCTGGGATGCCATCGAGCGGCTGTTCCACCCGGAGGAGCTGGCGCAGCCGGGGGTGTGGGCGCTGGTGATCGCTGGGCTCTCCGTGCTCTCCAAGGAGTGGATCTACCATTACACCATGCGCCTGGCGCGCAAGCTCAAATCCAACATGCTGCGGGCCAATGCCTGGCACAGCCGTTCGGACGCCATCTCCTCGGTGGTGGTAATGATCGGGGTTGGCGGCACCATGGCGGGGTTGGAGTATCTCGATGCGGTGGCGGCGGTGATTGTCGGTGCCATGGTGGGCAAGATCGGTTGGGACCTGGCGTGGCAGAGCGTGCATGAGTTGGTCGACACTGCCATCGATCCGGAGCGGGTCGAGCTGATCCGCCAGGAGGTGTTGCACGTCGGCGGGGTGCGCGAGCTGCATATGTTGCGCACCCGGCAGATGGGGGGCGAGGCGCTGGTCGATGTACATGTGCTGGTCGACCCCAAGTTGAGCGTCTCCGAGGGGCACTATATCGGCGAGACAGTGCGCCGCCGGCTCATCGAGGAGGTCGAAGAGGTGGCCGATGTCATGGTGCATGTCGACCCGGAGGATGACGAGAAGATCGCCCCCAGCCTCCATCTGCCCAACAGGGCATGGGTTGAGGGGCAGCTCCAACAGAGGTGGCAGGGGCTGAAGATTGCGAGTAATATCTGCCGCCTTACGCTGCACTATCTGAACGGCAAGATTGAGGTGGAGCTCTCACTGCCGGCCGCCGCCTACCCTTGTGACGACGCGCAACGGGCCGAGCTAAAGGCGCTGCGGGCGGCAGCGGAGGGGCTGGAGGTGGTGCGCAGCATCGAGCTCCTCTTTGAAGAGGATGGAAGATGACTGAGAACGCACAAAAATAGTGCACGCTCGCGCGGTCACGCACCATTGTTGTGCGTGTGATGGGCGCGACAGGCGGGCGCCGCGCTCAGGCATTAATTGATTCAAACGGTTAATCGTATGGCATGGTTCGTGCTGTTTTGAAATGACCGATTTTAAGGGCCCGCACCGGGCAAATTTATAACGCATCATTGGGAGGCCATCGATGTCTGTAGAAAACGTAATGAAGCTGGTTAAGGATAGCGGCGCGAAGTGGGTCGATTTCCGTTTCACCGATACCCACGGCAAGGAGCAGCATGTCACCTATCCGGCCAACTGCGTCAACGAAGACCTGTTCGTTGAGGGCAAGATGTTCGATGGCTCCTCCATCGACGGCTGGAAGCACATCAACGAGTCGGACATGATCATCCGTCCGGTTGCCGATACCGCCTACCTTGACCCCTTTGCCGACGAGCCGATGATTGTCCTCACCTGCGACATCGTCGAGCCTGCCACCATGGAGGGCTACGAGCGTGACCCCCGCTCTGTTGCCCAGCGTGCCGAGGAGTACCTGAAATCCACGGGTATCGCCGACTCCGCACTGTTTGGCCCCGAGCCAGAGTTCTTCATCTTCGACGATATTCGCTGGGGCGCCGATATGTCTGGCTGCTTCGTCAAGATCGACTCCGAAGAGGCAGGCTGGAACTCCGAGAAGGCCTACGCCGATGGCAACATGGGTCACCGCCCAGGCGTCAAGGGTGGTTACTTCCCTGTCCCGCCTGTCGACTCCCTGCACGACATCCGCGCCGCCATGTGTATGGCGATGGAAGAGATCGGTCTGGAGATCGAGGTACACCACCACGAGGTGGCGACCGCAGGCCAGTGTGAGATTGGCGTTGGCGCCGCCACCCTGACCAAGAAGGCCGACGAGGTGCAGAAGCTGAAATACTGTGTGCACAACGTGGCCCACAGCTATGGCAAGACCGCCACCTTCATGCCCAAGCCGATGGTCGGCGACAACGGCTCCGGCATGCATGTGCACATGTCTCTCTCCAAGAACGGGGTAAACCTGTTTGCCGGTAACGAGTACGGCGGCCTCTCCGAGACCGCCCTCTACTACATCGGCGGCGTAATCAAGCACGCCCGTGCCCTGAATGCCTTTGCCAACGCATCGACCAACTCCTACAAGCGTCTGGTTCCCGGTTTCGAGGCCCCGGTAATGCTGGCCTACTCAGCCCGCAACCGCTCCGCCTCTATCCGCATCCCTTACGTTACCAACCCCAAGGGGCGTCGTATCGAGGTGCGTTTCGGTGACCCGACGGCCAACCCCTATCTGATGTTCGCCGCCTTCCTGATGGCCGGCCTCGACGGTATCCAGAACAAGATCCACCCTGGCGACGCCATGGACAAGGATCTCTACGACCTGCCGGCCGAAGAGGCCAAGGCGATCCCCACCGTTTGCCACGCCTTTGACCAGGCGCTGGAGGCACTGGATGCCGACCGTGAGTTCCTCACCCAGGGTGGCGTCTTTACCGACGACATGATCGACGCCTTCATCGCCCTGAAGATGGAAGAGGTTACCCGCATCCGCATGACCACCCACCCGGTGGAGTTCGATATGTACTACAGCTGCTAATCTGCCGCTGTCGTTCAGCCGGATAGAAGACGCCCCCGCCAGCCGGGGGCGTTTTCGTTTGCGGCTGTTAAAGCCATGGCACCTTGGCTATGCTTGAGGCATGAAACAGCTGCTTCTGTTAGTGCTCGTCAGCTGCTCCGCGGGCGCGGCGCAGACGGGGTATCGCCTGATCCATCCGGACGGGACGGTGGAGTTTAGCGATCAGCCGCTGCCGGCTGGTGAAGCGATCGAGTTGCGCGAGGCGC
This sequence comes from Gammaproteobacteria bacterium, assembly GCA_026196575.1. Lineage (GTDB taxonomy): Bacteria > Pseudomonadota > Gammaproteobacteria > Thiohalomonadales > Thiohalomonadaceae > JAPHSX01. The sequence goes on along the minus strand of JAPHSX010000001.1, from coordinate 131,182 downwards.
CAACGATTTGGTTCGCACCGCCAAGCCCGCCGCCGGTCACGACACCCCAGGGTAAAAAGAGGGATGCCCTCGAGGCAGACAGGCAGGGCAAGATTAGTATCACCGCCCCCAGGGCGGACGAGACACTGTGGTTCGATGAGTCCGGCGTCACCGCCTCGGTGGTCGTTACACCGCCGCTGCAGGATGGCCAGAAGATAGTGATAAGAGTGGATGGCAGGGAGGTTGCCAGCGGCACTGGCAGTAGTTTCAGGCTGGGCGTGCTCTATCGTGGAACCCATACCCTGAGCGCCGCCATTGTCACGGCCGCCGGCGCGCTGGTCGCCAGCGCACCGTCCGTTACCTTCCATGTGCGCCAACCCTCGGTGCTCAACCGAACAGCCCCACCGGCACCTCCCCCTGCTGAAGAGCCCCCACCCGCGGAATAACGCACCATTTTGGTGCTTTCGGTTACACTGACGCACTGCTACGGCACGCGCGCTGTAAATGGCCCGTGCAGAAATTTCCCGCTATAAATATTTGTAACTAGAATCAATGCGTTACGAATTGCGCCAGAATTTGGTGCAAGGCCGTCAATCTGGTTTGGAATTTGCTAACGAGTGGTTATGGAGAGTTCGGAGAAGGTAATGGCGCTGGCGCTGGACAAGGTGCTGGAGAATTTGCACACCACGGTGATGGTGTTCGATGAGGCCTTGCGCCTGCGCTACATCAATCCGGCCGGCGAGATCCTCTTTGCCGCCAGCGCACAGCGCTTTCTCGGCCTGCCAGCGCAGGAGCTGATCTTTGACAGTGTCCTGGTGGCGGCGCTCTACCAGGTGCTGCAAACCCATAGCCCCTTTACCGAGCGGGAGCTGGTGTTGAATCTCGGCTTTGATCACCGGGTTACGGTGGATCTCACCGCCCTGCCGCTGCAGGAGCCAGGACTGGGCTGCGGCCTCATCGTCGAGATGAAGCAGCAGGATCGTCACCTGCGTATCAGCCGCGAAGAGGGGTTGCTGGCCCAGGGCAACGCCACCCGCGCCCTGGTGCGCGGCCTGGCCCACGAGATCAAGAATCCACTGGGGGGGCTGCGTGGCGCCGCGCAACTGCTGGAGCGCGAGCTGCACAACGAGGAGCTCAAGGAGTACACCCACATCATTATCAGCGAGGCCGACCGGTTGCAGTCGCTGATGAACCAGATGCTCGGCCCCAACACCCTGCCCCGCCGTCGTCTGCTGAATATCCATGAGCCGCTGGAGCGGGTGCGCCAGGTGGTGGCGGCAGAGCTGAATGAGAGGATTCGGATCGTGCGCGATTACGACCCCAGTATCCCGGAGATCTATGCCGATATGGATCAGTTGATTCAGGCCTTGATGAATTTGGTGCGCAACGCCGCGCAGGCGGTGGGGGATGAGGGTGAGATCACCCTGCGTAGCCGCGCCATGCGCCGCTACACCATCGGCCACACGCTGCACAAACTGGTGGCGCGCATCGACATTATCGACAACGGCCCCGGCGTGGCCGAGGAGATGCGCGAGAGCCTCTTCCTGCCGATGATCACCGGGCGAGCCGAGGGGACGGGGCTTGGCCTCTCCATCGCCCAGTCGCTGATCAATTTGAGTGGCGGGCTGATTGAGTGGGAGAGCCGGCCTAGCAAGACCGTATTTACCGTACTGCTGCCCGTGTCAGCAGAGAACGATGGGATAAAGGAGCAGTAGAGATGGCTGAACAGGGTAATATCTGGGTCATTGATGATGATCGCTCCATTCGCTGGGTGCTGGAGAAGGCGCTGAAACAGGCCGGACTGGCGGTGCAGAGCTTCGAGAGCGGCGATGCCGCGCTCAAGCAGTTGCAGCGTGAGGAGCCGCTGGTGCTGCTGACCGATATCCGCATGCCCGGTATCAGCGGCCTGGAGCTGCTGCAGCGCATCACGGACGAGCGTCCCGAGCTGCCGGTGATCATCATGACCGCACACTCGGATCTGGATAGTGCGGTCTCCGCCTACCAGGGCGGCGCCTTTGAGTATCTGCCCAAGCCCTTCGATGTGGATGTGGCGGTAGAGCTGGTGCGCCGCGCCCTCACCCACCGGCAGGAGCAGAGTGCGGTGGTGGCCACCGAACAGCTGGAGCGCGAGACCGGCATCATCGGTGAGGCGCCCTCGATGCAGGAGGTGTTTCGCGCCATTGGCCGTCTCTCCTCCTCCAATATCACGGTGCTGATTAACGGTGAGTCAGGCACCGGCAAGGAGCTGGTGGCCCACGCCCTGCACCGCCACAGCCCGCGTGCCAAAAAACCGTTTATCGCCATCAACACGGCGGCCATTCCGCGCGACCTGCTGGAGTCGGAGCTCTTCGGCCACGAGCGTGGCGCCTTTACCGGTGCCCAGTCGGCGCGCGAGGGGCGCTTTGAGCAGGCCGATGGCGGCACCCTCTTTCTCGACGAAATAGGCGACATGCCCGCCGAGCTGCAGACGCGCCTGTTGCGGGTGCTGGCCGATGGCGAATTTTACCGTGTTGGCGGACGCGCCCCGATCCGGGTCGATGTGCGGGTGATCGCCGCCACCCATCAGGATCTGGAGAAGCGGGTACGCGAGGGGTTGTTTCGTGAGGATCTCTTCCATCGCCTCAATGTGATTCGTATCCATATCCCCTCGCTGCGCGAACGGCGTGAGGATATTCCGCTGCTAATGCGCCACTTTCTGCGCGCCGCCGCCCGGGAGATGGGCGTCGAGACCAAGTGGCTGGACAAGCCCTCGGAGGCGTTCCTCTGCACCCTCGATTGGCCCGGCAATGTGCGCCAGCTGGAGAATACCTGCCGCTGGCTTACCGTGATGTCACCCGGCCAGGAAATCCACCTGGAGGATCTCCCCCCCGAACTGCGCGAGAGCTCGTACCGTGGCGCTGATGGCAGCGACTGGCTCACCCCGCTACGCCATTGGGCGGAGCAGCGGCTGAACAGCGGCGCCAGCGCCATCCTGGAGGAGTCAGTGCCACAGTTTGAACGGCTGATGATTGAGGTGGCGCTGCGCAAGAGCGGCGGCCACCGCCAGGAGGCGGCAAAGCTGCTGGGTTGGGGGCGCAACACCATTACCCGCAAGATCAGTGAACTGGGGATGGAGATATAGGGTGAGCGGGCCGCGAGCGGCTGTTGACTACAGGGTGGGAACAAAGGGCATCTGCAGTTGACGCTGGGCACGGCCGTTGCCCGCCTTGCCGGTGGCGGTGATGTGGTAGAGGTTGATCGTCACCTTGCTGGCGCCGGGAGGAAGCACCTTGCCGGGTTGGGCACAGCGGATGGCGACCTCAACGGTGGCCTCGGCAGCGACCGGGACGGTGGCGCTATAGGGATAGCCGCCGCTCTCGCAGGTATCGTTATTTATTATGTGGTAGGCCGCCCAGTCGGCGCCGGACTCGGCGGCGTAGAGGGCCTGTGTCGAATACCATTCGTTAAGCGTTTCCTGGCTGCTCATAATCGTCAGCTTGGTCATCAGGGCGCCCAGTACGGCAAGGGCGGTGATAAGGAAAATGGCGGCGATAATCGAGGCGCCGCCCTGGCGATGCGCCATGGCGCGGCCATTACGGGGTGTTGCGTGCATAGAGATCCTCCGACAGGGTAATGCTCTCGCCATTTTCGCTGAGGGTCATGCTGATGGTGAGTATGCCATCGGCAAGATGGGTGATATCGAAACCGAGTGCGGAGACCCCGCTAATCAGCAGGGTGTCGGCGCCGCTCGTGGGGTCGGAGATCCCGTTGCTGCGTCGCCACAGCAGGGCATCGCTGGCGAGGCGCACCTCGTGGGTGTGATCGGCGATTTGATACTTCTTGTAGGCCGAGGCGTTGCTAAAGCTGTGCGGTGCCGCGAAGGTCACCTTCCAGAGCACCCCCTTGTAGTCGGCGTCGGCCAGTTGGAGTGGGCCGACCGTCGCGCTCAGTGGCGCCCAGGTGCCGGGGTCGCTGTAGCTGTAGAGCGCGGTGGTGCTGGTGTTGCCGATCAGCAGGGCGAGGTCACCATCTGCGGCGGGGGCGGTAAGCGTTGTGGTCGAAAAGAGGCAGAGCGCGGTGAGTTTGTCGGGATTGTTGCTGGTATAGAAGCGTTCGGTGTTGTGGTCGCAGTCGGCGTTGGCGATAAAGGGGGCGCTCTCCGCGCGCTCCAGGTAGCGGCCACCGGCAGCAAGGGTCACAAACTTGATGCTCGAACCGCTGACCACAATGCTGTAGGGGGCGGCACGGCGCAACTCCCGCTCCAGTCGGCCAAGTGCAATGCGCCCGCGTGCCATCAATTCGTTGCGCGCCTGGGTGTCACTGTAGGCGCGAATATTTTGCATGATAACCGGCGCCAGGATGCCGGAAAGAATCCCCAGTAATACGATCACCAGCACCAGCTCGACGAGGGTGAAGGCGGCCTGCGAGGGGCGTGGGCGCATCATCAGTGGTTGGTCCGGTAGAGGGTAAAGGAGAGCGACTCGCCGGTGGCGGCAATGGCAACGGCAACATCGATCTTTTTGGCATCAGCCGCGGGGATCGACTCGGCGTGGGAGGTGGCACTCCAGGCGGAGCTGCTGCTGACGGTGATATCGACGGTAAAGCCGCTGATAGTGCTGTCGCTGTAACTGCTGATCGTGGCAAAGGGGAGCCCCTGCAGCGCATCCATATGGGAGTTGGCGACGGCGATCGCCTTCTGGCGCAGCAGCGGCTCGGCGCTGTGCTGCACGTTCTGCATAAATTGCGCCCCGATGGCGGCCACGGCGATGCCGACGATGACGATGAAGAGCACCAGCTCGACAAGGGTGAAACCGCGTTGCCTAGTTTTGGTGAGCATAGCCGGTGAATTTTTCAATGGTAATGGAGCGGCTTTCGCCGCCCTTGTTCAGGTTGATCACCACCGAACTCTCTGCCGGTTCGCTGCAGGGCGTAACAGAACAGTTCGGTTTTCCCGCGCTGTCAAAGCTGATGGTTTGGCCACCGGTGACGGTAATATCTGACCACTCCGTACCATCCTCACTGTAACTGGCAGCACCGTTGAGCGGGTTGGTGATGGCTGTGCCATTCTGGGTGACGGTATAGCCGCTGGCGGTGATGGTGATCTGAAAAGGGTCGGCGCCGCTATGGGTCATCGACTGTTGCTGTGCATAGCGCACGGCCTCGATCAGGTCGTGGCTGGCGCGTGTCAGATCATAGCCGGCAAGGTTGCCGAGTCGGGGTGCGGCCACGACGGCAAGGATGCCAAGCAGCACGATCACCATCACCAGCTCCACCAGGGTAAAACCGCCCTCCCCTCGCACCGTTACTTATCCTCCATCCAGTTGCGAAAACGTCCATCATCATGATAGTTGGGATAGATGCCGAGGACGACGGTCGCCTGCGGATTATCCTCGGTACCGTCCTCGTCCCAGTCGAACCGCAAAAACTCCAGATCGGCACCCGTGGCGGCGGCGAGGTCGAGCGGATAGTAGAGGGTGCCGCGATTGCCATCGGCAGTGAGGGTGTAGACGCCACCGTTGCCGGGGGTGCCGCTCACCGTCAGACAGGCCAGTGAGTCGCTGCTATTGGGGTCGATGCAGTCGAGATGCGCCGCATCGATGGTGGTGACGGTGTCGTCGCTGTTGGTGGCAAAGGCGCCGGTTGCATCGAGGTACTGCAGGGTCAGGGGAATGGTAATGGGGGTGCCGACCACGCTGCTGCCAAAGGTGTTGCCCAACACGGCGCGACCGTAGCGCTGCTCAAAGGCGCTCTGTGGCGTGAAGAGATTGGCGGTTGTGAAACTGGTGGTGATATCGCCATCGTCAACCGCATTCAGCGCGATGGAGAGGGCCGCGGTAAAGGGTGGCACCCGCTCACGGTCATAGGTGAAGCTATCCATGGTGCTGGCGCCCAGTTGCAGTGTCAGGGTGCCGTCGCCATTGGCGTTGAGGGAGGGCGCGCCGGGTGTGCTGCTGACGCCCAGCTTGGCGCTGGCGTCGGCGTTGTTGGTGGTGTTGTCGGTTAGCGGATAGGTGAGCGCCAGCGTGGCGCCGGGATTGGTTGCCAGTTTGGCAAAGTCTCCCTGATAGTTGGTGGTGATGTTGCCATCGCCGTTAATGGCGCTGAGGGTCGCGGTTGGCAGGTCACCGCCTTCGTAACCGAAGCTGTCACCCAGGTAGGTAAAGGGGGTGGTACAGGTGGGGCAACCGGCGGCAAAGGTGCCGTGATCGGTAATGTCGAGGGTGAAGGCGGCGGGGAAGAAACGGCCTACATTTGGCATGGTGCCGCTGACGGGAACGGTTCCGCCAAGATAATTATTCAAGTCGATGGTGATATCGAGAATCCCGACCTCATCCCAGCTGAGGGTGGCACTGGCAACTGCCGAGGTGAAGTCGGCAGTGGAGAGTGGCGTGGCAGTAAGCGTCCCGGGATCGCCGGCGGCAGGCGCTACCAGTGTGGAGGAGACGGCAAGATTTGTCGCGGTAGTCTCACCGCCAAAGGCCGGGGTGGTGGCGTTGTCGTAGGGGTTTGCGTTGGCATCGATCACCCCGTCATTATCCGTATCATCGGCTGTCGACCAGAGCACGGCGGTAACGCTCAGATCAAAATCACTGCCTGCGGCAATAAAGGCTGTGCCACTGGCATCCGCGGCGTAGGAGGTATCCGCCACGTCGCCGAGTGTCCCATCGAGAAGGTCGTCCTTGCGTTGGGCGACGTAATCGATGGCGAAGGCGAAGGGGATCGCAAGCAGATCGATACTGCCGCTGACAGTGGTGCCGCTGGCAAAGCTGTTGCCCTCGTCGCGTACATGCAGGGTGTATTTGCCGACATCGCTGCTACCCAGTGTGAAACTGGCGACACCGCCGGCAGAAAAATCGAGTTGGATGTTGTCTGCCGCGGGTACCGTCTCCGTAATGGCGGTTGCGCCGATGAGCGGATCGAGCGCGGTGGTCAATTCGCCCTGGCGATCGAGGTAAAACTTCAGCCCCTGACTGGCGCTGTTATAGCCGGTCTGTAGCGCACACAAACCCGTTGTGAGATCGCGCGTCCAGAGGGCAAGGTCAAAGTCATGTGGCCGACCGGCGATCATCGTGTTGCTGGGGGCAATCCCGGCGGTGGCCGTGGTCGGTGTAATGACAAAGACGTTGTCGCTGAAATTGATGGCCGCACTCTGACCAGTGAGGCCGTTAGCGCTCTCGGTAACGGTGATCAGCAGCGCCGTATCGGCATGGACATTGGCAAGGTCGAGCACGATGCTGCCGCCATCCCCCGTTATTGGCGTGCCGTCGAAGGTGTAGCTGACCGCACCGTTATCATCACTATCGGGGCTGGGTGCAAGAGAATTTATGGTGCTGCTCGCAGCCCAATTGCCGTGGCCAGTGCTGGTGGTGATGGTGATCGCTCCGTCGTAACCGCTTAACGTATTGCCGTTCTCATCCAGGGCGGTAATGGTTACCGACAGGGGCGTGCAGGTGCTCGCCGTCAGTGTGGTTGGCACAATGGAAAAACCGGCAAGGGGTTGTCCGATAACGGAGACCGTTCCGACATGATTCTGGAGCGTGGCACTGCCCGGACTGGTGGCGGCTATGGCGATAAAGAAATAGAAATCACCTATGTCAGAGTCGGCGGCGAGGGTGATGTCGAAACTGCCACTGGTCGTCCCCGCGCTGATAGTGATGGTCTGGGTTCCTGCAGAGATGGCGGTGTAGTCATCACCCGCCGTCAGCTCGCCGTCAATGGTGTAAAAGGTGATGATTAAGTCGTTACTCAGGGTGCCACTCAAGGTAAGGTTGACCGTGGCCGTGGTGGAGCCCTGGATCATAGTAACGTCGGCAAAAGAGAGTGTCGGCAGGTCAGCGCCATTGTTGCTGGAATCCTCGGTTCCGTTTGCGGCAGCAGACTGTGCGCTGTCCCAATTACCCGTGCCGTCGGGGTCGCGAAAGATAAATTTATCGCTGGCCCCGGGTGCGGCAAAGTCATTGTCGTAGGGAAGAGCGGCACAGCTAGTGTCCTGCAGTTCTGTATGTCCGGAGACAGAGACATAGTCGATAACATTGCCCGCGGCGTCGCGCAGGATGGCATCGAAACCCTCGAAGAAATTTATATAGTTTCCAATGGTGCCATCCTTCAGTACAAGCCACGGTGTCTGCGTATCAGTGAAGGTGCTGAGCGGGATCGGCGAAGGGGTGCAACCATCACCTCCTCCCTTGTTACCGGTGTCTTCGCAGACCTCGACCGTCCAGTTGCCAAAGATCGTTGCGGGAATTGAGCTATCGAGGATCTTTACCTCAAGAAAATCGTCAGGATCATTTGCCATGGTAGTCCGGTCCTTGAAGAATTCGTTCAAGGAGGCCAGTCCCTTGTATTGAGAACAAGCGGCGTGCGCATAATCTACCGAGGAGAAAAAAAGCAGCACCAACAGCAAAAAACCGGATAAAAAGGGGTCAGGTCTTGACATTACGGTTTTACCTACAGCCTTTAATGATCTTGCTCACGGTCGAATGGTGCAACCCGGTCTCGTGGGCGATAGCGGCCATCGTATAACCGTAGTCGGTATGGGCGCAACGTATGGCATCATCACGTTTCGGTTTGGTTTCCAGCACCTTGCTGGTGAAGAGTGCTTTCAGGCTCGGTCTGTGGGCCAGGCGCTGGGCGCGCGAGATCTCCTTCGCGCCTGCGGCAGCCACAAGCAGCGGCTGGATCTTTTGCACAAACTCTGCGCCCCCAAGCAGAATTTGCCCCTTAAGGGAGTCCCATGGCGATTCGCTGGTCAGCCCCTGTGCCACAAACTCGCCGTAGCGGCGCCGTGCGACCTTGGGGGTCTTGGCAAATTGCCCGAGGAGCCAGCCGCTTGTAAGCCAGGCGGGCGCGGGCTCATTCCCCAGCGTTGCCCGGTAACTGCTCCACCGGTACTGCGCAACCCGTTTCACCATGCCGGCGCGCACCGGGTTGAGCACCACATAACGCGCCAGCTCCAGCAGATGGGACTCTCTCTCCACCAAAATGGCCTTGAACCGCCCCTGAAACAGATGACCGACGCGGTTGTGCTGCCGGTTGAAGCGCTGGGTGTAGACGCCGTTGAGATGACGCATGCCGATGGAGAGATTGGGCTCGGGGGTTTCTATTAGCAGATGGTAGTGGTTATCCATCAGGCAATAGGCGTGACACAGCCAGCCAAAGCGGCTCGTCACCTCCGCCATGAGATCGAGAAAAAGCCGGCGGTCACCGTCGGCGAGAAAAACCGGCTCCCGAGCGTTACCGCGACAGGTAATGTGGTAGAGGGCGCCGGGAAATTCAATGCGAAGTGGTCTGGCCATGGAGAGAGTTTACTGGCGAAAAGCACAATGTCAAGACCTGACCCCATGGAAGGTGCGGGAGGGGTTATTTTCGGGGTATTATCGCGCTCTTGTTATCAACGCCAGCACCGCAACTGACGGTACCCGCATATGAATGACCCGCTAACCATAAAAGCTGAAGAGATCACCATTACACTCCTGCGCGAGGAGCTGGGTCATGGCACCTTTGCCCGTGGCAATGATTATTTTCACCAGGGGCGCGTGACCACTATTAAGGTGATAAGGCGTGATGCGTCCAACATCCAATTGCTGACGAAAACACGCGGCAGTGGGCGGCGCGTGTATGAACAGGATATCGATATCGTCGGTACGCCATACGGCATCATGATCGAGGGGTTTTGCGACTGCCCAGTGGGTTATAACTGCAAGCATGTAGCGGCCGCTTGTCTGGCCTATCGGGCGCATGTTGACAGTCGCCGTGCGGCGGCGGCGCCAGATTTTGAGGAGTGGCTCAAACAGTTGCACGCCTCCGTGCGGCCGCTGTCACAGGGCGCATCCTTGCAGGATAAAAAAGATCACCTCCTCTATAGTCTCTCGGTGGACCGTGGAGGGGTGCTGCAGATCAGCTTCAGCATCAACCGGCGCAAGCTCAACGGCCAGTTTGGCAAGGGGCGCAGGGCCACCCTTTCGACCCTCAGCAACCACTATGAAACACCGTCCTATATGCAGCCGATTGATGAGGATATTATCGAGCTACTGGCTGCTATCAACCCCCATAAATGGGGAGCCGCGACGCTGCGCGGCGTTGCCGGCCATGCTGCGCTGGTGTTGATGCTCGATAGCGGGCGCGCCTTTTGGGAGGCACCGGGCGAGCAGCCGCTGCAGCGGCGCGATGGCCGCGATGCGGCACTGCGCTGGGGTGGCGAGGGGGAGTGGCTGCGCCTGGAGATTGGCCTGCTGGATACGGCCGTGATCGTGCCGGTCACCCCGCCCCTCTATATCGATCCGCTGCGCCACGAGGCAGGCAGCGTTACCTTGCCCGGCGGGCTCGATGCCGGGCAGCTGTTTGAGATCGCCGCCGCCCCGCCCGTGCCGCGCAAGGAGGCGTGCCGCATCAGCCGACTGCTGGCACTGCAACACCCGGAGTTGCCTACCCCAGAGCCGGTCGAGATCATCGACCTTGATGCCATCCCGCCAACCCCACACCTGTTGCTGCACCTTAATGGTGAGGCGCCGCTCGCCTCCTCGCTGGCGCTCACCTTTCGTTACGGCGAGATTGTAGTTGATGCCGCCAGCGAGACAGTGATCACCACCATCGAACAGGGCGGCAAGCTGCTGCGCCTCCAGCGTGACAGCGACGCCGAGGGAGTGGCAGCGGAGCGCCTGCTCGGCGAGTCACTGGAACGCAGCCCGACACTGCTTGGCCACTTCACCCCGCAATGCTTCGAGGGTGATCATCAGGCCGCGCTCGGCGCCTGGTTCCGGTTTCTTGGCGAGACGCTGCCGCGGCTGCGGGATGAGGGCTGGGAGGTGGAGCAGGCGGCGGAGTCGAATCTCAGTTTCAGTCGCGCCGATGACATCAGCGCCGAGGTGAATGAAGCACAAAATGAGTGGTTCGAATTGCGCTTCGATATCGAGATCGATGGCAAGAAATATCCGCTGCTGCCGCTGGTCACCGAGCTCATCGGCGACTATCGCCCCGGCACCCTGCCGCCAGTTCTCTATCTGCCCTACACGGCGGGGCATTATGTCGAGGTGGCGAGCGAGAAGATTGAGCCGGTGCTGCAAAATATTATCGAGATCTTCGATCGCATGGGACGCAGCGATGCGCTGCGGCTCTCGCGCCTCGACGCACCGCGTCTGCTGGAGTTGGGCGAGATCAAGATCCATGGCGCCAACGCCCTGCGACGACTGGCGAAAAAACTCAAGGATTTTAGTGGCATCAAGCCGGTCACGCCGCCAACCACCTTCAAGGGCGAGCTGCGCGGCTATCAGCAACAGGGGCTGAACTGGCTGCAATTCCTGCGCGAATACGGGCTGGCCGGCATCCTCGCCGACGACATGGGGCTCGGCAAGACGGTGCAGACCCTGGCCCACCTGGCGGTTGAAAAACGGGCCGGACGGATGAAACACCCCAGCCTGATCATCGCCCCCACCAGCCTGATGGGTAACTGGCGGCGCGAGGCGGCGCAGTTCACACCCGGACTCTCCGTACTGGTGCTGCACGGGCCGGAGCGGGCCACGCATTTTGACACCCTGGACGACTACGACCTCATCCTCACCACCTACCCGCTGTTGCCGCGCGACCACGCCATCCTGCTCGAGCAGCCCTGTCACTACCTCATCCTCGACGAGGCGCAGCAGATCAAAAATCCGCGCTCCCAGGCGGCGCAACTGGTGCGTGCGATCAAGGCCAACCATCGTCTCTGTCTCACCGGCACGCCGATGGAGAACCATCTGGGCGAGCTGTGGGCGCAGTTCGACTTTTTGCTGCCCGGTTTTCTTGGTGATCAGCAGGGCTTCGTGCGCCACTATCGCACCCCAATCGAAAAGCAGGGTGATCGCGACAAGCTACAGCGGCTCACGCAGCGCACCGCCCCCTTCATGCTGCGTCGCACCAAGGAGGTTGTGGCCAGCGAACTGCCGCCAAAGAGCGAGTTGTTGCGCACCGTGCCTATTGAGGGCAAACAGGCGGTGCTCTACGAGAGCATCCGCCTGACGATGGAGAAAAAGGTGCGCGACGCCATCGCCAAAAAAGGGCTCGCCCGCAGCCACATCACCATCCTCGATGCCCTGCTCAAACTGCGTCAGGTCTGCTGCGATCCGCGACTGCTGCCAACCACCACGGGCGGTAACACGGTGGCCAAAGGCGCCCACTCGGCCAAACTGGCGATGCTGATGGAGCTGCTGCCCGAGCTGCTCGATGAGGGGCGGCGCATCCTGCTCTTCTCCCAGTTCACCTCCATGCTGGGGCTCATCGAACAGGAGCTGGAGGGCGCCGGGATTGACTATGTCAAACTCACCGGTCAGACCCGCAAACGCGACCAGGTGATCGACGCCTTTCGCCGCGGCGAGGTGAACCTCTTTCTTATCAGCCTCAAGGCGGGTGGTGTCGGCCTCAACCTTACCGAGGCCGACACCGTGATCCACTATGACCCCTGGTGGAATCCGGCGGTAGAGACCCAGGCCACCGATCGTGCCCACCGCATCGGTCAGGAGAAACCGGTCTTTGTCTACAAACTGATCACCGAGGGGACGGTCGAGGAGAAGATCCTCGCCATGCAGGCGAAGAAGCAACAGCTGGCCAATAGCGTTTACGGCAAGGGAGAGGGCGAAGAGGGGCTGCGGTTCGATGCCGATACCCTCAGCGTCCTCTTCTCTGCGGACTAAATGCCAGACGCAGATCAATCATTGATTAGGAGAGAAGTACAGCATGACCATCGAACAAACCCTGCACCAGCGCAGCAACACCAGTTGTGAATTATGTGGCGGCAAGGAGGGGTTGTCGGTTTATCAGGTACCGCCCTATACCGACGACAACGCGGAGCATGCACTGCTGCTCTGCGCCACCTGCCGCACGCAAATTGAGGCGCCGGAGAAGGTCGACGCCAACCACTGGCGCTGCCTGAATGAGAGCATGTGGAGCACGGTCCCTGCGGTGCAGGTGATGGCGTGGCGCATGCTTAACCTTTTGCGCGCCGAGGGGTGGCCGCAGGATCTGCTCGACATGCTCTACCTGGACGAAGAGACCCTCGCCTGGGCAGAGGCGCAGGGCGATGGCACGGGCAGCGAAGAGACCCTTCAGCATCGTGACTGCAACGGCGTCGAGCTGCAGGCCGGCGACACCGTCACCATCATCAAGGACCTCAACGTCAAAGGCAGTAGTCTGGTCGCTAAACGCGGCACCGCCGTGCGCAATATCTCTCTGGTGCGCGATAATGCCGAACAGATCGAAGGGCGCGTGGAAGGGCAGCAGATCGTGATCCTCACCAAGTTTGTCAAGAGATTGAACTAATCTGGATCTTCATCGGCAACTGTTATAGATTGCAAAAAAACGGATGTCACAAGGAGCACGCCATGGTCAGCGAAGGCCCGAGGAGCCCGTCACCGCGCAGCAGATGCCAAACCCAGCCCATAGCACTTATTGCCGACCACTTGCGTTAGCCACGAGGGACTCTGGTGCGTAAAGGTTATGCACAAACAGGAATTGAAGACCACATGTCCCAAGGAGGAGAGAAATGAGTATTTCATGCGTCAGCAACATGGTGTGGCGGAGTACGCTAATGGTTTGTGTGGCGGCGATTTTTGCCGCTACCGCCCATGCCGCGGTACCGCTAGCAACAGCGGTCAACAAGGCGGGCCAGCAGCGCATGCTCTCGCAACGGATCGCCAAGGCCTATTTGATGGCCGCCGCCGATGTGAATGTGCAGGAGGCCAATAAACAACTGGATGAGAGCATCGGTTTGTTCGAGCAGAATCAGCAGCTGTTGCTGGAGTTCGCGTCAAACAGCACCATCAAGGAGAAGGTGCAGGCGGTTTCCACGCTGTGGGACGAGGTGAAAATAACAGCGGTTTCAAAGGTGAGTGAGGAGAAGGCAAAGCGCTTTATTGCCCAAACCGATGAGCTGTTGAGCCGCTCTCAGGCCGTGGTCGATGAGCTTGCGCAATTGGGTGGTAATGCATCAAAGATCATTGCGACGTCGGGGATGCAACGCATGCTCTCACAGCGGCTGGTGAAATATTACGTCGCTTACTACTACGGTATTCGTGATCCGGCCATCGCCGACGAGTTCATAAAAAGCCGTGATCGCTATGATGCAAATCATCGTGTTCTGCTAGGTTATAGCGGTAACAGTGCCGACCTCACTGAAAAGCTGAAAAAGGTCTCCATGCAGTGGGAGTACGCCAAGCGCGGCCTGGAGAACTTTCAGGATACCGCTACCATGAAGCCCTTTATCGTGAGTGTCACCATGGAGAACATTCTGAAAAAAATGGATGAGATCACCTCGGTGTACGAAGCACTGTAGGGATTGTGGAGGGATGACCCTGTAATCAGGTCGACGCCTTGCCCGCCAGATAGGCGGCCACCAGGGCCGCCTTCAGTTTCGGTTTGGCATCCAGATCCGTCACGCCAATGCAGCGTTCGGCGATGGGTCGCACCGCCGCCAGTACCCGTTGTTCCTGCCATTGTACGGTAAAGCCGTCGAGGTCAAATCGCCCATCTTGTACAAATTCGCTGGCCACTCCTGTGGGCTGGTCGAAGCTGATCTCTTCGCCGAGCAGCATCTCATATTCGTAGGAGTAGGGATCGATGCCGTTGGCCACGGCGATGGTGTGGTGCAGGTTCTCCAGATTGCCACCGCGTCGCATCAGTTCGTCCAGATCGAGGCGCAGCACGGGGGCGTGACGCTCACCCTTGAAATAGAAGATCACGCTGGCCGTTAGCTGATTTTTCATCGACTACCCCGCTATATGTGGCATGAAATATATGGCGGCAACGTGACGCGCCAAGTGTATCGATTATACCCGTTTGCCCCGTGCCGTGCGGTGGCAAACCCCTTGCAACATTTCCCGCATACCTCATCATAGTGCCATGCCGACTGACCAGGAAATTGTGATTTGTGGCCTCGACGGGGTGTTGGCCCTGATCGAGCACCGCCTGCACCACCTCTACAATGAGGAGGGGGTGCGTCACTGGGAGCAGTTCCACGCGGCGTGTGACGATGACATGCCCAACCTGCCGCTGATCGAGCGGCTCAACCGGGCGCGTGCCGAGGGTGTGGCGGTGCTGCTGCTCAGCGGACGCAGCCAGGCCGTTGCCGGGCAGACCCGCCAGTGGCTGGCGCGCTGGCAGATTGGCTACGATGCCCTCTTCCTGCGACCCCCCGGCAACTTTACCCCCTCCGCCGAGTTCAAGGCCGGGGTGATCGCGCAGCACTATCCGGGTGCAACGATCCGTCGCCTCTACGAGTCGGATAGCCACCTTGATGTGGCCACCTGGGCCACTGCACAGACCATCCCCTGCACCCTCATCGGTCACAATCAGGGCAATGGCGAGAGCCGCGAGCAGTTCGAACTCAAGGTGGTGCGCCACGCCTGCGAACATACCGTGCTCTACCCTTTTTACGGTGACGATGATTTTGCCTGGGGTGAACGTGCGCAGCAGCTCGGTCTGGGGATCTGCCGCCTCTGTGGCGCCGCCGAACAGCGCGAGGAGCAGCACAAGCGGTCGCTCCAGGCGCGTCACTATGCCAGGGAGCGCGGGCTGCCGCCGCTGGAGGGCTCGGAGCGGCAGGTGGCCTGGGCGGAGACGGTGCGTCTGGGTGCCTTTGGTGCCATCGACAAGGTGCTGCAGTGGGTGGCGCGGGTCAATGAGGAGGCGCAGCGCGAGGACCCCGACTACTGGCAGAGCGTGCAGCAGGGGATCACACGGTCGATAGGATATCTGGAGGAGCAGACCGACGCCAAGTGGTGGATCGACCATCGCCACGGCATGTTCAATAACCTCGACAGCGGGCGGGCGCTGCTCTCTGCCATTGCGCAGGAGAGGGGCTATCTGTAAAAACGGCCCGTGCGGGCCGTTTGGTTCATGCGTGGCGGAAAGTTACTCCGTCGTTACCCTGGCATCCTCCATCAGCACCGCATAGTGATAGCCGTAGCCAAAGTCGCGATCCAGTGACAACGCACCTTCGGCCACGATCACCGACCCCATGGCGGCACTGCCGCTGGTGGTGACGATGAGATCCTCAGCGCCGCTGCCATCCTCGATGTGTATCCAGTTCTTACCCATGATGCCGGAGGTGAACTTGGTCACCTTGCCGCGCACCTTGATTGGTTTGCCTGCCAGCTCGGCCTTTTGTGCGAGTGCCTCGGCGATGGTGTAGCCCCCATCGACCTTCTCAATGGCCGCGGTCGATGCGACCGGGGCGGTGGCAGACGCGCTGGCGGCAGCCGATGTGCCTGAGGTGCTCAGGTTGGTAAAGCCATCAACGAAGTAGAGCACCGCAAAGTCACGGTTCATCGCCGTGCTGTGAAAATTCCGCATCGGAATCAGGGTGCTGAAGCTAATGGTGTCACCCGTCGCCATCGCCGTGGCGGGGCCTGCCGCCCACAGCGATTGCCCGTCCACTTCGACCCTGACATAGGTGTAGCCTGCAGCGTCGATGGTTTCGGCCACCGTACCATTCACCATGCCGCCGGCTGGTGCATCCGTCGTTGCCAACGGGGCAAGGTCTACCATTTGTGGTTGCGGCGCCGAGGCCTGCGGCGCGGGGGTGGCGGGGGCTTGTTCTGCCTCCTGCTGACAGGCGCTGATAAAGACGACGCTCAGTAACAGTGAGCCTAATACGCTGGTTGATCTATTCACTTGAGAGACTCCGATGTTTTATTAAGTGGTCACGGCAAAGCCGCGGTGTCGTCGTGGCGATCTTCTCTGGATCGGCTCCGTTTATCGGCAGTGACTATATCACGGTGCCGGGGGTAAATCTGCCACCGATCCGACAGGCTGCTAGACTTGGGACAGACTACATGACAAGGAGTGATGAGAGTGAAAGAACAAACACCATTATCTGTCAGTGGGCGGGTGGGTGACGGCGAGGCGGGCGACACCCGCCCGCTGCTCGGTCATCTGGCAGCCGCGTTGCACGCGCAGTTGTCGGCCATGGAGGGCGACTCACCCGCGCCACGTCTGGCTGACGCCCTGCTGCGCGACGCCGCGCGCGAGCGCGCCACGGATCTGCATCTTGATGCGCAGAGCCGCGGCATTCTGGTGCGTCTGCGCATCGACGGCGTGCTGCACGATGCCGCGCTGCTCGACCACGAGCCGGGCAAGCTGCTGGTCAACCAGCTCAAGGCGCTGGCACGCCTCGACCCGGTAATCCGCTTTGTGGCGGAAGATGCGCGCTTAGGCTACGAACTTGACGGTGAAATGCTTGATTTGCGTCTTACCCGCGCGCCCTGTCTGCATGGCGACAAACTCAGCATCCGTCTCTTCGACCGCCCGATTATGCCGCATCAGCTGCAGGAGCTCGGCCTCCACGCGCAGGGGCTGGAGGAGCTTCAGGAGTGGCTTGGCAGTGTCAGCGGCATGTTGCTGGTTGCCGGCCCCTCCGGCAGTGGCAAAACCACCACCCTCTACGCCCTGCTGCATCGGCTCAAGCTGCATGAGCGCAGCGTGATCACCGTGGAAGACCCGGTGGAATATCAGGTCGATGGCATCAACCACATTCAAATCGACAAATTTCATGGCATGACGTTTGTGGAGGGGGTGAAGGCGATGCTGCGTCTCGACCCCGATTTTTTGATGCTGGGTGAGATCCGTGACAGTGATTCGGCCCACGCCGCCCTCACCGCTGCCTCCAGCGGCCGTGCCTTGATGAGCACCCTGCATAGCCGCGATGCGGTGGCGGTGATCGAAACCCTGCGCAATTATGGTCTCAGCGGCCACGACATTGCGACCAACCTTATGCTGGTGGTGTCACAGCGGTTGGTACGGCGGTTGTGTCCCCACTGCCGGGTCGAGGCCGGCCCCAATAACGAGGAGAAGCACTGGCTGCATCAGCTGGGGCGCCCGGTGCCAAAACGGGTGTGGCACGCCCGCGGCTGCGAGCGCTGCCACGGCGTCGGTTACCGGGGGCGTATTGGCCTGTTTGAGGTGTGGCGTATCGATGCCGAGGAGTACCAGCTGATCCTGCAGGAGGGTGATCGTCGTACCCTCTACCGTCACCTGGCGGGGCGGGGCCACCGCTTCCTGCTCGATGACGGCCTGGCCAAGGTACAAGAGGGTCTCACCACCCTTGGCGAGCTGCGTGTGATCGGGGGGTATAATGTGCTGCGCACCCTGAAACTGGATGATTAACGCCGGTTACCCGTCAACAGCGTGGCCAGCAACAACCCTGTGGCCAGCAGTGCCAGCAGCGTCGAGAAGAGCAGCAGCCCCTCGGCCATGGTGACGCCAAACAGCAGCTCCGGGGTGTAGCCGCACGCCTCCTTTACCTCGAACAGGGCGGGAAACCAGCGATCCAGGGCGAACCAGTCGGGCAGCCCCGCATCCATGTTGCAGCTGCCAAAGATCCAGCCGCGCTCGGTGCCCAGCAGCTGCCAGGAGCGCTCCAGCATGCCGCCCATCAGCAGTGCGACAAGGCCATGCAGCCCAGCCATCCAGAGCGGATAGTGCCGCAGCCACAAGGCCAGCGCTGCCACCCCCATCAACCCCAGCAGCCAAATGCGCACATGGATGCAGAGTACGCAAGGGGGGTAATCCAGCCGGTACTGATAGAAGAGCGCCATTCCCTCCATCGCCAGACCCAGCAGCAGTAGCGCCAGCCAGTAGCCGCCACTGCGCCCCATCGCCGCCAATTTATCCAGTACCGCCACTCGCCACCCTCTTCCGCCTCAGGTTCATTATGATGACACGGCCCCGCTTAAAGTTCCGAGAAACTCGTTAACCGTGAGCACCCGGCTGCCATCGTGCAGCGGCTGCTGCAGATCCCAATACTCCGCCAACGTGATCACTTTGGCATGGTCGGGGGTAATGGCTGGCCAAGGTGGAAATGCCTTCTTCTCCACGACACCAACCATGTGGCTGCGATCGGAATAGAAGCGGTGTAGATACTTGGCCGCCGGTATAGAGCGCAGGCAGGCCCGCAGTGACTCGTCCAGTTCACCCTGCAGGCCAAAGGTGGCGGTGAGATAGTCACGGCTGTTGCAGGGGAAGGGGAGCCGGGAGTCGAAGTCGTAGATGCGATCACCCGTCTCATCATCATGGCGTCGCAGTATCACATGATAGTCCCACACCACATGGCCCAGCTCCGCCCCATTACGCTGGTTGAACAGCACCACCTGCCGCTGTGGATTGGAGATGACGATCACCTGCAGCGTCTCGGGGTTGACCCCCTTGGCTACCAGCGCCTGTGCCAGGTGCCAGATATTCTCCTCGCAAAAGAGAGGGGTGTAGCGGTAGGCGGAAGTTTTCTGTGACGGTGCCACGGGGTTAGCACTTATTGCGGCGCACATATGGGTTGACGTCCACGGGTAAAGACCCACTTGCTGGCACTGCTCATCTCCTCGTTGAAGGCGTAACCATCGGCGTTGAACGCCTTCATCGCCTCGGGGTCGGTGAGCCGGTTCTGGAGCACGAAGCGGCTCAACTGGCCGCGCGCCCTCTTCGCGTAGACCCCCATCATCTTGTACTGACCGCCCTTCCACTCCTTGAACTCGGGTGTGATGATCTCGCCGTCGAGCCGCTGCGGCTGCACCGCCTTGAAGTACTCCTGCGAGGCGAGGTTGATGAGCCAGGGCGACTTCAGCCGGTGCAGCTGGCGGTTCAGCCCCTCGGTGATCCGGCTACCCCAGAAGTCGTAGAGATTTTTGCCGCGTTCGGTATCGACCTTGCGTCCCATCTCCAGGCGGTAGGGCTGCATCAAATCGAGTGGGCGCAGCAGGCCGTAAAGTCCGGAGAGGATGCGCAGGTGCTGTTGCGCGAAGGCAAAGTCGGCGGTCTCGAGGCTCCCGGCATCAAGCCCGCTGTAGACCTCACCCTTAAAGGCCAGTACGGCCTGTCTGGCGTTGTGCGGGGTGAAGGGGGTATGCCACGCTGCGAAGCGCTCAACGTTGAGCTCGGCTATCTTCATGCTTACCGCCATTCGCTCGGCGATGTCGAGTGCCGACCAGTGGCGGGCGCGCTCGATGAGCCGCTGCGACGCCTCCAGATAGTCGGGCTGGGTATAGGTTTTTGTCTTCAGCGGCGTGTCGTAATCGAGGGTCTTGGCGGGGGAGATAACAAGTAGCATGTCGGTCACGGGTTTTGGGGGCAGAGGGTAGATTACTGAAGTAGGGGCACGGCGCAAACATCCCAAGCCGCCGCCCAGGGGCCTGACGCGGGATGGGCATTACAGCCCGGCGATGGGGCACTCCGGGCGCCCCGGCTCCAGCCGGTATTGGGTGTCCGCGCCATCAATGGGGCAGGTAAACACGAGCTCCACCGCGCTCAGCTGCAGGTCTTCGCCATCACCCGCGCGGCCATAGAGGCGGTCGCCCACCACCGGAAAACCGGCATCGGCGAGGTGGCGACGGATCTGGTGCTTGCGCCCGGTCTCGATCTCCACCTCCAGAAGTGAGCGCACACTCTTGCTATCATAGGCGAGGCGCCTGGCGTAGCTGAGGGATGGCTTTTCATCCAGCGGGGCATCGAGGCGGGTGGGGGTCGGCGCGGGTGAGAATTCGCCATGCACCACCACCCGGTAGCGCTTGGTGATGGCCCGCTCGCGAAACAGTTTGGAGAAGGCGGCAGCCATGCGCTTGCTGTGGGCCACAATGATGAGTCCGCTCGCCGCCCGGTCGAGGCGGTGGACGATAAAGGCGGGGCGCTGTGGCGTGAGGTGCTGCTCCAGCCAGCGGTTGATGGCGCAGTGGTCGGCCCACTTCGTCCCCTGCGAGCGCAGGCCGTAGGGCTTGTACCAGATGGAGTAGTCCCCCTCATCGGCGACCAGCACCGGCGGTGGCGGCACCTCCGCCAGCACCGCGCGGTTGTAGTAGAGGTGCAGGGTATCGCCCGGAGCAAGCGTGGTGGTGGCGCGGCGCAGGTGGCGGGTCTGCCGGCCACGGCCCAGCCACACCGCCCCCCTCTGCATCGCCTGTTTGATCTGCGCTCTGGAGAGACCGCTGGCGGTGGACAGCAGCTCGGCCGCGCCCCTCCCCGCCTCCGTTACCGGCAGGTGCAGCTCTATGATCGTGGGGAGGTCGGGCGGGTTGTGCATGGTTCTCTCTAGCCGTTCTCGTTTAGGCGCGTTGTGACAGTGTATAGCACCCGCATGATGGTGCTAGAGCTGGTTCTCCCCCCAGTTCCACACCCGGCTGATGGGCTGGCCGCCGAGGGCAAACCACTCCACCTGCTTTTGCGGCAGGGTGAGGATGGCGCAGCTGTGGTTAAAGCAGCAGCTGCCGGGGTTGATCACCAGGGTTGCGCCCAGCCACTCGGCATAGGCCTGGTGGGTGTGGCCCAGGATCAACACCTCATGGCCGAAGCCACGCAGGCGCTCGTGCCACTCGTCCACCACCTCGGGCAGCCGCTCACCATGGCGGTCGAACAGCCGCAACCCCCTGGTTACCCGGTTCGGCGGCTCGGCATGCACCATGTAGAGTGAGATCCCCTCAATCGTCAGCATCAGAAAATCGGGCAGCGCGGCGAAGTAGGCGCGGCTGGCCGCGCTCCCCGCAAACTGCTCCTGTTGCAGCGCCCACTGCTCATGGTTGCCGCGCACCGCCAGCACATTATGGGTCTGCAACAGCGCCACCGTCTCATCGAGCTGCGCGCCGTAGCCACCCATATCCCCGGCACAGAGCACCCGTGTCACCCCCTCGCGGCGAAACAACGCCAGCGCTTCCGCCAGCGGCGGTGCGCTGGCGTGCGGGTCACTGATAAGGCCAATGCGTGTGGTCATGCTCTCCAGCGATGGTGAGTGGTGCCGTGGTCAATTCCCAGCCGCTCGCCGCTCTGTCGCGCCTGGCGCCGGAAGCCGCGTTTACATTCGGGTCTGGCCCGCATGGCAAGTCGCGCGTCTACTATAGGGGCTTGTCGGTGGCGCGCCTCCCTATCGGCGCCATCCGCTGGTTGAGGCGGGTGATGGTGTTGTCGAGCCGCTGTTCGTAGAACACGGTGTAGGCCATGACGCGGCGCACATAGAGGCGGGTTTCGTGAAACGGCATGCTCTCGACCCAGATATCGGCGTCGATCACCCCCTGCTCCGGAAACCAGCCGCTGACCCGATGCGGCCCGGCGTTGTAGGCGGCGGTGGCCAGCACCGCGTTGTTGTCGAAGCGATCCAGCACCTGGCGCAGATAGTAGGTGCCAAGGTGGATGTTGGTGTCGGGCTCCAGCAGCTGCTCGTTGCCGCCGATGGGGTAGTTGAGCGCCTTGGCAACCGCCTTGCCGGTGGTAGGCATCAGCTGCATCAGCCCCAGCGCCCCGGCGGGGGAGCGGGCATCGGGGGACATCGCACTCTCCTGGCGCGCCACCGCGTAGACCCAGGCGGGGTTGAGCTGGCGGCTCTGCGCCTCGCGGGTGACCGACTCGCTGTGCGCCAGCGGGAAGCGGATATCGAGATCGCTGAAGTAGTTGGCCTTGGCCAGGGTGAGCAGCGCGGTGTCGTACCATCTCCACTCATCGGCCAGCTTGCCGGCGACCAGCCGTTGCTCTCGTCCCATGCCGGCTACGGCACGCCCCCACTCGCGGCGTGCATCGGTGGTGAGCAGCAGCATGTAGAGCTCATGGGCGCGCACCATCTCCGGCCTCTCTTTCAGCGCCTGCAGCGCGGTGTCATCCACCTCCACCGGCGTGTGTTCCAGGTTGTAGCCGGCGTTGATCTGGTCGGCGGCAAGAAAGCCGTAGTAGCCACGGTCACGGCTTACGCTGAAGTAGAGGTGTTCGGCCTGCTGCTCATCCCCCAGTGCCGCGCTGATGCGCGCGCGCCAGTATTGCCACGGTGTCGAGAGCCGCTCGGTGACGGGCATGGCGTCGAGCCAGGAGATCGCCGCCTTCCAGTTACTGTTGCGCAGCGCCACGCGCGCCGCCCAGGCGCGATCCTCCTGTTCAAGGACGGGCGGTGGCAGCTGGGCGAACCAGAGCAGGGCGCGCGGGTCGCCGTTATAGGCAAGCTGGCGGGCGATGGCCACGCCGATGGCGTCGGACTGCTCAGCGCTGAATTGGTAGCGCGGCTGGATCTTGCGCCACAGGGTGATCGCCTGTTCCGGTTCGGTGCGTGCCAGGCGCGTCAGGCCGTGATGGATGATGCGGCGGTTCTCGGCGCTGTCCGGCTGGAGCTGCTCGTGGCGCTCAATCAGGGTGGGGTCGTGGTAGACACGCCGCCACAGGGTGATGCGCGCCTGATCCTCCTTGTCGAGATGCCTCGCCAGGTGGCGGGCCAGGCCGCTGTTGCCGCGCGCCATCACCAGCTCGATGCGCTGCCAGTAGAGCTCGCGGCTGATGCCGCCCGCCTCCCTCCACGCCTGGAACAGTTCGTCACAGGCGGCATCTTGCGAATGACCGACCAGCCACAGCCGTTTGGCGCCGGCCCAGGCCAGCTCGGGCTTGCCGCTGTGCAGCTGCGCGGTGTGCAGGTAGCACTGCATCTCGGCGCCGCCGTGGCGATAGAGGCGGAGAAACTCCTCCCAGCGCCCCTCCTGGGCCAGGTGGCGTAACCAGGCGGTGCGCAGCAATGGGGTGATCGGCAGCGACGGGTAGCCGGTCAGAAAGGCCTCAATGGTGTCGCTGGACTGCGTCCCGAGGTCGCGGCGCATCCGCCAGTAGAGAAGGTAGGGATAGAGGGGGTAGTCGCGCAGTTGCGCCAGGTTGCGCTGGAACAGGGCGTCGTCGCCGCGCTCCAGCGCCTTTTTCGTCTCCAGAAACAGTACCCGCTGCTGGTGGCCAGCCTCTTCGTCCGCCGCCACTGCCTGGGCGGGCATGAGGAGGCACAGCAGCAGTGCCAGGAGTGGGATGTGAGGGGCGAGGCGGCGGCTCATGGTTGCAGGGGTGACTGAGATAACGGGCTGTGACATCTGCCAAGTATAGAATGCAAGTGGCCAACTGGCTTGCCTTTGCAGGCCATTTTCGCCCACGCCTTCCCCTCCCCCTTCCCGTTGGCGCAGAGTCTGTTACCCCTTCGGCCAGGAAGGTGATATGGTGGCGGCCTTGCTGTTTATCACTGTCATTTCAATAGCTTATACGGATATAAAATTTCCGAGGATTAGACCATGCAGTCAGGGCCACGCGAGATCATCAACCCCTTTCGCCCCATTCCGCTCGATGTACCGGAGGGGATGAAACCCAACGAATTCTTCAACTCCACCGAAAACCTCAACGACCTGACCTATAACAACGGCCTGTTGCGCAATCCGGAGGACCTGCTGCTCTATCGCAAGGCGCTGGGTCACTCCAATGAGTTCGACTGCTCCATCATCTACAACACCTCCAAGACCATCCTCAATCCGCTGGGCCGCCCGGTGCGCCGCACCCAGGTGCCGGACAACGTGAAGCACGTCTGGAACCGCATGAACCAGATCATTATCGAGTACATGCTGGAGCAGTACCCCGACCCGGCCGAGGCGCTGGTGCTGGCCGGCGAGGCGAGCCTCGATGCCACCTGGCCCCTCACCTCGCCGGGGGTACCCAGCATCCGCATGTTGCACAACCACTTTATCGTCTTTGACAAGCAGCAGCTGCGCGCCGCGCCGCTGGCCGACAGCAACAACCCCAATCTGACCGACGGCGGCCAACACTCGCTGTTTCAGGCGCACATGCGCGAGGTCTACCGCGCCTTCTTCGACCGCCTCGACCTGCAGATCCTCCGCCCCTGCAACGACGGTACCTGTCGCATCGAGCTCACCGGCTATCCGCAGGGGTTGCCCGCCTGGGAGATCACCGGCGGCGCCGAGTCACTCAAGGAGGTGCGTTTCTGGAAGGAGTACGACATCATCCTGCAGGGCTTTATCGACTTCTACCGCACCTTCTTCACCCAGGTCTCCACGCGCAATGCACCGCTGCCGAGGGAGAGCTATTTTCCCGAGCTGGTCGAGGAGAAGCTGCTCTTCAATAACGACTTTCTCAAGGCGGCGAAGATGGTGCGCGAGCGCTGCATCGTCGACCCCGCCTACGCCAACGGCCTGCGCTGGCAGCCCGCCTTCAAGCAGCTGATCTACCGCAACGACCATGGCAAGCTCATCGTCACCATCAGCCAGAACTCTATCGGTAATGCGATCACCGAGCTGCTCGGGGTGGTGGTCAAGCGCACCCCCGATGCCGCTGCCTACGAGCAGAGCGAACCGGCGCTGCTCAACAAACTGCTGGAGGTGCGCCGCCGCCTGGTGGAGGCGGACCTGGGTGAGGGGATCGCCACCGCGCACTGGGGCGCGGAGTAGACGCCGGATGGCTGGCCTGTTCGCCAGGTTCTTCAGCCGGGAGCCGCTGCTCGACGCGCAGTCGGTGCAGTGGCTCATCGACACCTACGGCTGGGCGCTGCGTAACTTCGATGCCGCCGTGTTTCGCGACCACACGCTGCTGGTGCAGCCCAACGATCGCTTCTTTCCCGGCCGTGTCGATAGCGTTGAGGGGATGGCGGCGCTCATCTGCGAGCGGGTAAAGGGCTACGCGGGCATCGCCCACTGGCCGACACGGCTGCTCGACGGGCGCCAATGCCAGCTGGAGGAGGCGCCACGGCTGCGGCTGGCGGGGCCGCTACGCAGCGGTACGGCGGCGGTGGCGGAACAGGTGGCGGCGGCCGAGCGCCTGCCGATCCTCTACGACCCGGCGCTCATCAACAACCCCGAGGCGATGATCGCCAGCTTTGCCCACACCTTTGCCCACTATCTGGGCACCATGGCAGGTGAGCCACCGCCCGGCGGCGAGGAGAACTGGCCCCACGTCACCGAGGTGGTGGCCACCTTTCTCGGTTTCGGCCTGCTAATGGCCAACAGCGCCTTTAACGTGCGTATCCCGCGCTGCGGCAGTTGTGCCCCGGCCCCGGTTGACCGCCAGAGCTTTCTCTCACAGCACGACATGACCTACGCCCTGGCCATCTTCTGTGCACTCAAGGGGATCCCCGATCGCGAGGTGCTGCCCCACCTCAAGGGGAGCCTGCGCGGCTTCTACCGGCGGGCAGTAAAGGAGGCGGAGCAGAATGCCGGGCTACAGAGGTTGCGGCAAGGTCTCGCCGCGCAGAGGTAAAGGGGATAGTTTATGCGTTACCGTTGACGTTTCAGCGGCATGATCACCCCCTCCAGCCCGTTAATGCGGATCTCCAGCGCCAGCTGCAGCAGGCGCCCCAGCTCCCCCGTTGGAAAGCCCTTGCGGGCGAACCAGAGCAGGTACTCCTCCGGCAGGTCGATCAGCACCTTGCCCTGGTATTTGCCAAAGGGCATCGGCTGGTTGGCCAATTTCAGCAGGTCTTGTTTCTCAAACATGGCGCCATTTTGCCCCGCGCCGCTCGGCGGCAACACCCTTTTTAGATAAGCAGCGAAATGGCGGGAAAAATCACCCCAGGCCAATACTTGACATTAATGCTTGGTCATAGTGTAATTCTTTACGCGTTCACTAGGTTATTGTGGCCAGCGCGGTGAGAGCCAATCCGCCAGCGTGGCCGCCAGCTAAAGGGGTAGTAAAAATGGAACTTCCAAATCGTGACGGTGATGGTTATCTGACCAATATGCATGACTGGACCCCGGCGATCGCCCGCGCCATGGCCGAGGCCGATGGGTACGAGCTGGGCGGTGAGAGGTGGGAGCAGATCCTCAAGGCCCGTGAGTACTATGACGAGCACAGCGTGGTGCCGCCCATTCGCAAATTCACCAAATATCTGGGGGCCGAGCAGAAGGCGGTGTTCCAGCTCTGGATGACCGGCCCAATGAAGCCCATCACCAAGTACGGTGGCCTGCCCAAGCCGACCGGCTGCGTGTAGCCGCCAGCCGGCACCCTTGTCCCTGTGCCTTGCCCCTTCTCCTTCAGGGAGAGGGGGTTCGACTGGGCAAATCAACCACTATCGCCAAAGCCGTGATGGTTCCGTGGTTGGTATGGCGCGCGGGTGGTAACGTGTGGCACAACGTGCGGAGAGATAAAATGCCCTCGCCCCAAGGGCGACTTCTTATTGATTTGCATCAACGTTAGTTTATTATATGTTGCTAATATTCCGGTGTTCCTCTTCTTCGGGTTGGCGATATGTTCAAGGCGGTAGCGGCAGGTTTTTTCCTGACTCTGTTGGGTAGTGGCACCCTTTGGGCGGCGCCGGACGAGGGGGCGCGCCTCTACGAGCTCAACTGTTCGGCCTGTCACGGCATCAACGGCAGCGGCGGGGTGGGGGTGCCGCTGGCGCTGCCGGCCTTTCTCCATGCGGTGGATGACGCCTTCCTCTCGACCACCATTCGCGAGGGGCGCCCCGGGCGCATCATGCCGGCACACCCCTCGCTGAGCGATGAGCAGGTGCAGGCTATCATCACCCACCTGCGCGGCTGGGTTGCCGATATTCCCCCACCGCCAAGCCCGGCGTACGCGCCGGTAGAGGGGGATGCGGCGCGCGGCAAGCTGCTCTATGGCGGTTATTGCGCCAGTTGTCACGGCGAGAATGGTGAGGGGGGACACGGCACCGGGGTCACCTTCTCGCGCCCGCGCGAACTGCCGATCATGCCCCCGGCGCTGAACAATGCCGGCTTTCTCAAGGCGGCCAGTGACGCGATGATCAAACGCACCCTGATGGAGGGGCGGGTCGGCACACCGATGCGCTCCTTCCTCACTCTGGGGCTTAACGAGCAGAATATCGACGACATCGTCACCTATGTGCGCAGCTTCGAGCAGACCCCAATCCGCTGGCACTTCGCCGAGGTGGAGGAGCCGGTGATGATGCTCGACTCTGACTACTCCCTGGAGGAGACGGTGGAGAACATCAAGCGGGCGGCGCTCGGCAAAAACTTCCGCATCATTCGCGTGCAGAACCTGGAGGACGGGTTCTTTCCCGAGGCCGAACAGAACAAAAAACAGGTGGTGGTCTACTTCTGCAACTTCAACTTTATCAACCAGGCGCTCAATCTCGACCCGCGCATCGGTCTGTTCATGCCGTGTCGCATCACCGTGGTGGAGGAGCCGGACGGGGTACACATGATGGCGATCAACCCGCGCTACCTGAGCCGCGTCTACAACAATGCCGAACTGGATCAGGCCTGCACGCAAATGTTCAACATCTATGCGGAGATCATGGAGGAGGCGTCACTATGAAGTGGTTGCGCACGGCACTGGCGCTGTTGCTGCTGCTGGCCGGCAGCGCCCCGTTGCAGGCCGGTAACGATCGGCTGCTGATGATGCGTTCACTGCAGGGTTTTCCCGAGACCATGCTGGCGCTGCAAGGGGCCATTGTGGCGCACGGTTACACCGTTTCGCGGGTGCAGAGGGTCGATATCGGACTGACCGGCAGCGGCTTTGCCACCGATAAATATCGCATCGTCTTCTTTGGCAAGCCGGAGGAGGTACGTCGGTTGAGTGCACGTCACCCGCAGCTCATCCCCTACCTGCCGCTGAAGATCACCCTGTTCGCCGAGCAGGAGGAGACCCTGCTCACCACCTTCGATCCGGAGCTGCTCACCACCCTCGCCCCGGACGAGCCATTTCGCCAGCAGGCGATGCAGTGGCGCCGTGACATCATTGCCATTTTTGATGCGCTGCGTGAATAGTACCTAACCCTTCATCGAGCGGTTCAACTGCTCCTCGATGCGCCGTTTATAGTTGAGAAAATGGCTGCTCTGCATCTTGTTCACATTCTCCTCGCCGACCACTAAACGATCGAGGCTGATGTCGGTAATGTAGATGGGATAACGCTGTCCGCTATTGCGCAACACCAGTACATGCTGGACCACGGTATTGAACAGCTCCGTGCCGTGTTCCAGGGTCGAGAACTCCTTGCCGTCGCAGTAGAGGGTAAAGATTGACTGGCCGCTGTCGTTCTGCTCCACAATTACCTGCAGGCTAAAGTAACTTTTGTTCTGTTGATAAAACTCCGGCGCCACCATCTTCGCCCGTCGCCGGCCAATGGCGTCACTGCTGATGCGATAGAACTCCACCCCCTTGATGCCGCCCCCGGCCTGCCCCTCCTGCAGCATGAAGTTGACGCGATTGCTAACCGATTCGAAGAAACGCGAGAAGTGGTTGAGCAGTGTCGACTCGTCATAAAAGGGGGTGTGCTGATGAAACAGCGTCCCCTTTTCGTCGAGCACGAAGATCTCCGCATCACCACCCAGGGGATGGAAGAAAAATTGCACCACTCCCGGCTTGTTGCGCTCATAGAGCAGCGGCAAAAAGCTCGCACGCAATGAGCGTTTGTCGGCGACAACGCTGAGAAACCCCTCACGCGGCTTGCCAAGGTGGGCAAGGAGTGCCGCCAGCCCGCAAAACACCTCGTAGCGCGGCGCGCCGTTATCGAAATAAAAGCTGTAGTGGCTGTTGCCGATAGTGACGAGGAAGCAATCTTCATGGTGTGCCGGGTCGCCGTAAAAGTGCTCAATTACCGTCTGGAACAACTTTTCGACCCGTTTTGCCACGGCACTGCCCAGGGCCGTGGCACCACTGTAAAAGTCGGGCTGTGGCGGCGGTTCCGGCGCCGTCAGCGGGTACCACTTCAGGTAGTTGCAGAGTGCATCCAGCACCGCGTTGTCACCGGTGAAGCGGTAGGCGATCGCCTCGCGCCAGCTGTTGAGCGAGAGCTGATCCACCGCCAGCACCAGACTCCCGCCCTGATGGCCGAAGTGGAAGGGATCCGTGTGGCCAATGGCCGCGATATTCTTGGTCATTAGCATGTTTTCCGAAAGGCGTACCCCGGTATTGACATAGAACTCACTACGCAACAATACGGCGGCACTGGCATAGTCGCGCATGTCGTGACTCTGCAGCATCGCTACCGGAAAACGCTGTGCGATGCGTGTGCTCAGCGTCTCCACCTCGCGCGTGGTGTGACAGCTGTTTCCACTGTACACCACGAAGGTCGAATTGGGGCCGGTCACGCCGTTAAGGTGGCACCAGGCGAGCAGCTCGGTGAGGCTGCGGGTGCGCTTCATCGGTGTCTCCAGACGCAAATTCTCCTGGGTCACCACCCCGTTGTAGACTTGCCAGCCACTCTCCCCATCGTTGCTGATCATCTCCACCACGGTCACCTGCGGCTCGCTGAGTTCGGCGTCGATGCCGCGGGTAATGATATCGATCTTGCCCGCCTTGCGCTCAAAGGCGGTGTAGAGTTTACGCCCCAGGGTGGTGAGATCCTCCTGACTGATCAGTGAGAGGCCGGCGTATTTGCGCGCAAAGCCGGAGAGCAGGCGGTAACTGCTGGTGAGGGCCTGAAACAGGATCTGCCGCTCCTCCAGGACACGGTGTACCCGCCACTGGCTGTGTGCATCCATTAGCATCAAATCGGCACGCGTCCAGCCCCATGATTTGGTCAGCGTGAGCAACAGCTCGTGCCGCCAGTCGGCACGTTGCGCCGCCAGCCCGGTGCCAAGGGGGATGGCGGCCTTAAAATAGAAGCAGCGGCGCGCCAACTCCAGACGCTGGCGCTCGTTATTGTGCTGCAGGTAGTCACTCACCTTGCGCAGCATCAGGATGTAGGGGTCGAGCTGCTCCGGATCGACAATGCCGTCATAAATCGCCTGTTTGAACTGCTTGCTCAGCAGCTGTACCGCCGGGTATTCGCGGGCGTAGCTCTCGATTAACAGCAGCTTGAGAATCGACTTGTAGGGGGAGTCGATCCCCTTGGAGAGTTGCCACAGTGCGGCGCCGAAAAACTCCTCGGCCGGGATGTGTGCCAGGCCGCCAAAGTCGATGGTGTCGCGGGCATAGAGAAAACGCTTGCGGTGCAGCTGCTCCACATAGAGCTCGTAGGCGGCCTCGTAGCCCGGTGGCACCAGCCACCATAGCGGATATTGCCCCTCCAGCAACACCCCGGTGCGGTAGAACTCGTCAAGGAGCAGGCTGTGCTGCGCACTGCCGCTGCTCTCGCTGCTGAGCGCCCCCTGCGCCCCTTGCGGCTCTTGGCGAAAGCGCTCGGGATTGATGAAAAAGAAGTGGATCTCCAGCCCCAGGGTGGCGGCCCACGCCTCGATGCCGTCGGCCTTCTGTTGCAGCTTGAGCAGTTGATCGGGGCCCAGCTTCGGCTCGTGACAGAGCCAGATATCGAAGTCACTCTCCTCGGAGTGGCCAATGGTGCCTGAGCTGCCCATAAAGTAGAGCGCGAGGAGGGGCGACTGTTTGCCGGTCGGTTTGCTGTAGGAGAAACTCCGGGCCAGCCTCTTGGCGTGGTTTAGCACCTTGCGTTCCGGCTCGTAGCCCCACACCCCGCAGGGGGTGAACTTGGAGGAGTAGCCAGGCAACAACGGGTGGTTGACGTGAAACAGCAGTGGCAACAGGTCGAGAAACCCCTCCTGCCGCTCCTTCAGGGCGGAACGAGCGTGTTGCAGGCGCGCCTGATTGAGCATGACGAAGCGTTGCTTCAATGCCTTGAAGTCGATCTCCGCGTCAATCTCCGTGGATAGATCCAGTTCCGTCATGGCACTCCGCAGGTCTGGTCAGACAGCCCCCGGTGCCGGCCAGTGAGGCAACGGTCGAGGGAAGTGGCTGATTGTATGTTAGCCACGGTGTCGAGTATAGGCGGGCGTATGGGCGTTGTTCATCAAGACTCCGTCTGATGGCACAGGATGTGGTCGAGGCGCACGGCGAATGTCGCGCCATTGCTGTCCTCCACGAGAAGGTATTCGACGTGGTCGCGGATCTGCAGATCCCGCGGCAGAATACGCGCGTTTTGCTCCCGCCCCGCCTCGTCGTGCCAGCGTAGCTGCAGCGGGGTGCGGTGCAGGATCGCCACCTCGTACTGCGAGTAGAGACCGCAGTCGATGGGGGTGTAAGGGTCATCGCCGTGCATGGTCACCCCTCCGGCAGAAACAGCTCAAGCAGGTCATTCAGGTAGTCGCGCCCCCGGGCGGTGGGGGCAATGCGCCGCGTATCCCACTGCAACAGCCCCAGCGCCTCGGCCCTTTGTAACGGTGCCGTGGCGGCACTGAGTGGCAGCCCGGTGTGGGCGGTGAAGAGTGCCGTGTCGAACCCCTCCACCAGACGCAGTGCGTTCATCATGAACTCCAGCACCAGCTCGTCGCGTGCGATCTCGGCCCGTCCGGCGATCATCGCCGCGCCATCTGTTGCCGTCAGCCAGTCGCGCGGCTGGCGCTTTTTCCAGATGCGCTCGATTTTTCCGCTAGCACAATGGGTGAGCTTGCCGTGGGCACCGGGGCCGATGCCAAGGTAGTCGCCAAAGCGCCAGTAGTTGAGATTGTGGCGGCACTGCCGCTCCTGCTCCCGATCGTGGAGCGCGTAGGCGGAGACCTCGTACTGACCATAGCCTGCCGTCGCCAAAATGGCCTGCCCGGCGGACTGCATGGCCCACAGCGCCTCCTCCTCGGGGAGCGGCGGCGGGGCGTGGGCGAAGGCGGTGTTGGGCTCGATGGTGAGCTGGTACCAGGAGAGGTGACTGGGGGCGAGCGCGATCGCCTGGCGCAGGTCGGCGGCGGCCCCCGCCTCATCCTCTCCCGGCAGGCCGAACATCAGGTCGAGATTGAGATTATCGAAACCGGCGCAGTGGGCCGCCTCGACGGCAAGGATCGCCTCGCGCCCGGTATGGATGCGCCCCAGCCGCTGCAGCAGCGCATCATCAAAGCTCTGCACGCCGATGGAGAGGCGGTTTACCCCGGCCTGGCGGAAGGCGGTGAAGCGTCCCTGTTCCACGGTGCCGGGGTTGGCTTCCAGGGTGATCTCGCAGCCAGGGAGCAGGGGTAGCAGGGCGCGCAGCTGTGACAGCAGCCACGCCACGCCATCGGGGGAGAGCAGGCTCGGGGTGCCGCCACCGATGAAGATGGCGTGTACCGGTCGCCCCCACACCGCCGGCAGGTGCTGCTGCAGATCGCGCAGCAGGGCGGCGAGGTAGTCGGCCTCGGCCATCTCGCCACTGGCCTGGTGCGAGTTGAAGTCGCAGTAGGGGCACTTGCGCACGCACCAGGGGTAGTGGATGTAGAGGGCCAGCGGCGGCGGGGCGGTGAGATGGAGCATAAAGTGTGAGGCGTCCCGTGCGGCCCGCCCCTTAGCGCAGCGCCTGCAGCAGTTTCTGCAGCGCCTGGCCGCGATGGCTCAGGCGGTTCTTCTCCTCGGCGCTCAACTGCGCGGCGGTGCACTCATGCGGCGGCACCCAGAATACCGGGTCATAGCCAAAGCCGTTCTCCCCCTGCGGTGTGGTAGTGATGCGCCCCTCCCAGGTGCCCTGGCAGATGATGGGGGTCGGGTCGAGGCTGTGCTCCATCAACACCAGCAGGCACTGGAAGCGGGCGCTGCGCTCGTCATCGACCACCCCATCGAGCTGTTGCAGCAGCTTGTGCAGATTCTCCGCATCGGTCGCCCCCTCTCCGGCGAAGCGCGCCGAGTAGATGCCGGGCGCCCCCTGCAGCGCGTCCACCTCCAGTCCGGAGTCATCGGCAATCGCCGGCAGCCCGGTGTGGGCGGCGGCATTGCGTGCCTTGAGGATGGCGTTCTCGACGAAGGTGAGGCCGGTCTCCTCGATCTCCACCACCCCGAACTCGGTCTGCGGCACCACCTCGATATCAAGCTCTGCAAAGAGTTGGTTGAATTCGCGCACCTTGCCGCTGTTGCCGCTTGCCAGAACATACTTTTTCACTACAACTCCCTCCAGCTGTCATCGGTGAGAGCCTCGCGCTGAAAGGCGAGCAGCTCCTCAATACCCTTTTGCGCCAGCGCCAGCATCGCGTCCAGCTCATCGCGGGCAAAGGGGTGCCCCTCGGCGGTGCCCTGCACCTCGATAAAGGCGCCGCTCTCGTTCATCACCACATTCATGTCGGTCTCGGCACCGGAGTCCTCCGGGTAGTCGAGGTCCAGCACCGGGGTGCCATCGAAGATCCCCACCGAGACCGAGGCGACCTGGCCGCGCAGCGGCTCCCGTTTCAGCCCCTTGGTGGTGCGGATATGGGTGATGGCGTCGGCCAGCGCCACATAGCCGCCGGTGATCGAGGCGGTGCGCGTGCCGCCGTCGGCCTGGATCACGTCGCAGTCGACGGTAATGGTGCGCTCGCCGAGCGCCGCCAAGTCGACCACCGCCCGCAACGAACGGGCGATAAGGCGCTGGATCTCCATGGTGCGCCCCCCCTGCTTGCCCTGTGCCGCCTCGCGCCCCATGCGGTTGCCGGTGGCGCGCGGCAGCATGCCGTACTCGGCGGTGACCCACCCCTGCCCCTTGCCGCGCAAAAAGTGCGGCACCCGCTCCTCCACCGTGGCGGTGCAGATCACCCGCGTATCGCCAAACTCCACCAGCACCGACCCCTCGGCGTGTTTGGTGTAGTGTCGGGTAAGCCGGATTTGACGCAGCTCATCGGGCCGCCGGCCGCTTGGACGCATGGGGAACCTGCCTTGAGTCTATGGATTGAAGTGGGGGATTGTAGCGAAGGCGGCCGGATGACGCGATGCCGCGTGCCCGCGGACACGCAGCGCGGCTACTTGTCCAGCTCCCCCTCATAGGCCTTGATTGCCGCCTCAATCTCGGCGATGGCGCTCTGCAGCGGGTCTGGCGGGTCCAGCGGATCCAGTGTGTGGTCGCCACGCGCGGTCTGGTGTCGCGGTTGCACCCTCTTGCCACCGGCGATGGAGAGCAGGCGCAGCGCCAGCACGCTGATATTGTCGCTGTAGGGGTAGCTCAGCTGTTCGGCCTGTTCGGCCATGGTGTTGATTATGTCATCCAGATTGCCGGGACGGCAGAGCAGGCGCCCCATCACCGCATCATCCATCGGCCCCCAGAGGCCATCGGTGCAGAGCAGCAGCACATCCTCGACGTGCAGCGCCACCGTGGTGCTGACGGCCGGCTCAGGTTCCTCGACCAGGCCGCCGCCCAGACACTGGGTGACCTGATTGCGCTTGGGGTGGCTCTCCTGTTCGCGGCGGCTGATCTCCCCCTTTTGGTAGAGCATCTCGACGAAGGAGTGGTCGGTGGTGCGGTAGATCGGCAGACCGCTCTGAAAGAGATAGAGGCGGCTGTCGCCAACGTGGGCCCACACCGCCTGATTGTTCTGCACCAGGCAGAGCACCCCGGTGGTGCCGGGGTTGGCGACCGGCTGCTGACGCTCGCCAAAATCGACGATCGCCCGGTGGGCGCTACGCAGGATGTGCTCCAGAAAGGGTTTTGGCGCCGCAATCGGCCGCTCGGCCTGGAGATAGTGCTGGCGCGCGGTCTCGACCAGGATCTGCGCCGCCTTCTCGCCGAACAGCTGCCCGCCCATGCCGTCGCCCAGCACCAGCAATACCCCCTCCTCGGTCTCGATCGCCTGGAAGCGGTCCTGGTTGCTGTTGCGGTTGCCCAGACGGTTGGCTTGGCCCAGTTCGTAGATCACGCCCCCCCTCCCTTGAACCAGGAGAGTCCGCTGGCGAGGCGCCCCAGCACCGAACTTGCCTCCTCCTTGTAGCCTGGCCCCAGTTTGCCGCCGTCGCCCAGTGCCTCCAGCAACTCATCCACGCTCTGCGGACGGTACATCGGATCAACCTCCATCGACCAGTCGATGGCGGCCAGGATCTTCTGCGAGTACCCCTTCTTGAAGGCCTCCACCGCCGGTTTCATGGTGTCCTTCATACGCCGCTTTTCAGCGGGCGGCGGCGCCGTCCCCTCAATGCAGGCGCGCATGGTGGCACCAATGGCGTAGATGTCGGTCCAGGGCCCGACATACCCCCCAACCATTGACTGTTCGGTGGGGCAGAAGCCGAGGGTCAGCACCTGTCCCGGCTGGTACTGACGGCTCTGCTGCATCTCGTGTACCGCGCCGAAATCGAGTAGCAGCGGATTGCCCCCGGCGCGCAGGTGAATGTTGCCCGGCTTGATATCGAGGTGCAGCAGCCCCTTGGCGTGAATCAGCTTCAGCCCATCGAGCAGAGGCAGAAAGACGTGGTAGAGGAAGGCCTCGCTCAGCCCCCCCTTATGGCGCTTGATGTACTCCTGCAGGTTCACCCCCTTCTGATACTCCATCACGATATAGATGGTGCTGTTGGCGCGAAAGAAGTTGATGACATTGACGATGTTGGGGTGTTTCAGCCCGGCCAGGGTGTTGGCCTCCTGAAAGAAGAGGCGCCGACCGTGGGCGAACTGCTCCGCCGCCTTCTCGTCATTGGTATGGATGGTGTGGCCATCCTCGCCGCGATAGGCGAGCTTGCGTGGCATGTACTCCTTGAGTACTACCAGCGGGTGTTCCGGGTCGGGGCTGCGCGCCAGATAGACGATACTGAAGCCGCCGCCACCCAGCTTCTCCTCGATGACGTACTCCTCCAGCTGTGTCCCCGGTGCCAGGCTGATGATCTGCTCGTTCATGCCATCCTTATCAGGCTGTTGAAACGCTACTCATGCGACGCGATCGGGCGTTAAAATCGGGCTAAAATGTTCATTTACGCTATGTAAACGGCACTTTTGCGCCTGATTTTGCCTTCTCTAGCCTTCGCCCGAGCGAATGGCAACCGTCTGTTATAATTTGTTGCCGAACGGCCCCTGTTCTTTTGACACCGCCGCCATTCGGTTACTATGAGGCGCCACTATAGCAAATCGCCCACGGGAGTATCCATGATCCGCAGTATGACAGCCTTCGCCCGGCGCGAGTCACAAGGCGAGTGGGGTAGCCTGCAGCTGGAGTTGCGCTCGGTCAACCACCGCTTTCTGGAGCTCAATTTGCGCCTGCCCGAGGAGTTGCGGCTGCTGGAGCCGAAGATCCGCGAGCGGCTCAACCAGCGGCTGGGGCGCGGCAAGGTGGATTGCAATGTGCGTTTTCAGCCCCCGGTCGATCAGCCCGGCGAGCTCGCCCTGAACCTCGAGCTGGTGAAAAAGCTGGCCCACGCCAGCCGCGAGGTCGACGCCCTGCTCTACAATGCCTCACCGGTCAACTCGTTCACCGTGCTGCAGTGGCCCGGCGTGCTGCAACCCCCGCGGCTGGACGAGGGGCGGTTGCAGGGTGAAACCCTCGCCCTGCTCGAACAGGCGATCGGTGAGCTGAACCACAATCGCGAACGCGAGGGGGAGCAACTGAAGGCGATCATCCTCCAGCGTTGCGATGGTGCAGAGGAGGTGGTGCAGGCGGTGCGGTCGCGCCTCCCCGAGGTGCTGGCCGGTGTTCGGGCGCGGCTGCGTGAGCGCCTCGGCGAATTGCAGGCGGCATTGGATCCCCAGCGCCTGGAGCAGGAGATGGTGATCGCCGCGCAAAAACTCGATGTGGACGAGGAGATGGATCGGCTGGAGACCCACCTCGTCGAGGTGCGCCGGGTGCTGGAATCTGATCAGCCGGTGGGGCGGCGGCTCGACTTTCTGATGCAGGAGCTGAACCGCGAGGCCAACACCCTCGGCGCCAAGTCGGCCGACAGCGAGACCACCATGGCCTCGGTTGAACTGAAGGTGCTCATCGAGCAGATGCGCGAGCAGGTACAGAACATTGAATAACCGCATACAGGAACAGCGATGAACCAACAACAGATTAGCGACGGCACCCTCTACATCATCTCCGCCCCCTCCGGGGCCGGCAAGACCAGCCTGGTGAAGGCGTTGCTGCAACAGACCACGGCGCTCACCGTGTCGGTCTCCCACACTACCCGCGCGCCGCGCCCCGGCGAGGTGAACGGCCAGGACTACCACTTCACCGACCCCGACACCTTTCGCGGCATGATTGCCGATAACGCCTTCCTTGAGCACGCCCAGGTGTTCGACAACTTTTACGGTACCGCGCGCGCCAGCGTCCTTGAGCTGCTGGCGCAGGGGCTGGACGTGATTCTGGAGATCGACTGGCAGGGGGCGCAGCAGGTGCGCCAGAAGATGCCCGAGGCGGTGAGTATCTTTATCCTCCCCCCCTCCCGCGAGGAGCTGGAGAAGCGGCTGTGCGGGCGCGGCACCGATAGCGATGAGGTGATTGCACGGCGCATGCGCGATGCCATTAGCGAGATGAGCCACTACCGCGAGTTTGACTATCTGGTGTTTAACGACGATTTCGACACCGCACTGGGTGAGCTGCGCGCCATTATTCTCGCCCGACGCCAGCAGGCGCCACGGCAGATCGCCCGCCACCGGCCGCTGCTCGACGCGCTGCTGGCGTAACGGCCCCGCTTTGACTAAGATAGCCGGTTCCTTGAATCGCAACCGCACCACCCAGGAGTAATGAACAATGGCCCGTGTAACCGTCGAAGATTGTCTGGATAACGTCGACAACCGCTTCCAGCTGGTACAAGTCGCCACCAAGCGCGCGCGCCAACTGGCCAACGGCGCCGAGCCGACGGTGGCGTGGGAGAACGACAAACCCACTGTGGTGGCACTGCGTGAAATTGCCGAGGGCCATATCGACCGCACGATTCTCGACGCCAAGGCCGCCGCGCCCGAGAGTGCCATGCATATCAGTGATGACGAGGTTCGCGAGGAGATCCTCTAACCACCTGTTGCGCAGCCGGGTAGCGCCGTTATGGATCAGAGCCGGATGTTTCTCATCAGCGACCTCTGCGCCATGCTCGACGACTACCTGGAGCCGGAGCAGGTGCAGGAGGTCTATCAGGCCTATCTGTTCGGCGCCGAGGCCCACGAGGGACAGCGCCGCCTGAGCGGCGAACCCTACATCTACCACCCCCTGGCGGTCGCCAAGATCCTTGCCGGCATGCGGCTGGACCACAAGACCATCGCCGCTGCCATCCTGCACGACGTCATCGAGGATACCGACACCGCCCGCGAGCATCTGGCGGCGCAGTTTGGCGAGGAGATCACCGCGCTGGTCGATGGCGTCAGCAAGCTCAGCCATATCGAGTTCGAGACCAAGGCGCAGGCGCAAGCGGAGAACTTCCGCAAGATGATGCTGGCGATGGTGAAGGACATTCGCGTCATCCTCATCAAGCTGGCCGACAGGCTGCACAACATGCGTACCCTGGGGGTGATGCGCCCGGAGAAGAAGCGGCGCATCGCCCGCGAGACCCTGGAGATCTACGTCCCCATTGCCACGCGCCTCGGCCTCAACCGGCTGCGCCTGGAGTTGGAGGATCTCGGTTTTGCTGCCTACTATCCCCGGCGCAGCCGGGTCATCGAGGAGGCGCTGAAAAAGGCGCGCGGCAACCGGCGCGAGATCGTGCAGAAGATCGAGGCGGCCATCGACGGACGTCTGCGGCAGGAGGGGCTGGCGGGCGAGGTCTCCGGGCGCGAAAAACACCTCTACAGCATCTACCGCAAGATGCAGCAGAAGCATTTGGGCTTCGCCGACGTGACCGACGTCTTTGCCTTTCGCATCGTGGTCGACAGGGTCGACACCTGCTACCGGGTGCTCGGTGCCATCCACAATCTCTACAAGCCGATCCCCGGCAAGTTCAAGGACTACATTGCCATCCCCAAGGCCAATGGCTACCAGTCGCTGCACACCGCCCTGCTCACCCCCTACGGCTTCCCCATCGAGGTGCAGATCCGCACCCTCGACATGGACAAGGTGGCGGAGTCGGGGATCGCCTCGCACTGGCTCTACAAGAGCGGCGATGTCTCCGGCGGCATCTCCCACGAGCGCGCCCGCGAGTGGCTGCGGGGGCTGCTGGAGATGCAGCAGAACGCCGGCGACTCACAGGAGTTTCTGGAGAACGTCAAGGTCGACCTCTTTCCCGACGAGGTCTACGTCTTTACCCCGCGCGGCGAGATCATGGAGCTGCCGCGCGGCGCCACCGCCGTCGATTTCGCCTACGCGGTACACAGCGATGTGGGCAACAGCTGCGTCGCCGCCAAGATTAATCGCCGCCTGGCGCCGCTGCACACCGAGCTGCGCAACGGCCAGTCGGTGGAGATCATCACCTCGCCTGGCGCCCAGCCCAACCCCAGCTGGCTCAACTTTGTCTTTACCGGCAAGGCGCGCGCCACCATCCGCAACTTCCTCAAGAACCTGCAGCACGACGAGTCGATCACCCTGGGGCGGCGCCTGCTGGAGAAGGCGCTGAGCGAACTCACACTCAAGTGCGACGATATTCAGGAGGAGCGCTGGCAGGCGCTGCTGCAGGAACTCGGCTTTGGCGACCGCGACGCCCTGCTGGAACAGATCGGCCTGGGAAACCGCATGGCCCCGCTTGTCGCCCGTGCCCTACTGCCGAAGGAGGCGGGTGAGGTGCCCTCCACCAGCGCCAGCGAGAGCGGCAGTCGCCCCCTCTCCATCAAGGGGACCGAGGGGACGGTGGTACAGTACGCCAAGTGCTGCCGCCCCATCCCCGGCGACCCGATCCTCGGCTTTCTCACCTCCGGGCGCGGCATCGTCATCCACACCCAGCACTGCAAGAACGTCACCGAGTTTCGCAAACACCCGGAGAAGTGGATCGATGTGCAGTGGGAGGAGGGGGTCGAGGGGGAGTTCCCGGTCGAGCTGCGGGTCGATGTCACCAACCAGCGCGGCGTGCTCGCCACCGTCGCTGCCGCCATCGCCGAGACCCGCGCCAATATCGACAACATCAGCCTCGATGAGCGCGACGGGCGCAACACCACCATCAACCTCACCATCGCCGTTACCGGCCGCGTGCATCTGGCGCGCATCCTGCGCCACCTGCGCACTATCGATCAGGTGATGAAGATCAGCCGCAAGTAGCCACGCCACAACGCACATCTCTCCCTTCGCCACGCCGCCCCTTTTTTCGCTACACTTGCTCCCATTCACAACAGCAGAGTGTAAAGAGGCAATTCATGAGTCGCGAAATTATCCATACCGACAAGGCACCGCAGGCCATCGGTACATACTCCCAGGCGGTCAAGGTGGGCAACACCGTCTACCTCTCCGGGCAGATCCCGCTGATCCCCGAGACCATGGAGCTGGTCGTCGGGGAGATGGAGGCACAGATCCGCCGCGTCTTCGACAACCTCGCCGCCGTCGCCGCCGCCGCCGGTGGCTCACTCGCCGACATGGCCAAGCTCAACATCTTTCTCACCGATCTTGGCCACTTCCCGCTGGTCAATCAGGTGATGGCCTCCTACTTCCAGCAACCCTACCCGGCACGCGCCGCCATCGGTGTCGCCTCCCTGCCCAAGGGGGCGGCGGTGGAGATGGATGGGGTGCTGGAGCTGAACGGTTAAATGTCCGCCACGGGCAGGGAGCCCCTGCGGCGCGACCCCTTTACCCTGCTCGCCGTCGCGGTGCTGTTGCTGGCGCTGCTGGAGCTCTTCGGCAGCGGTTTGCTGCGCGGGCTGGAATACGCCCTTCATGACCAGCTGCTGGCCCTGCACACACGGGAACGGCTGCCCGACGGTCAGACCGTGATCGTCGATATCGACGAGCGCAGCCTGGAGGCGATGGCCGTCGAACATGGCCGCTATCCGTGGCCCCGCTCGGTTCACGCCGAGCTGGTGGAGGCGATCGCCGCCCAGCGGCCACGGGCCATCCTCTTCGATATCCTCTTCACCGACCCCGACCCGCTGCGCCCCGATGATGACGCCTATCTGGCCGAGGTGGCGGCGACGCACGACAACCTCTTCTTCCCCTTTATCCGCCTGCAGAGCAGCGACCCCGAGGCGGGGGTGCCGCTGGCGCTGGTCGGTGAGGCGCTCGGTTTTAGCCAGGATGGCGCAGCGCCGCCCCAGGCCTCGGCGAGGGTTCCCCTGCTGCTCCCCTACACCGCAGCGCAGATGGCGGGGCGGCTGGGCAGCATCAACTTCAGCGCCGATAGTGACGGCATCGCCCGCCACTACCCGCTCTACCACCCGGTGGAGGGGTGGCGGCTCCCCTCGCTGCCGGCGAAGGCGGCGACGGCACTCGGCTACCCGCTGCCAGAGGCCGCGCAAATCCGCCTCAACTGGCAGGGGCCGGCCCTCTCCTATCCGCGCTTCTCCTATAGTGATCTTTACGCCGATCTCTCGCGACGCGAGCCGCAACGTCCGCCGGACGAGTTTCGCGACAAGGTGGTGATCATCGGCGCCACCGCCCCTGCTTTGCACGACCTGCGCTCCACACCGCTCTCCAGCCTCCACCCGGCGGTGGAGATCCTCGCCACCACCCTCGACAACCTGCGCCTTGGCAATCCGCTGCGCGACGCCCCGCGCTGGCTGCCGGCGTTCATGGCACTGCTGCTCATCATTGCCCTGTGGCACGCCTTCCTCCAGGGGCGCTCACCGCTGCGTATCGGCCTGCTCATGCTCGGCGTCACGCCGCTGGTGGTGCTGCTCAGCTACCTGCTGCTGGGCAGCCGGGTTTGGCTGCCGCTCTTCACGCCACTGCTCTTCGCCTGGCTCTATTACGGCCTTGCCGCCCTCAGCGCCTACCGAAGCGAACGGGCCGAACGGCAGCGCTCGGTGGCGATCTTCAGCCGCTTTCTCGACCCGCGGGTGGTCAACGAGCTGGTGGCCAAGGGGGAGTCGGCCCTCGATCTGAAGAGCGAGAGCCGCCAGATCACCGTGCTCTTCTCCGACATTCGCGGCTTTACCACCCTCTCGGAAAAGCACACCGCCGAGGAGATCGTGGCGCTGCTCAACAACTACTTCAGCCGCCAGGTCGAGGTGATCTTCCGTCACGGCGGCACCATGGACAAGTTCATCGGTGATGCCATCATGGCCTTCTGGGGGGCGCCGGTGGCGGACGAGTTGCAGGCGTGCCACGCGGTGGCGGCGGCGCTCGATATGGCCGATGCCCTGCAGGCCTTCAAGGCGGAGCTGGGTGCGGCGGATGAGAATTTCGATGTCGGCATCGGTATCCACAGCGGGCCGGGGGTGGTCGGTTTTATCGGTTCGCACAACCGACTCGATTACACCGCCATCGGCGATACGGTCAACCTCGCCAGCCGCATCGAGGGACAGACCAAGGGGGTCGCCCGCATCCTCGTCTCCGGTGAGACACGCGCCCAATGCGGCGAGGCATTTGACTTTACCGACCACGGTTTTTATAAGGTAAAGGGGCGCACCCAGGAGGTGCGCCTCTATGAACCCAGGAGAAAACTCTCATGATGCGTCCGCTGTTCGCCCTGCTTCTCTGCTCCCTCTTGTCGCCTGCCCTCTTTGCGGCGGAACCGCTCGCCACCGTGTTGCAGCCGACCACGCTGCGCGCCGAGCCCTTTGCCGATGCCGCCCCCCTCGCCACTCTCAAGGCAAAACAGCAGGTGCGCGTGGTGCAGCGCAAGGGGGGGTGGTACCAGGTGCGTAGCGGCCAGCAGCGCGGCTGGCTGCGCATGAGCCACCTGCGCCTAGGTGACGGTGCCACGGCACCGAAGGGCGATAGCGGGGTGGCGCAGACCCTGCGCTTTCTGGGTACCGGCCGCTCGGGTGCCGACGGGGTGACGGTGGCCACCGGCATTCGTGGCCTGGACGCCGCCGACATGGCTAACGCCAAACCCGACCACCGGGCGCTGCAACGCCTCGATCGCTATCAGGCCCAGCCAGAGCAGGCGCGCCAGTTTGCCGCCAGTGCCCGGCTCAAGAGCCAGCCGCTTGGCTATTTTGAGGCAGAGTAGAGAGGGAGATGACCATGAATAGACTACGTATTACCGCCCTGTTGCTGTTGCCCATCCTGCTCGTCGGCTGCCAGCAGGGGGAGGTGCTCGACAAGCTGACCCGCAACATGAATCTCGGCGACACGCTGAAGAGCGCGCAACAGGCCTTCGGCGAGGTTGGTCCTGGGGAGGAGGAGGCGATCGGGCGCGAGGCGGTGGCGGTGTTGCTGGGGGCGGTGCCGCTGCTCGATAACGACCCGCTGCAACGCTACGTCAATCAGGTTGGCGGCTGGGTGGCGCTGCACACCGAGCGCAAGGAGCTGAGGTGGCGCTTCGGCGTGCTCGACTCGGAGGATATCAACGCCTTCGCTGCCCCCGGCGGCTACATCTTCATCACCAAGGGGCTGCTCAGGCGGATGCAGAGCGAGGCCGAACTGGCCGGGGCGCTGGCCCACGAGACGGTGCATGTCCTCAAGCGCCACCACCTGGCGGCGGTACAACAGGCGGCGCGCGTCAACCTCGCCTCCAGTCTTATTGCTACCCAGGTGCGTGAGGGCGATCGGGCGAGCATGGAGAAGTTCTCCGCCGGCTTCAAGGAGCTCTACGCCCGCGGCCTCGACAAGGCCGACGAGTTTGAGGCCGATCGCATGGGGGTGGTGATCGCCACCCGTGCCGGCTATGACCCCTACGGCCTGCCGGCGGTGCTGCAGACCCTGGCCGGGATGAACCCCAATGACGCCTCGCTCGCCTTTCTCTTCAAGACCCACCCCCCAGCCAGCCAGCGCCTGAGCCTGTTGGAGCGGCTGTTTGACCAGCTCGACCCCTACGCCGCCCAGCCGCCGCTGAGCAAGCGCTTCCAGCAGCAGCTGGCGCGGCTCAAGTAGCCCCGTTGCCAGCTGGTGAGCCCCGCCTACGGTAGTAGCGCCAGCACCGCCACGCCGGCCCACCGGCTCGACGTCACCACCCTCAAGGGGGTGGGGCCGAGCATGGCCGAGCGGCTGCAACGGCTGCGCATTCAGACGGTGCAGGATCTGCTCTTCCACCTCCCCTCCCGTTATCAGGATCGCACCCGTATCACCCCCATCGGCGCCCTGCGTCCCGGCGACGAGGTGGTGGTGGAGGGCGAGGTGCAGGGGAGTGAGGTCAAATTCGGGCGGCGGCGCATGCTGCTTACCCACATCAGTGATGGCAGCGGCGGCCTCACCCTGCGCTTCTTCCACTTCAACAGCGCGCAGCAGCAGAGTCTCTCCCCCGGTACCCGACTGCGCTGTTTTGGCGAGGTGCGCAGCGGCGTCACCTCTTTGGAGATGGTACACCCGGAGTTTCGTCGCCTGGCGCCGGGGGCGGCGGGTAGTGAGGCGGTGGTGGAGGAGCACCTCACCCCGATCTATCCCACCACCGAGGGGTTGCAGATGCCGGGGCTGCGCAAGCTCATCGACCAGGCACTGACGCTGTTGCAGGAGGGGGCGCTGGCTCTGCCCGACCTTATCCCCACGGCGCTGCTCCCATCCGGCATGGGGCGGTTGCGCGAGTCACTGCTCAGTCTGCACCGCCCCACCCCCGATATCGCCCTGTCGCAATTGAGTGAGGGGGGCCACCCGGCACAGCAACGCCTCGCCTTCGAGGAGCTGCTGGCCCACCAGCTCTCCCTGCGCCTGCTGCGCCAGCGCCAGCGTCTCCACGTGGCCCCGGCGCTGAGGGCGCCCGGCCCCCTCGTGGCGCAGTTGCAGGCCCGCCTCCCCTTCGCCCT
This sequence comes from Gammaproteobacteria bacterium, assembly GCA_026196575.1. GTDB lineage: Bacteria > Pseudomonadota > Gammaproteobacteria > Thiohalomonadales > Thiohalomonadaceae > JAPHSX01. Next base: position 86,205 of record JAPHSX010000001.1, on the reverse strand, counting down.
CACCGGCGCGCAACAACGGGTGCTCGACGAGATCCGCGCCGACCTGCAACAGCCAACCCCGATGCAGCGGCTGGTGCAGGGCGATGTCGGCTGTGGCAAGACCATTGTCGCCGCCCTGGCCGCGCTGCAGGCGGTGGAGAGCGGGTTGCAGGCGGCGGTGATGGCCCCCACCGAGCTGCTGGCCGAGCAGCACTACCAGAGCCTGCGCGGCTGGCTGGAGCCGCTGGGGCTCAAGGTCGCCTGGCTCACCGGTCGCCTCACGGCGAAGGCGCGGCGCGAGATGCTCGCCGCCATCGAGAGCGGGACGGCGGTCGTTGCCGTCGGCACCCACGCCCTGTTTCAGCAGGAGGCCACCTTCCGCGCCCTCGGCCTGGTGATCGTCGACGAGCAGCACCGCTTTGGCGTACACCAGCGCCTGGCGCTGCGCGAGAAAGGGGTGCAGGCCGACGGCAGCCACCCGCACCAGCTGATCATGACCGCCACCCCCATCCCCCGCACCCTGGCGATGACCGCCTATGCGGACCTTGACCTCTCCGTCATCGACGAGCTGCCACCGGGGCGCACCCCGGTGGAGACGGTGGCAATCAGCGACGAGCGCCGCGATGAGGTGGTGCAGCGGGTCGCCGCCGCCTGTGCCGAGGGGCGTCAGGCCTACTGGGTCTGCACCCTCATCGAGGAGTCGGAGTCGCTGCAGTGCCAGGCCGCCGAGGAGAGCGTGGTGCAGCTGCGCCAGCAACTGCCGCAGCTGCGCATCGGGCTGATTCACGGGCGCATGAAGGGGGCGCAGAAGGAGCAGGCGATGAACGCCTTCAAACAGGGTGAGCTGGAGCTGCTGGTTGCCACCACGGTGATCGAGGTGGGGGTGGATGTACCCAACGCCAGCCTGATGATCATCGAGAACGCCGAGCGGCTGGGGCTGGCACAGCTGCATCAGCTGCGCGGGCGGGTTGGGCGCGGCAGCACGAAAAGCAGTTGCGTCCTGATGTATCATCCACCCATTTCACAGCAGGCGCGGGAGCGGCTGGGGGTGCTGCGCGAGAGCAACGACGGCTTTGTCATCGCCCGCAAGGATCTGGAGCTGCGCGGCCCCGGCGAGGTGCTGGGCACCCGCCAGACCGGCATGCTGCAGCTGCGCATCGCCGACCTGCAGCGCGATCAGGCGCTGCTGGCGCCGGTCGGGGTGGCGGCGCAACGGTTGCTGCAGGAGTATCCGCAGCAGGTCACCCTGCTGCTGGAGCGCTGGTTGGGGGAGCGGCAGCGCTACGGCGATGTATAACGATGTATAACTCGGGAAACCCATCCATCAGGAGCCGGTAACACTGAGCAGGCGATGAAAGAGAACTTTGGTAAACATGCGGGCGAACCGGTGTGGCGCAACGGCTTTCGCCTCAGTCGCGGCCAGCTGCCCGGGCAGTGGCGTGACTGGCTGCTGGATCGCTCCTCGCTCACCCTGCGTCTGCAACGTGCCTGCCCCGGCAGCTTTCGTGTCGAGGTGGTGTCGCAGCGCATGGAGCCGCCGCTGCTCAGCGAGGCGCGCGCCCTGCATCGTCCGCCGCAGGAGCTGGCGCTGGTGCGCCAGGTTCGCCTGCGCTGCGATGAGCAACCGTGGGTCTTTGCCCGCACCGTGATCCCGCTCCCCTCGCTGCGCGGCGGATTGCGCCAGCTGGCCCTGCTGGGCAATCGCCCGCTGGGCAGCGTGCTGTTTGCCGATCCGACGATGCACCGCTCTGCCGTCGAGGTGGCCCGAGTCGGTCGGGGCAAGCGTCTCTTTGCCCTTGCGCTGGCCGGCACCGATGCCGCCGCTCACCGCAAGGCGCAGGAGATCTGGGGGCGGCGTTCCGTCTTCACCCTGCGCGGCCAACCCCTGCTGGTCAGCGAGTTTTTCCTTCCCGACCTGACACAGAGGCCGCCGTGCGCCGCTCCCCGCTAGCCGCGCTGCAACCCCTGTTGCATGACCTGCCACGCTGGCGCCATGCGCTGCGCCCCTACCTGCACATCTGCCACCTGCACCGCCCCGTCGACCTGATATTGCTGCTGCTGCCGGCGCTGTGGACCGTGGCCCTCGCGCCCGGTGCCCCCGATAATGGCGCGCTGGCGGCGCTGCTGCTGGCGGCCACGGCGGTGCGTTGCGCCGCCTGGGTCTATAACGACCTGCGCGATGCCACGCTGTTGCCCGAGGCACCGGAGTCCTTCATCGCGCGTGGCCTGGTCAGCCGCCGTGACGGTTGGCGCCTGTTCGTCGCCCTGTTGACCATCGCCACCCTGCTGCTGTTGCTGCTTGATGCCGCCGTACTGCCCTGGGGGGGCGTGGCGCTGGCGCTGCTGTTCGGCTACCCCCGCCTCAAGCGGCGTACCCTGCTCACCCAGCCCTACCTGGGACTCTGTTTTGCCTGGATGGTGGCGATGGCGCAGTTGCTTGTCCCCGGTATCGCCGCCCGGAGTCTCTGGCTGCTGTTTGTCGCCACCCTGTTGTGGGCTACCGCCAATATCCTGCTCTACACCATGCCGCGGCGTGATTACGAGGAGCGGGTCGGGATAGGGTCGCTGCTCACCCTGTTGGGGGATCGCGGCGGGGTGGTTGTGCTGCTGCTTCAGCTGCTGTCCGTGATCGCCCTGTGGCTGCTCGGCAACCAGGCCGGGCTGGGGGTCGGTTTCGACCTTGGCCTGCTGCTGGCGCTCACCCTGCTGCCCTATCAGCAGTGGCTGCTGACGCGTCACCCCGGGAGCGGTGCCACCCGTGCCTACCGCAGCAACATTCTGTTTGGTCTGGCGATCCTCCTGGGGATTCTCTGGTGAGTCCTTATGGTCTCTCTCCCCGGCAACGACCGGCAGCGGGAAAACCCTGTTTTTTCATTTTGTTAGCCGCTTATTTGAAGGCTGTTGCTTATTGGCTATATACGGTTAAAATGACTTCATTGCGTCGACAAACCGTGACCGGGGTCACAAAAACAACATGGAGGCTCTACCCTGTTTTCTTTTCTTAAAAAACGGGTTCGTATCACTGGACAGACCGGCGTCGACCTGCGCGAAGAGGGGATTGCCCTCGCCCGCACCGTACCTGCCGCGGAGGGGCAGCCGCCGCACCTTGCCCTCTGCCGTTTTACCCCCCACGCCACCGGCGCCACCGATCCCCAACTGTTGCAGCAACTTGGCAAGGAGTACCAGCTGGAGGCCAGCGCCTGTGTCAGCGTCGCCCCGCAGGACAGCTTCTCGCTGTTGCTGGTGGAGTCGCCCGTCGTCGAGGCGGCGGAGCTGAAGGCCGCCGTGCGCTGGCGCATCAAGGATCTGATCGACTTTCATGTCGATGACGCCATTATCGACGTCTTCGATATTCCCGGGCAGAAGGAGCGCGGCCGCCCCAAACTGATGTATGTGGTCGCCTCACGCACCAGCACCGTGCAACAGCAGATCGACCTGCTGGAGGGGGCCGGTCTTAACCTCACCGCCATCGACATCCCCGAACTGGCACTGCGCAACATCGCCGCGCTGCTGCCGGAGGACAAGAGCGGTGTCGCTACCCTCTATATCGGCCGGCGAAAGGGGATGCTGGTGATTACCCGCGACCGCACGCTCTACCTGTCACGGCGCATCGACCTGGGGCTGGAGCAGCTGATGGGCCATCTCCACGCCCCCACCGACGAGGAGGAGCTGCTCCTCGACGGCGAGGAGCCCTCCATGCCCGCGGCGCTGCGGCAGGCCTTTGACAATATCGTGCTGGAGGTTCAGCGCTCCCTCGACTACTACGAGAGTCACTTCTCGCTGCCGCCGGTGAGTGGCCTGGTGGTGGCGCCGATGGAGGAGGGCATCCCCGGTATGATGGGCTATCTTGGCGGTAACCTCGGGGTGCCGGTACGCCTGCTCGACCTCAACGCCCTGCTGGAGTGCGAGGAGAACCTGAGTGATCAGCTTCAGGCGCAGTGTCTGTTCGCCATCGGCGCGGCGCTGCGCGAAGAGAAGAGGGCGCTCTGATGCAGCAGGTCAATCTCTACCAGCCGATCCTGCGCAAACAGGAGAAGATCTTCTCCGCCAAGACCCTGTTGCAGGGCAATCTGCTGGTGCTGGTAGGCCTGGCGCTCATCTATCTCTACACTGTATTGCAGACCCAGGGGCTACAGGAGCAGTTCACGCAGGCCGGCGCGCAACGTGACCACCACCTCAAGCGCAACGCCGAACTGCTGGCGCAATACCCGCCCCGGGCGAAGGATGGCTCCCTCGCCCCACGCATCGAGGCGGCCCGTGCCACGCTGCAGCAGAAGCGCACCCTGCTGGCGGCGGTCACCGCCCTGGGGCTGGAGGAGGAGGTCCACTTCTCCCGTCACCTTACCGGACTGGCGCGCCAGGATCTGCCTGAGCTCTGGCTGCGGCGCATCTTTTTGCAATATGGACAACAGGTGGAGTTGCAGGGCAGTGCCTCCCAGGCGGATGCGGTGCCACGCTATCTGCAGCGACTGGCCAGTGAGGAGGCCTTCAGCGGCACCGCCTTTCACAGCGTGGTGATTGCCCGCAGTGAGAAGGAGGCAGGCCGCGTCGACTTCACCCTCGGCACCCGGCTACCGCAAAGGGAGACACGCCAGTGAATCTCGGGGAACGGCTCCTCGCGCTGCGTAATCGCATTGACGAACTCTCGCTGCGGGAGCGCGGCATCCTCTTCTTCGTTGCCGTGGCGTTGCTCTATTTCGCCTGGAATTCGCTACTAATTGTGCCGCAGGAGCAGGGGCAAAAAGAGCTGCTCGGCAAGATTAACGCCATCCGCCTGGAGATCGCCGCCCTGGAGCAGCAGTCGCTGGCGATCATCAACCAGCACAACAGCGACCCCAATAGCGCTGAGCGGCGTGAGCTGGAACGGCTGGGCGAACAACAGCAGGAGCTGGAGGCGCGCATCGCCACGGCGGTTGACGGCCTTATCGCCCCGCAGGAGATGGCGCGCGCCCTGGAAAGTGTGATCCGGCAGCAGCAACAGCTGCGCTTTGTGCGCATCGAAAACCTCGGCGCCGCGCCACTCATCCCCCGCGACCCGGCTGCCACCGGCCCTGGCGATGCCGGTATCTACAAACACACCCTGCGCATCGAGCTGGAGGGGAGCTTTCACCACAGCCGCGACTACCTGCAGACTCTGGAACGCCTGCCCTGGAAGTTCCACTGGGAGTCGGTGGAGCTGACCATGCTCGACTATCCGCTGGCGCGGGTGGTGATCACCGTCAACACACTCAGCCTGAACGAGGGGTGGTTAGGTGTATAGGCGCGGCTACCCCACCCTGTTGCTGCTTGGCACCGTGTTGTGCTGCAACGCGCCGCTGTCGGCCCAGTCGTTGCCGGAGGCCAGCGCGCCGTCGGCGCTCTCCGATCCGATGCGGCCGCCCAGCGTTACGGCCACCCCACCGCCGGGCGACAGGGACGGCGCGCGCGTCAGCGAGCGTGGTTACCGGCTCAGCGCCATCCGTATCACCCCCGAGCGGCGCACGGCCACCATCAACGGCACCACCGTCGCCGTCGGCGAGCGCCTGGGCAACGCCAGGGTGAGCGCCATTCACGCCAGCCATGTCACCCTGTTGCAGGGGGGAAAAACCGTTACCATCTCCCTGCTCCCACTCAGTGTAAAAAAACCGGTAGAGGCTCCCCGGCCATGAACGCCATGACGATAAAGACCATCACCACGCTGCCCGCCCTGGGGCTCTGTCTGCTGCTGACCGGCTGTTCAACCTCCATGGTACGCGACGCCGAGACCAAGCCGCGGATGCAGGAGGCCTTCGAACTGCCCGCGGATGCCACCGCCCAACCCCCGGCCGAGGTGCGTGCTGCGCTGCTGCCGCCGCTGCAGATTCAGCTACCCGGCATCACCGATGGCGCGGGCGAGACCCGTTTCGATGTGCGGGTGCGGCACATTCGGGCGCGCGACTTCTTTCTCAGCCTGATTGAGGGCACCCCCTACGACATGGTGATCCACCCCAAGCTGGGGGGCTATGTTTCGCTCGATCTGAAAAATACCACCGTACCCGAGGTGATGGAGGTGGTGCGCAGCGTACTTGGCTATGACTACAAGCGCACAGGCCATACCATTCAGGTCTTTCCCAACACCATGCACAGCCGCCTCTTCAAGGTCGACTATCTGGCGGCGAAGCGGCTGGGCGGCTCGGTCACCACCTCCAAGACCGGGCAGATCTCCACCAATAACGGGAATGGCGGCGGCAGCGTCAACAGCAGCACCATTCAGACCGACTCGAACTCCGATTTCTGGGAGGAGCTGAAGGCGGCGCTGACGCTACTGCTCGGCAACGCCGAGGGGCGCATGGTCTCGGTCAATGCCCAGACCGGCATTGTGCTGGTGCATGCCGAGCCCGCCGAGATGCGCATCATCGAAGAGTTTCTCGAACAGAGCAAAAACATCCTGCACCGTCAGGTGATCCTTGAGGCGCGCATCCTTGAGGTGACACTGAGCGACGCCTTTCAGACCGGCATCAACTGGAGCTCCCTGCAGCAGGACAGTGTCATCAGTCAGACCGGTGGCGGCTCCATCTTTGGCGGCAACGGTGCCACTTCGCTGCAGGGGAGCAGCGGCCTGCTTGACCTGACCACCTCGACCAATGCCATTAACGCCGCCACCACTGCCCTGGGCGGGGTCTTTACCATTGGCCTCAGCACCCCCGACTTTGCCGCCTTTATCGAGCTGCTGAAAAGCCAGGGTGATGTGCAGGTGCTCTCCAGCCCGCGTGTCTCCACCGTCAACAACCAGAAGGCGGTGATCAAGGTAGGCAATGACGAGTTTTACGTCACCAATATTGACACCCAGGACAACACCTCCACGACCGGTGGCACCACCTCCCTCTCCGTCGAGCTGGAGCCGTTCTTCTCCGGCGTGGCGCTCGATGTCATTCCGCAGATTAGCGCGGAGGGGGATATCGTGCTGCACATTCACCCGGCGGTGAGCGAGGTGAGCGAGCAGGTGAAGTCGATCTCGACCACCTTCGGCTCGCTCACCATGCCGCTGGCGGCAAGCAACATCCGCGAATCGGACACGGTGATCCGCGCCAAAAATGGCCAGGTGGTGGTGATTGGCGGGCTGATGCAGAATGTCTCCCAGGATGAGCAGTCCGGGGTGCCGGTACTGAGCGATATCCCGCTGCTCGGCGCCCTCTTCCGCCACACCAAAAAGGTGACCCGCAAAAGCGAGCTGGTGATCCTGCTCAAGCCCACGGTGATCGATGCCGACGGCCAGGTCTGGCAACAGCAGCTGCAACACTCCTCCGGCAATATCAACCGCCTCAACCAGGGCATGTAGGCGAAGGGCACGGGGCAGGCGATGTATCTGCAACACTACGGGCTGCGCGAGTTCCCCTTCTCCCTTACCCCCGACACCAGCTTCTTCTTCGGTTATGGCCACTATCGTGACGCCTACAACACCCTGACGGTGGCGCTGCAAAACGGCGAGGGGTTCATCAAGGTCACCGGCGAGGTCGGTAGCGGCAAGACCCTGCTCTGTCGTAAGCTGCTCAACAGCCTCGGTGAGGAGTACACCACCGCCTATATCCCCAACCCCTACCTCAACTCCTCGGCGCTGGTGCTGGCGGTGGCCGATGAGCTGGGCATCGAGATTCCTGCCAAAGAGGAGTCGCACCGCACCCTCAAGCAGATCACCCAGCGGCTGATCGAGCTGGGCAACGCGGGAAAGAGGGTGGTGCTCTGTATCGACGAGGCGCAGGCGATGCCCGAGCAGACACTGGAGACGCTGCGTCTCATCACAAATCTGGAGACCGAAAAGCGCAAACTGTTGCATGTGGTGCTCTTCGGTCAGCCGGAGCTGGACGAGCGGTTGGCGCAAAAGTCGGCACGCCAGCTGCGCCAGCGCATCACCTTCTCCTATACCCTGCAGCCGATCGACCGCGAGGGGATCGCCGCCTACCTGCAACACCGCCTGCTGGTGGCCGGCGGCAACGGTGAGGTGGGCTTCGACAGTGAGGCGGTGCGCCAGCTCTATCGCGGCAGCGGCGGCTTCCCGCGTCTTATCAATATCCTTGCCCACAAGGCACTGATGCTCGGTTACGGCCAGGGGGTAAAGCAGATTGGCGCCGCCCAGGTAAAGCTGGCGATCGCCGATACCGAGGGGGCGCTAAAGCCGCAGCATAACGATGCGGCGGCAAGGTGGTGGCCGCAGGCACTCGGCACCGCACTGGCGGCAGTGCTGATGCTGGCGTTCGGTTATCAATTTTTCTACGTTGAACAGCGGCAAGAAACGGGGCTGACGCGTGACGTTGACCCGGTAGCGTCAACCCCACCCACCACCGTACTGGCCGCAGCACCGCTCGCGCCGCCGCCCGAGCCCCTCACCCAGGCCCCGGCCGAACCCCAAATCAGTGCCGTTACCCCCAACCGGGTAAGCGGCAGCTGGGAGGCGCAGCAGCTGCTGGTGCATGGCACCGCGCTGCCCGCCGAGGCCAGGCTTATCGTCAGCTGGGACGGGCGCGAAAAACTGCTTCCCGCCGATCGTGTGGAGTGGCTGGACAGCAACACCCTGCGCATCACCCTCACCACCGGGGCGCGCAATGAGTTGTGGCAGCTGCAACTGGTGCGGCATGACGGCCAGCGCAGCGCGCCGGTCAGTTTTGAGGTGGTCGCACCCGATGCGTAAGCACCTGACAGGCTGTTATTAGCCGACAACTGGAAATTATCCGATGAGCCTAATCAATCAAATGCTTAAGGATCTGGAGTCGCGGCGCACCCCGGAGCCAGCGGCCGCCGGGGTGCTACCCGGCAACCGCCCGGTGGCCAGCGGCAGCGGCCCGCGCCCGCTGACCCTGCTCCTCGTCGCATCGCTCCTCCTGCTGTCCCTTGGCCTCGCCTATCTTCTCTGGCAGCAGCGGCCCACGCCGGCGGATCTCTCACCCTCTCCGGTGGCACCGGTCACCATCCCGGCCGCGCCAGTCACCGTGGTTACCCCCCGCCAGACGGTAGTGGCACAACAACCAGAGTTGGCGTTGCCGCCCAGGGCAGAACCCGTCATCAATAACGTGCATCCAGTCACTATTGCCCCCGCGCGAGTTGCTGAACGCACTGAGCCCGATACCCCTCACCTGGTGGATGAACCCCCTGCCGGCAGCGGCGAGAGCCGCATGGAGAAGGTGATCCATCCGCCCAGTGCCAGCGAGCAGGCTGACCGGCTCTACCAGCAGGGCTATCGCGCCCTGCAGCAACGCAACCACACCGATGCGGAGCAGCTGTGGCAACAGGCCCTTGCCGCCGCCCCCGCCCACCTGCCGTCGCGCGAGGGGTTGATCGCCCTCTACCTCTCACAGGGACGAAAGGTGGAGGGGGGCAAGCTGCTGGCGGAAGGGACAACCCACCACCCCGGCCATGCGCCATTCGCCATGCTGCACGCCCGCCTGCTGGCCGAGCAGGGCGACAGCGGGGCGGCCCTTGCCGCCCTGGAGCAGGCGCTTATGGGCAACAGCGAACCGCCGGCCGACCTTCTCGCCCTCGCCGCTGCCCTCTACCAGCAGCGTCACGACTACGACAACAGTATTCGCGCCTACCAGCGCGCCCTGCAACGGCAACCGCAACAGGGTCACTGGTGGATGGGGATCGCCATCTCGCTGGAGGGTGCCGGCAGACCGGGCGAGGCGAAAAGCGCCTACCAGGAGGCGCGGCAACGCGGCGCACTCAGTGGCGCGGCGCGTCAATATGTGGAGCAGCGCCTCTCGGCGCTGCGCTGATTATCCTCTCAGGGCACCCGCGCACAGGCCCACACCACCACCCGCTGCGCCCCGCCACGGCGCAACACCCGCGCCAGCTCATTGACTGTGGAGCCGGTAGTCACCACATCGTCGAGGATGGCGATGTGCGCCGGCAGCTCACCACCCTCCACGGAGAGGGCAAAGGCCCCACGGATATTGGCGCGCCGCCCCCTTTTCTCCAACGTTGACTGGGCGGCGGTATGCTTCAGCCGCACCGCCAGCCCCGCGCGCAGCGGCACCCCGAGGTGCCGCGCCACCGGACGGGCCAGCTCCAATGCCTGGTTGTAGCCGCGCTCCCGCAGCCGCGCGGGGTGCAGCGGTACGGGGAGGATGCAGTCGGGCAGCGCCTCCTCCCGCGCAGCAATGGCCTCCGCCAGCAACCCCCCAAGCAGCGGCGCATTGGGCAACTGCTGGCTGAACTTGAGGCCGAGCAGCAGGTGATCCAGCGGCGCGGCATAGCGAAAGGGGATGATGCTGCCATCGAGCGGCGCCGGTTGTTTAAGACAGAACCCGCAGACACCCTCCTCCTGTGCCGTTAGCGGCAGGGCGCAGAGGCGGCAGGCAACGGGGTTGTGGGGGAGGTCAAGCAGGCAGGCGGCGCAGAGGTCGCGCTCCACCGCCGCCCCCCCGCAGAGCAAACAGTGGGGCGGATAGAGCAGTTGTTGCACAAAATTTAACCACTGGTTTACCTTGTCCATCCCTGGCATTTGACAGCCCCTCCCTGAGCAGGAATACTCGCCGCCAACCCGCCGTAACAACCCAGGAAAACCCGATGAGACCGAACAACGCGGCAGCGACCCGTAACAAGCATAGCGATCATGGCAAACTTCGCCACGACTGGACGCGTGCGGAGGTGGAGGCACTCTTTGCCCTCCCCTTCATGGATCTGATGTGGCAGGCCCAGCAGGTGCACCGCGCCCACTTCGACCCCAACGTGATCCAGGCCTCCAGCCTGCTCAACATCAAGACCGGCGGTTGTTCGGAGAACTGCGGCTACTGCTCGCAGAGCGCCCACCACGAGAAGAAGGTGAAGCTGGAGCGTGACGCCATGGTGGCGATCGATGCGGTGGTGGACGCGGCGCAAAAGGCGAAGGCGGGGGGCGCCACCCGCTTCTGCATGGGGGCCGCCTGGCGCTCGCCGCGCGATGAACAGCTCGACGAGGTGATCGCGATGATCACGGCGGTGAAGGGGCTGGGGCTGGAGACCTGCGTCACCCTCGGCATGCTCAGCGCCACCCAGGTGACCCGCCTCAAGGAGGCGGGGCTCGACTACTACAACCACAACCTCGACACCTCCCGCGAGTACTACAAGGAGGTGGTGACCACCCGCAGCTATGATGATCGTCTCGACACCCTGGCCAACGTGCGCGCTGCCGGCATCAATGTCTGCGCCGGTGGCATTCTCGGCATGGGGGAGTCGCGCTCAGATCGCGCCGGTCTTTTGATCGAGCTTTCCAACCTGCCGGAGCACCCGCAGAGCGTGCCTATCAACCTGCTGGTAAAGGTGCCGGGCACCCCCATCGGCGACAGTGTCAACGCCGGCGGCCTCGACATCTTCGAGTTCATCCGCACCGTCGCCGTCGCCCGTCTGCTGATGCCCCGCTCCTTCGTGCGTCTCTCCGCCGGGCGTGAGGGGATGAGCGACGAGGCGCAGGCCCTCTGCTTTCTCGCCGGCGCCAACTCCCTCTTCTTCGGCGACCGCCTGCTCACCACCGACAACGCCAGCGTCAACCACGACAAGGCGCTGTTCGAACGCCTCGGTCTGACCCCGGCGGCTTAGAAAATATATTCACCGCAGAGACGCAAAGTGCGCCAAGTTGTCATGGTCTGCAGGGTTGTCTTCGCGCCCGCTGCGCCTTTGTGGTGAGGATAAATCATGATCGATTTCAGGCAGAAACTGGCCGAGCGCGAGGCGCGGCACCTCTACCGGCGCCGTCGCACCAGCGACGGCCCGCAGGGGCCGCTGCAGCAGATCGACGGCCGGGAGTTCCTCAGCTTCTGCAGCAACGACTACCTGGGCCTCGCCAACCACCCGGAGATCGTCGCCGCCTTCAAGCATGGGGTCGACAGCTACGGCGTCGGTAGCGGCGCCGCCCATCTGGTCAACGGCCACTCGCGGGCCCACCAGGCGCTGGAGGAGGAGCTGGCGGCGTTCACCCAGCGCCCGCGCGCCCTCTTATTCTCCACCGGTTACATGGCCAACCTTGGCACCGTCGCGGCGCTGGTCGGGGCGGGGGATGCGCTGTTTGAGGACCGCCTCAACCACGCCTCGCTGCTCGACGCGGGGCTCCTCTCCCGCGCCCGCCTCAGCCGCTACGACCACGGCGACGTCGCGTCGGTGCAAAACAAATTGAGTGACAGCAGCGCGGCGCAAAAACTGATCGTCACCGACGGCCTCTTCAGCATGGATGGCGACATCGCCCCGCTGCCCGAACTGGCCGCCGCGGCAAGACGACACGACGCCATGCTGATGGTCGACGATGCTCACGCCTTCGGCGTACTCGGGCCGCAGGGGCGGGGCAGTTGCGCCCACTTCGCTCTCGGCAGCGAGGCGGTGCCGGTGCTGATGGCGACCCTCGGCAAGGGGGTCGGCACCTTCGGCGCCTTCGTCGCCGGCTCGGAGGAGCTTATCGAGTGGCTGATCCAGACGGCCCGCCCCTACATCTTCACCACCGCCACCCCGCCGGCGATCGCCGAGGCGACCCGCGCCAGCCTCAGGATCATCCAGACCGATGAGTGGCGCAGGGAAAAATTGCAAACCTTAATCAGGCGTTTTCGTGAGGGGGCGGCGCAACTAGGCCTGCCACTGATGACCTCGGAAACCCCGATCCAGCCACTACTGGTGGGTACGGCGGCCGACGCCGTGGCGATGAGCCAGCGGCTGGAGGGGCAGGGGATCCTGATCAGCGCCATCCGCCCGCCGACGGTGCCCGAGGGGACGGCCCGCCTGCGTATCACCCTGAGTGCCGCCCACAGCGAGGGGCAGGTCGATCGCCTGCTCGCGGCCCTGGAGTCGGCCTGCGCATGAGCCTCTATGTTGAAACCACGGGTCACGGCCCCGACCTGGTGCTGCTCCACGGCTGGGGGTTGCATGGCGGCCTCTTCCGCCCGCTGGTCGAGCCGCTCTCCCACCACTTCACCCTGCATCGGGTCGACCTGCCGGGCCATGGCCGCAGCCCGATGTCGGAAAGTGAGTATGCACTTACCAACCTTGCCGACGCCGTAGCGGCGGCGGTGCCCGCCGGGGCGAACTGGCTCGGCTGGTCGCTGGGGGGGCGTGTCGCCATCCAGGCCGCGGCCAATAGCGAGGCCATTAACAAGCTGATCCTGGTCGGCGCCAACCCCTGCTTTGTGCAGCGCCCCGATTGGCCCCACGCCATGCCGGAGGGGGAGCTGCAGCAGTTCGCCGATGCGCTGCAGGGTGATTATCGGCAGACCCTGCAGCGCTTCCTCGCCGTGCAGTCGCGCGGCTCGGAACGGGGACGCGAGGAGTTGCGGGAGCTGCGCAGTGAACTCTTCGCCCACGGTGAGCCGCAGGCGGCGGCACTGGCCGGGGGGCTGGAGATCCTGCGCGGTGTCGACCTGCGTCCGCTGCTTCCCACCATCCAACAACCGACCCTGGTGATAAACGGCAGTCGCGACACCCTCACCCCCCTCGCCGCCGCCGAGTATAGCGCGGCGCAACTGCCGCATGGCCAGTTGCGGCTCATCGAAGGGGCGGGCCACGCCCCCTTTATCTCCCATCCCGACCCCTTTATCGCTGCCGTCGAGGCCTTTTTAGATGAGTAACACCCCGCTGCGCCCCGACAAACGTCAGATGCGTGCCGCCTTCGAGCAGAGCGCCGCGCACTACGACGCGGTGGCGATCCTGCAGCGCGAGGTGGCCGATCGCCTGCTGGAGCGGTTAGATTTGTTGAAGATGACCCCCGCCACCATCCTCGATCTGGGCAGCGGCACCGGCTACTGCAGCGAGAAATTGGCGACACACTATCCCAGGGCACGCATTACCGCGCTCGATCTGGCCGACACCATGGTGCAGAGGAGCCGGGGACGCTTCTCCCGCTGGTCGCGCCTGCGTCGCGGCCATCAATTCGTCTGCGGCGATGCCGAGGCGCTCCCCTTTGCCGACCAGAGCTTCGATATGCTCTTCTCCAACCTCACCATCCAGTGGGGGAGTGACCTGGAGACCACCTTCAGCGAGATGAAACGGGTGCTCAGGCCGGGCGGGGTGGTGCTCTACACCACCCTCGGGCCCGACACCCTGCGCGAGTTGCGTGCCAGCTGGGCGGCGGTGGATGAGGGTGTGCATGTCAATACCTTCCTCGACATGCATGATGTCGGCGATGCGATGCTGCGAGCCCGCCTTGCCGAACCAGTGATGGATATGGAGCACCTCACCATCACCTATGAGGAGGCAATGACCCTGATGCGCGACCTCAAGACCCTGGGGGCACACAACGTCAATCCCGGTCGCCGCCACGGCCTCACCAGCCCGAAAAAACTGAAGTCGGTGCTTGGCGCCTATGAGCAGTTTCGCCGTAGCGACGGCCTGCTGCCCGCCAGCTACGAGGTGGTCTACGGTCACGCCTGGCGTGCCGAGCAGGAGGATGAGGCGTCGCCACATTCACCCGGCGAATTTGCCTTCTCCCTCGACCGGCTCAGGGGTAACCATGAATAGGGGGTTTTTTATTACCGGCACCGACACCGAGGTGGGCAAGACCCTCTGCACCCTCGGTCTGATGGCCCGTTTGCAGCAGCTGGGCCACACGGTGGTCGGCATGAAGCCGGTAGCCAGCGGCTGCCGGGAGACCCCCGCAGGGTTGCGTAACGCCGATGCCCTGTTAATTCAGCGCCAGGGGAGCGTGATGATCGACTACGACACCATCAACCCCTACCGCTTTTACCCCGCCATTGCCCCGCACCTGGCCGCCGCGCAGGCAGGAGAGCGGATCAAGGTGGGGAAGATCGTCGAGCAGTTCATCCGGCTCAAGCGGCAGACCGACTGTGTGGTGGTCGAGGGGGTCGGCGGCTGGCTGGTGCCGCTGAACGATGAGGAGACGGTGGCCGACCTGGCCGTGGCGCTGCAACTACCGGTGATCCTGGTGGTCGGGCTGCGCCTCGGCTGCATCAACCACGCCCTGCTCACCGCCGAATCGATCCGCGCCAGCGGTTGCACCCTCGGCGGCTGGGTCGCCAACTGCGTGCCGCCCGAAATGCCGGACTATCAACAGAGCGTTGCGGCGCTCGCCCGGCGTCTTGAGGCGCCGCTGCTCGGGGTCACTCCCCTCCTTGCCAATGTGGATGATGGCGAGGCAGTCGCCGCCCATCTGCAGCTGCTTGTGTAGGCGCGCCGGCTACTTCAACGGCTCGGTCACGATCTGCCACTTTTCACCGCCGCCCGGCAGCCGTTGATGCCGCTCCCGCAGGATTAACGCCCTCATCTCCTGCTGGTTCTTCACCGTGGTGTGGGCGGTGGTGATGGTCGTCATCGGATAGAGCGTGCCGTTCACACTGAGGTAGAGATCGTCCTGCTGTTGCGCCATCTGTGCGCTGAGGAGATCGCACTCCTGCTCGATGTGGTAGATGCGCTCGAGGAGCGTCTCGATCTGCTGGCGCATCAGTGGCTCGGCGGCGAGGAGTGCATCCTGGCGCTCGAACAGGACGTTGATCTCCTCCTCAGCGATAGTGGCGCGGCTCATGCTGGTCTTGATTTGGTTGCCCAGGGCATCCGCCTCGGCCTGCATTCCGACCCCCAGCAGCGCCTCGCGCTCCTTCGTCAGTTCGCGTTGCTCCACCTGCGCACGATCCTGCACCTGCGCCTTCTGCGCGATGGTCTCGGTGATCACGCGGTTCTCCTCCTCGCCCTCCTCCAGCGTCTCGCGCAGCCGCATCTGTTCCTGATGCAGCTGCTTTAACAGCGCTTGTTGCGCCTCCAGCCGCGCCTCCAGCAGGGCATCGCTGCCGATCAGCAGGGTCGAGGGTTTGGCGCTCTCGGAACCCACCTCACCGGCAATAATGGCGCCCTTTGTCGCGATACGGCTATTGAGCACGGTACAGCCCGGCGAGTGAAAGCCGCCACCCGCCATGATGTCGCAACCTATCACCTCCCTCTTTACCTGCAGATCGCCATCGACCTCGATATGCGAGTCGTGGATGTAGGCGGCCACCAGGCTGCCCCCCGCCCTGATCCGGGCACCGATAATGCCGCCGCGGACTACCACGTCCCCCTTGATATCGACGGTGGCGGCCTCGATCTCGCTTGCGGCAAGCCTGCCGCCAGTGACGTGAAAGTCCCGCTCCACCACGCCGTCAACCTGAATGTCGCCATCAAAATCGACGTGACCGGTCTTGTACCCGAGATCCCCCTTAATCCGGTAGACGGGAAAGACCGCGAGCAGCCCCAGTCTCGACAGTGACGGGGTACCGGCGCAGCTGGCACGCGCCGCCCGGCCATCTGCGCTCAATGCCACGCCGTGGCCGCAAAGCAGCTGCTTTGCGCGTACCTCGGGGGGTGGCAGGGGTGCGCCGTGAATATCGGTGCCGGCATGGCCCGGCGTCGGCGCGGAGAGTTCAGCAAGCAACGCCCCCTCCGCCACTTGGGGGATATCCCCGCGATCCTTGAAGTCGATCACCCCGTCCTCCTCGACCCGGCCCGCCTTCAGCGGATTGGTGTCGAAGTGGTAGCGGATCTCGCCGCCATGGCCCGGGGTGCAGGGGGTGCCTGCGGCAAGGGGCAGCGGCTCGGAGGCGTCATTTACCTGCTGCAGGTAGGTGCCAATCGTCGCGTCATCCGCCAGTCCGTAGACAATCCCGTACTCCTGCGCCATGGCATGTACCTGTTGCAGCGAGATGCTGCCCTGTTGCGGATGCAACACCCGCAAGGTGGCGCGTAACTTGTCTTTGGAGAGGGTGATCTCGATGCCATCGGCGGCGCAGAGAAGACCCTCTTGCGGCGGCACCGCGGCGCTCTCCCCTACCGCGGCCTGCAACTGTGCAAGGTGTTGCTGCGTGGCAATGACGTGTTGCTTCTCCTCTTCGGTGATAGTGCCGTCGGCGACCAGCATGTCGCCAATCATCGTCTTCTCGCCCTGCCTGAGGAACTGCTGTTTCTGCCGTTGCAATACCTCCTCGATCTGCAGCTCGGTGGCGTAACCGCTCTCCACTACAATCCGGCCAAACCGCACCTCGTGATAGCGCAGGTTCTTCATCTCGCGCGCGCCAAGCAGAAACCTGAGTTGTCTTTGCGTCAGCAGCCCTACCCGCACCAGTGCCGAGGCATCGTCGGCACCATCCAGGGCGGCGAGCGCCGCTTGCAGCCGATCACCGCTCACCATGCCGAGGCGTACCGCCAGGAGTCCGATCTGTTGAGGTGTTTCCGCTATCTCCACTCTCGCTCTGTCCCGCCGTAATCAAGTCGTGCCCTTGAGTGTAGGTAATTGCCGCCGCGCTGCCTACAGATAGCTGACGATCCGCTCTGCATCGCGCCGCGCATTGGCAAGGCAGCTGGTGGCGCCGGGCGAGGGGGTCATGTTGAAGAGGATGCCGTTGCCGGGGTCGATCTGCGCCTCGCCCAGGCGTAGCCGTTGCTCGACCTTGTCGATCATCACCGGGCGGATGCCGCCGATCCCCCGGGCAAACTGCAGCTGCCCCAGTTGCAGCGAGGGGACGATCTTGCGCGCCTCCTGGAGAAAGAGCCGCTTGCCGACTCCCGGCACCTCGTAGAGGAGGTTGCGCAGCATGTAGGCGCGCACCTCGGGCTCCTTCAGCAGGCCGCCCAGCACCTTCAGTACGGCAAGCTCCGGGCGGGTCACCTGCAGAAACTCCAGCAGGGTGCCCCAGTGGCGACGCTCCAGCAGCGGCAACACCAGGGCGGTGGGGCCAAAACGGGTCACGCCTGGCGTCAGCAGGTCGGGGTCGCCGTGCACTGCGGCGAAGGGGAGCTTGTCGTTCTGCACCGTGTAGACCTTGCCGTTGAGCAGCGGCGGGGTGAAGTAGAAGCTGCCCGCCACCGGCAGGCAGGCGTACTCCTTGCCATAGCCCATCTGCTGGGCGTAGAGCAGGCTGTGGCCACCGGCGCAGACCACCACCGCGCGCGCCGTGATCTGCTCGGCTGCAGTGGTGAGCTGAAACCCTCTCTCCTCTTCCCTGATCGCCGTTACGGGGCTGGCCAAA
This sequence comes from Gammaproteobacteria bacterium, assembly GCA_026196575.1. Classification (GTDB taxonomy): domain Bacteria; phylum Pseudomonadota; class Gammaproteobacteria; order Thiohalomonadales; family Thiohalomonadaceae; genus JAPHSX01. The sequence continues at coordinate 68,308 of JAPHSX010000001.1, read as the reverse complement.
CGCAGCTCGAAGCGCGGCTGCAGGTGTCGCGCCTGGGCGACGAAGGAGTGGGCGAGGCGTTGGAAGTCGACCGCGCTGTAGTGGTCGCGGGTGGCCAGCGCCACGATACGTTCGCGCCGCCCCGCCACCACCTTTGGCTCCAAGGCGGCGATGCCCTCGGCATCGAGCAGCTCCATCTCGGGAAAGTGGTAGCGGAAGGTGTCGAAGCGTTGCACCAGCTGCTCGCACTCGCGCTCCCCCACCCCCAGCACCATCTTTGGGTAGGTAAGGATGAGGCGCTCCCGTTCGTTTGCCGGCAACGCCTCGGCATAGTCGATCACCTGTTGCGCCGCCTGTCTGACCTGCAGCGCCTTCTCCAGGGTGTAGTTGGTCTCGATGTCGCCGCAGTGCAGGGTCTGGCTGTTGTTGTGGCCATCGCTGTTGACGCTGGCCAGCGTCGGGTACTTCTCCAGCAGCACCACACGCCCGGCGTCGCCGCGCCGCGCCAGCTCGTAGAAGAGGGCGGTGCCGGTAATACCGCCGCCGATGATGGCAACGTCAACCTGATTGATGGCGGGCTTCATCTGGGGACTCCTCATCCTGCTGGTGCAAGTATAGGCTGGTGAGGTGGTGGCCTAGTCGCGCCCGCCGGGCCAGTTGCCAAGCAGGATGGCGCCGCCAAGAATCCCCAGCACCCAGCTCTCCAGCGGCAGGCCGTAGACGAGGCGCGCCGGGGCGTAGCCATCCAGCCCCAGCAGCAGGGCGGCGCTGATGAGCAACGCGCTGCCGAGAATGGCAAAAAAGGTGCGCTGGTTGGCGCGGCGGATCTCCTGCTGGATCTGCGCCAGCCCCTCGCGTTGCCCCTTGAGCTCCAGGGTGCCGTGTTTGGCCTGGTGCAGTACATCGAAGATGAGCGAGGGGAGCTCCGGCAGCTTCTCGCCCCACTGCGGCACCTGCGCCTTGAGGCGGTTGACGAAGGCGCGCCCGCCGAGCTGCTCACTCATCCAGCGCTCAAGGAAGGGTTTTGCGGTGGACCAGAGGTTGAGCTGCGGGTCGATCTGCCGCCCCAGCCCCTCGATGTTGAGCAGCGTTTTTTGCAGCAGCACCAGTTGCGGCTGCACCTCCATGTTGAAGCGGCGCGCGGTCTGGAACAGGCGCAGCAGCAGGTGGCCGAAGGAGATCTCGGCAAAGGGGCGCTCGAAGATCGGCTCGCAGACGGTGCGAATGGCCGCCTCGAACTCATCGACGCGGGTAGTGCGCGGCACCCAGCCAGACTCGACGTGCAGCACCGCCACGCGGTTGTAGTCGCGCTTGAAGAAGGCCAGCAGGTTCTCGGCAAGGTAGCGTTGATCCTCGCCGCTCAGCGAACCGACGATGCCGAAATCGACCGCGATATAGCGCCCGCTTGGTTCGACGAAGATGTTGCCCGGGTGCATGTCGGCGTGAAAGAAGTTGTGGCGGAACACCTGGGTGAAGAAGATCTCCACGCCGCGCTCGGCCAGCTGCTGCATGTCGACCCCGGCGGCGCGCACCGCCTGCAGGTTGGCGATGGGAATGCCGTGAATGCGCTCCATCACCATCACCCGCTTGCGGCAGTGGGGCCAGTAGACCTCGGGCACGTAGAGCTGCTCCGAGCCGCTGAAGTTGCGGCGAATCTGCGCCGCCGAGGCCGCCTCGCGCATCAGGTCGAGCTCATCGAGCAGGGTCTTTTCAAACTCCGCCACCACCGCCAGCGGACGCAGGCGCCGCCCCTCGGACCAGTAGCGTTGCAGCTTGTCGGCGATGATGTAGAGCAGGCCGAGGTCGCGGCGGATCACCGGCTCGATGTTGGGGCGCACCACCTTGACCACCACCCTGGTGCCGTCGAGCAGCGTCGCGCTGTGCACCTGGGCGATGGAGGCGGAGGCGAGCGGCACCTCGTCGAACTCGGCAAAGACCGCGCTCAGCGGCTGGCCATAGCCCTTTTCGATGATCGCCACCGCCTCACGGCCGGGGAAGGGGGGGACCCTGTCCTGCAGTTTGGCCAGCTCCTCGGCCAGGTCGTCGGGGAGCAGGTCGCGGCGGGTGGAGAGGATCTGGCCGAACTTGACGAAGATCGGACCCAGATCCTCCAGCGTGCGGCGGATGCGCTCACCGCGCCCCACCTCCTTGTTGTGCAGCAGGCGCCACCACATAAACCAGCGCAGGAAGCGCAGCGGGCGGAACAGGTGAGTGGCGAGGATCAGGTCATCCAGACCGTGACGCATCAGCGTCCAGCTAATGAAGAGCAGGCGCAGGGCCTGGCCGGGACGGATCACAGTGTTATACCCCTTACCATCTTGTTCTCGCTGTCGTGGCGTGCATGGCTGTTGTATCGGCTGGCAGGGTGGAGGCCGCGTGGCCTCACTCCGCCAACCGTTTCGCCAGCCGTTTTACCCGCGCCTCAAGGCGATCGACATCGCTGCGCAGGGTATCGACACCATTGATAAATTCCTCCACCTCGTGCGCCAGCGGCAGGGCGTCGTGCCTCTCCTGCAGACAGTCGGCCACATCACGCCCCGCATGGTCGGTGGCGCGCCCTCCCCAGCCAAAGAGGCCACGCACGCCTTGGCCAATCTGCCGGGCGATGCTCTCGCCGACAAGGTGCGAGAGATGCTCCTCCCAGTCGATGTCGAGCCGCTCGAAGACCCGCTGGAACTGCGTCCCCAGCTCCACATCGCCGTCGATCACCACCTCGCCGCTGAACAGCCCCTCACCGGCACGCCCGGCCCCCATCCGCAGCAGGGCGAAGGGGGCGCCGCGCAGGGTGGTGTCGACCTCACTGTCATAGTCACCCATCAGACGCAGCCTGCCCGCCGCGGTCGGTTGCAGGGTGAGGGTGATGGGGGTGCCGCGCAGCTCGACGGCGATGAGGCGCCCCTGCAGCCGGGCGAGGCGCTCGCCGGTGTTGGGGTCGAGGGCGAGGGCGGCGTTAAGGGCCTGCTCCAGTGCAGCGAGCGCGGCAACGCCGATCATAAAACCGTCAGACATTTAGAACTTGAAGCCGCGATGCAGGGCGACGATGCCGCCGGTCAGGTTGTGGTAGTCGCAGCGCTCGAAACCGGCCGCCTCCATCATCCCCTTCAGGGTCTCCTGATCGGGGTGCATACGGATCGATTCGGCCAGGTACTGGTAACTCTCACTGTCGTTGGCCACCAGTTTGCCCATCAGCGGCAGCAGCTTGAAGGAGTACTGGTCGTAGATGGCGCTCAACCCCGCGCTCTCCGGCTTGGAGAACTCCAGCACCAGCAGCCGCCCGCCCGGCTTGAGGATGCGCAGCATCGAGGCGAGCGCCTTCTCCTTGTCGGTGACGTTGCGCAGGCCGAAGGCGATGGTGATAAGGTCGAAGTGGTTGTCGGGGAAGGGGAGGCACTCGGCGTTGGCCTGGGCGTAGCGCACGTTGCCGATAATGCCGCGATCAGTGAGGCGTGAACGCCCCACCTTGAGCATCGAGTCGTTGATATCGGCCAGCACCACCTCGCCCTCGGGGCCGACGATCCCGGAGAATTTGGCCGCGAGATCCCCGGTGCCACCGGCGATGTCGAGCACCCGCCAGCCGCGGCGCACGCCGCTCTTCTCGATGGTGAAGCGTTTCCACAGGCGGTGGATGCCCAGCGACATCAGGTCATTCATCAGGTCGTACTTGGCGGCGACCGAGTGGAACACCTCCGCCACCTTGCCCGCCTTCTCCCCGGCAGGTACCTGTTGAAAACCGAAGTGGGTCGTCTGTTGCCCTTCCTGATGATGGTCGTTCACATCGCTTCCCGTATCTTATGCCTTGCGCGGGTGGCCTGCGGCCGCCAGTCGATTGAGGTAATTTTGCCAGTATTTTTCGTAGTTTACACCCAGGTCATAGAGCGTATCCCAGGCGTAGATGCCGCTATTGTGGCCATCGTCAAAGCTCGGCTGGATGGCGTAGGCGCCCACCTGCTCGATCTTCTCGATGTTTACCTCCTCCTTGCCCAGCTGCAGCGTCTCCTGGCCGGGGCCGTGGCCCTGCACCTCGGCGGAGGGGGAGTAGACACGCAGGTACTCGCACGGCAGGTTGAAGCGGGCGCCGTCGTCAAAGGCGATCTCCAAGGTGCGCTGCTGCTTGTGCAGGGTGATCTCGGTCGGTATGCGTTCGTTGCTCATGGTGTTCCTCGTTACAGGTCAGCCCTCAGGGGTAGCTAACAAGTGGTGTCTGCGCGGGGTGGATTCAATCCGCCGCCGAGTGGGGATATTACCCCACTCTGACAGGTGGTGACAGGCGGTTACAGGATGTAGCGGCTCAAGTCCTCATCGGCGGCCAGCTCGCCCAGCTGTGCCTCGACGTAGGCGGCATCGACGCTAATGGCCTGACCACCCATATCAGTCGCCTCGTAGGAGAGGCCCTCCAGCAGCCGCTCCATCACCGTGTGCAGGCGCCGGGCGCCGATATTCTCGGTCTTCTCGTTGACCTGACAGGCGATCTCCGCCAGACGGGTGATCCCCTCCGGGGTGAAGTCGATGGCGACTCCCTCGGTGGCGAGCAGCGCCTGGTACTGCTCGGTGAGCGAGGCGTCTGGCTCGGTGAGGATGCGCTGGAACTCCTCCACCCCCAGCGCCTCCAGCTCGACGCGAATCGGCAGCCGCCCCTGCAGCTCCGGGATGAGGTCCGAGGGTTTGGAGAGGTGAAAGGCGCCGGAGGCGATAAACAGGATGTGATCGGTCTTCACCATGCCGTACTTGGTCGAAACCGTGCTCCCCTCCACCAGCGGCAGCAGGTCGCGCTGCACCCCCTCGCGCGAGACCTCCGGCCCCTTGCCCTCGGAGCGGCTGGTGATCTTGTCCATCTCATCGAGAAAGACAATGCCGTTCTGCTCCACCGCGTTAAGGGCGCGTGACTTGATCTCCTCCTCATTCACCAGCCGCGCCGCCTCCTCCTCGGTGAGCTGCTTCATCGCCTCGCGGATGCGCACCTTGCTGCGCTTCTTTTTCTGGCTGCCCATATTCTGGAACAACCCCTGTAGCTGCGAGGTCATCTCCTCCATCCCCGGCGGCGCCATGATCTCCACCCCGATGGGGGAGGCGCTCACCTCGATCTCGATCTCCTTGTCATCCAGATCCCCCTCGCGCAGCTTCTTGCGAAACTTCTGCCGGGTGCCCGACGCCTCCTCGCTGCGCCGTGGCTCCTCCTCGCCAAAGCCGCCCGAGCGCGCCGGCGGCAGCAGGATATCGAGGATGCGCTCCTCCGCCGCCTCAAAGGCACGGTGGCGCACCTTCTTGGTCTCCTCCTCGCGCACCAGCTTGATGGCGATATCCATCAGATCGCGGATGATCGACTCCACATCGCGCCCCACATACCCCACCTCGGTGAACTTGGTCGCCTCCACCTTGATAAAGGGGGCGTTGGCCAGCTTCGCCAGACGGCGGGCGATCTCGGTCTTGCCCACCCCGGTGGGGCCGATCATCAGAATATTCTTCGGCGTGATCTCGTGGCGCAGCGCCGCATCCACCTGGCTACGACGCCAGCGGTTGCGCAGGGCGATGGCCACCGCCCGCTTGGCGTTGGCCTGGCCGATGATGTGCTTGTCCAGCTCCTGGACGATCTCTTTGGGGGTCATGCTCGACATGGTGACTTAGTTCTCGCTCGTTTCGCCCAACGCTTCAATGGTCAGATTGGTGTTGGTGTAGATACAGATAGAGGCGGCAATGTTCAGACTCTTTTCGACAATCGCGCGCGCGCCCAGTTCGGTATTCTCATAGAGCGCCGTCGCCGCCGCCTGGGCAAAGGAGCCGCCCGAACCGATGGCAATCAGATTATTCTCCGGCTCGATCACATCGCCGTTGCCGCTGATCATCAGGGTCGCGCTGGCGTCCGCCACCAGCAGCAACGCCTCCAGACGGCGCAACACCCGATCGGTGCGCCAATCCTTCGCCATCTCCACCGCGGCGCGGGTAAGGTGGCCCTGGTGCTTCTCCAGCTTCGCCTCGAAGCGCTCGAACAGGGTAAAGGCATCGGCCGTACCGCCGGCAAAACCGGCAACCACCCGCTCGTGATAGAGACGGCGCACCTTGCGCGCATTGCCCTTCATAATGGTATTGCCCAGCGAGACCTGGCCGTCACCGCCAATCACAACCTGACCGTCACGGCGCACGGCAATAATGGTGGTTCCACGATACTGTTCCAATGGAAGCTCCTCAAATCAGATGGGGCGCTGATTCTACACCATCGCGGCGGCGCCTGCCCTTCATCCAAGGGGGTAGCGCAGGGTAATGAAAACCGTGATGCAAAACCGGGCCGGTTGGGTGGCCATTGGTTGGTAGGAGCGGCTCCGCCGCGATGCGCTGTCAACCACCTGTGTGTTCTCCAATAATGAGTGAGGGGCCAGGGCGGCACATCCCGCACCCCGTAATATGGTGAGGATTATCGTTGTGCGGCCTCCACCGCGACGCGATGCCAACAGAAACAAATGAATCGTGGGTGACTTGAAATGGCGACTTACGCTGATCACAGGGCCCCAAAATACGCTTGGAAATTCCGGATAGATAAGGCAGTATCTGAAAAAGCATAATACAAAAAGCAAGGAGGGTCATCGTGTCGCTTCAAGGGAATGTGAAACCACCCCCGCAACATAGCCAACACCAACCCGCCAAACACAGGGTGCGTGATGCTTTCCCCAAGGAGAAGCGAGCTCAGGTCTTGCATCATAATACGCAGTCTAAGAGGAGCTTCGGATGGGCTGCTACAATACGAGACCTGACCCCGTTGCCGCGAACAGCTGTCTCGCAGGCGTGGTTCCACGCGATGCGATGGCACGATGGCAATCACCTGTTTATGGCGCGACTGAAAATAAGGCGGCTAACCTTGATTCAGCAAAACCGCAATGTCAAGACCTGACCCCTTTTCCCCTGTGCTGTGTAGCACAAAAGAATGCACCACTACGGCGGTCGGCTTAGCTAGGCGTTAGGGCGCAAATAGAAATGGACTACGGCGAAGAACAAACACGAGATGTATATGCGCACTATGGTCTAGCAATGTACCTAGCTCAAATTCTTGAGCACGGAATAGCTAATGCGCTCGTGATTCTACGATTGCCAGATAAGGACGAATACACTCGTCAAGATATTGATGAGTTTATGGCAGGTCGATTTGAGAAAACGCTTGGAGCATTAATAAAGCATCTGCGCTCTGAAGCAGCATTGCCTCATAACTTGGAATCACATTTGGCTCAAGCTTTAAAAAGAAGAAATTGTTTAGCTCATAACTATTTCAGAGAAAAGGCAGAAAATTTTGTGACTCGAAGTGGCAGGGATGAAATGTTGAAAGAGCTACAAAACGACCAGAAACTTTTTGAAAATACTGATGGGCAATTAAGCGAAGCAGTTAAATTGGTTCGCGTAAAACATGGGGTTACTGACAGTGTATATGAAGCTGAATACAATCGTATTTGCACAGAGTTTGGGATCTCGCCCTAACAAGGCGCTCGTTCGGACGCAATCTACGCTGCGCTTCGTTTGCGCCGCACAGCTTTGTCGTTAGAGCTACAAATGAATTTCACTGCAATTTTTCTGAGCCTAACAATTTTCTTCCTATCTTCCATTCCAATTGGATTAATGGCGATGGGCATTGGGTTTGCGCCAGAGCCTGAAAAAACGATTTATATTTATTTAATATTGGTACTTCCATTATTTTTAGCAGGCTTATTTCTTGGCTATAACATTAAGCAAAAAAAGGCGTTAAGCAAAAAAAGGCGGGGTCAGTTCTCGCCTTGTAGCATCCGCTTCCCTCTGATCCGAACAAACGGTGTCAATTCTAATGTTGCGTGCTCAATGCGAGAACTGCCCCCGCATGTAGATGCATGCACTCATGTCATCAAACTGAGCCGTCTCTGATAGTGCCCGCACATCTTTACTATCATCGTGTTTCGACCATGATAATATGCAGTCATCATTTATTGCGGCTATTTCGCAGAGAGGATTGTGAATTTGTTGCCCCCTATCACTATCAATCAGCTGCTGGTGGGACGCTCCAGGGCCTTTGGCCCCAATGGCGAGCCCAGCGCCATTGATAAACACCGTGTTACCGGGTCGCTGGAGCTGGGTATTACCGGCTTTGTTGAAGATCAGCAGGGGGATCGTCGTCATCATGGCGGTATCGATAAGGCAATCCACCACTATCCTGCCGATCACTATCCCTTGTGGCGCCAGGAATTTCCGCAGATCCCCGCGGAACGCTTTCACATCGGTGGCTTTGGCGAGAACCTTACTTCCTTGGGGATGACCGAACGGAATGTCTGTGTCGGGGATATTTACCGTTTCGGGAAGGCCGTTATTCAGGTTAGCCAGGCACGCCAGCCATGCTGGAAACTCAACCTGCGCTTTGGTGCCGCGCAGATGGCGCGATGCGTTCAGGAGAGCGGCCGTACCGGCTGGTATTATCGGGTGCTGGAAACAGGCAAAGTGGCAACCGGCGACACCTTGTCCCTGCTCGAGCGGCCCCACCCGAATTGGTCTTTGGCGCAGCTGCTGCATTATCTTTATATTGAGCCACTCAATGATCATGCCCTGGCGGAAATTGCCACACTGGCGGTGCTGCCAACCTCATGGCGCGAACTGGCGCAGCGCCGTCTGGATACCGGTGAGGTTGAGGCGTGGTCGCGACGCTTGCATACACCGTCCGTTGATAGTGGCGAGGGAACAAAACAATGAGCCGTTATGAGGTTGAAGTGAACCGAGATGGGCAGCTCTGGTGCCGCATCACCGTTGATGTGCCCTGGGGTGAGAATGTCATTCATGATATCAGCGAGCGGTTTCCTGTCGAGCTGGGTTACACCTGCCAGCTCTTCAAGGCAACCGAGGCGCGGCGTCTGCTTGAATCGGGCACCAACGGCGTGAGACTTATCGCCATTGACTATCAGCTGGAGCCCGTTGCCATGACAGAGGCCGGGGAGCATCAAGGTGGGGTTGTGTCTTGATCGTAGTGTTTTCGGCGCAACAACTGTAACTCACCCCCTGACATAGTTATCACACCTTCACATTGGGGCAACGGTAAAAACCGTAGGAGCGCCTATGGCGCGATGGGTGGGTGGCACTATTGGCCCTCTATCGCGGCAGAGCCGCTCCTACGCACTATCGCGGCTGAAGCCGCTCCTGCGCGATGCCGCCCGCGCCTAACCAACCATGGCGGATCCCCTGCCATCCGTAGGAGCGCCTATGGCGCGATAGGCCGGTGGCTCCCTCAACCTCTATCGCGGCAGAGCCGCTCCTACGAAACAGTGGCACCCTAGGGAATAATTACGTCACTTTGTTGTCTGTTTGTAGCGCTCCCCTTGGCCTTCGCTGCCCAAGGGGACAATTGATACGATAAAGGGGACGGCTGCGAGGGGTTGTCAGGTCGCCCCGGCGTCCCCATCTATACGGGCCACGCGCGCTACCGGGCAACCGATATTGCGGTAGAATGCGCGCAAAGACTGGAGACTCGCCCCACCATGATGCAGATTGAACAGCCCCAACACTATCGCCACGCCCTGGACCATCTGGGCTTTCGCCCTTTCTTTCTGCTGGGTTCGCTCTTCTCCATCATCGCGGTGGCACTCTGGGCCTGGCTCTATCGCTCCGGTGCCCCGCTGCCGGCGGCGACGCTGCCGGCCATCAGCTGGCACGCCCACGAGATGATCTACGGCTACGGGCTGGCGGTGATCGCCGGTTTTCTGCTCACCGCGGTGCGCAACTGGACCGGGGTGATGACGCTGCACGGCAAGCCGCTGCTGCTGCTGGCGCTGCTCTGGCTGGCGGCGCGGGCGATGCCCTTTGTTCCACTCTCCGGCGCACTCGGCGCGATGGCGCTGCTGGATCTGCTCTTTACCAGCTGGCTCTGCTGGGAGGTGTTCAAACCGATCTACCGGGTGCGCCAGTGGCAGCACCTGGGCATCGCCGCCAAGGTGCTGCTGCTGCTGTTGGGGCAGCTCTTCTTCTACCTCGGGCTGTTCGGGGTGCTGGCGAACGGGGTGCAGTGGGGGCTCTACACCGGGCTCTACATTATCGTCTCGCTGATCCTGCTGATGGGGCGTCGCGTTATCCCCTTCTTTATCGAGAAGGGGGTGGGCTATCCGGTCACCATCCGGAACTTCAAGTGGATTGATTACAGCTCGCTGGTACTGATGTTGCTGCTCTGGCTTTTCGCCGTTTTTGTCGAGGCAAGGTTGCCGTTGGCACTCACCGCCCTCGCCCTCTTCGCCATTCACAGCGTGCGGCTGTGGGGCTGGTATACCCACGGCATCTGGGCCAAGCCGCTGCTGTGGGTGCTGTTCCTCGCCTATGCCTGGCTGGTGACCGGTTTCCTGCTCACCGCGCTGGGGGCGCTGGGGGTCAGCTCGCCGCTCTACGGGGTACATGCCCTGGGCTACGGCGGTATCGGCATGCTCACCCTCGGCATGATGGCGCGGGTCTCGCTGGGCCACACCGGGCGCAACGTCTTTGCCCCACCGAAGGCGCTGATCCCGATCTTCGCCCTGCTCTGTGCCGGGGCCGTGGTGCGGGTGGTGCTGCCGATGATCTTCCCGGCGGCCTACGTCGATCTCATCCTTGCCTCGCAACTGCTCTGGATTGCCGCCTTTCTCCCCTTTGCCTTCATCTATGTGCCGATGCTGGTTAAGCCGCGCGTCGATGGCACCTACGGTTAACAGGCGGTTGAAGTTCTACTCATGCGATACGATAGGGCGTTAAAAGCGGACTCAAAATGCTCATTTACTCGATGTAAACTGTGCTTTTTCGCCCGATTTTGCCTTCTCTCGCATTCGCCTGAGCGAATTTCAGCAGCCTGTTACAACAGCCTATTAAAGGCCTGTTGAGGCCCATTGAACCGGCGGGCGCTTGCGGCAATACTGGACGCCCTATGGTCGATGACATACCCCTGCACAGTGATGCGCCGATCGGCGTGATGGACTCCGGCATCGGCGGGCTTTCGGTGCTGCGCGAGATCCGCCAGTTGCTGCCTGCCGAGTCGCTGCTCTATGTGGCCGACAGCGCCCACCTCCCCTACGGTGACAAGAGCCCCGCCTTCGTGCGGCAGCGGGTCACGCGCATTGCCGAGTCGTTGAGCGCGATGGGGGCGAAGGCGCTGGTGGTGGCCTGCAACACCGCCACCGCGGCGGCAGTGGAGTCGCTGCGCGAGCGCTTCGCGCTGCCGGTGATCGGCATGGAGCCGGGGGTGAAACCGGCGGTGCTGAGCAGCAAGCGGCGCGTGGTGGGAATTCTGGCCACCGAGGGGATGGTGCGCAGCAACCGCATGCGCGAGCTGGTGGCGCGCTTCGCCCACGAGGTGGAGGTGGTGATCCAGCCCTGTCCCGGCCTGGTGGAACAGGTGGAGCGCCACGCCCTGCACACCCCGGAGACGGCGCGTCTGCTGCGGGGCTATCTGGCGCCGATCGTGGCGCGTGAGGCCGACACCCTGGTGCTCGGCTGCACCCACTACCCCTTTTTGCAGCCGCTGATCGAACAGCTGCTCGGCCCCTCGGTGACGGTAATCAATACCGGTGGCGCCATCGCCCGCCATCTGAAGAGTCGTCTGGAGGCGGACGGCCTGCTCAACGGCAGTGCTACCCCCGGCACGGTACGGTTTTTCAGCAGCGGCGAGGAGACGGTTCAGCAGGCGTTGATCGGCCGACTTTGGGGGGAGGTGGTTGCCGTCGCCCCTCTGCCCGAGGGGGCAGACGATGTATAGCCGCTGTCCCAAGTGTGGCTATCAGCGCCGCCCTTCCGAACAGCAGGAGCGTGACATCTGCCCCGGTTGTGGCCTGGTCTTCTCCAAGTGGATGCGCCGTCGCTTCAGGCCGCCAGAGGCGGCGAAGGGGGAGGCGAGCGACAGGCCAAATCCGGGCGCCCTCTACGCACAACTTACGGCACCCCTCTTTTACATCGGGGAGCGGGTGGTGCCGCTGCACTTCTGGTCGCGCCTCGCCACCTTTCTCCTCTTCGTCGTCTGGGGCTGGAGCTTTATCTGGATGGAGGTGGCGAGTAACGAGATCGGCGCCTCCTTCATGCATCTTGTCAATCTGGTGTTTCACGAGGCGGGCCATGTGCTCTTTATCCCGCTCGGGGAATTTATGACCATCCTTGGCGGCAGCCTGCTGCAGGTAGTGGTGCCGCTGCTCGTGACGGGCGCCTTCCTGTGGCGGCAACACGACCCCTTTGCCGCCTCCATCGGCCTGTGGTGGACGGGGCAGAGCATGATGGATATCGCCCCCTATATTAACGATGCCCGCGACCGCCAGCTGGTGTTGCTGGGTGGCGGCACCGGCGAGGAGCGTCCGTGGATGCACGACTGGTACAACCTGCTGGGACAGATGAAGATGCTGGAGCAGGATCACCGCCTCGCCGCGCTGGTTGACCTTGCCGGTGAGCTGACCATGCTGCTGGCGATGTGCTGGGGCGCCCTCCTGCTCTACCGGCAGTATCAGCGGCTGTCACGCCAGTGATGCGTGGCGGGCTTCGTTATACTCAGGCGTTGATTTTGTTAATGCGATAGCACGGCACATAGGCCTTGCCCGGCAGCTTCATGCGGTGCTGTTCGACGAAGGCGGCGAGCAGTGCGTCCATGGTATCCATTAGCGTGGCGTCGCCGTTAAGCTCGAAGTGGCCGTGCCGTTCGATGGCGCGGATCCCCTCATCCTTGACGTTGCCGGCCACCACCCCGGAGAAGGCGCGGCGCAGGTTGGCGGCCAGCAGGTGTACCGGCTGCTCTTTGTGCAGTTGCAGGTTGGCCATGTTGTCGTGGGTCGGGATGAAGGGACGCTGAAACTCCTCGTCGATCTTCAGCTTCCAGTTGAAGTAGTAGGCGTCGCCGTGCTCCTTGCGCCAGGCGCGCACCTGGTTGATCCCCTGGCGCATCACCGTCGCCACCCGTTGCGGATCGTTGACGATGATGGTGTAGCGCCGCTGCGCCTCCGCCCCCATGGTCTCGCCGATGAACTGGTCGATCTGCTCGAAGTAGGCCGCGGTGTGGGCCGGGCCGGTAAAGACCAGCGGGAAGGGCATATCGCGGTTCTGCGGGTGCAACAACACCCCCAGCAGGTAGAGGATCTCCTCGGCGGTGCCGGCGCCGCCGGGAAAGACCACAAAGCCGTGGCCGGTGCGCACAAAGGCCTCCAGCCGCTTCTCGATATCGGGGAGGATCACCAGCTCGTTGACGATGGGGTTGGGCGATTCGGCGGCGATGATCCCCGGCTCGGTCACCCCCAGATACTTGCCGTCGCTGATGCGCTGCTTGGCGTGACCGATGGTCGCCCCCTTCATCGGCCCCTTCATCGCCCCCGGGCCGCAGCCGGTGCAGATGTCGAGTCCGCGCAGCCCCATCTGGTAACCCACCTCCTTGGTGTAGTCATACTCCTCGCGCGAGATGGAGTGGCCGCCCCAGCAGACCACCAGGTTGGGCTCGTTGCGCGCCTGCAGGATGCCGGCGTTGCGCAGGATGTGGAACACGGCGTTGGTGATGCCGTCCGAGGTCGTCAGATCGAAACTGGAGTTGGTGTTGATCTCATCGCTGACGTAAATGACATCGCGCAGCACCGCGAAGAGCTGCTCGTTGATGCCGCGAATCATCATGCCGTCGACGAAGGCGTGGGCCGGTGCCCCTTTCAGCTCCAGCTTGATGCCGCGCTCCTGCTGCACCACGCGGATCTCGAACGATGCATAGCGCTCCAGCAGCTCCTTGCCATCGTCCAGCGTGCTGCCGCTGTTGAGCACCGCCAGCGCGCAGTTGCGAAACAGGGTGTAGAGCCCCCCCTGGGTGGTATCGAGCAGCTTGTTTACCTCCAGGCGCGAGAGCACCTCCAGGTGGCCGATGGGGCTGATGCGCGCATCTACTACGTTGTATGGCATGGTTGTTACTCGCTTTAGTGCAGACAACACTTTTTGAACTTCTTGCCGCTGCCGCAGGGGCAGGGGTCGTTGCGTCCGGGCGGTGGTGTATCGTGCATGAAGGAGGGGAGCGCGGCAGTAGCGCGGCGCTGCCCCTGCCAGAAGGCGTGGATCTTCTGCACCGCCGCCGGGATGGCGCGCTTCAGTACCTCCACCTCCTCCGGCGCCAGCAACGTGAGCTGCTTGCGCCCTTCCTCGCTGCTGAAGAGGGTGATCGGCACCATCAGCTCCATCACCCTCTCGCCACCGTCGCGCCACTGGCGTGCCGCCAGCGCGAGCCCCTTCATATAGCCGGCGCACCACTCATCGACCACGGTTACTCTCCCCGCCTCCTCTTCGCGCTCCAGGATGATCGGCTCATACTTTTCCGGGCGCTGTTGCAGGGTGTCGACAATGCCGCTCATGTGACGCAGCAGCAGGGAGACCATCGCCTCCGCCTCGGCGGGGCTCTGCCAGCGTGGCTCAAAGCCGCCCCACACTACCGGCAACCACTCGGCGGGGGGGATCACCCGCGGGCCGCTGATAATGGCGGTGAGAAAGCCGTCGAGCGCGGAGATGTCGAGGATCCCCTCATCCACCTTGCCTGGCGGCTCCTCGTCGGGGATGCGCTCCAGCAGAAAGGTATCGAGCCGATCGAGTTCGGCGTCGCTCAGGGGGGTGTTCAGTCGAGACATGGTGTTCCTTAACGGCAGGGTGGATTCGAGGCGATTATAACGTGTTAGCGCGGGATTCTGCTCACTCCACGGGAGCGTTGGAACGATATCAATTGCCCGGTATTAGGTGTCGGAGATAATCTGAAACAGACTTTTCTGCTCGATATTACCCCCTCATCCCTAACCCGGAGGGGTGTCGTTTTCAACCAAGGACGACGGGGGTCGCTTAGGCATCGAGATCGGTGGCACCCGCAGCGATGGCCTGACTGAGCGATGCATATTGCTTGAGGGTCTCGCGCTCCGTCACCGGATCGGCCGTGGTGATAAAGCGGTGGATCTCCGCCGCCGCCTCTGCCTGTTTGCCCTGTTGCCACAGGGTGTTAAAGAGGGCGATGGAGAGCAGCCCTGACCCCGGCTCAATGCGCAGCAGCCGCTCGTAGACCAGCTGCGCCTCGGCGTATTTCTGCTCGTGAAAATAGGCGCCGCCCAGCATCAGCAGTACGGTCGGGTGGTGTGGCTGCTCCTGCAGCAGTTTCAACAGGTCAAGTCTTGCCGCCTCGCTCTCGCCCTTTTCAAACAGGGCCTTTGCGCCTTTCACTCGTTCTTCGAAGTTGCTCATGTTGTTTCCTGTCATTGGCTCGGCGCAGGCGCAATTGCGCTCAGTTTCCAGATCTCGTCGTTGTAGTTGTGCATGGTGCGATCCGTGGAGAATTTACCACTGCAGGCCGCATTCATAATGCTCATTCGCGTCCAGCGTGCCGTATCGGCATAGGCCTCTTCCACCTGCTGCTGCGCCTCGACAAAACCGCGAAAATCGGCTGCCGTCAGCCAGGGGTCATCCGTACTGGTGATGGCGTGAATAATGGGGTCGAACAGCCCCGGCTCGAACTGGTTGAAATGGCCGCACTCCAGCAGCTGCATCACCGCGCGCAGTCCCTCGTCGGCGGCGATGATCTCGTGTGGGCGGTAGTGCTGGCGCGCTTCGCTCACCTGCTGCGCGTCCAGGCCGAAGAGGAAAAAGTTTTCCGCGCCAACCTCCTCCAGGATCTCGATATTCGCCCCATCGAGGGTGCCGAGGGTCACCGAGCCGTTCATCATGAACTTCATGTTGCCGGTGCCAGAGGCCTCCTTGCCGGCGGTGGAGATCTGCTCCGACAGGTCGGCCGCCGGGGCGATGAGCTCCATCGCCGAGACCCGGTAGTCGGGCAAAAATACCAGCTTCAGCCGCTCGCCCACCTGCGGGTCGCTGTTCACCACCTGCGCCACGTTGTTTACCAGTTTGATAATAAGTTTGGCCATGGCATAACCGGGCGCCGCCTTGCCGCCGATCAATACGCAGCGCTTGCCCGCTGGTGGCGCCTCAGTGTGCTTGATGCGGTTGTAGAGGTGGATCACATGCAGCACATTGAGCAGCTGGCGTTTGTACTCATGGATGCGTTTGACCTGCACATCGAACAGCGCATCGGTGTCGAATTTAACTCCGGTGCTCTTTTCCACCATTGCCGCCAGCCGCTCCTTGTTGGCGCGTTTCACCTCGCGCCACTGTTGCTGAAAGACGGGGTCGTCCGCATAGGGGAGCAGCTGTTGCAGCTGCGCCAGGTCGGTGATCCAGCCCTCTCCAATCCTGCTGCTCATCAGCGCGCCCTGCGCAGGGTTGCACAGCGCCAGCCAGCGCCGCTGGGTCACGCCATTGGTCTTGTTGTTGAACTTGTGCGGCCACAGCTCATAAAAATCCTTGAACAGCCCCTCGACCAGCAGACGGGAGTGCAGCTCGGCGACGCCGTTAACCGAGTAGCTGCCGACGATGGCCAGATAGGCCATGCGTACCATCGGCGTCGCCCCCTCCTCGATAATCGACATGCGGCGCAGCCGCCCGGTATCACCGGGCCAGTGCTGCGCCACCTGTGACAGGAAGCGGGCATTGATTTCGTAAATAATCTCCAGCGGCCGGGGCAGCAGGCGCTCGAACAGCCGCACCGGCCACTTCTCCAGCGCCTCGGGCAACAGGGTGTGGTTGGTGTAGGCCATGGTGTGGCTGACGATCTGCCACGCCTCGTTCCAGCCCAGACGGTGGTCGTCGATCAACAGCCGCATCAGCTCGGCCACCGCGATGCTGGGGTGGGTGTCATTCAGCTGAAAACAGTTCTTGTCGGCAAAGGTGGTCAGGTCGTTACCCTTTAGGCGGTTCCAGCGGCGCAGCACATCCTGCAGGCTGGCCGAGGCGAGGAAGTACTGCTGGCGCAGCCGCAGCTCCTTGCCGTTTTCACTGGCATCGTTGGGGTAGAGCACCATGGTGATGTGCTCGGCATTGTTCTTTGCCGCCACCGCCTCCGCATAGTCGCCGGCGTTAAACTCCTCCAGGTCGAACTCGTCGGTGGCGGTCGCCTTCCACAGCCGCAGGCTGTTGACCGTGTCGTTGCGGTAACCGGGTACGGGGATATCGTAGGGCACCGCCAGCACATCGTGGCTGCCGACCCAGCGGGCGTGGTGCCTCCCGGCGGGGTCGCGAAAGTGTTCGGTGTAACCGCCAAATTGCACCCGCTGGCGGAACTCGGGGCGCTCCAGCTCCCACGGATTGCCGTCGCGCAGCCAGTGATCCGGCTCCTCCACCTGAAAGCCGTTTTCAATCTTCTGGCGGAACATGCCGTAGTCGTAGCGCAGCCCGTAACCGATCACAGGCAGCTGCAGGGTGGCGCAGCTGTCGAGAAAACAGGCGGCCAGGCGCCCCAGTCCTCCATTGCCCAGGCCGGCATCCTGCTCGCTCGCCGCCATGTCCTCAAGCCTGATGCCGAAATCAAACAGCATCCGGTGCACCACATCGTCAATGCCGAGATTGAGCATGGCATTGCCCAGGGCGCGCCCCATCAGAAACTCCAGGGAGAGGTAGCAGGTGCGACGGGCGTCGCTGTGCTCGTAGCTGAGGCGCGTGTTTTTCCAGCGTTCCATCAGGCGGTCGCGCACCGTATAGGCCAGCGCCTCATACAGGTAGTGGTTGGTGCAGTGGGTCTCGTCGCGACCGAGGGTGTGATTAAAGTAGTGTCGAAACCCCTTGGCGATCGCCTCCTGATCCATCGCCAGCGGTGGCAGGTTGATCAACTCCGGGTGTGGGGCAACGACAGTTACTGGATGCTCTTTCATGCGATTTTTCCCCGAGGATGGCCGGTGTGGCGTATTGCCAGGGCGTGGCGACAGGGATTTAGTTTAGCAGCTTGCCGGAGTGGGTGGATCGTGGCGGGGCGAGCGAACAAACGGGGCGGCTTTTTGCCGCCGCCGCGTTTATCAATGCTCTTTGCCTGCCCGGTCGCGCAACCGGATCGGAGCTGCCTGGGAGTTGGCCTGGAGCGTTACCGGATCTTGATCTCGGTCCACAGTTTGTTGAGCAGGCGGCGCACCTTGGGCGAGCTCTCCTCCAGCGGTTCGAGCAGGGCGAGGGTGGCCGGGTCGGGGAAGATCGCGGTCTGCGCCTTGATCTCCTCGCTAATGAAGGCGGTGGCGGCGGCATTGGGGTTGCCGGCGCCCACCTCGTTGGTGACCCCGGCGGCGTGTTTGCCGTCCATCATGAAGTTAAGGAACTGGTGGGCCAGCGCCTTGTTCTTGGCCGACTTGGGAATGACCAGATTGTCCAGCGCCAGCACCGCGCCTTGCCGGGGCAGGGCGAAGTTGATGGTGAAGTGGCGCCCGGCGGCCGCGGCATCGGCCTGCGCCTGCACCATGTCGCTGGAGTAGCCGTGGGCCACCCAGATGTTGCCGACGGTCAGCTCCTTGATGTAGCTGGAGGAGTTGAAGGCGGCCCAGTAGGGCTTGGCGGTGCGGATCACCTGTTGCGCCTCGCGCAGGTGCTTCTCGTCGTGGTCATTGACCGAGTAGCCGAGGTACTTGAGGGCGGCGCCGAACAGCTCCTGCGCATCATCCATCACCGTCACCTTGCCCTTGATCTTCTCCAGTACCATGGGGTCGAAGATCACCGACCAGTCGGCGGCGTCGATCCCGAGTTTGCCAAGCTCGCTCTCGTTGTAACCGATGAGGGTGGTGGTGAAGGCGTAGGGGACGGAGTAGCCGTTGCCGGGGTCGTAGCCGCGATCCAGGAAGGCGGGGTCGATGTTCTTGAGGTTGGGCAGTGCCCCCTTGTCGAGCGGGGCGAGCGCCCCCTGCTTGACCAGCGCCTGCACCGCGTTCTGGCTGGGCACCACCACATCGTAACCACTGGCGCCGGCCTGCAGCTTGGCCATCATCTCCTCGGTGCTGGAGTAGTAGTCCTGCACCAGCTGACAGTGGCACGACTGCTCGAAGGCCGCGACCGCCTCCTCCGCGATGTAGTCGTTCCAGTTAAAGAGGTAGAGCGAGGTGCCCTGCGCCGCGGCCAGTTGCGTCGTGCCCATCAATACCAGTGATGCCAGGAGTTTTTTCATGAAACCAGTCCTCGGGTAAAAAACATTTTGGTTAGTGAAACAGCCTGCCTTAACTACCCCGCAGCGCAGCGGGGGATAACCTCGATACCAGCATAATCAATGCCAGCGTCAACACCATCAACAGGGTGGAGATGGCATTCACCTCGGGGGTTACCGCGATCTTCACCATCGAGTAGATCTGCAGCGGCAGGGTGGAGCTGCCGACCCCGGCGACAAAGAAGGTGATGACAAAGTCGTCGATGGAGAGGGTAAAGGCCATCAGCGCCCCGGCCAGGATCCCCGGCGCCAGCAGCGGCAGGGTGATGCGGCGAAAGCAGACCCACGGCGTCGCCCCCAGGTCGCGGGCCGCCTCGGTCAGGCTCTTGTCGATCCCCGAGATGCGTGCCTGTACCGAGAGGGCGACGAAGCCGATACAAAAGGTGATGTGCGCGAGAATAATGGAGAGCAGCCCCAGGCTCATGTTGAGGAGCATGAAAAAGAGCAGCAGGCTCACCCCCATCAAAATATCGGGCATGGCGATGGGCGCCAGCACCAGCCCCGGCAGCAGCCGCAGGCGGAACTGGTGCAGCGCCATGCCGGCCAGGGTGCCGAGCACGGTGGCTATGGCGGCGCTGACGGTGGCGATGATGAGCGAGTTGCCCGCCGCCTTCAGCATCTCCTGGTTGTGCAGCAGCTTGTGATACCAGTCGAAGGTAAAGCCGACCCACTCGGCATTGAGGCGGGAGTCGTTAAAGGAGTAGGCCACCACGATGAGCAGCGGCAGATAGAGAAAGGCGTAGACCGCATAGGCGCTGAGTGTGAGTGCCAGCGACCCACGGGTAGAGGGGCTAGCCACGGGCCACCCCCTGCCGGGCGAGGCGGGCGCCGAGCAGCACCACCAGCACCGCCGCTACCGTCATTACCATCGATAGCACGCTGCCAAAGGGCCAGTCACGCGACTCGACGAACTGCTGCTTGATGACGTTGGCGATCATGATGCTATCGGTGCCGCCGAGCAGGTCGGGGATGGCGAACATCCCCAGCACCGGGATGAAGACCAGAATGGAACCGGCATAGATCCCCGGCAGTGAGAGCGGCCAGGTGACATGCCAGAAACGGCGCCAGCTGTTGGCGCCGAGGTCCTGTGCCGCGTCGAGCAGCGCCGGGCTCTGCTTCTCCAGATTGGCGTAGAGCGGCAGCACCATGAAGGGGAGGTGGACATAGACCAGGGTGACGATCACCGCGGTGGTGCTGTACATCAGGGTCACCGGCCCCAGGCCAAAGAGGCCAAGCAGGCCGTTAACCATCTGGGTCAGCGCGCCGGCGGGGCTGAAGATGATCATCCAGGCGTAGATGCGCACCAGAAAGTTGCTCCAGAAGGGGAGGATCACCAGCAGCAGCAACAGGTCGCGCTGCCGCTTGGGGCGGCGTGCAATCATCAGCGCCAGCGGGTAGCCGAGCAGGATGCAGAGCAGCGAGGTGAGCAGGGCGTAGCCGATCGATTTGAGAAAGAGCAGCAGATAGATCTCGCTCTCGAAAAGCCGCTGCCAGTTCTCCAGCGTCAGGTCGAGGCTGAACTCTCCCGCCTCGTAGTAGTACCACGGCGCCAGGCCGCCATACTCGCCGGCGTAGCGAAAGGAGGCAAAGAGCATGATGATCGAGGGCACCGCAAAGAAGAGCAGCAGGTAGCCCGTGGGGGGCAGGGTGAGCAGCTGCCGCCGCCAGGTTTTGCGGCGCATCACTCCATCACCAGATGGCCGGCGTCCAGGCGCCATGCCACCTCCACCGCATCGCCTACCTCAAAAAAACGGGCACGTCCGGGGGCGGAGTTGGCGAGCAGCGCCTCGACGATCATGCCGTTGGCCAGCTCCACCTTGTAGACCGTGACATCGCCCAGGTAGAGCATGTCGTGCACCACGCCGCGAAAGTGGGCCGCCTCCTCCCCCGGCGTCAGGGTGGTGGAGATGTGGGTCTTTTCGGGGCGCAGGGTGAGGGTGCAGCGGCGGCCCACGGCCACCCCGGCAGCGGGCTGGATCACGGTCTGTACCGTGCCCAGGCCATCGAGCTCCACCGTGGCATCTCCCGTCTGCACCGCTGTTACCACCCCGCCCAGCAGGTTGCAGTGACCGATGAAGTCGGCCACAAAGCGGCTGTTGGGAAAGCCGTAGAGGCGCGACGGCTCATCGACCTGGACGATATGGCCGCCGTTCATCACCGCGATGCGGTGTGACAGCGCCAGCGCCTCGCCCTGATCGTGGGTGACGTAGATGAAGGTGATGCCCACCTCCTTCTGCAGGGTGATAAGCTCCAGCTGCATCTGCTCGCGCAGCTTGGCATCGAGAGCCGAGAGCGGCTCGTCCAGCAGCAGCAGGCGCGGCCGGTTGACCAGGGCACGGGCAATGGCGATGCGCTGTTTCTGCCCGCCGGAGAGGGCATCGGGATAGTGGCGCCCCTTGTCGGGGAGGCGCACATCCTCCAGCGCGCGCGCCACGCGCCCGGCGATCTCCTCCCTGGCGCAACCGGCCATGCGCAGCGGAAAGGCGATGTTCTCCGCCACCGTCATGTGCGGGAAGAGGGCGTAGTTCTGGAAGATGGTGTGGAGCGGGCGCTGTTCCGGCGGCGTGGCGATAAGGCTCCTGCCGTCGAGCAGAATGTCGCCATCATCGGGCTGATCGAAGCCGGCGATCATGCGCAGCAGCGTGGTCTTGCCGCAGCCCGACGGTCCCAGCAGGGTGAAGAACTCGCCCGCCGCAATCGTCAGATTGACCCGGTCGAGGGCCACGAAGCTGTCAAAACGGCGTGAAACGTCTTTGATTTCCAACAACTTGAGTGCATCTCCAGCAGCGTGTGCAAAAACCGGATCGGGTATTCACCTGCAAAGTGCGCACATTTTTCATCCATGCGGGCTGGTGGTCAATAGAAAAGAGAGGGGTGACGCGGGGTCTCTGGCGCGCTGCTGGCAACCCCTGCCCCGCGCCCCGGTGTAAAACCGGAACAGTCACCTTGCGTTGTGTCGGCACGCCATATAGCCTGAGGATGTCCATGTCGTTAACCAGGGGGAGAGCAGTATGTCAGAGCGGATTCATGCAACGCAGGTGGGGGCGCCCGACCCGGAGCGGCGCAACTCCCCGATCCTCGACGAGAGCGCCGCCGATGAGCAGGACGGCAGCGATCAGGAGGTCCTCATCGCCGCCACCTGCCACTTCAACGCGGTCGCCTTTGAGGATGGCGCCCTGATCTGCAGCGGGGATGAGCTGCTGCGCTGCGAGCGCGGTGCCTGGTTGCGCCTCGGCAGCTGCGATCCAGAGAATCCCTGAGACCATTCCGGCCACCCCACTGGCCTGTGCCGCGGGGCGTCCCCCTGCACATTGCGCGACACCACGCTACAATAGCCGCCCCTGATAAAAGCTGACCAAGGCGTGGTGCCGATGACGATCTCCCTGCTGCTCATCATTCTGCTGCTGGCGGTGCTGCTCTACCGCTCATTCCGGCTGGAGCGGCGGCTGCAGCTCACGCAGGAGCAACTGCAACAGACGGTGCGGCGCGAGGCACGCGGCCTGTTCAACCAGTGCGAGTCCTACCACTACCTGCGCGACCGCCTCAATCTGCGCCAGGGCATACCCTATACCCGCGACTGGTCGGCCAGTCCCGACTTTCTCAAGCTCATCGTCGAGCACTGCCTGGAGCAGCGCCCCGCCACCATCGTCGAGTGCAGCAGCGGGCTCACCACCCTGATGCTGGCGCGCAGCTGTGAGCTGAACGGCGCAGGCCGCCTCTACAGCCTGGAGAACGGCGCCGACTACGCGGCAAAGAGCCGTGCCCAGCTGGCGCGTTACGGCCTGGACCAGGCGCAGGTGCTCGACGCGCCGCTACGCGACTATCTGCTTCACGGCACCAGCTATCAGTGGTATGACATTGCCGAACTCCCCGCGCAGGGCATCGAGATGCTGGTGATCGACGGCCCCCCCGGCTTTATTCAAAGACACTCACGCTACCCCGCCCTGCCGCTGCTTATCGACCGCCTGGCCGACAACTGCACCATCTTCCTCGATGACGCAGCCCGTGCCGATGAGCAGGAGATCGTGCGGCGCTGGCTGGCACAATTTCCCTGGCTGCAACACCACTATGTGGAGACCGAACGCGGCTGCTCGGTGCTCTATTTCACCCGGCCGTAAAAACAGATGGGGACAGCGGTAGCCGATGGGTCACCAGCGCCACGCACCTGGCATCTCTTCTGCCGGGTGGTGGACAATTATGGCGACATTGGCGTCTGTTGGCGTCTGGCGCGGCAGCTGCATCGCCAGCATGGGCGTGAGGTGACGCTATGGCTGGATGAGCTGGCGTCTCTGCAGGCGCTGCAACCGGCGGTTGACACGACGCGGGCACGGCAGGAGTGCGAGGGGGTGCATATCCGCCACTGGGCGGCGGCGCTGCCCCCCCTTGACCCCACCGATATCGGCGAGGTGGTGATCGAGGCGTTCGCCTGTGAGTTGCCCGCCGCCTATCTGGCGCTGATGCAGGCAACACGACCGTTGTGGATCAATCTGGAGTACCTGAGCGCGGAGGAGTGGGTGGTGCGCTGTCATCGGGCGCCATCGCCGCGCCTGGGCCTGCGCAAGTTCTTCTTTTTTCCCGGCTTTAGCGAGGGCACCGGTGGCCTATTGTGGGAGCCGGAGCCGTTGCACCCGCGGCAGGCCGAGCCCCCTCCCGCCACGTTGCTGCACCGGCTGTTACAAGAGCTTGAGGTTACCGGGCCGCTGCCCGCCACCCGCCTTGCGATCAGCCTCTTTGCCTATGAGAACCGTGCTGCCGGCGAGCTGCTGGGGGCCCTCTCCGAGGCACCCGGTGGCGTCCATCTGCTGGTGCCACAGGGTCGCATTTCACCGGCGATCGATGCGTGGCTGGGCGAGCCGCTGCCGCCCGGCGGCAGTTGTTGCCGGGGTGGGCTGACGGTGACGGCGCTCCCCTTTATGACGCAGCGGCAGTACGACCGCCTGCTGGCTGCCTGCGACCTCAACTTCGTGCGCGGCGAGGACTCCTTCGTGCGCGGCCAGATGGTGGCCCGACCACTGCTCTGGCAGATCTATCCACAGCAGGAGGCGGCACATCTGGTGAAGTTGGAGGCATTTCTGGCACGCTACACCGCCGCAATGCCACCGCCGCTCGCCGCCATCATCGTAGAGGCCCACCGCTGCTGGAACGGCGCGGCCGCTTGCCGAAAGGACGACTGGCTGGGGCTGCTGTCGCAGTTGCCGACGTGGCAGGCGGAGGCGCGGCGGTGGCAGGGGCAGTTGCAGCGACTGGGGGACCTTGCATCCAATCTTGTGGCCTTTGCCGGAAATCAGGTATAGTTCGGCACTTTTCTTTGGCGTTCAATAGAGTGGAAATTTGTTCATGAAAACAGCACAAGAGTTTCGTGCGGGTCAGGTGGTAAGTCTCGATGGTCAGGCTTGGGTCATCCTCAAGGCCGAATTCAGCAAGTCAGGCCGCAGCTCCGCCATCGTGCGGATGAAGCTCAAGAACCTGATCAGCGGCAGCTCGCAGGAGCCGGTCTTCAAGGCCGATGACAAGCTGGAGCCGATCGTGCTGGAGCGCAAGGTGGTGACCTACTCCTACTTTGCCGATCCGCTCTATGTCTTTATGGACGAGGAGTACAACCAGATCGATATCGAGAAGGAGAATCTGGGCGATACCCTCAACTTCATCACCGACGGCATGACCGAACAGTGTGAGGCGGTCTTCTACGAGGGCAAGGCGATCAGCGTCGAACTGCCGACTACCATCGTGCGCACCGTGGCCTATACCGAAAATGCCGCGCGCGGCGATACCTCCGGCAAGGTGATGAAAACCGCACAGCTGGAAAACGGCCACGAGCTGCAGGTCGCCGCCTTTATCGAGACCGGCGACCTTATCGAGATTGATACCCGCACCGGCGAGTGTAAGGGCCGCGCCAAGAAATAGGCCGCTCCGTGTGGCCGGCTGCTGCTGAGGGTCGTTAGCGCGGCATCAGCGGCAGCCTGAACACCCCTCCTTATAGAGCATGTCGGCCTCTGGCCGGTTTTGTGTTCGGCCAGGGTGTACATGCCGTCCGTGCAATTGAGTAAATTCCTTTTGGTAACAGCCGGTTAAAGCGCCATCTCCAGATCGGCACTCACCGCCTCAACCCCCGCCCTGGCACACCTCTCGTCGGTTTCACCGGAGGGGGCACCACTCACACCCACCCCGCCCAGCAGCGCGCCTGCCGCCGTAATGGGGAGGCCACCGGCGCTGGCCACCAACCCCTCAATCTTCATTACCGAGTAGGGGTCACGAAAACGCTTGCCTATCTCGGAGGTGGGCATGTTGAAGGAGAGCGCGGTATAGGCCTTTTGCCGCGAGATGGTCAGCGTCAGATCCATCGCCAGCACGTCACGCAGCACCACCTGGGGATGACCGGCGCGATCCACTACCGTTACCGCGATCTGCACCCCCTCCTTGCGGCAGGCGTCGATGGCGCTCTGGGCGATCTTCAGTGCGGTATCCAGAGTGAACCGGCTGGTGGCGATGGTGGTCTCTGCCGCCTGCAGCGGGGCGGAGCAGAGGAGGCCCAGCAGGGCGGTGGCCGGGAGTGTGCGAAGAGTGCGCTGTTTCATGGTGGGTCTCCTGTTGTGGATTGACGCGGGTAGCTACGCCCGTGCGGGCCAGAGTGTAGAAGCATAGACCATAAGGTGTCGCGGGTGTTGCCAACAGCTTGGGAGCTGTGGCTATACTGGCCCGGGTGTCGAGACGGATTTAATTGAGGGGGGACAGATGATCGAGCTGGGCAAGAGCTATAGCCTGACCGTGGTGAGCAAGACCGGCTTTGGCGTCTACCTGGATGGCGAAAATCTGGGCGAGGTGCTGTTGCCGCGTAAATTTGTTCCGCCCCAGCTTGCCGTGGGTGAGCGCATCGAGGTGTTCCTCTATCTGGACTCCGAGGATCGCCCGGTGGCCACCACCCAGAAACCGAAGGCCCGTGTCGGTGAGTTCGCCTACCTCAAGGCGGTGGATCGCACCGAGGTGGGCACCTTTCTCGACTGGGGGCTGGACAAGGATCTGCTGGTCCCCTTCGCCGAGCAGCACCGGCCGATGGCGGTGGGGCACGCCTATCTGGTCTACCTCTACCTTGATAAGCATGACGGGCGCATCGTTGCCTCCTCGAAGATCGACAAATTCCTGGATGATGAGCGGCCGCACCATTTCCGGCCGCGCCAGGCGGTGGATTTGATTATCGCCAACAGTACCGACCTGGGGTACAAGGCGATCATCAACCACAGCCACTGGGGGGTGCTCTATAAAAGCGACCTCTACGAGCGGCTGAGCTTTGGCCAGTCAAAGCGGGGCTTCATCAAGAATATCCGCCCAGACGGCAAGATCGACCTCATCCTGCATGGGGGGCAGGAGACGCGGGATAACAATGCCAAGAAGATCGAAAACTACCTGCGCAAGCACAACGGTTTTGCCCCGCTGCATGACAAGTCCGATCCGCAGCTAATCACCGACCTGCTCGGCATGAGCAAGGCGGCATTCAAAAAGGCGATAGGCAATCTCTACAAACAGCGGGTGATCACCATCGAGAAGGAGGGGATCCGCCTGGTGGAGCGGTAGCCGCAAGGGAGTTTGCCGCGCTGCGGCCGTGATTAAAACAAAGCGCAGCTAGCGCCGACGGGATGCGGCGCGGCTGGAGGCCGCGCGCGCCGCTTATTCCAAAAAGCCCTTTGCCTCCTTTTTGCTCTTTTTGGCCGCCTTCTTCTCTTTCGCCGTCATGGCGGGTTTTTTCTTCTCCTCTTTATTGCTCTTCTGCTCTTTGCTCATGGTGGTAACTCCTGCGGTGTGTAGTGGTGCAGCGGCACGCGACACGTCGTGCGTTGCTGCGTTGTTTGCTGGGGGGAGGGTACGGGTTCGTCCTGCGGAACCATGATGTTCCCCGCGGCGGGGAGGATGGGTGCGATTACTTTAGCACAAGCCGCGCCTGCGGGTAACGGCTGTTTGGGCGGGGTGGTGGGAGTTACATCCCTTTCCTGGCGATGAGCTGGGCGTCGCTGCTGTCGAGGAGTGGGGCGGCGTCGAGGTCGTTGGCGTTCATCATCTCGCCGAGGCGTTGCAGTGAGGAGAGGATGAGGCTCTGCTCCCACTCTTCCAGCCGATCGAAACGTGTGATGAAGGACTCCTGCAGCAGCGGTGGCGCCTGCTCCAGCGCCGCCTTGCCCGCCGAGGTCAGGGAGAGCATCACTTTGCGTTTGTCTTCAGTGTTGCGCAGCCGTTGCAGTAGCCCCTTCTGCTCCAGGCGGTCGATGATCGCGGTCACGGTGGCCTGGCTCAGGCTCACCTCGCGGGCGATCACCCCTGCCGTCAGTTGGCCCGTGTTGGCGACAAGCCGAAGCAGCAGCAGCTGTGGGCCGGTGAGGCCGGATTCGCGCTCCAGGCGTTTAGAGTGCAAATCAATTGCGCGGATGATCCTGCGCAGTGAGATCAGAACCTGATCGTGTCTCTTCATCGGAATTTGCCCTTGCGGCCGCCACACTTTTGGGGTGATTAGGGGGCGTCTGCCCCATGATGCGGCCTACGTTGCCATGATTTGGCGCAATCCGCCAGGTTTGCCCCGTTTTGCTTACTGTGCTAATATTTAGGCCCCTAAGTAATATAAACAGGAGAGCAATGGAGTCCGACACGTGTGACATCCTCACCCGCAAACCCGAGGCCAGCGACGGCTTCGCCATTCACCAGCTTATCGCCGCCAGCCCCCCCCTGGATCTCAACTCCACCTACAGCTACTACCTGCTCAGCGACCATTTTCGTGACAGCTGTGTTGTCGCTGAGAGTCAGGGCCAGCTCGCCGGTTTTCTCTCCGCCTACCTCATCCCCTCGCGCCCTGACACGCTCTTTATCTGGCAGGTGGTAGTGGCCTCAGACCAGCGCGGCCGTGGCATTGCCGGCCGGATGGTGGATGACCTGCTGGCACGGATGGAGACACATGGCCTGCAGGCGATTGAGGGCACGGTGAACCCCAGCAACCGCGCCTCACGCGCATTGTTCGAGCGGCTGGCCCGACAGCGTGGCTGCCCATTGCAGGAGACCACCTTTCTAGAGGCCGAGGCCTTCGGCCCCGGGGGCGGACACGAGAGCGAGATCCTGCTGCGACTCCCCCTTAGTTCTTAACACACCCTAATTTAACAGGAATATTGATATGCGAATTTTTGAAGAGATGGAGTCGGAAGTACGCGGCTATGTGCGCGCTTTCCCGACCGTATTTGACGTGGCCAAGGGGGCCTTTCTTTACGATGAGCAGGGGATGCGCTACATCGACTTCTTTGCCGGTGCCGGCACCCTCAATTACGGCCACAATAACCCGCTCATCAGCAACGCGCTGATCGAGTACCTGCAGCACGATGGCATCGTCCACGGCCTGGACAAGGCGACGGTGGCGAAGAAGCAGTTCCTGCAGAAGTTCCGCGACACCATCCTCGCGCCGCGTAACCTGGAATACAAGGTGCAGTTCACCGGCCCCACCGGCACCAATGCGGTGGAGACGGCGCTCAAGCTGGCGCGCATGGTGAAGCGCCGCTCCAATGTGATCGCCTTTACCAACGGTTATCACGGCCTGACCATGGGGGCGCTGGCGGTCACCGGCAACGACTTCTATCGCGACGAGTCCTACGGGGCGCGCAACAACGCCGACTCGGTGCCGTTTGACGGCTACTTTGGCCCGGATGTGAACACCATCGACTACCTGCGCAAGTTTCTGGAGGACTCCTCCAGCGGCATCGACCTGCCGGCGGCGATCATCGTCGAGACGGTGCAGGGCGAGGGCGGGATCAACGTCGCCAGCAGTGAGTGGCTGCAACAGCTGGAGGCTCTGTGTCGCGAGTTCGACATCATGCTCATTATCGATGATATCCAGATGGGTAACGGGCGCACCGGCACCTTCTTCAGCTTCGAGGAGTCCGGCATCAAGCCCGATCTGGTGACCGTCTCCAAGTCGATCGGTGGTGGCCTGCCGATGGCGCTGTTGCTGATGCGCCCCGAGCTGGATCAGTGGAAGCCGGGTGAGCATACCGGCACCTTCCGCGGCAACAATCTTGCCTTTGTCGCCGCGGCCCAGGCGCTGACCTACTGGGAGAACGACGACTTTGCCGACTCCATCCGCTACAAGGGGGTGATCATGGAGGAGGAGCTGGGCAAGATCGTGGCCAAGTATGCCGATCGTCTCGATATCGAGCTGCGCGGTCGCGGCATGGTGTGGGGACTCGATTTCAAGCGTACCGGCTTCCCTGGCGAGGTGGCACGTGCCGCCTTCCACAACCAGCTGGTGATCGAGCTGGCCGGTGCCGACGACAACGTGGTCAAGTTTCTGCCGGCGTTGATCATCGATGAGGAGACGCTGCGCGAGGGGCTCGCCATTATCGATCGGGTGATCGGCGAGATACTGTTACAGAAAGAGTCGGTGATGCGCGGGGATACCGCCGCATGATCGTCCGTACCCTGGAGGAGATCATCGGCAGCGAGCGCGAGGTGCATGCCGAGAACGGCAACTGGGTGAGCCGCCGCTTCGTCCTTGGCGACGATGCGGCCGGCTTCTCCTTTCACGAGACCCTCATTCGCGCCGGTACCGAGACCCACATCTGGTACAAGCACCACATCGAGGCGGTCTACTGCGTCGGTGGCGAGGGGGAGATCGAGGACCTGAAGAGCGGCGCGGTGCACCCCATTAAGGACGGCACCCTCTACCTGCTGAATAACCACGATGAGCACCTGCTGCGCGGCTTTAGCGAGATGCGCCTCATCTGTGCCTTCAACCCGCCGGTCACCGGACGGGAGCATCACGATGCAGACGGCGCCTACGCCCCTCACCCCCAAGGGGCCGCATGGGCCGCGCTGCGCAGCGCCGGTTGAGCCCGAGCAGAACAACGGAAAGAAGAATGGAAAAACCGATGCAACACACCGTCGAGAAGATTGGCGGCACCTCGATGAGCGAGTTCGCGGTAGTGCGTGACAACATCGTCCACCGTCCGGGCGGGCTCTACCAGCGTATCTTTGTCGTCTCCGCCTACAGCGGTATCACCAACCAGCTGCTGGAGCACAAAAAGAGTAACCATCCCGGGATTTATGCCCTGTTCACCGGTGCCGAAGAGGGTGAGGAGTGGCGCCGGGCGATGGATAAGCTGCGTGAGCAGATGGTTGGCACCAATGCCGCCCTGTTCGGTGAATCACCGCTGTTGAACGCGGCCAATGACTTTATCGGGCAGCGCCTGGAGGACGCCGGGCGGGTGCTCGATAATCTGCAGACGCTCTGTCGCCACGGTCACTTTGAACTGGAGGACCATCTGCTGACGGTGCGCGAGATGCTCGCCAGCATTGGCGAGGCGCACAGTGCCTGGAATACCACCCAGTTGCTGCAACGCGAGGGGATCAATGCCCGTTTCGTTGATCTCTCCGGCTGGAACGCCAGTGAGGCGCAGCCGCTTGATGCGGTCATTGACGAGGCCTTCGCCGGCATCGACCTGACGCGCGAGCTGCCTATCGTCACCGGTTATGCCCACTGTCGTGAAGGGTTGATGGCGGCCTTCGATCGCGGTTACAGCGAGATGACCTTCTCCCGCATCGCGGTGTTGACCCGTGCCCGCGAGGCGATCATTCACAAGGAGTATCACCTCAGCAGCGCCGACCCGGCGGTGGTGGGTGAGGCGCAGATCGTCCCCATCGGCCGCACCAACTACGATGTGGCCGACCAGCTGGCCAACCTGGGGATGGAGGCGATCCACCCGCGTGCCGCCAAGGGGTTGCGACAGAGCGACATCCCGTTGCGCATCAAGAACACCTTCGAGCCGGCACACGGCGGCACCCTCATTACCAGTGACTATCTCAGCAACACCCCCTGCGTGGAGATCATCGCCGGGCGCCAGAATCTGCATGCCATCGCGCTCTTTGATCAGGAGATGGTGGGCAAGGTCGATGAGTATGAAAAGAGCCTGCTCGACCTGTTCCGCCGCTTCCGCGTGCAGGTGGTCACCAAGGATCTCAACGCCAACTCCATTACCCACTATCTGGGCTGTAATCTGAAGTCGGTGAGGCGCCTGCTGCGCGCGATCAAGGAGCTCTATCCCGACGCCGAGACCGACCACCGCCAGGTGGCACTGGTCTCGGCCATCGGCAGCGACATGCAGGTTCCGGGGCTGTTGGCCCGTGCGGTACGCGCCCTGGCCGACGATGCGATTGGTATCGTCGCGATGCACCAGTCGATGCGACAGGTGGATATGCAGTTCATCATTGATGCCGCCGACTACGAGGCGGCAATTAGAAGCCTGCACGGCGGTCTGATTGAACCGCACAACTACGGAGATGCCATATGCGCCGCCTGACAAGTTTGCTGCTCCTGCTGTGGCTGGCACTGGGCGTTGGCCCGTTGCAGTTGCAGGCCGCCGAGGTGCAGAGTGCCGAGGCGAGGGTGGTGCAGCTGGAGAAGCCGCTCTACAACCCCTTTGTCGAGCGCTATGTGCTGGATGAGCTGAAGAGCCTGCGCACCGACCTGCAGGGGTTGCGTGCCGAGTTCGCCGAGAAGTTTGCCGGCAGCCAGTTGCAGTCGGCCGATCGCGCCATCCTCTACACTACCAGCACCGTCAACAACATCTTCTACGTCATCGCCGCCGCCGCCTCCATTCTCGCCCTGGTCGGCTGGAGCTCGCTGCGCGATATCCGCCACCGCCTCAACGAGGTGGTGGAGAGCAAGGTGGTGGAGATCACCACCGATTACGAGAAACGGCTCTATGTGCTGGAGCAGAAGCTCAAGGATCGCACCGAGCGGATCATCAGCGCGCAGGAGGAGATCTCGCGCACCAACACCCTGCACGCCCTGTGGATGCGGGCCGGGCTGGAGGCAACGCCGCAGGCGCGCATTGAGGTCTACGATCAGATCCTGGCACTCAACCCCGACGACATCGAGGCGCTCACCTACAAGGCCGACGTGGTGCTGGAGCTGGGCGAGCCGGAGTGGGCACTCAATCTCTGCGACAAGGCGCTCTCCTTCAACCCCGACTACGCCTACGCCCACTATCAGCGTGCCTGTGCCAACGGCACCCTGGGGCAGCTGGAGCAGGCGGCGCAGGAGCTGATGCGCGCGGTCGAGCTCTCCGGCACCTATCTGGAGGAGGCGCGCGGCGACCCGAGTCTGCAACACCTGCGCGACTCGGGGCTAATCGATCACCTGCTGCACAAGGAGACCGTGTGAGGCCGCCCCGGTGATCGCCAGCGGCTTTTTGCTCTCCCTGCTGCTGTTTATGCTTATCGGTATTGCCTCGGTGGTGCAGAGCCGGCACACCGCCGAAGACTATCTGGTCGCCGGCAAGGCGATTCCCGCCTGGTTGGCAGGCCTCTCGGCGGTGGCCACCAACAACAGCGGCTTTATGTTCATCGGCATGATCGGCCTGACCTACGCCACCGGCCTCTCCTCCATCTGGCTGATGGCAGGCTGGATCCTCGGCGACCTGATGGTCTCGCTGCTTACCCTGCGGCGCCTGCATGCCGCCTCGCGCTCCCCCCGCATTCACTCCTACGGCGGCCTGCTGGCCCACTGGCATGGGGATGAGAATACGCTGCTGCGCCGCCTCATCGGCGTGCTTACCGTCTTTTTCCTTACCCTCTATGCCGCCGCCCAGTTAAAGGCGGGCAGCAAGGCGACGGCGGTATTGCTGGCATGGGAGCCGGGCTGGGGGGTGTTGATCGGCGCCGTGGTGGTGCTCATCTACAGCACGGTGGGCGGTCTGCGCGCCTCCATCTGGACCGACGCGGCACAGTCGCTGGTGATGCTGGTCGGCATGGGGCTGCTGCTGTTCGGCGGGGTGCAGCTGGCCGGGGGGTGGGAGAGCGCAGTGCAGCAACTGGGCGCGGTAACGCCGCACTATATGGACTGGTTTCCCCAGCGGGAGGGGATCGGCATTCCGCTCTTTATCCTCGGCTGGCTCTTCGGCGGCGCCGCCGTGGTCGGCCAGCCGCATATTGTGATTCGCTTTATCAGCCTTGAGAGCACGCAGCAGCTCAACCGCATGCGCCTCTACTACTACGGCTGGTTTACCCTGTTCTACGGTGCCACCATCCTGGTCGGACTGTTGAGCCGCATCACCTTTCCAGAGGGGGCCGGCTTTGACCCGGAGCTGGCGCTGCCGATGATGGCGCAACAGGTGCTGCCGGAGCTGATGGTGGGGCTGGTGCTGGCCGCCCTCTTTGCCGCCACCCTCTCTACCGCCGACTCGCTGATCCTCTCCTGCACCGCCGCCGTGACGCGTGATTTTGTGCAGCACCCGGGGCGTGTGCACTCCCTCTGGTTTGCCAAGGCAACCACCGCCGCCGTGCTCGGCATGGCCGTGGCCATCGCCCTTAGCGGGGCCGACTCGGTCTTCACCATGGTGCTGGATGCCTGGGGCTTGCTGGGGGCGGCCTTTGCGCCGCTGGTGATCATTCACGCCCTCAACCGGCGCATCCCCCAGCCGCTGGCGATCACCATGGTGGTGAGCGGTGTGGCCACCTTCCTGTTGTGGCAGCAGTTCGGTTGGGGCGGTGCGATCTACAGCGTGGCGCCGGCTATCGTGGTTGGTTTGAGCGTGTATGCGGTAGGGCGGGGCGCCACCCGTCCAGCGGACGGTAGTGTTAAACAGGTGAGTCAGGGGCAACGGTAACGCATCGCGGCAGAGGGCGTACCGGTGTCAGTCAGTCACCTTCGAGAAAATAACTGAATTGCCACTGGCCGCTGGCCCGGTCGAAATTAAAACCGGCGCGCGGGCCGAAGTAGATCACATCACGCTGCGCCGCCTGCGGCGGACAGCTGTAGAAATCATCACCCTGGCGGCGGCACCCTTGAGCGAGGGTGTTATAGAGCTGCGGCAATTTTTCAGGATATTCCCGGTAATAGCGCGCCGCCCCTTCGCGGCTATCGTCACCGCCAAAACTGTATTTGAAGTGCGGTGGAATAAATGCGAGCAGCTGTTGCAGTTCGCCACTCAGTGCCGCTGACTGCAGATCCATGATGAGGTAGCGGATGTCGTCATGTTTTTGTGGCTCATCGGCCGCTGTCGCCGCGCCGTACAGCAGCGCCACGGCGAGAAAACTACTTTTCATCCTTGCCCAGCATCTTCGCCAGGTCGGCAAAGGGGTTAAAGGTGGCCGGCTTGTCGTTGCTTGGGGCCAGGGTGTCGTAACCTTTTACATGCTCCTCGAAGCGCTGGTGCTCGTTGTCGTGGCAGTAGAGGCAGAGGTTCTCCCAGTTGCTGCCATCGGCGGGGTTGTTGTTGTGGTTGTGATCCTTGTGGTGCACCGTCAGCTCCTGCAGATTGGCGCGGGTAAACTCGCGGCTGCAGCGCCCGCAGATCCAGGGGTGCAGGCGCAGCGACTGCTCGCGATAACCGGCCTCGCGTTTGTCCGCCGCGGCCCGCGCCTTGGCCACCACCGCATCGAGTTTGTGGTTGTCGATGGGCGCCCCCGGCGCCCGCTTGCCTGAACTCATGCTCTACTCCTCCTCTGTGGGAAAATCACGCAGGCAACAGCGCCCCGATGGGTTGCGTTGCTCGCAGGCGCAGACCTTGTCGCGCGTCTTCTGGATGACAAAATCGCGGCACTGCCGCGTCGCGCCGGGGTCGGCCAGGTCACTGTAGCGGATGTCGAAACAGTAGCAGAGGGTGCGCCCGGCGGCGTTTGATTTTTGCCCCACCGGCTGGCGCAAGGCCTCGGCGCTGAACTGTCTGCCGCTCGCCGTAAAGTAGACCACCGGGCAGTCGCGTTGGTTGCAAAAATAGTGTGGCTCGGCACCCGGTGGCTGCTGCCAGGGGGTCGCCAGCTGGTGCAGCAGGGTGGTGGCGCCGACCGCCGCACCCGCCTGCCGGCAGGCCGGGCAGTTCGCGCTACGGGCCGGCGTGGAGGGGCAGCAATCGCAGGACATGGTGCGGACTCAGGCGACGCGGTTGTAATCTTGTTCTTTGAGGAAGGCGTTAATCGCCGACACCACCTCGCGGCAAATCTTCCGGTCGTCCTCGGGGTTGGCGGGATCGCGACCCGGCACATGGCACACCTTGATACCGCGCGCGGCAGCGGCCTCCTTGTCGATGTGGTCGGTAGCTTCACCGGCGGCGACGATGAGCCGCAGCTTGAAGGCCATGTCGAGCATCGCCTTGTCCACCGCCTCGGCGGCAGAGACGATCACATCGCAGCGCCAGATCACCTTGTCCAGATCTTCCGGGGCCACATGGGGATATTGCGACCAGCCATACTTGTTGAGGTTGAGCGCGGGAAAATTGGCCTCACCGGCCAGGTTGGCGGCATCGATTACCACTACGTTCATGTCGGCTCCAGCTGTTGTGTTGGCCCCATTATAGCGACGGGCCGGTGCCGCCGGTATACTTTCGCCTCTCTCCAGCAGCGCGCCGGCCCCATACCAGTCCAGATGTCCAGTGAAGAAGAGCAGGTAGATGTGGTGATCATCGGCGCCGGGGCCTCGGGGCTGATGTGTGCCGCCGCGGCGGGCCAGCGCGGGCGTAGCGTGCTGCTGCTGGACCATGCGCGCAAGGCGGGCAACAAGATCCGCCTATCGGGGGGCGGGCGCTGCAACTTCACCAATTACGATCTCTCGGCCGACAACTACCTGTCGCACAATCCCCACTTCGTCAAATCGGCGCTGAGCCGCTACAGCCAGTGGCACTTTATCGAGCTGGTGAGCCGCTACCGCATCCCCTACCACGAGCGTGAGCATGGTCAGTTGTTCTGTGACGAGTCGGCGAAGGGTCTCCTGGAGATGCTGCTGGCGGAGTGCCGCGAGGCCGGGGTCACGCTGCGGCTAAAGAGCGCGATAGAGCGGATCGAGCGGGGGAGAGAGGGGGGCTTTCGCCTTGCCACCGCGCAGGGGGGGATCGCCTGCACCTCGCTGGTGGTCGCCACCGGCGGCCTCTCCTATCCCACCATGGGGGCCACCCCCTTTGGCTATAAAATCGCCGAGCAGTTCGGCATCAAGGTGTGGCCGCCGAGCGCCGGGCTGGTTCCTTTCACCCTGCAACCGGCGGACAAGGCGCGCCTCGCCCCCCTCGCCGGCATTGCGGTGGAGGCCACGGTGAGTTGTGGCGACCACGCCTTTCGCGAGAACGTCCTCTTTACCCATCGTGGCCTGAGCGGCCCGGCGATCCTGCAAATTTCCAACTACTGGTCGGCGGGCGAGACGCTCACCATCGACTGGCTGCCGGGGCGCGCGGTGGCCGCAGAGCTGGAGGGCGAAAAGCTGGTCCACCCCAGGCAGCAGCTGAAGAGGGTGGTGGGACGCTGGCTGCCACAGCGGCTGGTCGCCGCCCTGCTGCCCCCGGTGCTGGGCGAGCTGCCAATGAATCAGCTCGGTAGGGCGCAGCTGGCGGAGGTAGAGCAACTGTTGCGGTGGTGGCAGCTGAAACCCAGCGGCACCGAGGGCTATCGCACCGCCGAGGTGACCACCGGCGGGGTCGATTGCGATGCACTCTCCTCCAAGACGATGGAGGCCAAGGCGGTGCCCGGCCTCTACTTTATCGGCGAGGTGGTGGATGTCACCGGCTGGCTCGGTGGCTACAATCTGCAGTGGGCCTGGTCATCGGGGTGGTGCGCCGGGCAGGTGGTTTGATCCGCGCGGCTAGTGCCACCACATCACGAATGGCAGGGTGGAGAGGGCGAGTACCGCGATAAGGGCGAGGAGAAGAAGGAGGCTGCGCAACGGCTGGCGCCGCAGCCGTTGCAGCTGGCTCTCCGCGGTGCCGTCGCGCAGTTGTTGCTCATAGCGGGCCCGCGCCTGCGTGAAACGCTGCTGCTGATAGCGGTCGAGCAGTTGCCGTGCCCGCTCCGGTTCGCCGTCATCGCGCAGCCAGATCGCCGCCAGCGAGATGCCGAAGCGACCGGCATCGGTCTCGTAAAAGTCGATGTGGTTGGCCACAAGCAGGGCGCGAACCTCCTCGGCCTCATCATCGGGGACGCCGTTGAGTTTGAACAGCAGGTGCGGCATGGCCTTAGCTGGCGGCGGGTAGCAGGGCGTCGAGTTCGGGCGGGATCTCGGGGCGGCCGTTGGGGTTAAGGGCGGTGCCGATGATCCGGGCGCTCAGCACCAGACGGTTGTCGCTGTTGTTGCTGATCTCCTGCAGAAAGGCGAATCTCACCGGTGATTCACGCACCATCTTCACACTCACGGTAAAGCGGTCACCACTCTGTAGCGGGGTCTTGTAGTCGAGCTCGGCGCGCACCACCACCAGGTGGATGCCGCGCTGCGCATAGTCGGCAAAGTCGATGCCGATCTCTTTCAGATACTGGTGGCGCGCGTGTTCCAGATAGTTCTGGTAGACGCTGTTATTGACGATGCCCTGGATGTCGCATTCGTAATCCCGCACCGACATCTGCAGTGCGTAGTGTTTGTTTTCCATGGTGATTCTCCTTGATCCTGCCTGGTGTTAGAAGCTAAGCGCGAGGCCGATGTTGCCGCCCGCTTCACGGTAGTTGTGCTCATCCGTCTCGAATTGCCGGTCGCGGCGTGCACGCTGGTAGAGCTCGCCATGCACCATTATGCGTGTCGAGTAGCGGTAGCGCCCACTGAGTTTCCACTCATCCTCCCGGCGCACATTCGTATAGGTGCAGGAGGTGGTCGCACAACCGGTCAGCACGGTATAGGGAAGCGGGGTGCTGGTGACGGTGATATAGCCGTCGTGGGTGAAGCGGTTGTTTTCCAGCTTCAGCGACCATGCCGTCCCCTCCAGCTCGGCGCTCAGCTGGCTGCCCTGTCGCGCCTCCGCCAGATCGTCGGTGACCGGTGTGTAGTCGCGGGCACCGCTGCTCTCTGTCTCCAGATAGCCCAGACGCAGCGTGACCTCGCCGAATGCCAGCCCGGCGACGATACCGTGAATGCCGCTGTCGAGATTCAGCCGGTTGAAGGAGCCGCGCTCACTGCCCTGGATGTAGCTGGGGGCGAGGTAGCGCAGTGGCCCGGCGGTAATGGTGGGGCCGAGCGAGAGGGTGAGCTGGTCGTAGTCAAAGTTGACGTCGGGCAGGGGCAGCGGCGGTGAGGTAAAGTTTTTCTCCTTCTCCCCTGTCACATAGTGCGCCTCGCCATGCACTGCCCCCCACGCGCCCTGTAACTCAAGGGTGCGCACCAAACCGGCGGTCTGGCTGTCATAGCTGCCGCTCAGGTGGTGATAGAGGTAGTCGTAACGGGTCTGTAGCAGCTGCAGGCGGGTGACGTATTCACCGCGAAGGTAGTGGGCGTCCAGGCGCAGCGCATCGAGCTCGATCTCCTTGCCATCCACCGGGGTGTCGGTCTTGCCACGGTAGCGCATCGCCCCGAGGGCGCCGCTCAGCTCGCCGCCGGCCAGCGGCAGCTTGAGGCCGTAACCGCACTGCAGGCGGGTGGCGTCATAGCCGTTGGTGTTGTTGGTGAGTACCGACTGCAGGCCGAAGATCTCGTCAAAGGTGTCGATGCGTGTGTCGCCCGATTCCCGCCCGTAGTCACACATCACCAGCCCGAAAGGGGTCACTGCCTTGACCCCGAGGGTGTGGGTGCGGGTATCAAAGTCGATGTCACGGCGCTGGGTGCTGGAGAGGGTAAGGGTCAGATCGGTGGCAAGGAGCGGCGCGGATGTCAGTAGCAGGGCCGCCAGGCCGCCAATAACGGCGAGTTGTTTCATTACCCAATCCCTATAAAAACAGGCAGATATATTCTCAGGAAGCCCAGGTGGCTGCAAGCGAGGCGGTGTGGCTCACGAGAGCCCCTGTAGCACCACCAGCGGGCTGTTGCGCACCACGCGGCGCGTGCCCCAATAGCCGACGGCGCCAATCAGCAGTGCCCCGACCGGGGGCAGCAGCAGCCACAGCGGCCACTTGATGGTGTAGGCCAGCTGGAACACCTGCTGGTAGAGGATGAAGGCGACCAGCTCCGCCCCCGCCGCGGCGAACAGCCCGGCCAGCAGCCCGAGCAGGGCATATTCGGCCAGGTGGCCGGCACGCAGCTGGGCGCGACTGGCCCCCAGGGTGCGCAGCAGCGCCCCCTCGTAGAGGCGCTCATCGAGGCTCGCCTGCAACGCCGCATAGAGCACGGCAAAACCGGCCAGCAGCACGAACAGCAGCACATACTCCACTGCCATGGTCACCTGCTCCAGGATGCGCCGTACCTGCTCCATGAGGCGATCCAGATCGATCACCGTCACCGCCGGGAAGTCGCGCAGCATCTGCGCCAGCTCCCCCTTGCGCTTGTCCGGCAGGTAGAAGCTGGTCATGTAGGTGGCCGGGTAGTTGTCGAGCAGCCCGGGGGGGAAGATCATGAAAAAGTTGGGGCGGAACGAGTCCCACTGCACGCTGCGCAGCGAGGTGATGGTGACCGCCAGCTCGCCGCTGCCGAAGTTGAAGCGCAGCTCATCGCCCAGTTTGACCTCAAGGCGCACGGCCAGCTGCGCCTCTACCGAGACCACCGCCTCGCCCGACGCCGCCGCGCCAAACCACTGCCCGGCGGTAATGGTGTTGTCGGCAGGCAGCTCACTCGACCAGGTGAGGTTGAGCTCGCGATTGACCGCCCCGGCGCCCTCCTCGCCGGGCGGCAGGCGCACGGCAAGCGGCTCGCCGTTTACCTCTGCCAGGCGCCCGCGCACCATCGGGTAGAGACCGGCACTTCTGATGTTGCCTGCCGCCAGAAAATCGCCAAAGGCCCCGACCCGCTCCGGCACCACATTGACCACGAAGTGGTTGGGGGCGTCGGCCGGCAGCTGGGTCTGCCAGGTGGAGAGCAGGTCGCCGCGCACCAGGGCGATGAGTGCCATCGCCATCAGGGTGAGGCCAAAGGCGAGGATCTGGCTGACGCTCAGCAGCGGGCGGCGCCACAGGTTGTTCAGGCCATAGCGCCAGGCCACACCGACGCCGCGCTGCAGACGGCGGCTGGCGCGCAGCAGGGCGTAGGCGACCAGGCCCAGCAGCAGCAGCGCCGCCAGCGCACCGCCCAGCACCCCGAGGGTGAGTGCGGCGCTGCCGGTGTAGCGCCACATCAGCCCGCCCATTGCCGCGAGCGCACCGCCGTAGACCAGCCAGCCGCGCAGCGGCATCGGGTCGAGCTCGCGGCGCAACACCCGTAGCGCCGATACTTGCTTGAGGCGCAGCACCGGCGGCAGGGCAAAGCCCGCCAGCACCGTGATGCCGGTGAGAAAGCCGACCGCCAGCGGCTGCCAGCCCGCTGGCGGCACCGTCCCCGGCAGCAGCTCGCGCAGCAGGTAGAAGAGGCCAAATTGCAAGCCAAAACCGAGTATCACCCCGAGCGTGCTGCCCAGCAGCCCGAGCCAGAGGAGCTGCGGCAGGAAGAGGGCGAGGATGTCGCGCTGCCCGGCCCCCAGACAGCGCAGCACCGCCGCGACATCGAAGTGGCGTTCGGAGTAGCGCCGTGCCCCCATGGCGATGGCCACCCCGGCCAGCAGCACCGCCACCAGGCTGGCGAGCCCCAGGTATTGTTCGGCGCGATCCAGTGCGGCACCGACGCTGGGGCGCGCCTGTGGCCCGTGGCGCACATCGGTCAGGCGGTGGCTCGGTTCGAGTTGCGGCTCCAGCCATGTGCGGTAGCGCCGCAGCGCCGCCTCGCTGCCGGCAAAGTAGCTGATGTAGCTGACGCGGCTGCCCGGCTGCAACACCTCGGCCGACGTCACGTCGGCCTGGTTGATCAGCACCCGCGGGGCGAGCGCGGCAAAGTTGCCCCCCCCGCCTGGCTCGAAGGCGAGTACCCGGGTGATACGCAGCGCGAGGCTGCCGAGCTCGAACTGTCCGCCAACCTCCAGCCCCAACAGCGGCAGCAGCCGCGCCTCGACCCACGCCTCACCGGCGGCGGGGATGGTGGTGACCGCCTGCTCCGCGCCGTAGGGGGTGGCGGCGGTGCGCAGGGTGCCGCGCAGCGGAAAGCCCGCCGCCACCGCGCGGATGCCGGCGAGCTGGAAGTTATCGCCGCTCACCACCACCGAGGGGAACTCCAGCGTCTCGCTCGTGGCGAGCCCCTCGGTGGCGGCCCGTTGCCGCCACGCCAGTGCCAGCGGGCGCGGCCCTTGCAACAACAGGTCGCCGCCAAGCAGCTCCGCCGACTGACCGACCATCGCCCGCTGCAGCCGGTCGGTAAAAAAGCCGATGGCGGTGGTGGCGGTGACGGCGATCACCAGCGCCGAGAGCAGCACCCGCAACTCACCGGCACGCCAGTCACGGCGCAGCAGCCGCCAGGCAAGACGCCAGTGCCCCAAATTATTGGCCATCGGCAACTACCCGTCCGGCATCCAGGCGCAGGGTGCGCCCGCAGCGCGCGGCCAGCCGCTCATCGTGGGTCACCAGCACCAGGGTGGTCCCCTGCTCGGCATTGAGGGCGAACAGCAGTTCGCTCACCCGCTCGCCGCTGGCCGCATCGAGATTGCCGGTCGGCTCATCGGCAAAGAGCACCGAGGGCGAGATGGCAAAGGCGCGGGCGATGGCGACCCGCTGCTGCTCGCCGCCGGAGAGCTGCCTGGGGTAGTGACCCAGACGGGCGGCAAGACCCACCCGCGCCAGCAGCTGGGTGGCCTGCTCCGCGGCAGCGGCCACCCCGGCCAGCTCCAGCGGCAGCATCACATTCTCCAGCGCGGTGAGGCTCGGCAGCAGCTGGAACGACTGAAAGACAAAGCCGACGTGTGCGCCGCGCAGCCGGGCGCGGCCATCCTCGTCGAGGCGGTTGAGGCACTTTCCCGCTAGGTGGATCTCGCCGCTGCTCGGCAGGTCGAGCCCCGCCAGCAGGCCGAGCAGGGTCGACTTGCCGGAGCCGGAGACGCCAACCACTGCCAGGCTCTCGCCGGCGGCCATCTCGAAGCTGACGTCGCTGAGGATGGTCAGGCCACCGCCCTCTTTACCGGAGCCGCCACTGACACCGGCCACTTGCTTGCCCACCCCGCGGGCGGAGAGAATGGGGAAACCCTCAGGACTTTGGCTCATGCGTACGCTTCTCTTTTCACTGTTGTGGCTCTTTATCGCCCTGCCCGTCATGGCCGGCGGCGAGGCGGGTGGTGACAGTAGCACCGCCCCTACCATCCTGGTATTCGGCGACAGCCTGAGCGCCGGTTACGGCCTGGCACCGGGGGAGGGGTGGGTCGAGCTGCTCGCCCGGCGGCTGCAACAGCGCGGCTATCCCCATCGGGTGGTCAACGCCAGCATTAGCGGCGACACCACTGCCGGGGGGGTGTCGCGCATCGAGGCGACGCTGCGCCAGCATCGCCCCGCGCTGCTGCTGCTCGAACTGGGCGCCAACGACGGCCTGCG
Organism: Gammaproteobacteria bacterium; assembly: GCA_026196575.1. Taxonomy (GTDB): domain Bacteria; phylum Pseudomonadota; class Gammaproteobacteria; order Thiohalomonadales; family Thiohalomonadaceae; genus JAPHSX01. The sequence continues at coordinate 26,094 of JAPHSX010000001.1, read as the reverse complement.
CGGCCTCTCTCTTGGCGCGCTCAAGGCCAACCTTAGCAGCATCATCGCGCGGGCCAAAGCCTCCGGCACCCGGGTGCTGCTGCTGGGGATGGCGCTGCCGCCCAACTACGGGCCGCGCTACACGGAACGCTTCTCTGCCATTTATGGGGAGCTTGCCGCCGAACAGCAACTGCCAAAGCCACCGTTTCTCCTGGAGCGCGTCGCCCTCGACCCCGCCCTGATGCAGGCCGACAACCTCCACCCCAATGCCGCCGGCCAGCCGCTGCTGCTGGAGACGGTGTGGCCGGCGCTGCTGCCGCTGCTGCCGTTGAGCATGCAGTAACGGGCCAAAGAGCCCGTCGGGAAGCGTACACCCTGCCGGTGTGGTGCTATGCTTTTTGCGAATCACTACGGGACGGACTAGCGTCATGAAATTGCGGTATGCCTTTTATCTTTTTATCTTGCTGGTTTTTGCTGTGGTCGGACAGCAGACGATGCGTTATTTCGCACTGAGTAAGGAGGTGCGCGGGTTGCGGGAGGAGAGCGCACGGCTCGCCTATCTTGTCGAAAGCGTTATGTATGAGGAGGAGGCGATTCTGCAGCAATTCAAGCAGGCAGAGCAGCAGCATCAGCAACTGCTGGGGTTGTTGCCCGCTGATCTCCAGGTGGAGGTCGTTGAACAGCGGCTCACCACGCTGGCCGTGAAGTACCAGGCCAAGGTGTTGGCGATAAAGAGCGCCATCCACAGCAGGCCGCGCTATCGTGAGGCCGGCATCAATATGACGCTGGAGGCGACGGCCGATCAGGTCAAGCAGCTTCTCCGGGAGCTGCGGGCGACCCCCCGGATCATGACCATCGCGCCGCCCGAGTCACTGGGGAAAACCAACGTTCAACTCACCATCACCATTTATGCGCAAAACCCGACGGTGCCCGAGGAGTTTGAGCCGCCCCGTTGCGCCAGGATGCCGGGCGGGATCCTGCTGCCCCCGCTGCGCGAGCGGCTTGCGGCACTCCATGCGGAGTACCAGCGCCACTGCAACTTCGTCGCCAACTACAGCGATCTCTATCGCAAGCAGCGGCGCCTGCACGCCCTGCAACAGGAGAACACGCGGCTGGATGGGCTTATCGCAGAGGTGCGGCGGGAGATGGAGCAGTGACCCAATCAGTGATCAGCCGCGAGTCAGCAGCCCGCCTCACTGCATGGCGGCCTCGCCGTAGAGCAGGCCCCGGCGGCGCAGCAGCTTCTCCACCTCCACCGCCAGCAGCACCAGTGAGGAGATGGCGACACAGAACAGCAGCTCGTGGAGCGGCAACGGTTCTGTTTTGAAAATGGCATTGAACGCCGGCAGGTAGATCACCGCCAGCTGCAGGCAAACGGTGAGCCCCACCGCCGCCAGCATCGGCAGGTTGCTGGTGAGACCCAGACGCCACAATGAGGTGCGCTCGCTGCGCACCGCCAGCGAGTGGAACAGTTGCGAGAAGGTGAGCACGGTGAAGACCATCGTCTGCCAGTACTCCGTACCACGTGAAATCGCCCAGGCCTGGGTGGCGATAGAGAGGCCCCCGACAAACAATCCCACCCAAATAATGTGCTGCCACATACCGTGGGCGAAAATACTCTCATCGGGGTGACGCGGCGGGCGCTGCATACTCCCCGGCTCGCCGCGCTCCGCGCTGAAGGCGAGCCCCGGCAGGCCGTCGGTCACCAGGTTGATCCAGAGGATGTGGATCGGTAGTAGCGGGATCGGCAGGCCGAGGAAGGGGGCGAGAAAAAGAGTCCAGATCTCGCCCGAGTTGGAACTCATCGTGTCCTTGATGAACTTGCGGATGTTGTCGAAGATGCGCCGCCCCTCGCGCACCGCGGTGACGATGGTGGCGAAGTTGTCGTCCAGCAATACCATGTCGGCCGCCTGGCGTGCCACATCGGTGCCCTTTTGCCCCATGGCAATGCCGATCCCGGCACGCTTCAATGCCGGGGCATCGTTGACCCCATCGCCGGTCATCGCCACAAACTCACCTTGTTCCTGTAGTGCACGGACGATACGGATCTTCTGCTCCGGACTGACCCGGGCATAGACACTGACACCCTTGACCCGTGCGGCAAAGACCTCATCCGAAAGCTCCGCCAGCTGCTCCCCGGTGATCACCTCGGCTCCAGGGCCAGCGATCCCCAGCCGGGTGGCGATGGCCAGGGCCGTGCCGGGATGGTCACCGGTGATCATCACCGGGGTGATACCGGCACCACGGCACTCGGCCACCGCCGCCTCGGCTTCAGGGCGCGGCGGGTCGATCAGCGCCACCAGACCCAGCAGGGTCAGCCCTTGCTCCGCCTCGGCCAAGGAGTGCGGCAGGGCTGCGAATCGCCGTTGAGCCAGCGCCAACAGTCGATATCCCTGCGCCGCCAGCGCCTCGGCCTGAGCCAGCACTGCACCACCACCATCCCCCTCCCCTGCGCAGAGGGGCAGCAACGCCTCAGGCGCCCCCTTCACATAGGCCACCACCCCGCCTTCCTCACGGTGCAGGGTGGTCATCAACTTGCGCGTACTGTCGAAGGGGAGCTCGGCCAGACGCGGCATCTGCGCCAGCAACGCCCCCTTCTCATACCCGGCCTGAGCGGCAACACGGTAGAGGGCTACCTCGGTCGGGTCGCCCACCAAATCCTCACCCTGCAACCCCACATCATTGCTCAGTGCCAGGGCCTGAGTGAGGTCACGCCATAGCGCGCTCTCAGCACCCATCGGAAGGGCCTCGTACACCTCTCCGGCCACCACCAACCGCTCTACCGCCATGCGGTTCTGGGTCAGGGTGCCGGTCTTGTCGGCACAGATATAGGTGACCGAACCGAGGGTCTCCACCGCAGGGAGGTTGCGCACCAGGCTCTGCTTGCGACTGAGCTTGCGGGCGCCGAAGGCGAGCGACAGCGTCACCACCGCCGGCAGCGCCTCGGGGATGGCGGCCACCGCCAGACTGACCGCGGTGAGGAACATCAGCACCAGCTCCTGCCCCTGCAACAGCCCGCTGACAAAGACCACGGCGCAGATCGCCAACACGGCCAGCGCCAGATAACGGCCGAATACCGTCAGCCGCTGCTGCAATGGTGTCTTTACCCCCCGTTCCTCTGCCAACAACTGGGCGATGCGACCGAACTCGGTCTGCATGCCGGTGGCCACCACTACCCCGCTGCCGCGCCCGCGGGTGACAGAACTGCCCTTAAACAACAGGTTATGGCGATCCCCCAAAGACAGCTCCGCCTCGGCCAGTCTCCCAATACGCTTGGCCACCGGGTGCGATTCGCCGGTGAGCACCGACTCATCACACTCCACTTCTATTGCCTCGAGCAGCCGCAGGTCTGCCGGCACCAGGTTGCCCGCCTCCAGCACTACCAAGTCGCCGGGCACCAACAGGCTCGCTGCCACCCGCAGCCGTTCTCCGTCACGCACCACCAGTGCATCCGGTGCCGCCATGTGCCTCAGCGCCGCAACCGCCCGTTCGGCACGGTAGGCCTGGGCTGAGCCGATGATGGCATTGAGGAGCAGGATTACCAGAATGGCGATGGCGTCCTGTGGCTCGCCGATAATGCCGGAGACCACGGCCGCGCCGACCAGCACCAAAATCATGAAGTCGGAGAACTGCCCCAGAAACAGCAGCGGCAGTGAGCGCGACCGCCCCTCCACCAGCAGGTTCGGCCCGTACTGCGCCAGGCGCGCCGCCGCCTCCTTGCTGCTCAGGCCGGCGGCGCCATCACTGCCAAGGCGGGTCAGCACCGCGGTGGTCTCAAGGGTGTGCCAGTGGATTACTTCTGGGGTGGAGGAGGGGGGCATCAGGGGTTGAGCAGCAGGATAATCAGCACCGTCGCCCCGGCGATCAGCAGCGACTTGATGCCGCTTGCGAGCCACGAGGTGCCGCCGACGTGGCCCAGAAAGAGTCCCAGAGCGAAGATACAGAGGAAGGCCGTGGCGATGGCCGCCGCCAGCGGCGGTAGCGGCAGCACCATCCCGGCCTGTGCCAGCCATAGCGGGGTGATGATGATCAGGCTGATGGCGAGCGGTGCGATACCGTTTACCAGGGCGATGAGCAGCGGCATCACCCGGGCGGCGCTGGCATGCGTACTGCCCGAGAGGTCGGTGACCATCGCCTCTTGCAGTTCACTGAACGAACGACGGCGCTCCGCCGTTTCACTCAAATAGGCGCTGGTCAGACCGCTCACCGCCAGTGCCACCGCCGCGCCAAGGCAGGCGCCGATCGCCACATTCAGCTCGCCGCTGTCACTGAGATAAAAGCCGGTAAGCAGTCCCAGCATGGTGAATGCCCCATCAAAGCCGTTGACCACAAAGTAGCGCCGTACAATGCCGCGCGAATGGTGCAGTTGCAACCACAGGTGGCGCTCTCTAAAGTCGGCCATTGCTGCTCATACCTCAGTCGGCCGTATCCGTTTCGCCGACGGTCGCGTCTGTCCCCTCCATCTCGACCTCGTCGATGCTGTGCAGCGAGGCACCAAAATCGGTGATCGCCTTTTTAATGCGCTCAAAGTCGATATCCTCACCGACGATCTCCACCTGCAATGTTTCGGTCTTGTCGTCCATCTCCAGCACTATCAACCTGATCCGCAGACGCCCCTGCTCGGCCAGCAGGCGGCTGAATTCGAGCACATTGGGCTGATGCGGTTTGAGGATATCGAGCAGCAATCGCTTGAGTTGAATCATCGTGTCTCCGGTGAGAGGTGGTGGGTATCAAGAGAGATATTCATAACTGTAGCAGGCTGTTGAAATGTGCCGTGAGAACGTGGGCTGGTATTTGTTGTGTGGTGAATTGAGGCGGAGAGACAAATAGCGGGGTGGCCACGCCCACCAGAGAGGGGCCGCTGTTACTCCCGACGCAGACGCTCCTTTTTCACCACGCCGCTATCCTCAAGGTGGATCACCGTGGCGGCGTTGAGGCTGGTCTCGTAGTACCAGCGCTCCAGCAGCAGTGGCTGTCGTGGCAGTTGCGCGGTAACCTCACCGCCGCGCACCATCTCTACTGCATTGGTGCGCGAACGCTCCTCGCGCTCACGCCGCTGTGGCTCACCGCACTTCTCGATCACCACAAAAGCGGGGTCGCCAAGCTGCACCGCCGTCAAACAGTCGGCACTGGCCGCACCGCTTGCGGCACTTAACACCGTCAGGACAATAGACCACCGCATCGATTCTCTCCGTACACCAGGGGCAATTAGCATCAGCATAGACCAAGCCTGACAGAACCTCAGGTGCAGTTAACGGCTGTGGAAGCCCCATACCGGGCTCAATAACAGATCCAGTCCGGCATAGTCCGTCGCCTTGGCGGGGATGAAATTCTTTTTATTGAAGCGCTCCAGAATCGGCTGGCTCACCTTTTGCCCCTCCTCGCTCAACAACGCGTCGGCGATCTGCTTGCGCAGCGTCGCGTCAATCGTGGGGCCAACGGTAAAGGTGCGCTCCGGATAACCGCGCTCGGGCGAGGCGATCAGCTTCAGGTCGGCCTTATCCTCGTCGCTCATCTTGGTCCACTGCGTGTCGCGCAACACTGCGGCCTCTCCGTGTCCGCTCTTCAGACAGCTGACCAGCTCCTTGAAGCCTTGGGTGCGGATCAGGTTGGGCTGGCGTACCGGATTGGGGAAGTAGGAGAGAAAGGCCATGGTCAGCATGTTGGGAGAGGCAAAGGCACAGACACGGGCGTACCCACCCTCCAGATCCTGCAACGAGGTCAGCGGTGAGTCTTTGTGGGCGACCACCACGATGCGAATGGTACCGGGGAGGCGGGTGATGGGTAGATGCTCCCTGTTGACTATACGCCAGCCGGAAAGGTGGGGGCCATCGAACAGCATGTCATATTTGTTCAACCGCAGGCGCACGGAATATTCGATAAAGTTGGCTGCCGGGTCGATCACGAATGTCTTGCCGGTAACCTGCGAAAGGTGGGCCATCAGAGGCGTATAGAGCTTGATCGTATCCTCCTTGGAGTGCGTGGGCGCGGTAGAGAAGACGATCTCGTTATCGGCCGCGTGACTGATGGCGGAAAACAGAAATAACAGTGCCACAAGATGACGTGCACAGAGTTGCATATAACCTCTCCTTTTTTTGCTGTTATGATGGTGTTCCGCGCAATTTCCTGTCGCGGCGGCCGGTGTCAGAGTGCCTTGATCCCGGTGTATTGGCAAGAAGCAGAAAACTATTAGCACATTCTGATGTTCTTCTGGGTCTGACTGGCATCGGAGCTGCGACCGGGTTATGTATGGGGTAAACTTTTTGCTTCGCTATCGAGCCCATAGGCAGATGAAAAACCACTCGCTTCTACTCTGTTGTCTGCTGACCCTCGGCGCCTGTGACGCCCCTCCCGCCAATGGTGATAGGGGGGCGCGCGAGGCGCGGGCGATCGTGGTGGAGATGGCGGTGGCGCAAGGCGAGCATGTCGCCCGCGTCATTGAGCGTATCGGCACGCTGCGCCCCCGGCGCGAGGCGCGCCTGTCACTGCCGCAGGAGGGGCAACTGCTCGAACTGCCCTACCATGAGGGGGCGCGGGTGGAAGAGGGTGCCTTGCTGGCACGCCTGGATGATACCCTGCTGCGCGCGCAGCTGAAGAAGAGCCGGGCGCAGCGCCATCAGGCCGAAGAGGATCTGCGGCGGCTCGAGCGTCTGCGTAAGAGTCGCGTGGTCACCGAGGATGAGCTGACCCGTGCCGCTACCCTGCTGGAGGTGGCCCGTGCCGAAGAGGAGGCGTTACAGGTTCTGCTGCGGCAGACCCGTCTCCTCGCCCCCTTTGATGGTGTCATCGGCCAGCGTCTGGCCGAGGTGGGCGATACGCTATCGCGCTTCAGCCACCTGCTGACCCTGATGGATGTCAGCAGCCTCGACACACAGCTCACCCTCTCGGAGAGGGTATTGCCGGAGCTGGCCATTGGCGATGAGCTCTCCCTCACCATTGACGCGCTGGGGCCTGAGCGTTTTCGTGGCACCCTTGCGCGCATCCACCCCCAGGTTGACGCGCTGAGCCGTCAGGGCACGATCGAGGTGCTGTTCAATCCGCCGCCCGCCGGGGCGATGCCGGGGCAGCTCTGTCGGGTGACCTTGCCGCTGCGCGGTGCGGTGCGTCTGCTGGTGCCCCACACGGCGCTGCGCCGTGATAGCCGTGGCGAGTTTCTGTTTATGGTGAACGGTGATAACCGGGTGGCGCGTCGCGCCGTTGTCAGCGGCCTGCACTTTGACGAGCGTGTCGAAATCCTCGATGGCCTGCGCGCCGGTGAGCGCATCGTCACCCGCGGCTTTCTGGGGCTGAGCGAGGGGAGCACGGTCGCGGCAGCGAGTGCCGCCGTCACGCCATGAGCCTGCGCCCGGCACTGCATGGTGGCGGTCTCGCCGCCTGGTCAATTCGCCACCCCATCGGCGTCACCATGATCGCCCTGGCCGCAGTCGTGCTCGGACTCTTCGCCATGGGCCGTCTCGCGGTTGACCTGCTGCCGCACCTTATCTACCCGGAGGTGCGGGTGCGCATCCTCGACCCCGGTGTCCCCGCCGGGATCATGGAGGATCGGGTGACGCGCCAGCTGGAGGAGCAGCTGGCGATCACCGAGGGGGCAATCGCGGTTCAGTCAAGCAGCACCGAGGGGGCGGTCAGCGTCGACCTGAGTTTCGCCTATGGCAGTGACATCGACCTGGCGTTGCGTGATGCCAGCACCCGCCTCGACCGCGCCAAGCGCTTTCTCCCCGAGACCATCGAACCGCCGGTGATCTACAAACGTGACCCCTCGCAGATACCGGTGGTCGAGTTCGTGGTCAGCGCCGCCGACATGGCGCCGGTGAAGCTGCGCGACTGGATTGATTACGACTTCTCCAAACAGTTTCTCAACCTGCCCGGGGTGGCTGCAGTGGAGGTGGGCGGTGGGGTGCTGCGCGAGATCCTGATCGAGCCGGATCAGCAGCGGCTCGCCGCGCTCGGCATTCAGACCGATGAGCTCATCGACACCCTGGTGCGTGCCAATCAGGAGACACCCGCCGGGCGCCTCACCACGGCGCAGCGCGAGATCAACACCCGCACCGCGGCACGCTTCGAGAGCATTCAGGCGCTGCGCGACTTTCCGGTGCGCCTGCCCGGTGGCGGCACCGTGGCGCTGGAGGAGCTGGCCCGCATCAGTGACGGTCATGATGATGAGCGCATCAAGATCCGACTCGATGAGCTCCCCGGGGTCAAGGTCTCGGTGCAGAAACAGCCCAACGCCAACACGGTGGAGGTGGTCGATGCGGTGCAGCAGCGTTTCGCCCAGTTGCAACAGCAAAGAGTGATCCCCGATGATGTCACCATTCGCACCGTATCCGATCAATCAATCTATGTACGCAGCGCCCTCAACAACGCCACCCTGGCCGCCTTGAGCGGTACGGTGCTGGCGATGCTGGTGGTCTTTCTCTTTCTTGGTGATCTGCGCCGCACCTTCATTGTCGGCAGTGCCATCCCGCTGGCGGTGCTGGTCACCTTCGCCATCATGGCGCTGGGCGGGCTCACCTTTAATATCATGACCCTGGGCGGCCTGGCCCTGGGGGTGGGGATGCTGGTCGATAACACCATTGTCATGCTGGAGAACATCCAGCGCCACCAGCAGGCCGGCGAGCAGGGGGCCACGGCGGGGACGGCGGCGGCACGCGAGATCAACAGCGCCATTGTTGCCGCCACCAGTACCAATCTTGCCGCCATCCTCCCCTTCCTCTTTATCGGCGGCCTCGTCGGCCTGCTGTTCCGTGAGCTCATCTTCACCATCTCCGCCGCCATCCTCGCCTCCATGGTGGTGGCCCTCACCCTGGTGCCGACCTGGGCGGTGCGGCTGAAACCGGGCGATGGATTGGCACCGATCGGTCGGGCCATGGCCAGACTGATCGCTCGACTGCAGGGGGGCTACCGTGCCGTGCTCGCGCCGCTGTTAAATCGCTGGCTGGCGCAACTGCTGTTGCTCGTACTGCTGCTCGGCGGCCTCGGCTTTAGTGTCCTGCAGTTGGGTTCTGCCCATGAGACTTTCCTCCCCGCCATGGACAGTGGCGAGATCTCCATCAGCCTCTCGACCGAACCGGGCACCCCGCTGAGCGAGATGGATGCGCATGTGCGCCGCATCGAACAGCGGCTGCGCTCGCAACCCGAGGTGGTGAGCGTATTCAGCGTGGTCGGTGGCTCGGTCTTTGGCCGCAGCGCACGCGAAAGTGCCGATCGAAGCTCCATTACCGTGCAACTGATACCGCGCGAAAGGCGCGAGCAGAGTAGCGACGAGTGGATCGCCGCCATGCAAAAAAAGCTTGCCCGCGAGGCGATAGCCGGACTCAAGGTCAACATGCGTACCCGTGGCATTCGAGGCATCCGTATGGGCGGGGGGGATGATGACCTTACCCTGCGGTTGCAGGGGCCGGATCTTGAGGTGTTGCAGCAGCTGGGCGACAAGCTCGTTGCCACCTTGAGCGGCGTGCCGGGAGTGCGCAACCTGCAGCACTCCGCCGAGGAGTTGCGCCAGGAGCTGAGTGTCCGCATTGACCGCCAGCGCGCCGCTACACTTGGTGTCGATGCCCAAACCCTCGGGCGCACCCTGCGCCTGGCGCTGGAGGGGGAGACCATCAGCGACTATCTGGAGGGGGATCGCGCCTACGACATCCGCTTGCGCCTCCCCCATTACGAGGTCGACAGCAGTGCGGCACTGGAGCAGCTGATCCTGCATGATGGCCAGGGCAGGCCGCTGCGCCTGGGCGAGGTGGCGCAGGTCACCCTCATCGCCGCCCCGGCGGAGATCCGCCGCGATCGTCAGCGGCGCATCGTCGAGGTGAGCGGTTCGCTCAGCGGCGAGCTCAGTTTTGGCGAGGTCTACCGGGCGGTACGGGCGCGCACTGCCGAGTTTGCGCTACCCGATGGCTACACCCTCTACGAGGGCGGCGAATACGAGACCCTGCAGCAGGGCACGCGCGCCAGTCAGATTCTGCTGGGGCTGGCGCTGTTTCTGGTCTTTGTGGTGATGGCGGTGCAGTACGAATCGCTGCGCAATCCGCTGGTGATCTTGCTGGGGGTGCCCTTTGCCGTAATCGGCGTCGGTCTGGGGTTGACCGTTAACGAGCTGCCGCTCTCGATGCCGGTGTGGCTGGGGATGATCATGCTGGCCGGGATCGTGGTCAACAACGCGATCATCCTGGTGGAGTATTTTGACCTGGCGCGCGCGGCGGGGGCAACGCTGGAGGCGGCGATCCTGGAGGGGGCGCAGCTGCGCCTGCGCCCCATCCTGATGACCACCCTGAGCACCGTCTGCGGCATGCTGCCGCTGGCACTCGGTTGGGGCGAGGGGGCTGAGATGCTGCAACCGCTGGCCATCACCCTAATCTACGGGCTTGGTATCTCACTGCTGGTTACGCTGTTGCTGATCCCGCTGCTCTACCGGGCGGTGCATCGTCTGCTGCGTGGTGAGGCGCTCCGGTAACGACCCGTTAGCAGGCGGTCAGGGTTTGTCCTGCATTCCGTCGTCATAGGAGGAGAGGGTATCCTCATCGTCATAGGCGGAGAGGGCATCCTCATCGGCCTCATAACGATCCAGCTCCTGTTCCATCGCCTCATCGTCAAGAGTTTCGTCCGTCGCCGCCGTTTCCTCCTCCTGTGGCGGGAGGAAGTAGCGCGAAGCCCACAACCCCAGCTCAAAGAGGAACCACATCGGCAGGGCCAGCAGGGTCTGCGAGATCACATCGGGCGGGGTCAATAACATCCCCACGACAAAGGCGCCGACGATAATGTAGGGACGTTTTGCCGCCAGACTCTGCGGGGTGACCATGCCGGTCCAGATCAGCAGAATGGTGGCAATGGGCACCTCAAAGGCGACGCCAAAGGCGAAAAAGATCTTCAGTACGAAGTCGAGATATTCGCTGATATCGGTCATCACCGCGACCCCCTCGGGGGCGACCGCGAGGAAAAACTTGAACATCAACGGGAATACCACAAAGTAGGCGAAGGCCATGCCCGCGTAAAACAGCAGGGTGCTCGAGGCGAGCAGCGGCAGCACCAGTCGGCGCTCATGCCGGTAGAGGGCCGGGGCAATAAAGCCCCACATCTGGTAGAGGATGTAGGGCATGGCGGCAAAGATGGAGAGCACCAGCGCCAGCTTCATCGGCGTGAAGAAGGTGCCTGCCGGCTTGGTGGAGATCATGCTGGTGCCGGTGGGCATGATCTCCAGCAGCGGCGTGGCTACAATATTGTAGAAGTCGTTGGCGAAGTAGAAGATGCCGACGAAGATCAGCAGCACCGCCACCACTACGCGCAACAGCCGATCACGCATCTCGATCAGGTGCGAGATGAGGGGTGCTTCCTGCTCCTCGGTGACGGCTTGGGGATCAGGCGTTTTTGTCATCTTGTGGCGGCTTGGTGGTGTGGTCATCGGTGGGGATGGCGATGGTCTCACGGCCAGCCTCCGCCAGCTCTTCGGCCTGCCGTTTGAAGGTCTCGGCGTTGGTCTTGGCCTGTTCCATGATCTCGTGCATGCCGGTATTGTCTACCTGCTGTTTGACGATTCGCTGCAGCTCCTCGGTCTTGAGCTGCTGGTCGATGTCGGCCTTGACCGTCGAGACGAAGCGGCGCGCACGCCCTACCCACAGGCCGGCGGCGCGTGCCACCGAGGGGAGGCGTTCGGGGCCGATCACCAGCAGCGCGACCACGCCGATGAGGCTCAGCTCCCAGAAACCGATATCAAACATCTACGCTATGCTCGCGGGGGGAGGCAGTGGGTCGGCTTAAACTTTATCTTTTTCGCGGGTTGATTCGCCCTCGATGACGGTGCCATCTTCTCTCTTTTCGATGGACGCGGTTGGCTCTTTCTCGCCCTCACCGACGGCGCTCTTGAAGCCCTTTACCGCGCCACCCAGATCGCTGCCGATATTCTTCAGCTTCTTGGTGCCGAACAGCAGGACAATAATGGCCAGAACGATCAGCAGTTGCCAGATACTAAAACCCATAGTGTGTTACCCCTCTAAAATTAATGAAAACCAGGCAGGTCACTGCCGCCGAGCAGATGTACATGTAAATGGAACACCACCTGCCCGCCACCCGGTCCGGTATTGATGATGGTGCGAAAGCCGCTGCTCAGCCCCTGCTCGCGGGCCAGACGCGGTAGTTGGCGCATTATATAGGCGATCAGCGCATCGTGCCCCTCATTCAGCTCGTCGAGGCTGGCGATATGCTCACGCGGGATCGCCAGCAGGTGAACCTCCGCCTTGGGCGCGATGTCCCGAAATACCACCATGCGATCATCCTGATAGACGATATCGGCGGGCAGCTCACCGGCGGCAATCCTGCAGAAGAGACAGTCGCTCATGACTCCCTCCTGTTTTCTTTTTCCTCCAGCCCGGAGAGGCCAAAGCGGCGCTCCAGCTCCTCCAGCACCTGTTGCGGCTCCAGGTCCATCTGTTTGAGCAGCACCAGGGTGTGGAACCAGAGGTCGGCAATCTCGTAGATCACCTTCTCGGGCACGCCGTCCTTCGCCGCCATCACCGTCTCGGTGGCCTCTTCGCCAATCTTTTTCAGGATCGCGTCGAGTCCCTTGCTATAAAGCTTGGCCACATAGGAGCTCTCCGGGGAGGCGGACTTGCGCTCCTCCAATACTGCCGACAATTTGTTCAGGGTATCGCTCATTTGCCGTAGATCGCCTTGGGGTCTTTGAGCACCGGCTCCACCGGCTGCCACGTCTCGTCATGCAGTTGATTAAAGAAACAGCTGTGCCGTCCGGTGTGACAGGCGATGCCGCCCACCTGTTCGATGGTAAGCAGTACCACATCCTTGTCACAGTCGGTGCGAATGGATTTTACCTGCTGTACATGGCCCGACTCCTCGCCCTTGTGCCACAGTCGGTTGCGCGAGCGCGAGAAGTAGACCGCCTCTCCCCTCTCGGCGGTGAGCGCCAGCGCCTCACGGTTCATAAAGGCGAACATCACCACCTTGCCGCTTTCCTCCTGGGCGATCACCGGCACCAGGCCGTCGGCGCCCCATTTGATCTCATCCAGCCAGTCGCCGCTCATGGTTGCGGCTCTGCCGAAGATTGTTTTGCCGGTACAAAGAGGATCGCCAGCAGGGCCAGGGGACCGAACAGCAATACCATCAAGATCCAGAAACCCCTATTCAGCTGTTTGCGTCGTGCCAGCCAGGGGGTGGCTACCAGAGCAACCACGGTCGCTACCAGCAGGGCCCCTATCAGCAGCTCGAACTGCGCCAGCTCCGCCTGGCTAATCCCCAGCTGGGTCAATAGCTGCAGCTGCTCATCGTTCACAGCCGCACCTCGATGCCGGCATCACGCATGCGTTGCTTCGCCTCTTCGATGGTGTATTCGCCAAAGTGGAAGATGCTGGCGGCAAGCACCGCCTCGGCGTGGCCCTCTGTTATGCCGGCCACTAGGTGCTCCAGATTGCCGACACCTCCCGAGGCGATCACCGGCACATGCACCGCATCGCTAATGGTACGGGTCAGCTCCAGGTCAAAGCCGATCTTGGTGCCGTCGCGGTCCATGCTGGTGAGCAGGATCTCGCCAGCGCCGTAGTCGACCATCTTTTTCGCCCACTCGATGGCGTCGATGCCGGTCGCCTTGCGCCCGCCGTGAGTGAAGATCTCCCAGCGCGCGGGCTCGCCCGCCGCCGAAACCCTCTTCGCGTCGATGGCCACGACGATACATTGTGAGCCAAATTTCTCTGCCGCCTCGCGAACCAACTCGGGATTGAATACGGCGGCGGTGTTGATTCCCACCTTGTCGGCACCGGCGTTCAGCATGCGGCGGATATCCTCCACCTTGCGGATGCCGCCACCGACGGTGAGCGGGATAAAGACCTGGGCGGCGACCTGTTCCACCACATGCACCATGGTCTCGCGGTCATCGGAGGAGGCGGTGATATCGAGGAAGGTGATCTCATCGGCCCCCTGCTCGTCATAGCGTCGGGCGATCTCCACCGGGTCACCGGCATCGCGAATGTCGAGGAATTGCACCCCCTTGACCACACGGCCGTTGGCCACATCGAGGCAGGGGATGATGCGTTTTGCCAGCGCCATATTAACCCTTCACCACCACGCCGGGGCAGAGCTTGTCGGCCAGCGCCTGACCGGCGGCAAAGTCGAGGGTCCCCTCGTAAATCGCCCGCCCGGTGATGGCGCCGAAGATCCCCTCGTCGGCCACGGCGCAGAGCGCCTTCACGTCGTCCAGATTGGTAATGCCGCCGGAGGCGATCACCGGGATGGAGATCGCCTGCGCCAGCTTCACCGTGGCCTCGACATTGACCCCGCTCATCATGCCGTCGCGGCCGATATCGGTGTAGATGATCGCCTCGACCCCATCCTCCTCAAAGTGCCTTGCCATGTCGATGACGTCGTGCTTGGAGAGCTTGGACCAGCCGTCGATGGCCACCTTGCCCTCGCGGGCGTCAAGACCGACGATGATGTGGCCGGGGAACTCCACGCAGAGGTCGTTGACAAAATGCGGGGCGTTGACCGCCTTGGTGCCGATAATCACGTACTTGACCCCCGCGTCGAGATAACGCTGCACCGTCTCCTCGTCGCGAATACCGCCGCCAATCTGGATCGGCAGGTCGGGGAAGGCCTCGGCAATGGCGCGCACCACATCGCCATTGACCGGCTTGCCCTCAAAGGCGCCGTTAAGGTCGACCAGGTGCAGACGACGCGCGCCCGCCTCCACCCACTTCGCGGCGATCGCGACCGGGTCATCGGAGAAGATGGTCTCGTCTTCCATGCGCCCCTGACGAAGACGTACACACTTGCCATCCTTCAGGTCAATGGCGGGGATCAACAACATTGTTCACTTCCTCATCGATCGGTCGCGGAATGAGCGCCGCGACGGTTACATATAGTCTGTTTGCATCGGTTGTGCTGACTGGCGCTGGCCAACCTCAAATACCGCCATCCCACTTCAGGAAATTGGCATAGAGCTGTAGCCCCGCATGCTGACTCTTCTCCGGGTGAAACTGCGCGGCAAAGATGTTGTCATGGGCCAGCGCCGCGGCAAACTCAAGGCCGTGACGGGTGGTGCCCGCCAGATAACTCCTCTCTGCCGGGGTGACATAGTAGCTGTGCACGAAGTAGAAGCGGGCATCCTGTTCAATGCCGGCCCACAGCGGGTGTGGCCGCTCCTGGTGCACCTGGTTCCACCCCATGTGCGGCACCTTCAGCGCCGCGCCACTATCAGGGTCGCGCAGCTGTTCGCCGAAAAAGCGCACCTCGCCCGGCAGAATACCCAGGCATGGGGTGCCGCCGTTCTCCTCGCTGGAGTCCATCAGCGCCTGCATGCCGACGCAGACCCCAAGGAAGGGCTTGCTTTGTATCACCTCGCGGATCACCTCATCCAGGCCGAGGCGCCGGATCTCGGCCATACAGTCACGGATCGCGCCGACACCGGGCAGCACCACCCGATCGGCGGCCATGATCTGCTCTGCCTCATGGGTGACGACAACCCGCTCGACACAGCCGGTATGCTCCAGGGCCTTGGCCACGGAGTGAAGGTTGCCCATGCCGTAGTCGATCACTGCCACACTGCTGCTCATGGTGAACTCTCTGGGAAGGTAATTCGGATAACAGAACGGGCGTTACAGGCTGCCCTTGGTGGAGGGCAGCATCCCCTGCATCCGCGCATCGGGCTCCAGTGCCCCGCGCAGCGCCCGGCCAAAGGCCTTGAAGATGGTCTCGGCGATGTGGTGGGCATTCTTGCCGCGCAGACTATCGATGTGCAGGGTCACCTGGGCATGGTTGACGAAGCCTTGGAAGAACTCCTGCAGCAGATCCACTTCAAATTCGCCGATGCGCGCGCGCGGATAGTCGACGTGATACTCCAGACCCGGCCGGCCGGAGAGGTCGATCACCACCCGCGACAGCGACTCATCGAGCGGCACATAGGCGTGCCCGTAACGGCGAATACCCTTTTTATCCCCCACCGCCTGGGCCAGGGCCTGGCCGAGGGTGATGCCGATATCCTCCACCGTGTGGTGGGCATCGATATGCAGATCCCCCTGCGCCTTGACGTCAAGGTCAATCAATCCATGCCTGGCCACCTGATCGAGCATGTGCTCCAGAAAGGGGAGGCCGGTGTCGAAGCGGCCCTGGCCGCTGCCGTCAAGGTCGACGGTGACCACAATGCGGGTCTCCAGGGTATCGCGTTTTACCGTGGCCTTGCGTGCAGCCATGGGATCCTCTCAGCCGTTGTGCGGGATAGATAAAGTGAGTTGAGGCATAGCATACCCTTAACCGTTTGCCGATTAAACAGCGTCGTTCAGGAAGGGGATAATTGAAAAGGTACTCAAATATGGCGTGTGAGGGTAACCTTAAGGCAACGATTTGGCGGGATCTCTCCATACGGGGCTGACGGTAGCAATGGTATATGCGGTAAATGGCGATATAGTCGGACTGGAGCAGGCCGGGGCAGCCTGCAGAGAGTGCAATCTGTTCCAGCTCTGCCTTCCGGTAGGTATGGGGAGCGATGAGCTGGAGGAGCTGGATAGCATCATCAAGCGCCGCCGCCCGCTCAAGCGTGGCGAGCACCTGTTTCATGTTGGCACCCCGTTTCATGCCATCTACGCGGTGCGCTCCGGCTCAATCCGCACCTACGCCCCCACCGAGGATGGCCATGAGCAGGTTACCGGCTTTCGTCTGCCGGGCGAGTTACTGGGGCTGGAGGCCATCCACCTGAAACAGCACCCCTGTGCCGCTATGGCGATGGAGACCACCAGCCTCTGCGAGATCCCCTTCGAGCGGCTAGAGGAGTTGTGCCTGCGCCTGCCGGGGCTGCAACATCAGTTATTGACGGTAATGAGCAAAGAGCTCCTGCAGGATCAGTCGCTGCTGATGCTGCTGGGCAAAAAGAGCGCCGAAGAGCGCCTGGCGGCACTACTCCTCAGCCTCTCCGAACGCTACCAGCGGCGAGGATTCTCCCCCACCGACTTTCACCTCAGCATGTCGCGCAACGACATCGGCAACTACCTGGGCATGGCGGTGGAGACAGTAAGTCGCGTCTTCAGCCGCTTTCAGGAAGATGCGCTCCTTATCGTTCAACGCAAACACATCTGCATCTTGAACCTGCCGCAACTGGCGGTGATCGCCAGCAGGAGAGTATCGGACACGGAGTAATCCCCCCAGTCGGGTTACGCGATAAGACCGCTAACCCGACCTAGGCACGGCACGCACGTTGTAGGTTGGGTAGGCGCGGTTTTGCGCCGTAACCCAACAGGGCAAGGAAGGGCGTTGAGGGTTGGGTTTGACGGGTTGCGTAATATGTTTTACCGGCGTAAAGGGCGCTGACCATCCAGGCAAAACCGCAATATCAAGCCCCCTTTTTTCTGGAAACAACGCCTGATACTACCTGGCCTAAAATAAGCGACCAATGGTCTCACCGACCACCTCACCATTAATACTGCTAAGCGACCTGAGCGGAAGTTCTATGGGTTATCGGTTAATTTCCGCTGATCGCCATGAAGACGACATTAAGTTTCATCTGGCCCCACTTATTCTTCCGATTAGATACTTGGCTCCTTATCGGTAACCCCTAAGTTCAATCACCCCAGGTCTCAACAAGATAATCAACAAAGGCACGAACTTTTGTAGAAACGAGCTTGCTATATGGGTAGACAGCGTATAAGCCAGTCGTGGCGGGGACAAAGTCATCCAATACTGTTTTTAAGCTGCCCTCTTTAAGAGCACTAGCGACCATATATGTTGGCCCAATAAATATACCGTTACCGTTTAGCGCTGCGCTCATCAGTAGGTTACCTGTATCTGAGCGAAGGTTACCTTCTACTTTTGTATGGATCACCTTCCCGTTTGTATCTTTGAAAAACCAGCTCTCTGATTGCGGTCCTTGTGAGTAGATAAGGCAATTATGATTTCTGAGCTCATCTGGATGCTCAGGGGAGCCATATTTCTTTAGGTATTCCGGTGAGGCGCAGGCATGAAAGCTACATGGCATCAGCAGTCGTGCCACAAGCGTTGAATCCTCCAGCTCACCCACCCGTAGGGCCACATCAATACCCTCCTCCACCAGATCAATGAAACGACCCGTGATGTGGACTTCCAGCTCAAGCTTGGGAAACTGCTGCTGAAAGCCCAATAGCGCCTCAGGGAGCAAGGACATCGCCAGGCTCTCGGGAGCCGATATCCGTAGCCTGCCTTGAGGCTCACTTTGTAAGGGCAGAACAGACTGCTCAGCCTCACGCACCTCCGACATGATTCGCTGTGAGTAGCTTGCAAACACCTCCCCCGCCTGGGTGAGGTGCAGGCGCCGTGTCGTGCGCTGCAGGAGCTGTACCCCCAAGTGCCTCTCAAGATGCGAAACCTGCTTGCTGACTACAGATTTTGAAACGCCCAGCACCTCGGCAGCAGCGGTGAAACTGCCCTTTTCAACCACGGCAGCAAAGGTCTCAAGATAGGTTAAAATACTCATATTGAATAACTATTGGAAACAATAAGTTTCCTTTTAGCACGATTATCAATATCAAAAAAGCTTATAAGCTTGTGCTTAAGCTGATTCAAACCCTGGCGGGCAATCGGCAGACGCAGACACAGCCAATACCATGTGCTTTATGAGGTTAATACCATGCTGAAGAATACCGAAAACACCTACGGAATCGTCGCCAAGGGCTTTCACTGGCTACTGTTCCTGATGCTTAGCTTTAGCATCATCGCAGGCAACTTCCTTGCCTCCATGCCCAAGGGGACTGAAAAGCTTCAGGCGGCGGGGATGCACAAGTCCTTCGGCGCAGTCCTGTTAATGTTGATTATGCTTCGCCTTCTGTGGCGGCTCATCAACGTGACACCAAAACTCCCAGACGGAACAACGCCAACCCAATCCCTACTGGCCAACGGTATGCACTGGGTGCTCTATGCCTTGATGTTTGCCCAACCGCTGTCGGGAATCATGATGTCACAGGCAGCAGGACACCCAGTGGCCTTCTTTGGCCTCTTTGAGTTCCCGGTATTTCTCGACAAATCACAAGGACTCGCGGAGCTCTTCCGCGCAATGCATGGAACCGTGTGGATTTTATTGGTCGCGGCGGTGATAGGACACGTCGGAGCGGCTCTACATCACCACTTCATCAAAAAGGACGACGTGTTGAAGCAAATGACCGTGGGTGCGTAAACATCATTACGCCTTAATCAGTACTATTTGAGAGGATAAGGCAATGAAGAACTTATTACTTAAATCGATAGTTGTGGTTGGAATATTATTTTCATCCATGACCATGGCGGCGAACAGGCCGACTCAGGAACCGATGGGTGGCCAGGAATTTGGCCACAGCGTAAAGAACATCGGTAATGGTCTGTATGTGTTCCGATGGTGGGTATACCGCAATATCTTTCTTGTTACCGATGAGGGGGTCATTGTTACCGACCCGTTGAATCCCAAGGCGGCCGAGTTGTTACAAACGGAGATCCGCAAGATCACCGACAAACCGGTTAAGTATGTGGTCTATAGCCACAATCATCATGACCATATTTCTGGTGGCAACATTTTCAAGGATGAAGGCGCGAAATTCATCGCGCACCAGAATGTGCTGAAAGAGCTGGGTGACCACCCAAGCCCGGTGATACCACTACCTGATATCACCTTTGAGGATAGCTATACCGTAAAGTTGGGTGATAGAGAGCTCGAGTTGAAATACTTCGGGCCAAACCATGGCGATAGCATGGCGGTGATGCGACTCCCTAAAGAGAATGCCCTGTTTATCGTGGATATTGTTACTCCGCGAAGGGTTGCCTTCAGAACGATGCCTGACTTCTGGCCTGATGAGTGGATTCGCTCATTGAAAGAGATAGAGCAGCTAGATTTTGACTACGTTATCTCAGCCCATGGCCCTGCAAATGAACCTGCCATGGAACCGGCATCAGTCGTAGCAGAGCAACGCATCTACCTGGAAGACCTCATTGCTGCGGTCAAGGTCGAGTGGGACAAGGGAGTGCATAGCCCGGACAAGTTACGTCAAACTGTTAAGTTGCCTAAATACAAAGAGTGGCGCGCCTATGATGCATGGTTGCCCATGAATATCGAACGCATCTGGGCTTATTACCACATGGCTTGGTAGGAAATATTCATAGGTTAGTTCTTAAGGTTCAAGTCGATAAACGAGGGTCCCCTCTCCCTTCGGGAGAGGGACAGGGAGAGGGGAGTAATGCTTGGTCAGGCAAAACCGCAATGTCATGACTCGACCCCTTTTTTTACAACACCTAGACAGGCGGCAGGAAGCAGCCAGAAGCTGCCTGTCGGAGCATTTATACTTTCGACGACGGATGACACTTAGCTGCTGTTAACAACAGTTCAAAGTCGGTGTAGGCTTCACAACTAAAGCGGACTTTTATTATTACTTTTCACCTAAACTCTGCGAAATTCTCTGTATAACTGCCAGCGCAATCTCAAGCTCTTCTATTGAAAACTCAGCCGCACAATGATCGGCCCAAGGGATTTGTTTCTGATAAAGCTTCTGGTAGATCTCTTCAGCCTTAGGGGTTACCTCAATATATCTAGCTCGTTTATGGTTTGGATTATCTACCAGAGTGAGTAAGCCATCTTTAATCATCACGTCTACCAATCGCTGCACTGCCTGGCGACTTTGCCCCATCTCACGACCAATTTGAGGTACTGTGAGGAGTGTTTGAGACATTATTATTGCACCTAGTATCTTCCAGCGTGAGCTGGTAATACCAAATTCCTTAGTCATCTGATCACCTTCATTGCTAAGCATTCCACTGAGCTTGAACGCTCCCAAAGTCAGCTGGGTAAAAAGATTGCCTGATTTTGTTTCTTTCATTTCAATTGCCTCATGCATTGACAACATGTTGTCGTATGTTATATTGGAACCATGTTAACAAGTTGACAACTTATTTCCACTATTTAGGACTAAGGAGAAAAACATGAAACAGGCTATTCATCGCATTGGCGCGATAACTGCCACGGCTTGTATTGCTCTTTTTTTTACATCAACGATTGTGGTTGAGCTGTTTGGCACAGAAGAGGCTATTGCAATGGTTAAGAGCCTAATTGTGATGCCTGGTTTGTTTGTTCTAGTACCTGCAATTGCTGCAACCGGCGCAACTGGTTTTGCTTTAAGTAAGAATCGGCAAGGAAGTTTGTTGGAAGCAAAGAAAAAACGCATGCCGATCATCGGAGCAAACGGAATCCTAATCCTAATCCCGGCAGCAGTCTTCCTTGATCAATGGGCTACGACTGGAGCTTTCGATGCCCGCTTTTATTTGGTACAGGGTTTAGAGCTTGTGGTGGGCGCAGTGAATCTGACACTGATGAGCTTGAATATAAGGGATGGCATGAGATTGTCAGGGAAACGCTCCTCCAGTATAGGCGTTAAAATCAATCCGGGAGCCTAATTGTGGAATATCAAATACTGAAATATCTGCATATACTCGGCACTGTGCTGATGGTGGCCGGACTAATTGGTGTTTGGCTGGCTGACCTGCGCTCTCGGCAGCACAGGGATCTAATTCGCTTCTCTGAAGCAATACGATATATCGCTGTGTTCTATGACGGAGTGGTGGTGCCAGAAATCAATGGGGTCAGGCAAAACCGCAATGTCAAGACTTGACCCCTTTTTTCGGGCTGTTACGATTTATTGCCCTTTCCACTCTATACGATAAAGGTCATGCCGTCGGTCGCGCAGGTTTTTTACCGTCCCGCTATTGCGTGCTGTAAGTAATGTCTCCGGTCGGAGATCTGCAATGGCGACAGTCTCAACATTGGGGGTGGTATCGGCCGCAATGCCATCACGGGCAAAGGGAAAATCGCAGGGGGTAAGAATACAGCTCTGTGCGTACTGTATATCCATATTGGCAACCTTGGGAAGGTTCCCGACATTACCCGACATCACCACATAGATCTGATTTTCCACCGCACGAGCCTGACAGCAGTAACGCACTCGCAGATAGCTCTGACGTTCATCGGTACAGAAGGGGACAAACAAAATCTGAATTCCCTGATCAGTCAGGTGGCGCGCCAATTCCGGGAATTCCGAGTCATAGCAGATCAAGACACCGATGGGACCACAGTCGGTATCGATGGCATGCAGTGTGTTGCCCCCCTCAATATTCCACCAGTAATCCTCATTGGGTGTCGGATGGATCTTTGGTTGCTCATGAACCGAGCCATCACGTAGAAATACATAAGAGATATTCTCGACCTTCCCGCTCTCTACCCGGGTGGGGTGTGAACCACCGATAATATTAATGTTGTAGCGTAGCGCGAGATCGCGCATCGCCTCTTTGAACCGCGGGGTATACTTGGTCAGCGACTCGATCGCTTCTGCCGGCGAGAGCTCTTCCGCTTCGATTGACAGCAACTGCAACGTGAACAGCTCGGGGAAAACCACAAAGTCCCCACTGTAATCGGCGACCACATCGACGAAGTAGGCGACTACATCAATAAACTCTTCAAACGAGCTAACCTTGCGCTGCATAAACTGCACCGTGCCCACACGAACCGTGTCAGGCAGACGGCCTCCATGCGCCTTAACACGTGAAGCACCATTCTCCTCCTGCACCTTTGGATTCTTCCACATCAGGTGTACCGCATAACCCATAGACTGTTTGTCTGTGGGAAGATAATCCTTGATCAGACCCAGCACTTCAAAGTCATTATGCAGTTGAAAAGAGAGTACAGGATCGCGCGCCTTCTTCTGTTGCACCTCGGCAACATAATTTTCAGCCGAACCATATTTCTTGATTCGACGCGCCAGGCTCGGCAGGCGGCCACCGAAGATAATCCCATTCAGCCCAAGCTCCTGACACAGTTTTTTACGCTCAATATAGAGCCGCTGCCCCAGTCGATAGCCACGATAGTCGGGGTCAACGCAAACTTCCATGCCATAGAGCCAATCACCTTTTGGATCGTGACGTGAAGCGTAGCCGTTCCCCGTGATCTCATTCCAGTCATGCGCCTTCAGCGCTACACGGCTGCTGATAATAAAGGTGGCACAGAAGCCGACAATCTTTTCATCGACCGTCACCACGAACTGTCCATCGGGGAAATTATTGATAGTGCCACGAAGTGACGCCTTACTGTGATCCGGTATACCGGTGCCAGCATAGACACGCTTGGTAAGGTCGAGAATCTCTGCTACATCTTTAGGCGTAGCCTTGCGAACGTGAAGCTGGCTTTTGGGATTATCAAGCTTGTTGGCGCCCATTCCTATCCTCGTTGTGTAGTGATATGTTTGTACTGAGCAATATACAGCATATTGATTTGCAAGAATAATCTGGCGGCGAGTAGCAAGGGGAAGTGGACGCCCTATGTTCCCTGATATATGTCCAGCATGGTCTGGCTTCAGACAGCGTAGTCATTGATACGACCGCAGGCACCACTGAATTCAACAAACTTCCAGGCGCAACAGCCACATACCGTACTCTCCTCACTACAACACAGCGCGAATTCAACTTGCTAGTGCAACAGGTGGGTTGATCCCGAAGAATACTTGATTTGGCATTTTGTAACCAAGGCATTTTCGGGGACGGTTATTGAGCTTGTCCATGATGTATCGGATACCCTCATCAGTCAGCTCATCACGGAAAAAGGGGTCTTGATATTGCGGTTTTGCTGAATCAACCTGCAACCGGCGGAAATCCCCGTCGTACCACTCCGCCCATCTGAACAAAGCCTTTTTCAATATAACCATGGCGGGAAAGCACCGAACGCCCGGTGTTTAGTAGATGGTTGTTGACTTTGTTGCGGGGTGGTTTTACGTTCGTTGGGTGTGGCATGTCGGCGTTCCTTGCGTTTTGTTTGCGGCACTTTTTCTTGGCGCTACCCTATGTAGCCGACAATTCCAATAATGTTTTAGCGTTCACCCCAACCCTCACTCGCCGGGAGAGTTTTGTGGTGGGGTGAACGGTGCGCCTCGTGCCTCGGCACACCCTACCACTGTGTAAGCACAGAAACCGTGCCCACCCTACGCCATTCGCGGCGAGACGCCGCTCCTACAAGTAAAGTCACGGCCATTTGCATCCCCTCTCCATGCGGGAGAGGGGGCATCACACTTAGCGGTGCTGGCTGTTGTCCAGCCCCTGCGCCGCCATCTCCGCGGCGCGGAAGATGGCGCGGCTTTTGTTCATCGTCTCGTCCCACTCGTTGCGCGGTACGGAGTCGTAGACGATGCCGGCGCCGGCCTGCATGTAGAGGGTGTGGTTCTGGATGACGGCGGTGCGGATGGCGATGGCGGTGTCCATGTTGCCGTGCCAGCCGAGGTAGCCGACGGCGCCGGCGTAGACGCCGCGCTTGACCGGCTCCAGTTCGTCGATGATCTCCATTGCCCGCACCTTGGCGGCGCCGGAGACGGTGCCGGCAGGGAAGGTGGCGCGCAGGGCGTCCATGGCGTTCATCCCCGCTTTTAATTTGCCCTCGACGTTGGAGACGATGTGCATCACATGGGAGTAGCGTTCGATCACCATCTTTTCGGTAAGGGTGACGCTGCCGGTCTCGGCGATGCGGCCGATGTCGTTACGCCCCAGGTCGATGAGCATCAGGTGTTCGGCCAGCTCCTTCGGGTCGGCGAGGAGATCAGCCTCCAGCGCCTTGTCCTGCTCCTCGGTGGCGCCGCGCGGGCGGGTGCCGGCGATGGGGCGCACGGTCACCTTGCCCTCTTCATAGCGGGTGAGGATCTCGGGCGAGGAGCCGACGATCTGGAACTCGCCGCAGTTGACGAAGAACATATAGGGCGAGGGGTTGAGGCTGCGCAGCGAGCGGTAGAGGTCGAGCGGCGGCGCCTCGAAGGGGATGGAGAGGCGCTGCGAGAGCACCACCTGCATGATGTCGCCATCGCTGATGTATTGTTTCGATTTCATCACCGCCTCTTCGAACCCCTGCTGGGTGAAGCCGGAGACGAAATCGGCCTCGCCCAGCGCCTTGCTCGGCACATGGGGCGGGCGCTGGAGCGGCTGGTCGAGCCGGGCAACCAGTTTGCGTAGCCGACTCTCGCCCTTCTGCAGCGCGGCGGCCTCGCCGGGGTCGACATGCACCACCACGAAGAGCTTGCCGCTGAGGTTGTCGAAGACCACCACCTCGTCTGAGAGCATTAGCATGATATCGGGATTGCCGAGCTGATCGGCGTTGGGACAGTCGCCCAGACGCGGCTCGATGTAGCGCACGGTGTCGTAGCCGAAGTAGCCGACCAGGCCGCCGGTGAACTTCGGCAACCCCTCCACCTGTGGCACCCGGTAGCGTGCCTGGAGCGCCTCGATAAAGGCGAGTGGATCGGCGACCGTGACCTGTTCCGCTATCTGATGATCGGTGGTGACGGTGACCTCGTGGCCACGCACCGTAAGCACGGTACGCGCCGGCAGGCCGATGATGGAGTAGCGCCCCCACTTCTCGCCCCCCTGTACCGATTCAAAGAGGTAGGAGTAGGGGGCATCGGCCAGCTTGAGGTAGGTGGAGAGCGGGGTGTCGAGGTCGGCCAGCACCTCGCGCAGCAGCGGGATGCGGTTGTAGCCGGCGGCGGCCAGTTGTGCGAATTGTTCACTGTTCATCGGCTAATCACCCAAAAGGGAAAACGGTAAGAGAGGTTGCCCGGACGCGGTTGATTAGCGACACCATCGCTGGTCGAAGCGCTCTCTCACCGTTATCCCCTCTCAGGTCACGGTTTTTTATAAGAGCTCTTTCAGCTCGGCCATCGAATCGATCACCGCATCCGGATGGGAGTCGCGGATGTCGACGCCGTGGTTGTAGCCGTAGCTCATGCAGATGATCTGAAAACCAGCGGCGCGCGCCGCCTTCACATCGCTCATCGAATCGCCCAGCATCAGGGCGTTTTGCGGTTCGACACCAAAGAAGGCGGCGCCGTGCAGTAGCGGCAGCGGGTCGGGCTTCTTCCGCGCCAGGGTGTCGCCGCAGATGATGATGCCAAAGCGATCGTGAAGCCCCATCTCGCGCAGCAGCGGCAGGGTGAACTGGCTCGCCTTGTTGGTGACGCACCCCAGTTTGTAACCGGCCGCCTGCAGATAGTCGAGCCCCTCGATCACCCCCGGATAGAGCGTGGAGCGCTGGGTGGTGTTGGCGGCGTAGAGGTCGAGAAAGATTGGATAGGCCCGGTCGAACAGCGCCTCATCCGGCTCACCGTCGAGCTGGCC
>JAPHSX010000062.1 GCA_026196575.1 Gammaproteobacteria bacterium | reverse complement strand
CCAGCAGCGCCTTGGGCTACGACAACACCGCCAGTGGTGGCTCCAGCAGCGCCTTGGGCTACGACAACACCGCCAACGGTAGCAGGAGCAGCGCCGTGGGATCCTACAACAGCGCCAGCGGTACCAACAGCAGCGCCGTGGGGTACAGCAACACCGCCAGCGGTGGCTCCAGCAGCGCCGTGGGGCGCGGCAACACCGCCAGCGGCGTCGCCAGCAGCGCCATGGGGTTCGACAACAGCGCCAGCGGCGACTACAGCAGCGCCCTCGGCAGCTTCGGCCAGGTGCTGGGCAGCAGCTCCGATTACTCCATTGCCATCGGCGGCGGCAACGATGCCGCCACCGGCGCCCGGGTCGGCACCAGCGGCGGCAGCGGCGCCGAGGCGGCGATCGCCATCGGCCGGACTGCGGTGGTGAACGACGATGCCGACAACGCCATCGCCATCGGCACCGGCAGCAACGCCCAGGCTGCCAACAGCGTGGCACTCGGCAGTAGCTCGGTGGCTACTGCGGCCGACACCGTCTCCATCGGCAACAGCGGCTACCAGCGCCGGCTGGTCAACCTGGCCGACGGCGTGGATGAGACCGATGCGGTCAATATGCGCCAGCTCAACGCTGTGGATAGCCGGATCACGTCGATTAGCGGCAGTATCACCACCGTCACCAGTGACATTACGACCAACCGCAACAACATTGCGACCAACAGCAACAGTATTGCCACCCTCAGCGGTGACATTGCGACCAACAGCAACAGTATTGCCACCAATAGTGGGAATATTACTGTTAACGCCACCAATATCTCTGAAAACAGTCAGAAGATAGCGAGCAATACCCAATGGATCAGTGATAATGGTGATGCTATTGATCTGCTTGAGTACAATATTGCGCTGGCTGGCCAGCAGGACAACAGCGGTACTGCCATCGGTGAGGGTGCCAGCGCCAACAGCAGCAACGGCGTGGCCTACGGCTATGGTGCCTCGGCCAAGAACAACGATACCGCACTTGGCTACAATGCCATCGCGCACGCCGACGGGGCGGTGGTGATCGGTGCCAACAGCGTCGTGGCCGCCGAGAACAGTGTGGCGGTGGGTGCAGACAGTAGCGTGGCGGCTAGCGCCACCGGCGGGACTGCCGTGGGACAGAATGCCCAGGTAGAGGAGGGGGCCACCGATAGCGTCGCCCTGGGCCGCAACTCGGTGGCCAGCGCCCCGAACACGGTGTCGATCGGCGCCCCCGGAAGCGAGCGCCGCCTCACCAATGTGGCCGACGGCGTCCACGACCACGACGCAGTGAACATGAGCCAGTTGCGGGGCGCCTACGGCGGCATTGCAGCGGCGGGGGCACTCGCCAGCATCACGATGCCAAGCGCGCCCGGCAAGACAGCGATGAACATTGGCACAGGCCATTACCAGGGGGAAACCGCACTCGGCCTGAACCTAACCCACGCCCTGCGCGGTTTTGCCGACAACCGGGCGCATGTCAGCGCCGGCTTCTCCTCCGCGGGCGACGGCAACAACCTGGTCCGCGCCAGTGTCGGCTTCGAATTCTAATATAACGGAAGCTCGAATATTGAAGGCATTCCCCTATTGAACGTAAAAATGGTTGATATCACTGCTGCATCATCACTTCGCAATTGGTTATCTTGGACCGCTCCTTTCAGCACAGGCTTTGACGGTTGAAAAACGCATAAAGTCAGGCCGAATAGCAAGAACAAAATAAGGAGAGCAATCAATACGCCGGCTAAAGCCGGGGTTTACGGATCCCCTATTTGCGACTCTAAACTACAAGGTTCATGGTGAAAAAACGCAAACAGAATAATCCGCTGGCCACCCTGCTGGAGACCGCGCCAAAGGCAAAGCTGGTCGATCTGCTCGTTCGCGTGGCAGGCACGCGCCCCGATGTCCGCCGCGAATGCCTCGACTACCTGAACAGGCACACTGCCCTGTCTCCCGGCCGGAAGAAGCAGTCCGAGGGTGAAAAACTGCTGACCCTGTGGGACGAACTTGCCCCGGACCTCGATGAGTTAGATGCATACGGCGGCGGCGATTATCATGACCTGGCGAATTTCCACTGGAAGGCCGGTGAAAAGCAGAAGGCAATGGAGGTCGCGGAAGAACGGCCACCGAATGGAAGTCATACCAAGCGAAGAGCCTTGCGCAGCTGGAGAACGCCTGGGACACGGAGCAGCTCCGGATCCGTATGCATCGCAAGGAACACAAGGAGGCGGTGGCCGTGCTGAGCCAGAGCCGCTATCCCCTCTATGGCTGGGACAGCGCCTATGAACTGCAGACCGCCAGGCGCCTCGAAACAGGTATCCTGAGGCGATTCTCAAATACTATTTATCGGGCCTCGGCAACCTCAAGACTAAAGCCCCGCGCAAGGAATACGTCCGCAAGGCACAGGTAATGAAGAAGGTCCACCACGTGTTGGTTGATGTACTGCACGATGCGCCGCGCTGGCGAGATTTCGCCATCAAAATCAAACGGGAAAATATAAAGCGTCCAGCTTTTCAGGAGGAATTTGCCAAAGCCGTACCGGGCTGGCAGGAATTAAAATAACGAAGTGATCACACAAGACCATCGATATCCAAAGTTCGTTCGCTCGTTGATAGCTGTAGCAGGTTTCCAGATTGCTCCAGAGCACATACAGTTCAAGCACCCTGATACCATGCCAGCATCAATTTGCCTCTCATGGCATCGCCGATTTCAGCCTTGCTACACGCAACAAATACCATGAAAAACACCATTGATGATGCAGATTATATTATTAATTAGAGTTGTTTTATTGTTATATTTCAATTGGTTATAAATTTCGGCTACTCCCACTCGATGGTGCCGGGCGGTTTGCCGGTAATGTCATAGACCACGCGGGAGATCCCCGGTACCTCATTGACGATGCGCCGGCAGACGTGGTCGAGAAAGTCGTAAGGCAGATGCGCCCAGCGGGCGGTCATGAAGTCGATGGTCTCGACGGCGCGCAGCGCCACCACATACTGATAGCGCCGACCATCACCGGTGACGCCGACCGACTTGACCGGCAGGAAGACGGTAAAGGCCTGAGAGGTCTTGTGGTAGAGGTCGTGCTTCAACAGCTCCTCGATGAAGATGTGGTCGGCGAGGCGCAGGATATCGGCGTACTCCTTCTTCACCTCGCCGAGGATGCGCACGCCGAGGCCTGGACCGGGGAAGGGGTGGCGGTAGACCATGTCGTAGGGCAGGCCGAGTTCGACACCGAGCTTGCGCACCTCGTCCTTGAACAGCTCACGCAGCGGCTCGCACAGCTTGAGCTGCATCCAGTCGGGCAGGCCGCCGACGTTGTGGTGCGACTTTATGAGGTGGGCCTTGCCCGACTTGGCACCGGCCGATTCGATCACATCGGGGTAGATGGTGCCCTGCGCCAGCCACTTTGCATTGGTTAATTTTTTCGACTCCTCTTCGAAGATCTCGACGAAAAGATTGCCAATGATCTTGCGCTTCTTCTCCGGGTCGCTTTCGCCCTTGAGGGCATCGAGGAAGCGCTGCTCGGCATCGACGCGGATCACCTTCACCCCCATGTGCTCGGCGAAGGTGGCCATCACCTGATCGCCCTCTTTATAGCGCAGCAGGCCGTTGTCAACGAAGACGCAGGTGAGCTGTTTGCCAATCGCCTTGTGCAGCAGGGCAGCCACCACCGAGGAGTCGACGCCGCCGGAGAGGCCGAGGATCACCTCCTCCTTGCCCACCTGCTGGCGGATGGTGCGAATGGAGTTGTCGATGATATTGTCGGCGGTCCAGAGCCCCTCGCAGCCGCAGATAGTGTGAACGAAGCGCTCGATAATACGTTGCCCCTGGCGGGTGTGGGTCACCTCGGGGTGGAACTGCACACCGTAGAACTGACGGGTCTCGTCGGCAACACCGGCCACCGGGGCCGAGTCGGTGGAGGCCATCAGGGTAAAACCGGGGGCCATCTCGACCACCCGGTCACCGTGGCTCATCCACACATCCAGCAGTCCGTAGCCCTCGGGGCTGAGGTGATCCTCGATCTCCCTGAGCAGCGCGGTGTGGCCGTGGGCACGCACCTGGGCATAGCCGTACTCGTGGTGATCGGCATTCTCCACCCGTCCACCGAGCTGCATCATCATGGTCTGCATGCCGTAGCAGATCCCCAGCAGCGGCACCGCCATCTCGAACACCACGGCGGGGGCCTTGGGGGCATCGGCGGCGGTGGTCGACTCAGGGCCGCCGGAGAGGATGATGCCGTTGGGGGCGAAGGCGCGGATATCGGCCTCATCCATGTCGTAGGCGTGCAGTTCGCAGTAGACCCCGGCCTCGCGCACCCGCCGCGCGATAAGCTGGGAGTACTGTGAGCCGAAGTCAAGAATGAGGATGCGCTGGGCATGAATGTCTTGGGACATGGTGGAGTCTCTATGCGCTGAAAAGCGTGGGATTATACAGCAGGGTGGGCGCTGCCCACCATTCGTAATCCGTCATGGTACGTGGTGGGCAATGCCCGCCCTACTCCAGAACGTATTCGTGGGTCAGCGTGGCAAAGGTGCGATACATGGCGGTGACGCCGCAGTAGCGATCCAGGGAGAGGGCGATCGCCTTCTCCAGCTTGGCGACCGGCACCGCGCCCTTGACGAAATACTTGATGTGAAAGGCGGTGAAGACCTTGGGATGCCCTTCGCTCTCCTCGGCGCTGACCTCGACACGAAAGGTGTCGGGCTCGCACTGCATCTTGCGCAGGATGGAGATCACATCCATCGCGGTGCAACCGGCGAGCCCCGTCAGCAGCAGCTCCTTGGGTCGAAAGCCGTTGCCCTCCCCGCCCACCGCCGCCGGGGCGTCGAGCGCCACGCATGCGGCGCCGTCACCGCTGCCGCCAAAGGCCATCTTGCCCTGCCATTCAACACTTGCCTGCATCATGCCCTCCGCTTCACACAACGACACCGGGGTGTCTGGCTGATATCATCCGCAATTTGGCAGTATAAACTTTAGGATCGTAGCAAATGAAATATGTTGGAGCACACGTCAGCGCCGCCGGTGGCGTCGAGAACGCCCCGCTGAACGCCGCCAGGATCGGTGCCCGAGCCTTCGCCCTCTTCACCAAAAACCAGCGTCAGTGGGTGGCCAAACCGCTCACCGAGCAGAGTATTGACGCCTTCAAGGCCAACCTGAAAGAGGTGGGGATCGCCCCGGAACATGTGCTGCCCCACGACAGCTACCTCATCAATCTCGGGCACCCCGAGAGCGAACCGCTGCAAAAGTCACGCGACGCCTTTCTCGACGAACTGCAGCGCTGCGCGCAGCTCGGTTTGCCACTGCTCAACTTCCACCCCGGCGCCCACCTCAACAAGTGCAGCGAGGAGCAGAGCCTTGCCATCGTTGCCGACTCCATCAACTGGGCGTTGGAGAAAAGCGAGGGGGTCACCGCGGTGATCGAAAACACTGCCGGCCAGGGCACCAACCTCGGCTACCGTTTCGAACACCTGGCGCGCATTATCGAGGGGGTGGAGGACAAATCACGGGTCGGCGTCTGTCTCGACACCTGCCACACCTTTACCGCCGGCTACGACCTGCGCACCGCCGAGGCGTGTGATGCCACCTTCGCCGAGTTCGAGCACATTGTCGGCTTTCGTTATCTGCGCGGCATGCACCTCAACGACTCCAAACCCGACCTCGGCTCACGGGTGGATCGCCACGAAAGCCTGGGCAAGGGCAAGCTGGGACTGGACTGTTTTCGCTACATCATGAACGATGCGCGCTTCGACGATATTCCGCTGGTGCTGGAGACCATCGACGAGGGGCTCTGGGCCGAGGAGATCGCCCTGCTCTATTCGATGCAGTCGATACAGCAGTAGAGCAAAACAGAAGGCGCGCCATGACACAGCAGAGCGATCAGCACCGCGACAACCTCTACGCCACGACACAGGAGATGCTGGTCGACTTTACCTTCGACGAGCGGGTCGCCACGGTCTTCCCCGACATGATTCGCCGCTCGGTGCCGGGCTACGGCGAAATCATCGCCCTGCTCGGCCTCTTTGCCGAACAGTACGCGCAACCGGACAGCACCCTCTATGACCTCGGCTGCTCCCTTGGCGCCGCCACCCTCTCGCTACGGCGTCGCATCCAGGCCGCCAACTGCCGCATCATTGCCATCGACAACTCCGCTGCGATGGTGGAGCGCTGTCGCGAAAACATCACCCATGACCTCGCCACCACCCCGGTGGAGGTGCGCTGTGCCGATATCCGCGAGGTGGCGATCGACAACGCCTCGGTGGTGGTGCTCAACTTCACCCTGCAGTTTCTGCCACCCGAGGAGCGGCTGTCATTGCTGCAGCGCATCCACCACGGTCTGCGTCCCGGCGGGGTGGTGATCCTCTCGGAAAAACTCCACTTCGAGCCGCACGAGCGGCAACAGTTTCAGGAGCAGCTGCACCTCGCCTTCAAGCGCGCCAACGGCTACTCCGCGATGGAGATCAGCCAGAAGCGCACGGCGCTGGAAAAGGTGCTACGCCCCGATACCCTGGAGCAACATCGCGCCCGCCTCACACAGGCCGGTTTCGACCGCGTCGAGCCGTGGTTTCAGGCCTTTAACTTCGTCTCCATTGCCGCCCTGAAATAATCCCGCATGAATCTCGAACCCTTCGGTTACCCGGAATTTTTCGCCTGGCTGCGGCACTCGCCGCTAAGCCACTGGCACAAGGAGATCCTGCCCCTGATTGAAGAGCGCCTCAGCCGCCACGGCGATATGCCGCGCTGGCTGGCGGCACTGGCACAACTCCCCAGGCTCAACCCCGCCCCCCTCGATCTCTCTGTCCCCTGCCTGCTGATTGGCGCCGCCAGCCAGCTTGATGAGTCCGGGCGCAGCCGGCTTGCCGAGACCCTGATGGCCTTCCATCCGTGGCGCAAGGGCCCCTTCTGTCCCTACGGCATCCACCTCGACACCGAGTGGCGCTCCGACTGGAAGTGGGCGCGGCTGGAACCGCATATCACCTTCAAGGACAAACGGGTGCTCGACGTGGGGTGCGGCAACGGCTACTACGGCTGGCGCATGCTGGGGGCGGGGGCAGAGCGGGTGATCGGCATCGATCCGACCATCGGCTATCTGGTGCAGTACGCGGCGATGCGCCACCTTATCGGCGAGCAGCCGATGCACGTGCTGCCGCTCAAACTGGAGGAGCTGCCCGCCGGTCACGGCGAGTTCGACACCGTCCTCTCGATGGGGGTGATCTACCACCGCAGGGATCACATGGAGCATCTGCAACAGTTAAAGAGCCATCTCAAGCCGGGGGGCGAACTTATCCTGGAGGGGCTGGTGATCGAGGGGGGTCCCGGCGAGATGCTTCACCCCGGCGGGCGCTACGCCAAGATGAAAAATGTCTACACCCTGCCCTCCCCCGCCACCCTGGCGCAGTGGCTGGCGCAGGCCGGTTTTGGCGATGTCGAGCTGCTTGATGTCAGCCCCACCACCACCGCCGAACAGCGGCGCACCGCCTGGATGCAATTCGAGTCGCTGGCCGACTATCTCAACCCCAACAACCCCTCCCAGACTATCGAGGGGCACCCAGCCCCGCGGCGCGCGGTATTGCGGGCCAGCAATTAGTAAAACATCCACTCCAAACGCAAAAAGCCCCCGAATCCGGGGGCTTTTTGTGAACTGGCAACAGACTGTCCGGCACATGTCAGTACCGAACAGCTGCCTTGCGGCAACCTCAGCCGAAGGCCTGGCCCGGCTTGGCGCCAAACATCTTCAACATGATTACCATCGGGCAGAAGCCGGTGAAGGCCGACTGCAGCAAGTTGGCACCAACGAAGACGGTGAAGAACAACCAGTACTCATGGTGAAAAATCGGGCTGGCACTCGCACCCAGTGCGACACTGAGCAGAATAAAACAACCGGCAACGGCAAAAACGATACGATCAATACTCATAAAACCCTCCATATTCAAGAATGGCTATCTCGGCTGCTGCTTGTGGCAACCGTTTAACGCCAACGGATTATAACAGCAGGCAGCCTGCCACTTCAAAGAGTTCACGTTTTACTTTTTGCCCTTGCGCTTCTGGCGCTTGGTCAATTCGCTCAGCCGATTTTTGTTCACCGGCGGGCGCTTCACCGCCGCCTTCTCGCGCTCGGCGAAGGGGTTCACCCCCCCCTTGAACTCGATGCGAATCGGGGTCCCCTCCAGCTTGAGGTATTTACGAAAACCCTTCTCCAGATAGCGTTTGTAGCTCTTCGGGATCTCATCAACCTGATTGCCGTGGATGATGATAAGGGGGGGATTCTTGCCCCCCTGGTGGGCGTAGCGCAGTTTGATGCGTCGGCCATTTATCGTCGGTGGCTGATGCGTCAGCTGCAGCGACTCCAGCAGATTGGTCAGCTCCGGGGTAGAGAGCTTGCGCATCGCAGAGAGGTAGGCGCGATTGACCGATCCGTAGAGCTCACCAACCCCGGTGCCGTGCAGCGCCGAAATATAGTGGATACGGGCAAAATCGATGAACGGCAGCTTGAGGATAAGCTCCTGCTTGACCGCCTCCTTCTGTTCCGTTGGCAGGTTGTCCCACTTGTTAATGGCAATCACCAGGGCGCGCCCCGCCTCCATCACCATCCCCAGCAGATGGGCATCCTGTTCGCTGATCCCCTCACGGGCATCGAGCACCATCACCACCACGTTGGCATCGGCGATCGCCTGCAGGGTCTTGATGATGCTGAACTTCTCCACCACCTCCTTGACGCGGGCGCGGCGCCTCACCCCGGCGGTGTCGATGAGGGTGTAGTGCTGACCGTCGCGCTCGAAGGGGATGTAGATACTGTCGCGGGTGGTGCCCGGCATGTCGAATACCACCACCCGCTCCTCACCCAGAATGCGGTTGACCAGGGTCGACTTGCCGACGTTGGGGCGGCCCACCACCGCCACGCGAATGTTCTGCTCCGCCCCCTCCTCATCTTCCTCTTCGGGCGGGGGGAACTGCGTCAGCACGGTGTGCATCAGCGCCTGCACGTTGCGCCCATGGCTGGCGGCGATCGCCACCGGTTGCCCCAGCGCCAGCGCGTGAAACTCGGCGGCGGCTAGCTCAGGATCGACCCCATCGGTCTTGTTCAGTACCAGGGTCACCGGCTTGCCGCACTGACGCAGATAGGAGGCGATATTCTCATCGGCAGCATTCATCCCGGCGCGGCCATCGACCATGAACAGCACCGCGTCCGCCTCGCCGATGGCGGTCTTGACCTGCTGCGCCATCTCCACGTCGATCCCCTGCCCGACGCCGCTCAGGCCACCGGTATCGACCACCAGGTAGGGGATCTCCCCGAGGCGACCGGTGCCGTATTTGCGATCGCGGGTCAGTCCGGCAAAATCGGCTACCAGGGCGTCGCGCGAGCGGGTGAGGACATTGAACAGGGTCGATTTACCCACGTTGGGGCGGCCGACCAGGGCGATAACCGGTTTCATGGTGATTACTCGACGGATTTCAGGATGGAGACATCGTAGGCGTCGAGCACGCCGCGCTGATCAAGACCGTAGACCCGGGTGCCCTCCACCAGCGGGGTCACCAGGTGGGCGCGATCTTCTATATAACTTTCATCGGTGTACTCGTCGGTCAGCGGGAAATGCTCCTGCCAGCTGCGCACCCGGCTACGCGCTGCGAGCCGCCCATCCTCCTTGTTGAGCCAGTGCAGATACCCCTCAAAATCGCCCACCACCAGGTAGCGTCCCTGCTGCGCCGGGGCACTCAGGGAGCGGCGATGCAGGGCCGCCTGCTTCCACAGGGTGGCGCCGTTCTGGCGCGCCAGGGCCCACGCATCACCCGCCTCATCGGTGAGATAGAGCGCCTCGTCATCGAGTGCGATGCCGGTCTGGGTAGAGATCTCGCGCGTCCACAGCAACTGACCGTTGGCCGCATTGATGGCGGCCACCGAGCCCTGAAACGCGGCGGCATAGAGCACGCCATCGGCAAAGGCAAGGTCGGCATCGACATCGACCATGCGTTCCAGATCAGTGCGACCGCGCGGGGTGGCAATGGTGGCACGCCACAGCAGCGTCCCCGCCCGCAGATCAAGGGCGAGCACCTGACCGGAGGCGTTGCCGACCATCACCCGGTCGGCGTCGACGATAAGCGGGGTGCCGGTGCCGCGCAGGCTCAGGCTGGGCACCCGCTCCAGATGGCGCCACGCCACGCTGCCATCCTCGCGATTGAGGGCGGTGATCGAGCCGTCCACCGCATGCACCACGATGATCTCGCCCTGGCTCACCGGCGTACTCAACACCTCACTGCCAAGCGGAGTGTGCCAGCGCAACTCGCCGCGCTCCTTGTCGATGGCGAAGATCTCGGCATCACCACCAAACAGCAGCAGACCGTTGGCATGACCCGGCCCGGCGGAGATCACCCGCTCCAGCTCCACCTGCCACAACCGCTCGCCGCTCAGGCTGTGATAGGCGCGTACCCGACCGTAGCGATCGGCGGCATAGAGCTGTTCACCCGCAAGCAACGGGGCCAGTTTGAGATATTTGCCGCCGGTCCCCCCACCCACTTCGCGGCTCCAGCGCGGCTGCACCTTGAGTTCGGGGGAGAAGACCGTCAACTCGCTGGGCGGTTCGACCGGATTGATGCTGCCGCTACAGGCGGCTAGCAGAAGGAACACAGGGAGCAGGCTAAGGTGTTTCACTCGGCACCGCTCTCCATGGCGGCCACGGCCAGATCGTCCAGCTTCATCTGCACCAGCTCACGCTTGTCGGCCACGTTGCCGTAGCCATCGAGGGCGCTGCGATAGGCGGCCCGCGCCTCATCGGGTTTGCCCTGGGTGAGCAGGAGATCACCGCGCAGCTCGTCACTGGCGGCGCCGCCCTTGCCCCCGTTGAGGGTCTGCAGTGCCGCCTCGGCCTTGCCCTGGGCCAGCTCCACACGCGCCAGGCGCAGCCGCGCCAGCCCGGCCAGTTCCGGCTGGTCGCTTTGCGTCATCGCCGAGCGCAAGTGTGCCGTCGCCCCCTCCAGGTCCTCTTCAGCCACGGCCAGTTTCGCCAGCGCCAGCGAGGCCATTGCCGCATAGAGGGTGTTGGGATAGCTGCCGATGAGCGCACGCCCCGCCTCCTTCGCCTGACTGGCATCACGCCCCATCAGCTCCACCATCTGCTGATAGTTGCTGGAGGCCGCTTCGGCCTGCTGCTGGCGATGGTCGTTCCACCCCTGCCAGCCGAGCACCGACAGCAGAAACAGCGCCAGCGCCGTCAACGCCGTGCGGCCATTCTTGTCCCACCACGCCTTGAGCGCGTCGACCTGTTCCTGTTCCGAGTTGTAGATTTCCACCCCTAGACTCCTGCTTTCTCTCGTTATTTAAGCGTTACATTCGGCCAGATAACCGGCCATGAATTCGATCGCCAGGCCGCGATCCAGCGACTGCTGCTCGCGCTCCTCGCGCAGGAACTTGATCCCCAGCGTGCCATTGGACACCTCCTCCTCACCGAGGATCAGGGCGAGTCGCGCGCCGCTCTTGTCCGCCCGCTTGAACTGGCTCTTGAAGCTGCCGCCACCACAGTGCACCTCCAGGCGCAGCTGCGGCAGGGCATCGCGCAGCCGTTCACCCAGCACCAACCCCTCGCGCTGCGCCGCCTCCCCCACCAGCACCATGTAACCATGGGGCTGATAGTGGTGCAGCGGCAGCTGCTCCTGTTCAAGCAGGCTCACCAACCGCTCCACCCCCATGGCGAAACCGACCGCCGGGGTCGGCTTGCCACCGAGTTGCTCGACCAGGCCATCAAAACGGCCGCCGGCGCAGACCGTGCCCTGGGCGCCGAGCTTGTCGGTGACCCATTCGAATACCGTCTTGCCGTAGTAGTCGAGGCCACGCACCAGGCAGGGATTGATCTGGTAGGCGATCCCCGCGGCATCGAGGTAGGCGCGCAGCTGTTCGAAGTGGGCCTGTGACTCGGCGTCGAGGTGTTCATTGAGCTTGGGGGCACCGTCGATGATCTCACGCATCGCCGGGTTCTTGCTATCGAGAATGCGCAACGGATTGGTATCGAGACGCCGCCGGCTATCCTCATCGAGACTGTCGACGTGGTGCCACAGGTACTCCACCAGAATGCCACGGTAGGCGGTACGCGAGGCGCTGGAGCCTAGCGAGTTGAGCTGCAGGGTCACATCCTGCTCAAGCCCCAGCATGCGCCACAGGCGTGCCGTCATCAGGATGTGCTCGGCATCGACATCGGGCCCCTCAAGGCCGAAGACCTCGACACCGATCTGATGGAACTGGCGATAGCGCCCCTTCTGCGGGCGCTCGTGACGAAACATCGGGCCGCGGTACCAGAGACGCTGCACCTGGTTGTGCAGCAGCCCGTTCTGGATCGCTGCACGCACGCAACCGGCGGTCCCCTCGGGGCGCAGGGTGAGCATGTCGCCATTGCGATCCTCGAAGGTGTACATCTCCTTCTCGACGATGTCGGTCACCTCGCCGATGGAGCGCTTGAAGAGATCGGTGCTCTCGACGATGGGCATGCGGATCTCGCGATAGCCGTAGCTGTCGAGCAGCCGCGTCACCGTCGACTCAAGATGGCGCCACGCCGGGCTCTCCTCCGGCAGGATATCGTTCATGCCGCGCACGGCCTGAATGTTCTTGCTCAAACTTCTCTACCTCAACACGAATCAGTGGGTGCCGGTGTCGCGGCGGCGGGCGATCTCGGCACGGATATTCCTCTCCAGCTCGTCGACCAGGTTGGCGTTGTCGACCTTGTGGTCCGGCACCCCGCATTTATAGAGCAGGTTGGGCTGGCCGCCGGTCAGACCGATGTCGGCCTCGCGTGCCTCGCCCGGGCCGTTGACCACACAACCGATCACCGCCACGTCGAGCGGTTCGAGGATATCCTCCAGCCGCTCCTCCAGTGCATTGACCGTGGCGATGACATCGAAGTTCTGCCGCGAACAGGAGGGACAGGCGATGAGATTGATCCCCTTGCTGCGTAGGTGCAGGCTCTTGAGGATATCGAAGCCCACCTTGATCTCCTGCACCGGGTCGGCGGCGAGCGAGACGCGAATGGTGTCGCCAATGCCATCGGCCAGCAGCATCCCCAGGCCAATCGCCGACTTCACGGTACCAGAGCGAAAACCGCCCGCCTCGGTGATCCCCAGATGGAGCGGCTGCTCAATCTGTGAGGCGAGCTTGCGATAGGCCGCCACCGTCATGAAGACATCGGAGGCCTTGAGGCTCACCTTGAAGTTCTGAAAGTCGAGCCGGTCGAGGATATCGATGTGCTTGAGCGCCGACTCAACCATCGCCTCGGCGGTAGGCTCGCCATACTTCTGCTGCAACTCCTTCTCCAGCGAGCCGGCGTTGACGCCGATGCGAATGGGCACATTCCTGTCGCGCGCCGCATTGACCAGGGTACGCACCCGTGCCTCCTTGCCGATATTGCCGGGGTTGATGCGCAGGCAGTCGACCCCCAGCTCCAGCACACGCAGCGCGATCTTGTAGTCAAAGTGGATATCCGAGACCAGCGGCACGTTGACCTGCTGGCGGATCGCACCGAAGGCCTCGGCCGCCTCCATGCTCGGTACCGAGACGCGCACGATGTCGGCACCCGCCCGCTCCAGGGCGCGAATTTGCGCCACCGTGGCGGCGACATCGGTGGTCTCGGTATTGGTCATGCTCTGCACCGAGATCGGCGCGTCGCCACCCACAGCAACCTTGCCGACCATAATTTGGCGCGTCTTGCGCCGCACGATGGGAGAGGGGTGATGCATAGCGGTTACCTGGAGAGGGGGCGGTTGTGCTCCGCCCTGCCGAGACGAAAGCGCGCCATGTCGCCATTTTGGAAGGGGGTGTGATCGAAAAGGTCACCATTGTAGTAGACGCGTACACCGTCGGCGTAACCGAGAAAAACCCTGAACGGCGCCTCACCACGCAAGGTGAGGCGCTTGCCTTCGGGGATCAGCCCATAGGCAAGTTTGCGCCCGGCGGCATCGCTGATCTCGGTCCAGCTCTTCTCCCGATACTCCAGTTCCAGCCGCGACTGCGGCATTGTCTCGGTAAGTGTGGGTGGCGCGTCCGGTGAGTTAACAGTGGCAGCCGCCTGCGGCGCGGCGACCGGGGGAGCCGCCACCACCGCCGCCTCCTCTGCCTCGGCTGCAGGAGCCTCCTCGGCCGGGGCACTCTCATCAGGAGCAGTCTCGACTTCCCCCGCGTCAACCGTCTCTGCCACCAAAGACACCTCAACGGGCAGGGATGGCGCCTCCTCGGGCAGCAACAACCCCTGTTCACCGCCGGTGGTCGAGACCGCCGGCGACGAGAGACCCATCGACTGCGGCTCGCGCTGTGACAGCCACCAGCCAAGGCCGACCACCACCACCAGCAGAATAAGGTAACTCACGATCCTGAAGGGGAGATCACGGCTCGATGCCTCATCACTGCCCCCGGCGCCAATGGAGCTGACCAGAGAGGGCGTCGTCACGCCCTCCAGTTGCGCCAGCCCCACAAGATGATCCTCGGCCAGTCCCAGCAGGCGAGCGTAACTGCGCAAATAGCCCTGCACAAAGGTGCTGCCGGGCAGGTTGTGGTAGTCGTCATGCTCCAGCGCCTCGATAATACGCGACTGCAGACGCAACTGCGCCGCCACCTGAGCCACCGTCAGGTGGCGCGCCTCGCGCGCCTCGCGCAGATGACGCCCCGGCCCGCCCGCCACGGCAAACGCCTCTACCCCGTTCGGTTCACTCACATCCGTCATCACTGCTTCACACTCTCAAGATAGAGCCGGGTCTCCGGCGCATCGGGAAAGTTCGCCTTGAGCCACAAGCCATAGCTGGCAACGGCGTTCTTATCGCCCAGCAACCGCTCGGCGCGAATCCCCAGCCACAGGCTCTCCGCTGTATGACGCGCCACCGCCAGGTAGCGCTGCAGGTAGGCGCGGGTGGAGAGGTACTCCCCCTTGTCAAAGCTCAGGCGGGCCATCGCCAGCAGCGAGCGGGGCAGACGCGGGTTGATGCGCAACGCGCTGCGCAGATACTCCTCGGCACGTTCGGCGTCGGGTTTGCGCGCAACACAGGTACCAAGGTTTTCGTAGACCTGATCCTTGTGGGCATAGACCGGATTTTTCAGCACCTGGAGAAACATCTTCTCTCCCTCGGCATGGCGCTCCCGGTTGCAGAGAAAGGCACCATAATTGTTGTAGAGGGCGTAGTCATCCTTCGAGTGCTGGAGGGCGTTGCGATAATGTTTATCGGCCTCATCATACCGCTCCAGACGGCGGTAGAGTTCGCCCAGGTAGTGGTGCGCCGGGCCATAATTTTCATCAAAGCTCAGTGCCCGGTTCAACTTCTCCAGCGCCACCTCGTAGTTGCCCTGCTGCATATAGCGCAGCCCCAGCATGGCGTTGGTCTCCGCCGCCTTGGCGGTGTCGATCCCCTCATGGGCTGGGTTACCGGCACAGCCGCCCAACAGAAGGAGGGCGGCGAGGGTCAACACAGCCAGCAGGTTACGGCTCATTGAGTCACATGCTCCTTGATAGTATGTGCAGCGCGACTGCCACTGCTGGCACCACTGCCCCCGCCGGGGAGATCCTGAAGGAGAAAGCGCTCACTGCGGCGGGTGCGATCGGTCACCTGGCCAGCAAGTTGGCCGCAGGCCGCGGCAATATCCTCGCCACGGGTTTTGCGCGTCACCGTCATGATCCCGGCCTGCATGATCACCTCGCGGAAGGCGTTAATTACCGCCGGCGAGGAGCAGGCGTAAGGGGCGCCGGGAAAGGGGTTGAAGGGGATCAAATTCACCTTGGCAGGCACCGTGCGCAACAGTCTTGCCAGCTGGCGCGCCTGCGCCAGTGAGTCATTCACCCCGGCCAGCATCACATACTCAAAGGTGACGCGGCGGTGCGGCTTGCCCGCCACATAACGTTGGCAGGCGGCCATCAGCTCCTTGATCGGATATTTCGTATTGAGCGGCATCAGCTGGTCGCGCAGCGCGTCATCGGTGGCGTGCAGCGAGACCGCCAGGCTGACATCACTCAACTCGCAGAGCCGGTCGATCCCCGGCACCACCCCGGCGGTACTGACGGTGACGCGGCGCTTGGAGATACCAAAGGCAAGGTCATCCTGCATCAGCTCCAGCGCCGGGGCGACATGCTCCAGATTGAGCAGCGGCTCGCCCATTCCCATCAGCACCACGTTGGTGATCACCCGCTCGCCCTTGTTCTCGGGCAGGCCGATGATGCGTGCGGCCAGGGCGACCTGGCCGATGATCTCGGCGGTGGTGAGATTGCGGTTGAATCCCTGCCTGGCGGTAGAGCAGAAGCGGCAGGCCAGGGTACAACCGACCTGCGAGGAGACACAGAGGGTGCTGCGATCTGTCTCGGGGATATAGACCATCTCGATGTGGTTGTGCGCATCGACCTTGAGCAGCCACTTGCGGGTACCGTCGGCAGAGGGGTGATCCTGCATCACCTCGGGCAGGCGGATCTCCGCCACCTCCTGCAACCGCTCGCGCAGCGCCTTGCTCAGGTTGGTCATCGCCGCGAAGTCGTCGATCCCTTCCTGAAAGATCCACTTCATCACCTGCGTGGCGCGAAAGGGCTTCTCCCCCATCCCGGCGAAAAAGCTCTCCAGCTGCTGGCGGGTAAGGCCGAGCAGATTGACCCTGGGTTGCGCACTCATCGCATCTGCACTCATCATCTCAACAGTCACGTCCTTAACGGGCACGTGGACAGAGCTCCTCGGGCTTGAAGAAGAAGGCGATCTCGCTCGCCGCGTTCGCGGCGCTGTCGGAACCGTGTACCGCATTCTCATTAATGGAGCTGGCAAAATCGGCGCGAATGGTGCCGGGCGCGGCCTCGCGGAAATTGGTGGCACCCATCACCTCGCGGTTTCGGACAACCGCCCCCTCGCCCTCCAGCACCTGCACCATCACCGGACCGGAGCTGATGAACTCAACCAACTCACCGTAAAAGGGGCGCTCCTTGTGTACCGCATAAAAGAGGCCCGCCTGCTCACGCGAGAGGTGCATCATCCTGGCGGCGATGATCCGCAGATCCGCCCTTTCAAGGCGACTGACAATCTCGCCGATCACGTTCTTCGCCACGGCGTCCGGTTTGATGATGGAAAGGGTGCGTTCAACGGCCATCTGCGTAAAAAAGTACCATAAAGCAAAGCCCGCGATTATACGCGGGCTTGCGGGGGCATTCCAGCGATTACGGGGCGCTCACAGGACAAGATCGCACCACAAACAGCAAGGTTATTGCATTGAGTGGGAGGGGGTGCATGCAAAAGCAGGAGGTTGAGCCGCATGGCAACGGCGAGAGGGGATCATATGGGTCGATCGATTTACCTAGGTGGTTGAGTGGGTGTAAAAATGATCAAATGGGCGAAGACCTGGTTACCCTGGAGTTATG
>JAPHSX010000006.1 GCA_026196575.1 Gammaproteobacteria bacterium | reverse complement strand
TGTAGGTGTTGCTGGCGCTGTTGTCGTACCCTACGGCGCTGCTGTAGGTACCGCTGGCGCTGTTGCTGTACCCCATGGCGCTGCTCTGAGAGCCACTGGCGCTGTTAACACGCCCATAGGCGCTGCTGTCGTCGGCGGTGGCGCTGTTGTTGTGCCCCACGGCGCTGCTGTCGTCGGCCGTGGCGTTGTTCCACTCGCCGCAGGCCCAGGAGCCGGTATTGGTTGCGGTACTGCCACCAGCGCCGCCACTCCCGTTGGCGTCGCAGACATTACCCGCCTGCACGGCGGGGCTGGCAAGCAGCAGTGTGGCGATCACCGCGACCAGGTGGCGGCGGTTGAGCGACGGTGCGCGGTTGCTGCGGTCGGGCATGGTTCTCTGTTTCACGATCTCTCTCCTTTACTCGCTATGGCTCTTTCGATTCAGTGCATTGGCGTTGACCACCACCTCGCGCTTCAGCGCCAGGCAGCCGGGGCCGGCGGGGTAGAGGTAGACGCTGGCGGGGCCCTCCAGCCGCGCCACCTTGCTGGCCAGCACACCGCCGTATTTGAGATTGGGGTAGTGCTCCTGGGCCACGATCAGGCAGGAGCTCTCGAACCACTGCACCTGGGTGTAGAGCGC
The DNA here is from genome assembly GCA_026196575.1 of Gammaproteobacteria bacterium. Lineage (GTDB taxonomy): Bacteria > Pseudomonadota > Gammaproteobacteria > Thiohalomonadales > Thiohalomonadaceae > JAPHSX01. The sequence continues at coordinate 108,803 of JAPHSX010000006.1, read as the reverse complement.
CGAGCAGCCGCCACCGGCGACCGGGGCGACACCGAGGGTGGTGAGCTGGGTGCCCTGCGGGGTGACCCGCTCGAGGGTGGTGGTGTAGAGCTGCTGGTCGGTGTCTTTCTTTGGCCAGGCGTCGTCGGCGCCGTGGGGGGCGTTGCCGATGAGGAAGCCGGAGAGGGCCGTGAGGGCTGGCAGGCAGGTCTCGATGCCCGCCTTCTTCGCCTGGTCGATGACCTGGTTCTGCGCTACGGCGGGGGCCGTCCAGCACAGGGCGGTGATGAGCGTCAGGCAGAGGGGTTTGGGGGTTCGCATCGGTTCTCCTTCCGGCGTGGGGCTCCGCATAGCCTAACTCGGCGCGATTAATGCGGTGTTAACCGGGAGGGGCAAGTTGTTAACGGCCGGTTAATGCCGATTGGTCGATGTGAACCCGGTCAAAATGTGGTATTTATCACCACTATGGACACTGCCCTTTTTCACATCGCCCTGGTGGAGGACGAAGCCGCGCAGCGCGTGCTGCTGGTGGCCTATCTGGAGCGGGAGGGTTTCCGGGTCTCGCCACTGGAAAGCGCCCGCGCCTGCGAGGCGTTGCTGGAGGACGAGCCGCCGGACCTGTTGCTGCTGGACCTCAACCTGCCGGACGGGGACGGCATGGAGCTGGCCCGGCGCCTGCGCCGCCACTCTTCGCTGCCCATCATCATGCTCACCTGCCGCGATACGGATGCCGACCGCATCGCGGGCCTGGAGCTGGGCGCGGACGACTATCTCGCCAAGCCCTGCCATCCGCGCGAACTGGTGGCGCGGGTGCGCAATCTCCTGAAGCGCTCGATACCGCCGGACGAGGCGGTCGGGGGCGGCTGCCGGGTGGGGCGGTTTCTGCTCGATCCGGTACGGGGGCGTTTCTCGTGCGACGACGGGGCGGCCCCCCGCCTGACGCCGGGGGAGTTCGCCCTGCTGTGCGCCCTGGCCGGCGCCAAGGGGCGGGCGGTCTCCCGCTGGCGGCTGGCCGAGGTGATCCGCCGCGGCGAGGAGCCGTCGTCGGAGCGGACGGTCGACGTGCTGGTCTCGCGCCTGCGGCGCAAGATCGAGGCGAATCCGGCCAACCCCGCGCTGCTGCTCACCGTGCCCGGCCATGGCTACCGGCTCGCCTGCTGATCCGGCGCCGCCGCCCTCCTCCGCCGGGGAGCCGGCGTTGTCGTTGTGGAGCGGCGAGTTCCGCGACCCGGAGGAGGAGCGGGCGTTTCTCGCCGAGCAGTGGCCGCGCACCGCCCGCCAGTTGCGGCTTGTCAGCGCCATCGCGGCGCTGGGCTACCTCAGCGCCCTCTACCTCAACTACCTCTCCTTCGGCCTCTCCACGCCCTATTACGTGATGGGCGGGGTGCGAATCGCGGTCGCGGGGCTGCTGCTGGCGCTGTTCCGCTCCACCCGCCACGGCGATCGCTACACCGCGGCGAGCCGCGCCCTGCTGGTGTGCGCCGAGCTGTCGCTGGGCGTGGGGGAGGTGGTGGAGTACCACTACTATCAGGCGCAGAGCGGCGGCGTCTCCATGGAGTCGGGCATCCCCTTCATTCTGTTCGCCATTTTGGTTTTCTACACCGCCTTTTCCAATCGCCTGTTGCTGACGGCGGCGACCGCCCTCGCTGCCGGGTCGTTCACCCTTTTCTATCTGTGGCTGGGGCCCTACGCCTCGCCGGCCGCAGTCGCCAACTATCTCCCCACCCTGCTGGTGGTGAACGGGCTGGGTATTGCGGTGGTGCGCGGCTGGAACCGGCTGTCGCGGCGCGACTTCATCCAGCGGCGTCAGTTGCGGCATGAGATCGAGGAGCGCAGGCGGGCGCAGGAGGAGGCGGAGCGGGCCAACCGGGCCAAGAGCCGCTTCCTGGCGACCATGAACCATGAGCTGCGCACGCCGCTGAACGGCATGCTGGGCGGCGTGCAATTGCTGCAGGAAACGCCGCTCTCCCCGGCACAACAGGGTCATGCCGAAATCATCGATCGTGCGGGCCGCCAGCTCGCCGCCCTGATCGACGATGTGCTGGATCTGGCGCGCATCGAGGCGGGACGCGTCGATCTGGCGCGGGAGGATTTCGACCTGGCCGACCTGCTGGCCGACGTGGAGGCGATGCTGCGTCTCCAGGCGGCCGGGCGCGGCCTCGCCCTGACGGTGACATCAGCCGAGGGGACGCCGCGGTGGTTGCGGGGCGATCCCGTCCGGCTGCGGCAGGTGTTGCTCAACCTGGGTGGCAATGCGCTCAAGTTTACCGAGCGGGGCGCGGTCGCCATCGCGGTGACGCCGTTGGCACGGTCCGCCGATGCCGTGCGTCTGCGCTTTGCGGTGAGCGATACGGGCATCGGCCTGACCGAGGAGGAGCAGCGGTCGATCTTCCGGCCCTTCGCCCAGGCCGATGACTCCATCCGCCGCCGTTACGGCGGCAGTGGGCTGGGCCTGGCCATCTGCCGTGAGTTGGTCACGGCCATGGGCGGAGCGATCGAACTGGAGAGCGCCAAGGGGCGGGGCAGTAGCTTCTTCTTTGAACTGGAATTGCCGACCGGGCGCGAAACGACAGCCGCCCCCGAGCTGCCGGCGCCGGCCGTCCCCTTCTCCCTGCTGCTGGTGGAGGATTTCGAACCCAATCGGGTGATCGCCTGCGCCCTGCTGGAGTGGATGGGGCACAGCGTGGCGCAGGCGGACAGCGGTGCCGAGGGGCTGCGGCTGGCGGCGGCGCATGACTTCGACGCCATCCTGATGGACCTGCACATGCCGGAGATGGACGGCTTCGAGACCGCCCGGCGTATCCGTGCCCTCGCCGAGCGCAAGCGGGCGGCGGTGCCCATCATTGCCCTGTCGGCCGACGCGCGCCAAAGCGCCGTGGAGGCCTGTTACGCCGCCGGCATGCAGGCGTTCGTCTCCAAGCCGTTGGTCCGGGATACGCTGATGCGAGCGCTGGCCGAGGCCGTTGCCTCGCGGGGCGACAGCGTCCGTGCCGCTTCGCCGAGCCGGGGAGAGACGGCTGTGGCCCCCGTGGTGAATGATTCACATCTGGCGGAAATCAGGGCCGACCTCGGCGAAGAACGCTATGCCCTGATCATCGAGACCTGTCGCGAGGCGTTGCGCAGGTTGCTGGCCGAGACCGGACAGGCGCTTGCCGCGCGGGACTGGCTCCGGCTGGCGCGGGAGACCCACCGGCTCAAGGGGCTTGCCGGCAGCTATGGCCTGCGGGCCCTGCACCGGCAGGCGTGCGACCTAGAGGCGGTGGCAGGCTGCGGCGAGGACGCGCGCACGGCGCAACTGCACGGTGAGATGGCGGCGTTGGTGGATGCCGCCATTGCCGAATTGGCAGAACAGTGATATCGGAACGTATCTGCCGGGTGTCACCGCCATAAACCAGCCATGCTTTTCCAGCGGTAACAGATGGGTTCCATGGTCAATCAGCAGATCCGCCTCGTGTCCAAAACGATCACGCCAGAAGTAAAGGTTCGAGGTTTCACCCGCGTTATAACGGGTCTTAAGCAATTCACTGATGGCCCAGGTTTCGAACAGGGCGCCTCGTTGAACGTGGGTAGTCAGTTGCTCGCTGTTTTGGATGCCGAGCAGCCAGTTGGCAAGACCGGTATCCAGAAAATAGAGTTTGGGCGTTTTGACCAGGCGCTTGTTGAAATTCTGATGATGCGGCGGCAACAGATTTTTCCTGAGCGCTGTAACTCGTCGTAGGTCTTGGGTAGCAGCGTCAGCAATGCGGCCCTGCCTGCCAGACTCTGTGTGATGCCTGATAACAGGCCAAACTGCTGCGATCCCGCCAGGACAAATTCGCCGGGTTGCTGTCTTTCATCGACGCGTGTCTGAATATAGGAGAACAGGGCAGGGCAGCGTTGTGCCTCATCCAGGATGGCGCCCCACTAAACTGATTCAAAAAACCACGCGGATCCGTTTCAGCAAATTCCCTTTGGTCGAGATCTTCAAGCGATACATAACCAAGGCATATGGGTTATGCCTGGCTATTTCAGATGGCGTTGTGGATCCTGGCGGCCATGTAGTACCCGGATGATTTCAACCCTGTTGGCGGTCACACGGTAAAACAGGGTATGGCTTTCTATAGGGAGGCTTCTGGTATCTGGCAGGAGTTCGGGGCGCTCGGTGCCCATAAGTGGTTGCTGGGTAAGCAACCAGAATTTCTTCTTAATGGTGGACAGGTGGCTTTCGGATTGTGACTGTCTCCACTGTCGCAGGCCGTATTGGTAAATTTCCTTGAGGTCATTTCATTTTTAGCGGCAGGCGCAATGACGAGCTGATGGGAATCCATGAAGGTCAGCGCTTGATATCGTCAAACAAGGTGTCGAGCGCCGATCCTGATTCGATTGTGATACCTTCGCCACGGTCTAGTTGGTCTACTCCGACCTTCAGTTGCTCGCGTAGCCGAGTCAGCTTGATCTCATGAATCCAGTCTTCATGGGTTTCCATAAAACGGAGCGCCTCACGGATGACTTCACTCGCATTGTTGTAAAAACCGGTTTCCACTTTGGCTTTAACGCGAGATTCCAGTTCAGGAGTTAGTGAAATATGCATAATGGCCTCCGAGGGTAGATACTTTCATCTAAAATGCCAGGTTGAAATACAAAGATTGTCAAACTTTGTATTTATGTGAGTCGGGTTGAAATCAGAGGTCTCCGCATCGCGGCAGCACAGAAGCCGATAGTCATCATCAGAGGTGGTCGTCTGCCTGAGCCGTTCGTCGAATACAACGCGCTCCAGCAGATGACGTAACGGTTCCTGTCTGCCATGGTGTCTCTTCCCGTATTGCCCTTCGTTAGGGCTTATTCGCGTGGTTCCTCCGGCAGATCCACCGGTTTCTCCGGCAGTCTCTTGTAGCCGGTGATCATGGAGGAGACAAGGCAGACACGCTCCCTGATCTCGGCGACAACCACGCCCGCCACATGCAGCACTATCGCACCCAGCAGGAGGAAAAACACCTGCACGTGGGTGGTGATGAACGGCTGGCGGAAGGCGCGCATCTCATCCCACGCCGTGGCGTCGACCATTGACTTGTCGCCGGGGAGAAGGCTTGCCGGATCGACACCCGCCGGGGCGACCCACTGTGCAATCCAGCTGCCCAGAGGCGGGTAGTAGAGATCGGTGCCGGCGAGCACCAGTCCGGAGATGGCCTGGGCGAACAGCAGAATGAACAGCAGCAGTACCATCAACTGGCCCAACGGGTTGTGCCCCAGATAGTGGCGCGGCTGGCCACTGCGCAGGCTGCCAAGGTAGGCACCGAGTTCACCCAGGTAGCCGCGACCAATTGGCAGAACAGCGCCCCAGCGGGCAAAGTGGCTGCCCCTGAAACCCTGCACCATGCGCCAGGCGAGATTCAGCGCGAAGAGATAGCCGACCCAGACATGCAGCTCCTTCATCATGACCTTGGCGTCGGCGGAGATGCCAAGGGTCTTGCCGTTGTAGATGACCAGTCCGGTACCTACGAGCGCCAGCACTGATACCACGTTAATCCAGTGGAACCAGCGAACACCCCGATCCCACACCCGGTACACATTTGCCTCGATATGTTGCATAACCTGCTCCTGTAGTAATGGATTGTTTTTTGGCGTCGGGATGCTCAGCGCATCTCGAACGCCTCCTGATGAAATCTAACCTTGCCTGGCCATAGACGACGCAGTCCGTCGCGCAGGCTCTCGGCGAGGCCGCACGGGCCGCAGAACCAGATCTCGGCACGCCTGCTGTCGGTCAATTCGCCAGCGAGCGTTTCGGCGCTGAGTGGCCTGCTCTGTGCGTCGTGCAGATGCAAGTGAACCTTGGGCAGTGCATCGCACAGTCTCTGCAACCGCTCGACGAAGGGGTCGCTGCTGAGGTCACGCACGCTGTAGTGAAGATCGGCGGCAACGCTTGCGACACCTTCCCCCTGCAGGGATTCCAGCCAGGCGAGGAACGGGGTGATGCCGATGCCGCCGGCGATCCAGATCTGCCGTCTCCTGTTGTTGGCGCGGCTTAACTGAAATCGTCCATAGGGTCCTTCGACCTCTACCGGTGCGCCGGCAACCAGCTGGCGTGAAAGCCTGCGGGTATAGTCGCCGAGTGCCTTGATGGCGAAGGTGACGGTACGGTCGCCGTGGTCGGCACTGGCGATGGTGAAGGGGTGATGCCCCTCGCCGTTATCGAAGGTGACGAAGGCGAACTGACCGGGACGGTGGCCGCGCCATCCCTCATCCAGTTGGCAACGCACCTCGATAATATCGGGCGTCGGGTTCTCCACCGAGACCACGCGGCCGCCTGCCTTGCGTCCCCGACCGATGCGCCCGCTGAGTGAGAGTGCGCTGGCGATGCTGCCGGCGCCAAACAGCAGGGCGAGCAGGAGGCCGATAGGCTGGCCCCAGTAACTGGCAGGGGCGAGCACCAGCGCATGGAACACCAGCAGCAGATAGAGCACCGGCATTGCCCGATGCAACGGCCGCCACAGGCGGTAGGAGAACTGTCTCCACAGGGTCAGCGCCAGTAGCGCCAGCAGCACGTAGAAGGCCCATTCGCCCAGCTCCTCACCCATGTCGCGTAGCGGTTCGGGGAAGGCCGAAAGCTCATCTCCCCCGGTGTGGTCACCGCCTCCGGCGAGGAATTCAAACAGGTCGTCCGACATCTCCAGCAGCCAGTGCGCGGTGGCAAAGAGCACGGCCAGGATGCCGCTCCATTTGTGCAGACGGTAGATGCGGTCCAGACCGCCGAGTGGTTTTTCCAGCCAGGCAGGGCGGGTGGCGAGCACCATCGTCAGCGACAGCAGGGAGATGGAAAAGAGACCGGTGAGAAAGAGGCTCTCAAGGTAGATGGCCCACGCCAGCGAGCCCTCGGCCGTGTGATCGGGCGAGAGCATCCCGGCGCCCCAGGCGAGGGCGATAATGGCGAGGAATCCGGTGAGCACTCTCTTCATGGCGGGCCTCTTCTATACAAAACTGGTGGGTGTTCGAGCGGGGTGACCCCGCCTCCGTGAGAAGAGGCGGGGAGTCCCGTTGCCGTGCGCTTAGCTTAGCGCTGGTCGCTCTCCCTCGAAGAACAGTTCTTCTGGTCGGTTCGGTCGGTCTTGTCACGCTTGTCGCCCTTTTCGCCCTTGGTACGGACGTCGAGAATTTCGCCGCTTTGCGGATCGACGCGAAGCTTGACCCGGTTGCCGTCGGCGTCGCGTGCCTTGACCTCATAACCGTCCTTTTCGCGCTCAATCTCGCTGATATCGAGATAACCCGCGGCGGTCACGTTGTCGTAGATGGCCGGTATGGCCAGCCAGTTGTCTCTCTGGCTAGCGGTTTTTGCCTCGGCTGCGGATGAGGCAAAGGCGTTTCCGCCAAGGATGGCGGCGCTCAGGGTGATGGCAAGAATGGCTTGTGAAGTTTTCATAATCGTACTCTCCGTCAGGGTTGTCGGGGTGGCCATATGACCACCGTGAGCGTAGTTTGCACCACCGCACCTGAACTAACCCTGAAGGGGCTGTTCATCTTCTGTTCAGAAACGGGGGCGTTATAATCAGGCAAATGAATTACACGCGGAGAACCATGAGATGAGATCACTGCGCCACCCCACTACCGGCCACGTCACCCTGCTCGCTGCGGCGTTGTGCGCCTTGTTGCTCTCAATGCCCCTGCTGGCCCGCGATCGGGATCACGAGCATGCACGCAAATCTCTTGAGGCGGGCGAGATCCTGCCGCTGCGCGCCATTCTGGAAAAGGTCGAACGCGACTATCCGGGACAGATCATCGAGGTGGAGCTGGAGCGCGAGGCGGAGCGCTGGGTCTACAAACTCAAACTGCTGCGTGCCAACGGTGCTCTGGTCAAGATGAAACTCGACGCCGCTGATGCCACCCTGCTCGGCATCAAGGGGCGCGATATCGCCCCCGCATCGAAGCCGGAGGGGGTGCGCTGATGCGCCTGCTGCTGGTTGAAGACGACCCCACACTCGCCGCCCAGCTGGCCGAGGAGCTGAGCGCCGCCGGCTATGTGGTCGAGTCGGCGCATAACGGTGTCGACGCGCACCACCTGGGCGAGGTCGAGGAGTTTGATGCGGTGGTACTGGACCTCGGCCTGCCACAGATGGACGGTCTCACTGTACTGAAAAAATGGCGTGCAGGCGGTCGCACCATGCCGGTGCTGATCCTCACCGCCCGCGACACCTGGCATGAAAAGGTCGATGGTATTGATGCCGGGGCAGACGATTACCTGGTCAAGCCGTTTCACATGGAGGAGCTGCTGGCACGCGTGCGCGCGCTGATCCGTCGCGCCTCGGGTCATGCCAGCGCCGAGATCAGCTGCGGCCCGCTGCTGCTCGATACCCGCAACGGCCGGGTGAGCGTGGAGGGCCGCGCACTGACACTGACCAGCCACGAGCTGCGGGTGCTCGCCTATCTGATGCATCACAAGGGTGAGGTGGTCTCCCGCACCGAGTTGACCGAACACATCTATGCCCAGGAGTTCGACCGCGACTCGAACACCATCGAGGTCTTTATCGGCCGTCTGCGCAAGAAGCTGCCGCCCGATCTGATCAAGACCGCACGAGGTCTCGGTTATCGCCTGGTGTGTCCCGCGTGATCGCCCTCGGCAATCCTGGTCGCTCCCTGCGCCTGCGCCTGCTGGCAGGTACGCTGGTCTGGATTGTCGCCACCATTGCCATCGCCGGCTGGAGCCTCTCCGGGCTGTTTCAGCAACATGTGGCGCACCAGCTGCGTGCCGGGCTCGAGCTCCATCTCGGGCAGCTCACCGCCAACCTGGCGATCGACGCGCAGGAGCAGGCCACTCTCACCGCACTGTTGAGTGATCCGCGCCTGAGCCGACCCTATTCGGGACTCTACTGGCAGATCGACGGTCTGTCTGAGGGCGGGGCGGTGGAGCGTCGCGGCATTCTGCGTTCGCGCTCACTCTGGGACACGCTGCTCGAGGTGCCGGATGATGCGCCCGCCGACGGCGAGATCCACGAACACCGTGTAATCGGGCCGGACGGCACGCCGCTGGAGGCGATTGAACGCCTCGTCTATCCGGCCGAATTGCCGGAACGGGGGCTGCGCCTGATCGTTGCGGCGGACGCGCGGCTGTTCAGCGAACCGGTGGAGCAGTTCAACGGCCTGTTGGCCGGTTCGCTCGGCCTGCTGGGGTTGGGGCTCATCATCGCGGCCATCGTGCAGGTAGTGATTGGTCTGCGCCCGCTCGGTCATCTGCGCCGGGCGCTGATGCGGCTGCGCGAGGGCAGTGCACAGCGTATCGAGGGCCGCTTCCCGCAGGAGGTTCAGCCGCTGGTCGATGATTTCAACGCGGTGCTGGCGAACAACGCCCGCATCGTCAGCCACGCCCGCACCCAGGCGGGAAATCTGGCCCATGCGGTGAAGACCCCGCTGACTATCCTGGCCAATGCCGCGGCCCGCCCCGATCCGGCCCTGCCGCAGCTGGTGACCGAACAGGTGGCGATGGCCAGGCGTCAGGTCGATCACCACCTGGCGCGGTCGCGTGCCGCGGCGGCGGTCACCATGCCGGGTGTGCAGAGCCGGGTTCGCCCGCAGCTCGACTCACTGCTTCGCGTGATGGAACGACTCTACCGCGACAAGCCGGTGAGCGTGATCATCGACGAGGGCAACAGCGATCCGCTATTTCGCGGCGACCAGCAGGATCTGCAGGAGATGCTGGGCAACCTGCTGGAAAACGGCTGGAAGTGGACGACGAGCCGCCTGAAGATCACCGTCCGCAGGGCGAATGACCTGCTCGCCATCGTGGTTGACGACGATGGCCCCGGGCTGGCGCCGGAGCAGCGCGAGGCGGTGCTGGCCCGCGGTGTACGGGCCGATGAGCAGGTTCCCGGCACGGGTCTGGGTCTGGCCATCGTTAACGATTTGGCACAGCTTTATGGTGGTTCCATCGCCCTTGAGCCATCGCCGCTCGGCGGTTTGCGAGTAACGCTTGTGCTGCCGGCTGTCACAGCACCCCGCTAGTAACAGGCCCTTGTAGTGGTCAAGTCATTTTGGCCACGTCTTTACGGGGATTTGTACCGTGCATTCAACCGGAGTGACTGAATCTGTGTTCCCATGCGCATGCCCTTATACCTGGCAAACGGTTTTGTGCTGAACAGTAACTTTTATGGTTTAATGCCACCCCATGTATCGACCACTACAACTCTTTGTCGGCCTGCGCTATACCCGCGCCAAGCGGCGTAACCATTTCATCTCTTTCATCTCGCTAACCTCGATGCTGGGAATCGCCCTGGGGGTGACCGCGCTTATCACGGTGCTCTCGGTGATGAATGGTTTCGAGACCGAGCTGCGTCAGCGCATTCTGGGGATGACCTCGCACGCCACCATCAGCGGTTATTCCAGGCCGCTGGATAACTGGCGGGAGCTCTCGGTGATCGCGGAGCGCCATGCGCGGGTGGTGGGCAGTGCCCCCTACATCCAGAAGGAGGGGATGTTGATCGCCGGCCAGCAGGTGAACGGTTCGCTGATCCGTGGCGTGCTGCCCGCCGAGGAGCCGAAGGTCTCGGAGGTGGCGCAGAGTATCACCGTGGGGCAGCTAGAGGGGCTGGTGGCCGGCGAGTTCAATATCATTCTGGGGGCCGACCTGGCGCGCCTGCTCGGGGTGATGGTGGGCGACAAGGTGACACTGGTCACCCCGACCGCCAATGTCACCCCCGCCGGGGTGATGCCGCGCCTCAAACGCTTTAGTGTCAGCGGTATCTTCGAGGTGGGAATGTATGAGTACGACAGCGCACTGGCGCTCGTCCACCTGGACGATGCACGCACCCTGTTTCGCATGGGCGAGGGGGTGACCGGGGTGCGGCTCAAGCTCGATGACCTGTTCAAGGCGCCGCTGGTGAGCCGCGAGCTGGCCGGGTCGATCCCCGGTATCTACCTGGTGCGTGACTGGACGCAACACCACGCCAACTTCTTTCGCGCCATCAAGACCGAGAAGACGGTGATGTTCGTGATCCTGCTGCTGATCGTCGCGGTGGCCGCCTTTAACATCGTCTCTACCCTGGTGATGGTGGTGACCGACAAGACCACCGACATCGCCATCCTGCGTACCCTCGGCGCCACCCCGCGCGCGATTATGGGGATCTTCATGGTGCAGGGGACGGTGATCGGCTTTATCGGCACCGCGATGGGGCTGCTGGGCGGGGTCACGCTGGCGCTCAACGTGGAGACCATCGTCCCCGCCATCGAGAGCCTGCTCGGGGCCAAATTCATGCCCGCCGATGTCTACTACATCAGCGACCTGCCCTCGGAGCTGCACTGGAACGATGTGGCGACCATTACCGTGATCTCCTTCGGCATCAGTGTCCTGGCTACCCTCTATCCGGCCTGGCGCGCCTCGCGGATGCAGCCGGCGGAGTCGCTGCGCTATGAGTGAGCAGGGGGAGGTTATGAGCGACGAGGTGGTCATTAGTGCGCAGGGGCTGTGCAAACGCTTCGACCAGGGACCGCTCTCGGTCGATGTGCTCAAGGGTATCGATCTGGAGGTGCGGCGTGGCGAACGCATTGCCATCGTCGGCACCTCCGGTTCGGGCAAGAGCACGCTGCTGCACCTGCTGGGCGGGCTCGACACCCCGAGCAGCGGCGAGGTGGTGGTGACCGGCCGTTCCATGGCGACGCTGGGCGAGGCGCAGCGCGGCCACCTGCGCAATGCCGCGCTCGGCTTTGTCTACCAGTTTCACCATCTGTTGCCGGAGTTCAGCGCGCTGGAGAATGTGGCGATGCCGCTGCTGATTCGTGGTGACAGCGCCAGAGAGGCGCGCGCGCAGGCGGCGGCGATCCTGGAGCGGGTGGGTCTGGCGGCGCGGGTGGCACACAAGCCGGGCGAGCTCTCCGGTGGTGAGCGTCAGCGCGCCGCTATCGCCCGTGCGTTGGTGACAAAACCGCGCTGTATCCTTGCCGATGAACCCACCGGTAACCTCGATCAGAAGACCGCCGATCAGGTCTACGCCCTGATGCTGGAGCTGAACGTCGAGCTGGGCACCAGCTTTATCGTGGTGACCCACGATGAGCGGATGGCAGGGCGCATGGATCGGGTGCTGCGGATGGTGGACGGGGTATTGGGCTAGCGGCCCGTTACTCGTGCCTTTTCAGCAGGCGGCGCTGTTTGCGGCGGCGGTAGTAGTTCACCAGATGGAGGCGCCACAGGCCGCGAATGGCCAGATAACCGGCCGCCGCGCTGGTCGTTCCCAGGATAAGGCAGCCCAGCAGGAAGGGTTGCCAGATTAGCACCAGCTCGGTGGTCAGCCATCTCACGGAGGGTTCAAAGGCGATATGGTCGACACTCACCCCGCCCAGCACCCACCCTCCAACCAGGTAGGCAAAGTAGAACATGGGGGGCATGGTCAGCGGGTTGGTGATCCAGACCAGGGCGGCCGAGAGCGGCAGGTTGACGCGAAAGAGGATGGCGCCGATGGCCGCCACCAGCATCTGAAACGGAATCGGTATCCAGGCGGTGAACAGCCCCACGGCAAAGGCGCCGGAGGCGGAGCGGCGATTGAGGTGCCAGAGGTTGGGGTCATGCAGCAGCGTGCCGAGAAAACGCAGATGCCGGTGCTCGCGGATGGTGCGATGATCGGGCATCAAACGTCGGAGAAACTTTTTGGGCATTAGTTGGATGCGTTTCCGAAGGTGGGCAAGCGTGCCGTTATTATCCACAATTTGATAATAAGTGAAACCGATGCAGACAGGGACGATTGCATTTTTATTCGGCGTACTGTGGTTACAGTTACAGCCGACCCTTCCAGCGGCCCAGTGGCTGTTCGCTGCATCTCTGCTCCCCCTTCTCGTTATGCCCCTGCACAAGCGGCTGGCCCTGTTGCTGGCTGCCCTGCTGGCCGGCGCTTTGTGGGCTTTGCTGGTGGCGCAGCAGCGGCTGGACGATGCCTTGCCGGTGCAACTGGAGGGGGAGGAGGTGGTGGTGCTGGGGCAGATAGTGGCGCTGCCGGAATGCACCGCACGCTACAGCCGCTTTCTCTTTGCCCCGCAACAGCTGAGCCATGGGGATAAATCCTATCCGCCCCCGAGGCTGCTGCGGCTCAACTGGTATGAGGGGGCGCCGGAGCTGCGTCCGGGGCAGCGCTGGCAGCTGACCGTCAAGCTGAAGCGGCCGTGGGGGATGATGAACCCCGGCGGTTTTGACTACGAGCAGTGGCTGTTCCAGAGCGGAGTACGCGCCACCGGCTATGTGCGCACCGCAGGCGAGAACCGCCTGCTGGAGTCGGCGCATGGCGGGGTGCCGTTGCAGCGGCTGCGCTACGATTTGCAGCAGCGACTGGAGCGGGCGCTGGCCGACAGTGCGCATGGCGGCATTATTCAGGCACTGGCCATCGGTGAGCGGGCCGGTATCGAGGATGGCGAGTGGGCGGTGCTATTGGCCACCGGCACCAACCATCTGGTGGCGATCTCCGGGCTGCATGTCGGGCTGGTGGCGGGGCTGCTCTTTTTGCTCATGCGCCGCCTCTGGGCGCTCTGCCCGCGCTGCACCCTCTGGCTGGCGGCGCCACGGGCCGCCGCGCTCATCGCCCTGCTGGGTGCGGTGATCTATGCGGCCATGGCCGGTTTTTCGGTGCCGACCCAGCGGGCGATGTTGATGCTGGCGCTGGTGATGGGGGCGATCTTCTGGCAGCGTCCGATAGAGTCATCGCGCCTGCTGGCGCTGGTGGCGTTGCTGGTGGTGGGGCATGACCCGATGGTGGTGTTGGCGCCCGGTTTCTGGCTCTCCTTTGGTGCGGTGGCGCTGATCCTTTACGGTATGCGGGGGCGGCTCAATCCCGGCGGGGTGTGGTGGCGCTGGGGGCGGGTGCAGTGGCTGGTGGCGGTGGGACTCGCGCCGCTGTTGCTGCTGCTCTTTGGGCAGGCGGCAGTGGTGGCGCCACTGGCCAATCTTGTGGCGGTGCCGTGGATTGGCCTGCTGGTGGTGCCGCTCACCCTGCTTGGCGCCCTGCTGCTGATGGTGTGGGAGGCGGGCGGTTTCGCCCTGTTGCAGGGGGCGGCGTGGCTGACCGGGCTGCTCTGGCCGCTGCTCACCTTTCTGGCCGAGACGCTGCCCGCGCTGCGCCTGGCGGTGGCCCCGTGGTGGAGCTATCTGCTGGCCCTCAGCGGTGTGGTCTGGCTGTTGGCCCCCAGGGGATGGCCGCTGCGTTGGGCCGGGGTGGTGCCGCTGTTGCCGCTGCTGCTGTGGCAACCGCCGCCGCTGGCGCAGGGGGAGGCGCGCTTTACCCTGCTCGATGTGGGGCAGGGGCTGGTCGCCGTGGTGCAGACCCGCAGCCGGGTGGCGGTGTTCGATACCGGGCCATACTTTCCCTCCGGCTTCAACACCGGCAGCGCCGTGGTGGTGCCGTTTCTGCGCCAGCAGGGGTTGGCGGCGCTCGATACCCTGATTATCAGCCACGGTGACAATGACCATATCGGCGGCGCCCGTGCCTTGGCGCAGGCGTTGCCGCCGCACCGGGTGCTCACCAGTGTCCCCGAAAAGATGGGCTGGATTGCGCATGAGTCTTGCCGACGCGGTGAACGGTGGCAGTGGGACGGGGTGGAGTTCGAGCTGCTGCACCCCGTGCAGGTGGCGGTCAGGGGGCGCGGTAATAACGACTCCTGCGTGTTGCGGGTGAGTGTCGGCGGGGAGTCGCTGCTGTTGACCGGGGATATCGAGCTGGCGGCCGAGCGCGAGCTGCTGGCCCACTACGGCGCGCGGCTGCAGGCCGATATTCTGGTGGCGCCGCACCACGGCAGTAAGAGCTCCTCCAGTGAGCCGTTTATTGCGGCGGTGGCCCCGCGCTGGGTGCTCTTTCCACTCGGCTACCGCAATCGCTACGGGTTTCCCCACCCGAGCGTGAGCGAGCGCTACCGGCAAGGCGGCGTGACGATGTTGACGAGCAGTGCATCGGGGGCGATCAGCTTTATTCTGGGGCGGGGCGCGCTCCTGCCCGAGGAGCAGCGCAAGACGGCGCGCCGTTACTGGCATGTGGCCGATTTGTGATCAATAGCGCTGGTTCACGAGGGTGCATTTTGTTACATTGTGCCGCTGATTTTTCAAGCTCTTACGGGATGGCATGGCGTGTTTGAACTGATAACCGCAGGCGGCTGGCTGATGCTGCCAATTATGCTCTGTTCGGTGGTGGCGCTGGCCATTATCGCCGAGCGTTTCTGGGTGCTGAAACAGGAGAAGGTGCTGCCGACCAATCTGGTGGTGCAGGTGTGGCAGCTGCACCAGCAGCGCGAACTGAACGCGGAGCGCATCAAGCGGTTGCGCGATGGCTCGCCGCTGGGGCGCATCCTCGCCGCCGGTCTCATCAACATGCACCACGAGCGCGAGGTGATGAAGGAGGCGATCGAGGAGACTGGCCGCCAGGTGGTGCAGGAGCTGGAGCGTTTTCTCAACACCCTTGGCACCATCGCCTCCATCACCCCGCTGCTCGGCCTGCTCGGTACTGTTATCGGTATGATCAAGGTCTTCACCGCCATTACCGCGCTCGGGGTGGGCAATCCCACGGTGCTGGCGGGGGGGATCTCCGAGGCGCTGATCACCACCGCCGCCGGCCTCTCCGTCGCCATCCCAAGCCTGATGTTCTATCGCTACTTTCGCGGCAAGGTCGATGCCCTGGTGCTGAAGATGGAGGAGGAGGCGCTGAAGATGGTGGAGGTGATCCACGGGGAGCGTGAGGTCGCTGAGGAGGGGCTCTGATGCAACTGCAGAGCAAGCGTCGCGAGGAGCCGGATGTCAACCTGACGCCGCTGATTGACGTGGTCTTTCTGCTGCTGATCTTCTTCATGGTCTCCACCACCTTTAATCGCGAGACCGAGATCAGCATCGAGCTACCCGAGGCGAGCGGCCAGGTGGAGGAGAGCCAGCGCCATCTGGTGGAGATCAGCATCGATGAGAAGGGGCGCTACTTCGTCAACAAGGAGGAGGTGATCAACACCCAGCTGGAGACCCTCAAGCAGGCGATCAAAAAGGCGGCCGGTGATGAGGAGAAGCCGCGAGTCCTGCTCAGCGCCGACAAGGCGACACCGCACCAGGCAGTGATCACGGCGATGGATGCGGCGCGTCAGCTGGGCTTTGTCAGCCTCACCTTTGCCACTAGCGCCGCGGCCGATTGATGCACAACGCCGGGCGCACCGCGGGCCACATCATCTATCGCCGCCTGCTGGGCTATGTCCTGCCCCACTGGCGCGCCTTCTTTGTCGCCATCTTTGCCCTGGTTGTGGTGGCGGGCACCGAGGCGGGTTTTGCCGCCTTTCTCAAGCCGATGATGGATGGCAGTTTTGTCGAGAAAGACCCGGAGATCGTCAGGCTGACGCCAATCATCCTTATCGCCATCTTTCTGGTGCGCGGCGTTGCCGCCTACCTCTCCGGCTACCTGATGGCGTGGGTGGCGCGGCGGGTGATCAGTACCCTGCGCGGCGAGATGTTTGCGCAGCTGCTGCGCCTGCCGGTGAGCTTCTTCGACAATACCCCCTCGGGTACCCTGCTCTCCAAACTGATCTACAACGTGGAGCAGGTGGCGCGCGCCACCACCGGGGTGGTGACGATACTGGTGCGCGACACCTTTACCGTGCTCGGCCTGCTCGGCTGGATGTTCTATCTCAACTGGCAGCTGGCGGCGATCCTGATGGTCGGTACGCCGCTTATCGCCAAGGTGATCCACTTCATCAACCGGCGTTTTCGCCGCTATAGCACCCGTATTCAGGACTCGGTCGGCACGGTGACGCAGATCGCCGAGGAGGCGATCGAGGGGCAGCGGGTGGTCAAGACCTTTGGCGGGCAGGAGTATGAACTGCGCCGTTTCGACGAGGCCAACGAGAACAACCGCCGCCTCAACATGAAGCTGGAGTCGACCAACGCCGCCAGTGTGCCGGTGGTACAGATGGTGGCAGCGCTGGCCTCGGCACTGGTGATCTACATCGCCCTGAGGCAGGTGGAGGAGGAGGGGATGAGCGTCGGCTCCTTTATGTCCTTTATCGCCTCGATGATGATGCTGCACTCGCCGATGAAACGGCTGACCCATATCGCCGTCAGCCTGCAACAGGGGATCGCCGCGGCCGAGAGCATCTTCACCTTTCTCGATACCCCGCCGGAACGCGACGCGGGGATTCAGCATCTGGGGCGTTGCGCGGGGGCGGTGAGTTATCAGCAGGTCAGCTTTGGCTACAGCGGTGACAAGGGTGCGGTGCTGCACGATATCGACCTGCAGATCGCCCCCGGTCAGAGTGTCGCCTTTGTCGGGCGCTCCGGCAGTGGCAAGTCGACCCTGGTGAGCTTGCTTGCCCGTTTTTATGATGTCACTACCGGGCAGATTCTGATCGATGGTCACGATATCCGCGAGCTGCCGCTGGAGCGGTTGCGGGCCCAGATCGCGCTGGTCACCCAGCACATCACCCTGTTTAACGACACCATCGCCAACAACATCGCCTACGGCTCACTCGGTAGCGCCAGCCGCGAGGCGATCATCCAGGCCGCCGAGGCGGCTCACGCCATGGAGTTTATCCGCGAGTTGCCGGCGGGGCTCGATACCATGGTGGGGGAGAACGGGGTGCTGCTCTCCGGCGGTCAGCGCCAGCGTCTGGCGATTGCCCGCGCGCTGCTCAAGGATGCGCCGATTCTGATCCTCGATGAGGCGACCTCGGCCCTCGATACCGAGTCGGAACGTCACATTCAGGCGGCGCTGGAGGGGTTGATGGCAAACCGCACCACACTGGTGATCGCCCATCGCCTCTCCACCATTGAAAAGGCCGACAATATCGTGGTGCTGGAGAAGGGACGCATCATCGAGAGCGGCGCTCACGCCGAACTGCTGGCGCGTAACGGCCAGTACGCGGTGCTCTACAATATGCAGTTTCAGGATAAACCCGAATAACCGCCGTGGCGCGTATCGACACCTATTGGTATCGGCACAGTCCGTGGCTCTGGCTGCTCTCACCGCTCAGCCTGCTCTTTTGTCTGCTGGTGCTGCTGCGCCGTACGCTCTACCGTTGGGGCGTGTTGCGCACAGTGTCATTTGCAGTGCCGCTGATCGTAGTCGGCAACATCACCGTCGGCGGCAGCGGCAAGACGCCATTGGTGGTTTTTTTGGTGGAGCTGCTGCGCCAGCATGGCTACCGTCCGGGGGTGGTGAGCCGCGGTTATGGCGGCCGGGCAGAGAGCTGGCCGCAAACCGTTACCGCGCAGAGCGATACGGCGCTGGTGGGCGATGAGGCACTGCTGCTCTCACGCCGCTGCGGCTGTCCGCTGGTGGTGGGACCGGATCGGGTGGCCGCAGTGCGGCAGTTGCTGCGTGAGCACGAGGTGGACGTGGTGATTAGCGACGACGGCATGCAGCACTACCGCATGGGGCGCGACATCGAGATCGCGGTGCTGGATGGTGAGCGACGCCTGGGTAATGGCCTCTGCCTGCCCGCCGGTCCGTTGCGTGAGGGGCGGGGACGGCTGCGCAGCGTCGATTTTATCGTTGCCAACGGTGTCGCCCGTTCAGGGGAGTGGGCGATGCGGCTGCAGGGCGCCGAGGCCCGCTCCTTGATCGGGGGTCGTCCCCGCGCTCTGGCGGAGTTTGCCACCACGCCGCTGCACGCGGTGGCCGCGATCGGCAATCCGGCGCGCTTTTTTCACACCCTGCGCGGGGCGGGGCTGGCGATCACCGAGCACCCGTTTGTTGATCATCACCCCTTTGTGCAGGGTGAACTCGATTTTGCCGATGGTCTGCCGGTGATGATGACCGAAAAGGATGCGGTAAAATATTTTCCCTATGCGGATCAGCGCCACTGGTATCTGCCGGTGAGCGCGACCCTTGATGATGATTTTTCCCGCCAACTGCTGGCACGACTGGAGAGACACCGTGGATAAAAAACTGCTCGATATTCTGGTCTGTCCCCTCTGCAAGGGACCCCTGCTCTTTAACAAGGCGGCGCAGGAGCTGATCTGTAAGGTCGATCGCCTCGCCTACCCCATTCGCGATGACATACCGGTGATGCTGGAGGAGGAGGCGCGGCGCCTGGAGGCGGACGAGGAGATCTGAGAGAGGAGATTTAGGTGAGCTTTCACGTCATTATCCCTGCGCGCTACGCCTCCACCCGCCTGCCGGGAAAACCCCTTCTGCTTATTGGCGACAAGCCGATGCTGCAACATGTCTACGAGCGGGCACTGGCGTGCGGCGCCGCCAGCGTGGTGGTTGCCACCGATGATGCGCGTATCGTCGAGGCGGTGGAAAAATTTGGCGGCCGCGTCTGCACCACCTCGCCAGATCACCAGTCGGGCACCGAGCGGCTGGCCGAGGCGGCAGGGCAGCTGCAACTGCCCGATGAGGCGGTGGTGGTCAACCTGCAGGGCGACGAGCCGCTGATGCCGCCTGAACTGTTGCAACAGGTGGCGGCGCTGCTGGAGGGCGATCACGGTGCCGAGATGGCGACCCTCTGCAGCCGCATTCACACCGCCGCCGAGTTGTTCGACCCGCATGTGGTAAAGGTGATTTGTGACCGCAACGGGCGGGCCCTCTACTTCAGCCGTGCGGTGATCCCCTGGGATCGCGATGCCTTTGCCATTACCACCGAAGAGCTGCCCGCCGCCGCGCTGCACTTTCGCCATCTGGGGATCTACGCCTACCGCGTCGGTTTCCTGAGGCGCTACGTCACCCTCGCCCCGTGTGAGCTGGAGCGCATGGAGTCACTGGAACAGTTGCGGGTACTGTGGCACGGCGGCACGATTCAGGTTGCCGAGGCGAGCCGGCTGCCCGGCCCCGGCGTCGATACGGCGGCGGATCTGCAGCGGGTACGGGAGTTGCTTGCGGCCCAGACGACAAGCGGGATCAGGCATGATCTGTAAATTTTCGGGTGAGAATTGATATGGAGAAAATCAAGGTCTTAATGGTCTGCATGGGCAACATCTGTCGCTCTCCCCTGGCGCAGGGGGTGTTTGAACGACGGGTGGAGGAGGCGGGTCTGGCTCATCGAATTGTTACCGATTCGGCGGGAACCCACGCCTATCATGTGGGGAACTTGCCGGATCCGCGCTCTCAACAGACGGCGCTGCGTCACGGTATTGATCTGAGCGCCCAGCGTGCGCGGGAGGTGGCGGCGGTTGATTTTGAGGCATTCGACTATCTGCTGGCGATGGACAATGATAACCATGCCCTGTTAAGCGCACGCTGCCCCGAGGAGCATCTCCACAAGCTGAGGTTGTTTCTGGAGTTTGCCCCGCAGCTTGCCGCCACCGAGGTACCCGATCCCTATTACGGTGGCGACTCAGGCTTTGAACAGGTATATCAACTGATTGATGCCGCGGCGGATGGTCTGCTGGCTGCGATCAAGGCGCGTCATCTGTCGCGAGTCGTTACACGGTAATAGGCATCACGGTTGCCGACCTGTTGAACCCCGTCTCTTTTGTTGGCTTGGGCGTGAGTGGTTAGTGGGCAAACAGCGCCGCCACTACGTTACGTCCCTCGGCGACCAGCAGGTTGTAGGTGCGGCAGGCGGCGGCGGTATCCATCACCTCATAGCCAATGGACAGCCTCACCAGGGCCGCCTGTTGGGCGGGCGCGAGGAAGCGCAGTTTGTCGCCGCTGCCGAGCAGCAACAGCTCGGGCTTCAGTGGGGGAATCGCCTGCAGGTGTTCGGCCATCAGCTCGGTCAGCTGTTGTGGCGGCCACTCCGTCACCAGCTGGCGGGCACTGAGCAGGCAGCTGCCTGTGAGCAGCAGCAACTTCTCCTCATCGTTCGCTGCCCCGTTGGGGGGGCGAACCGTAATGACGCCGTCACGGTAGCTGTGAAGGGTGTAGGTCGTGCCGCTCTGCTCCAGGGTGATTTTCATCGCATATGACAAGTAGTTGATTGACAGGGAATTACCGCCCCAGTAATGTTAGCAGCTTTCGTTTTGCCCCCAAAATCGCGTGCTCTACCGGCATAGTTAAAAGGATCGCCTGTTGTGACTACAACACCCGCCACAAAGTTGGCTGATATGCGCCTGCTGAAAAAATCCTCGAAGCTGGATAACGTCTGCTACGACATTCGCGGGCCGGTGATGGAGCATGCGCGTCTGATGGAGGAGGAGGGGCACCGCATCATCAAGCTCAACCTCGGCAATCTGTCGCCCTTCGGCTTTGAGGTGCCCGAGGAGATCCAGCAGGATGTAATTCTCAATCTGCCGCACGCCTCCGGTTACTCCGAGTCAAAGGGGATGTTCGCCGCCCGCAAGGCGATCATGCACTACTGCCAGAGCAAGAACATCGCCGGGGTGGAGCTGGAGAATATCATTGTCGGCAATGGCGCCTCCGAGCTTATCGTGATGGCCATGCAGGGGCTGCTGGACAACGGCGATGAGGTGCTGGTGCCGGCCCCCGACTACCCATTGTGGACGGCGGCGGTGAGCCTTGGCGGGGGCAAGCCGCGCCACTACATCTGTGATGAGGGGGCGGGCTGGCTCCCCGATCTGGACGATATTCGCAGCAAGATCACCGCCAATACCCGCGCGTTGGTCATTATCAACCCCAACAATCCGACCGGGGCACTCTACCCGGACGCGCTGCTGCTGGAGCTGATTGAGATCGCCCGTCAGCACCAGCTCATCATCTTTGCCGACGAGATCTACGACAAGATGCTCTACGACGGGGCGCGCCACACCTCCATCGCCTCGCTGGCCGATGACGTCCTCTTCGTCACCTTCAACGGCCTCTCCAAGAACTACCGCGCCTGTGGCTACCGTGCCGGCTGGATGGTGATCTCCGGCGAGAAGCGCCACGCCCAGGACTATATGGCCGGGCTGGATATCCTCGCCTCGATGCGCCTCTGCTCCAACGTGCCGGGGCAATACGCCATTCAGACGGCGCTGGGCGGCTATCAGAGCATCAACGACCTGGTCGGGCCCGGCGGGCGGTTGCGCAAGCAGCGCGACATGGCCTGGGAGCTGATCACCTCGCTACCCGGGGTAAGCTGCGTCAAGCCGCAGGCGGCGCTCTACCTCTTCCCCCGCCTCGACCCGAAGATGTATCCCATCAGCGATGACCAGGCCTTCGCCCTGGAGATGCTGAAGGAGGAGAAGGTGCTGGTGGTGCAGGGGAGCGGCTTTAACTGGAGGGATCCGGATCACTTTCGCATGGTCTTCCTGCCGATCTCGGATGACCTGAACAAGGCAGTGGAGCGCATGGAGCGTTTCCTCCACGGCTACCGCAAGCGTCACGGCGCCTGACAATGAATTCGACTCTAGAGAAAAAACAGTGATGAAACCCGTAAAGATTGGCCTGCTGGGCCTTGGTACCGTCGGTGGTGGTACCGTCAACGTCCTCAAGCGCAATGCCGAGGAGATCAGCCGACGCGCCGGTCGCGCCATCGAGGTGAGCCACGCCTCGGCCCGCGACCTGGGCAAGGCGCGCATCTGCGACACCACCGGCATCATCCTTACCACCAATCCGGCCGAGGTGGTCGATGCCCCCGAGGTGGATGTGGTGGTGGAGCTCATCGGCGGCGTCACCCTCGCCCACGAGATGGTGATGAAGGCCATTCACAACGGCAAGCATGTGGTCACCGCCAACAAGGCGCTGATCGCCAAGCACGGCAACGAGATCTTCGCTGCGGCGCAGGCGAAGGGGGTGGTGGTCGCCTTCGAGGCGGCGGTGGCCGGTGGCATCCCGATCATCAAGGCGATCCGCGAGGGGCTCGCCGGCAACCGCATCGAGTGGCTGGCGGGGATCATCAACGGTACCGGCAACTTCATCCTTACCGAGATGCGCGACAAGGGGCGGGACTTTGCCGACGTGCTGGCCGAGGCGCAGGCCCTCGGCTATGCCGAGGCCGACCCCACCTTCGACGTGGAGGGGATCGACGCGGCACACAAGTTGACCATCCTCGCCGCCATTGCCTTCGGTATCCCGCTGCAGTTTGAGAAGGCCTACACCGAGGGGATCACCAAGATCACCCGTGAGGATGTCACCTATGCCGAGGAGCTCGGTTATCGCATCAAGCACCTGGGGGTAGCGCGTCGCACCGAGGGCGGTATCGAACTGCGTGTCCACCCGACCCTGATCCCGGAGCGTCGCCTCATCGCCAACGTCAACGGCGTAATGAACGCCGTGCTGGTGAAGGGGGATGCGGTTGGCCCGACCCTCTACTACGGCGCTGGCGCCGGTGCCGAGGCGACTGCCTCGGCGGTGGTGGCCGATATCGTCGATGTGGTGCGCGCCCTTACCGCCGATCCGGGCAACCGCGTGCCGCACCTCGCCTTCCAGCCGGATCAGCTCTCCGACCTGCCGATCCTGCCGATGGAGGAGGTGGTGACCGCCTACTACCTGCGCCTGCAGGTCGAGGATCGCCCCGGCGTGCTGGCCGACATCACCCGTATCTTCGGCGAGGCGGGGATCTCCATCGAGGCGGTGCTGCAGAAGGAGCCCGCCGAGGGCGAGGCCAATGTCTCGCTGATCATGCTCACCCAGCGGGTGAAGGAGCGCAGCATGAATCAGGCGCTGGCCGCGATTGCGCGACTGGATGCCGTTACCGGTGAGCCGATCCGCATTCGCATGGAGAGCCTGGGCTGACACAGCTGCCCATTGCTTCTAACAGGGGGCCGCTGGCCCCCTTTTGTTTAGATGAGTAAATGACCCGATCATCACTTACCCTGCTCCTCCCTGGCCTTCAACCATCTTTTGATAACGACACGGTGTGGCCCGAGATGCCCGCGTTGCAGACGCTGTTATCCACGGGCAGGCGGGAGCGCTCCTCAGCCGATCACATCGCCACCCTGTTTACCTATTTTGGGGTGCCTGTAAAGGTGCAGGGCGATCTGCCTGTTGCACCACTCTGTGCCCTGAGTCATGGGCTGGATGTGCAGAGCGGCTGGTGGCTCTGTGTGGATCCGGTTCATCTGTTGGTCGATCGCGATCAACTCTATCTCTCGGCCTACCGTGAGTTGGCCCTGAGTCAGCCCGAGGCCGATGCGCTGGTCACCGAACTGAATAAAATTTATGCAGAAGATGGCTGGCTCTTTAGCGCCGCCTCACCGCAGCGCTGGCTGCTGCGCCTGCCGCAGCCGCTGGCGCTCTCTACCACACCCACCGAGCAGGCCCTGGGCCAACGTGTGGGTGCCGTGTTGCCACAGGGCAAGGATGCGATGGCGTGGCAGCGGGTGATGACCGAGGTGCAGATGATACTGCACGCAAGTCCGGTCAATGAGCGCCGTGCCGGGCAGGGGAAAAAGGCGGTAAACGGTCTCTGGTTTTGGGGTGGCGGTAGTCTGGGTGAGGCAGTAACCGATAGTGGCTGGGGGCATGTTATCGCCAGTGATTGCCTTAGCCGTGGCCTTGCCCGGCTGCATGGGGTGTCGATGGAAGAGCCATCATCGACCACCTTGGCCACGTTATCGCAGCCCGAACCAAGTGTGTTGTGGGTCGATGATTCGTTACAGTCGCCGCTACCAATAGCGGAGCTATTCGAACAGCTGGAGTGTCAACGCTTCACCCCATTGCTGGCCATGGTGCAGGGCGGCGAGCTGGCAAAGCTGGTGATCGACTTTCCGGGTGTGGGGCGCTGGACGGTAGACCGTGCCGCACTATCCGGATGGCGTGGATGGCGGGGCCGCTGGTGGCGCCGGCGTAAGCCGCTGGCTGAATTACTAAAGAGACACTAAGTTGGACTACCAGGGCACACACCAAATCTCTCGCCGTGCGCCGCAGGCCATCCCCGCCGGCCTTGCCGCCACCCTGCCGCCGCTGCTGGCGCAGCTTTACGCCAATCGCGGCGTCACCTCGCAGCAGGAGCTGGATTATTCGCTGGAGCGGTTGCCGCCCTTTGACCCGCTCAAGGGGATCGCGGCGGCGGTGGCGTTGCTGCACCAGGCATTGCAACAACGCTGGCGCATCCTGGTGGTGGGCGATTTTGACGCCGATGGGGCGACCAGCACCGCCGTGGCGGTCAAGGCACTGCGCCTGCTGGGGGCGGGGGAGGTCGATTTTCTGGTGCCCAACCGCTTCGAGTATGGCTACGGCCTCACCCCGGAGATCGTCGCCGTGGCCGCCACGCGCCGACCCCAGCTCATCGTTACCGTGGATAACGGCATCTCCAGTGTGCAGGGCGTGGTGGCGGCGCAGCAGGCCGGGATCAAGGTGCTGGTGACCGACCACCACCTGCCGGGTGCAAAGCTGCCGCCGGCCGAGGCGATGGTCAACCCCAATCAGCCCGGTGATCGCTTCCCCTGCAAACATCTGGCCGGGGTAGGGGTGATCTTCTATGTGATGCTGGCGCTGCGCCGTCTCCTGCGAGAACAGGGGTGGTTCGCGGCGCAGGGGCTGGTCGAACCCAACCTGGCGCAGCTGCTGGATCTGGTGGCGCTGGGCACGGTGGCCGATGTGGTGACGCTGGATCACACCAACCGTATTCTGGTGGCGCAGGGGGTGGCGCGCATTCGTGCCGGGCGCGCCTCACCCGGTATCCAGGCGCTGTGCGAGGCGGCACGACGCGATCCCGCGCGGCTGGTGGCGAGCGACCTCGGTTTTGGTCTCGGGCCGCGCCTGAATGCCGCCGGGCGCATGGAGGATATGAGCATCGGCATAGCGTGTTTGCTCAGTGAGAGCCTCGATGAGGCGCGTCGGCTTGCCGCTCGGCTGGAGGCGTTGAACCACGAACGCCGCGCGGTAGAGGGGGCGATGCGCGACCAGGCGCTGGCCGAGGTCGAACGATTGCACCTGAAAGACCCGGACTCGCTCCCCTTCGGCTTCTGTCTCTACAACCCCGACTGGCACGAGGGGGTGATCGGTATCCTCGCCTCGCGCATCAAGGATCGGCTGCACCGCCCGGTGATCGTCTTTACCGATGCCGCCAACGGCGAGATCAAGGGGTCGGCCCGCTCGGTCAAGGGGGTACATATTCGCGACGCCCTTGACGCCGTCGCCGCCGCCCACCCCGAGCTGCTGAAAAGGTTCGGTGGCCATGCCATGGCGGCCGGTCTTACCATTGCGCGCCGCCACCTTGAGACCTTTAAACAAGCCTTTGATGCGGAGGTGCGCCGCCATCTCAGTGCCGAGGAGCTGCATGGTACCCTGGTGAGTGATGGCGAACTGACCGCCACGCAGGTGACCATGGAGTTGGCGGCACGGTTGCGCAACGACAGCCCGTGGGGACAGGGCTTTGCCGAGCCGCTGTTCGATGGCTGGTTCGAGGTGGCGGGCGGGCGTGTTGTTGGCGAACGTCACCTCAAGCTGCAACTGCAGTGGCCCGACTCACCGCAATGCGTCGATGCCATTGCCTTTAACGTGGATGAGGCATTACTCACCCGCAGCCTGCAACGCATCCAGATCGCCTATCGGCTCGATATCAATGAGTGGCGCGGTAACCAGAGCCTGCAGCTGCTGGTTGAGACCATCGTGGCGGTTGCCTAGCAGGCGTTTGCGATTCCATTTATGTAACGCGATCAAAGTGTCACACACCACTAAATAGCGATAGTCATCCGTAGGTCTTTATGCGCATGAGGATTCGGCGTGGACAGTGCGGGGGGCACTCCGGTACAATCTGCCCGATCAGTCGGGGCGGCTCCAGCCTCCGGCACACTTAATCGAATTTTAGGCGGGAAGGGCCTGACCGGGTCCCTCCCGCTTTGCGCATCTGATACGTGGAGGTTACCTTGCGGCAACCGGCCCTACTGGCCCTTGAAGATGGCACCCTGTTTTGGGGGGAGTCCATCGGTAGTGAAGGGCAGACTGTGGGTGAGGTGGTGTTCAATACCGCGCTCACCGGCTATCAGGAGATTTTGACCGATCCGTCGTACGCGCGGCAGATCGTCACCCTGACCTATCCCCATATCGGCAATACCGGTACCAACGATGAAGACGAGGAGTCCTCGGGTGTCTTCGCCGCCGGCCTTGTGATCCGCGACCTGCCGCTGCTCGCCAGTAGCTGGCGCAGCAAGATGCCGCTCGACGAATACCTGTGCCGGCACAAGGTGGTCGGTATCGCCGATATCGATACCCGCAAGCTGACCCGCATCCTGCGCGAGAAGGGGGCGCAGGGCGGTTGTATCGTCGCCGGTGAGAAGATCGACGCCGAGGCGGCGGTGGCCGCGGCCAGGGGCTTCGGTGGCCTCAAGGGGATGGATCTGGCCCAGGAGGTGACCACCGGCCAGCCCTACGAGTGGGCCCAAGGCAGCTGGACCCTGGAGGGTGGCTTGCCCGGCCACCCCGCGGGGCCGATCGAAGAGGCCCTGCCGCACCACGTGGTGGCCTTCGATTACGGGGTCAAGCGCAACATCCTGCGCATGCTGGTGGATCGCGGTTGTCGCCTCACGGTGGTGCCGGCCAAAACCCCGGCGGACGAGGTGCTGAAGCTCAAGCCCGATGGCGTCTTTCTCTCCAACGGCCCCGGTGACCCGGAGCCCTGTGACTATGCCATCGCGGCGATCCGGCAGCTAACCGCGACCGGCATCCCGATGTTCGGCATCTGCCTGGGACATCAGCTGCTGGCCCTGGCCTCGGGGGCGAAGACCCTGAAGATGAAGTTCGGCCACCACGGTGCCAACCACCCGGTGCAGGATCTCGATAGCGGGGCGGTGATGATTACCTCGCAGAATCACGGTTTTGCGGTCGATGAGCAGAGTCTGCCCGACAATCTGCGGGCCACCCACCGTTCGCTGTTCGACGGCTCGCTGCAGGGGGTTCACCGTACCGACTGCCCCGCCTTCAGCTTCCAGGGGCACCCGGAGGCGAGCCCCGGCCCCCACGATGTGGCGCCGCTGTTCGATCACTTCATCAAGCTCATCGAAGAGAGCAAGAAGTAACTAATTCACGGGGCATTATCGCCCCGTTTGATTACACAGATTGGGTAACAGACTGAGATGCCAAAGCGTACAGACATCCAAAGTATTCTCATCATCGGTGCCGGTCCTATCGTCATTGGCCAGGCCTGTGAGTTCGACTATTCCGGTGCCCAGGCCTGTAAGGCGCTGCGTGAGGAGGGGTACCGGGTCATTCTGGTCAACTCCAATCCCGCCACCATCATGACCGACCCGGGGATGGCCGACGCCACCTATATTGAGCCGATCACCTGGCAGGTGGTGGCCAAGATCATCGAGAAGGAGAGGCCGGACGCGCTGTTGCCGACCATGGGGGGGCAAACCGCGCTCAACTGTGCCCTGGACCTGGCCAAGCACGGGGTGCTGGAGAAGTTCGGGGTGGAGATGATCGGTGCCTGCCGTGAGGCCATCGACAAGGCAGAAGACCGTGACAAATTCCACAAGGCGATGCTGAAGATTGGCCTCGATATGCCCAAGGCGGCCGTTGCCCACTCGATGGAGGAGGCGTGGCAGGTGCAGGCGCAGGTCGGTTTTCCCACCATCATCCGCCCCTCCTTCACCATGGGTGGCTCCGGTGGCGGTATCGCCTACAACAAGGAGGAGTTCGTCGAGATCTGCGAGCGCGGCCTCGACCTCTCGCCGACCAACGAGCTGCTGATTGAGGAGTCGATCCTCGGCTGGAAAGAGTATGAGATGGAGGTGGTGCGCGACCGCAAGGACAACTGCATCATCATCTGCTCCATCGAGAACTTCGACCCGATGGGGGTCCACACCGGTGACTCCATTACCGTCGCCCCGGCACAGACCCTGACCGACAAGGAGTACCAGATCATGCGCGACGCCTCGCTGGCGGTGCTGCGCGAGATCGGTGTTGACACCGGCGGCTCCAACGTACAGTTCGCCATTAATCCGGCCGACGGCCGCATGACCATCATCGAGATGAATCCGCGCGTCTCCCGCTCCTCGGCGCTGGCCTCCAAGGCGACCGGTTTCCCCATCGCCAAGGTGGCAGCCAAGCTGGCGGTCGGTTACACCCTGGATGAGCTGCAGAACGACATTACCGGTGGCGCCACCCCGGCCTCCTTCGAGCCCTCTATTGATTACGTGGTCACCAAGATCCCGCGTTTTACCTTCGAGAAGTTCCCCAAGGCCGACCCCAACCTCACCACCCAGATGAAGTCGGTGGGCGAGGTGATGGCCATCGGCCGCACCCAGCAGGAGTCGTTGCAGAAGGCGCTACGCGGGCTTGAGATCGGCGTCGATGGTTTTGATGAGTTTATCGACCTTGCGGCACCCGAGGCCCTGGAGCGGCTGCGCCGTGAGCTGCGCCGCCCCTCGGCCGAGCGCATCTTCTACATCGGCGACGCCTTTCGTATCGGCATGAACCTGGCCGAGGTACATGAACTGAGCCGCATCGACCCTTGGTTCCTGGTGCAGATCGAGGAGCTGATGACGCTGGAGAAGGAGGTTGCCGCCCTTGGCCTTGAGGGTCTGGATGAGCGGTTCGTGCGCAAGCTCAAGCGCAAGGGTTTCTCCGATCGCCGCTTGGCGAAGATCATCGGTGTGAGCGAGGACGTGTTCCGCAAGCTGCGTCACCAGCACGGTATCCGCCCGGTCTACAAGCGGGTCGATACCTGTGCCGCGGAGTTTGCCACCTCCACCGCCTACATGTACTCCACCTACGAGGAGGAGTGCGAGGCCAACCCCAGCAACCGTGACAAGATCATGGTGCTGGGGGGCGGCCCCAACCGTATCGGTCAGGGGATCGAGTTCGACTACTGCTGCGTGCATGCGGCGCTGGCGCTGCGCGAGGATGGCTACGAGACCATCATGGTCAACTGCAATCCGGAGACCGTCTCCACCGACTATGACACCTCCGATCGCCTCTACTTTGAATCGCTGACCCTGGAGGATGTGCTGGAGATCATCGATCTGGAGAAGCCCAAGGGGGTGATCGTGCAGTTTGGCGGGCAGACCCCGCTCAAGCTGGCGCGTGACCTGGAGGCGGCCGGGGCGCCGATCATCGGCACCACCCCCGACTCCATCGACTTGGCTGAGGATCGTGAGCGTTTCCAGCAGTTGATCGAGAAGCTTGGCCTGCGTCAGCCCCCCAACCGCACCGCCCGTGACCCGGAGACGGCGGTCAGGCTGGCCGAGGAGATCGGTTACCCTCTGGTGGTGCGCCCCTCCTATGTGTTGGGTGGCCGCGCCATGGAGATCGTCTACAACGAGTCGGAGCTGCGCGGTTACATGCGTGACGCGGTAAAGGTCTCCAATGAGTCCCCGGTACTGCTGGATCGCTTCCTCGATGACGCGATTGAGGTGGATGTGGATGCCATCTGTGACGGCGAGGATGTGCTGATTGGCGGCATCATGCAGCACATTGAGCAGGCCGGGGTACACTCCGGCGACTCGGCCTGTTCGCTCCCCCCCTATAGCCTATCGGCCGAGATTCAGGAGGAGATGCGCAAGCAGATCGTCGCCATGGCCAGGGGGTTGAAGGTGGTGGGGCTGATGAACACCCAGTTCGCCATCAAGGATAACGAGGTCTATGTGCTGGAGGTCAATCCGCGTGCCTCGCGCACCGTCCCCTTTGTCTCCAAGGCGACCCGCCGTCCGCTGGCGATGGTGGCCGCGCGCTGCATGGTGGGGCAGAGTCTTGCTGTCCAGGGCGAGACCAAAGAGATCGTTCCCAACTATTTCTCAGTGAAGGAGGCTGTGTTCCCCTTCATCAAGTTCCCCGGCGTGGACCCCATCCTCGGCCCGGAGATGAAGTCTACCGGCGAGGTGATGGGCATCGGCCGCACCTTCGGCGAGGCCTACAACAAGGCACAACAGGGGGCAGGTATCGTGCTACCCTCTTCGGGCCGTGCCTTTGTCAGCGTGCGTGATTCGGACAAGAAGGGGGTGATTCAGATCGCCCGTGACCTGGTCGCTCTGGGCTTCGAGGTGATCACCACCCGCGGCACGGCAGTGGTGCTGAACGAAGCTGGGGTGGCGTGCCAGCTCGTCAACAAGATGGATGAGGCGCGCCCCAATATCGTCGATATGATCAAGAACGACGAGATCAGCTTTATCGTCAACACCACCGAGGGCAAACAGGCGATCGCCGACTCCTACAGTATTCGTCGCGAGGCGCTGCAGCACAAGGTCAACTATACCACCACCCTGGCCGGCGCCGCCGCGAGTTGCCGCGCCATGAAGCGTCGCGATCGCAGTGACGTCAACCGCCTGCAGGATCTGCATCAGGAGCTGAATTGATGGACAAGACACCGATGACCGCCCGTGGTGCCGCGGCACTGCAGGAGGAGCTGAATGAGTTGAAGGGCGTTGCCCGCCCCAGGGTGATCAAGGCGATCGCCGAGGCGCGCGAGCATGGCGATCTGAAGGAGAACGCCGAGTACCATGCAGCACGCGAACAGCAGGGTTTTATCGAGGGGCGGATTCAGGACATCGAGGGCAAACTCTCCAACGCCCAGATCATTGATCCCGCCACCCTCAATGCCGGCGGCAAGATCGTCTTCGGTGCCACAGTGGATCTGCTCGACCTGTCGAATGATAGCGAGGTGACCTACCAGATCGTCGGCGAGGATGAGTCCGATATCAAGCTGGGGCGGATCTCCATCACCTCACCCATTGCCCGTGCCCTGATTGGCAAGGAGGTGGATGATGTGGCCGAGGTGCAGGCGCCGGGCGGTCTGCGCGAGTACGAAATACTGGACGTGCGCTACAGCTGATAGTGGCCGCAATGGCAGGGCAGCAGAGGGAGGACGCGATGGGTCAGATTCTGCAAAACGGTGAGCGCCTGCTGCTCAGCCTGTGGGTCGGGGCCATTTGGTCTATCGGCTACCTGGCGGTGCCAACCCTCTTTCTCTCCCTGGAGGATCGCGCCGTGGCCGGCATGGTGGCCGGCAAGCTCCTTACCGGCGTCTCGCTCATCGGCTTGGGTTGCGGCAGCGCATTGCTGTCGATGTTCTGGATGCAGTGCAAAAAACCGTTGCAGGAGTGGCGCGTGCAGCTGCTACTGTTGATGTTGCTGCTGGTGGTGCTGGGGGAGTTTGCGTTGCAACCGCAGATGGCCGCACTGAAGGCCGCGGGGTTGGTAGAGGGGAGTGGTGCCGCTGCCCGTTTTGGCGTGATTCACGGTCTGGCCGCGATTTTTTATCTGGCCAGCGCCATCATTGGTGTGGTGTTACTGGCGCTGATCGGCTCGCCGCCGCGCGAGTGCCTCAGGGAAGACGAATAACCGGTTTCTCCGCAGGGCGGTAGAGTACGGCAATGTGACCGATACGCTGTACCAGTGAACAGTTCAGCGCCTCGCAGATCGCTGCGATCATGGCGTCGCGCTCCTCCCGATCCATGGCATTGACCCGCACCTTGATCAGTTCATGGTGGGCCATGGTTTGATCGATCTCATTGACCACACCCTCGCTTAAACCGCTACTGCCTATAATCACCAGTGGCTTGAGATTGTGGGCGAGTTTGCGAAGGTGGCGTTTTTGTGGTTCGGTCAGTGACATGGCTTTGCGGGTATAATTGGCGAAATCGGGGGGCCACGATAGCCCCACTCCCTATAAGTTGCAACAGGTTTGACGGTAGAGATGGCGCGAAGCAAAAGCAGTGAAGAGTGGTTGAAGGAGCATTTCGACGATGAGTTTGTGGTACGCGCCCAGCAGGAGGGGTACCGCTCGCGTGCCGCCTACAAATTGCTGGAGATCAATCAAAAGGACAAGCTGCTCCGGCGCGGTATGACGGTGGTGGATCTGGGGGCCGCCCCGGGGGGCTGGTCGCAGATCGTCGCCGATATTGTCGGCAGCGAAGGGCTGGTGGTGGCACTCGATATCCTGCAGATGGATCCCCTGCCCGGGGTCGAGGTGTTGCAGGGAGATTTTCAGGAGGAGGCGGTCTTCAATCACCTGCTCGCCACCCTCGATGGGCATGCGGTGGATGTTGTATTGTCGGATATGGCCCCCAATATGAGTGGTATGCGCTCGATCGACCAGCCCAAGGCGATCTATCTGTGCGAGCTGACCCTCGATTTGGCGCGTAACGTGTTGAAACCGGGCGGGAATATGGTGCTGAAGCTGTTCCAGGGCGAGGGATCGGACGCCTTTATCAGGGAGTGCCGCCAGAGTTTCCGCAAGATCGTGATCCGCAAACCGGCTGCCTCCCGCGCCCGTTCGCGTGAGGTCTATCTGTTGGCGCTGAACTATTTTGTATAGTAACGTACCAACCATCTTGACGCCGATGTGTGCCGTGAAGCTAGCCGGTTGCGCAAACGAGTTTATATATAGAGAGTAGAGGCCAGGTTTGAACGATATAACCAAGAATATCCTGCTGTGGGTGGTGATCGCCTTCGTGTTGATGTCGGTGTTTACCAGCTTTGGGCCGCAGCGTGTCGACAAGCAGCCGCTCACCTATTCGCAG
This sequence comes from Gammaproteobacteria bacterium, assembly GCA_026196575.1. Classification (GTDB taxonomy): domain Bacteria; phylum Pseudomonadota; class Gammaproteobacteria; order Thiohalomonadales; family Thiohalomonadaceae; genus JAPHSX01. The sequence goes on along the minus strand of JAPHSX010000006.1, from coordinate 75,640 downwards.
TTTATCGCCGATGTGAAGCAGAAGCGGGTGAAGGAGGTACGCATCGAGGGCAATACGGTGATTGGCCTGACGCACAGCGGTGAGCAGTTCCGCACCTACGCCCCGGAGGATCCGGGCCTCATCGCTGATCTGCTCAATAACGGTGTCGATATTAACGCCCAGCCGCCGGAGAAGCAGGGGGTGTTGATGCAGATCTTCATATCCTGGTTCCCGATGCTGCTGCTGATTGGTGTCTGGATCTTCTTCATGCGCCAGATGCAGGGCGGTGGTGGCGGTAAGGGCGCCATGTCATTCGGCAAGAGCAAGGCGCGCATGCTCAGCGAGGATCAGGTCAAGATCAACTTTGGTGATGTGGCGGGTGTCGAAGAGGCCAAGGAGGAGGTGAGCGAGCTGGTCGAGTTCCTCCGTGACCCAAGCAAATTCCAGAAGCTGGGCGGCAAGATCCCGCGCGGTGTGTTGATGGTCGGCTCTCCCGGTACCGGCAAGACCCTGCTGGCCAAGGCGATTGCCGGTGAGGCCAAGGTGCCGTTCTTCACCATCTCCGGTTCCGATTTTGTCGAGATGTTCGTCGGTGTCGGTGCCTCACGGGTGCGCGACATGTTCGAGCAGGCGAAAAAACACGCACCCTGCATCATCTTTATTGACGAGATCGACGCGGTGGGCCGTCACCGTGGTGCCGGTCTGGGTGGTTGTCACGATGAGCGTGAGCAGACCCTCAACCAGCTGCTGGTGGAGATGGACGGCTTTGAGGGCAATGAGGGGGTGATTGTCATTGCCGCCACCAACCGTCCCGATGTGCTGGATCCGGCGCTGTTGCGCCCCGGCCGTTTCGACCGCCAGGTAGTGGTACCACTGCCCGATGTGCGCGGCCGTGAGCAGATCCTCAACGTGCATATGCGCAAGGTACCGATTGCTGATGACGTCAAGCCGGCGATCATCGCCCGCGGTACCCCCGGTTTCTCCGGTGCCGACCTGGCCAATCTGGTGAACGAGGCGGCGCTGTTTGCCGCCCGCGCCAACAAGACCGTGGTCAACATGGATGATTTTGAGCGCGCCAAGGACAAGATCATGATGGGCGCCGAGCGCAAATCGATGGTGATGTCCGATGACGAGAAGAAGCTCACCGCCTACCACGAGGCGGGACACGCCATCGTGGGCCGCTCGGTGCCGGCGCACGACCCGGTACACAAGGTCACCATCATCCCGCGTGGACGTGCCTTGGGGGTGACCATGTTCCTCCCCACCGAGGATCGCTACAGCTACTCCAAGCAGCGTCTGGAGAGCCAGATCTCCACCCTCTTTGGCGGGCGTATTGCCGAGGAGTTGATCTTCGGCGCGGATGCCGTCACCACCGGTGCCTCCAACGACATTCAGCGCGCCACCGAGATGGCGCGCAGCATGGTGACCAAATGGGGTCTCTCCGAGAAGCTGGGGCCGCTCACCTATGCCGAGGAGGAGGGCGAGGTGTTCCTGGGCCGCTCTGTGACCCAGCACAAGAACGTCTCGGATGAGACCGCCCATATTATCGATGAAGAGATCCGCCACTTCATTGACCGTAACTATGAGCGGGCCGAGCAGATCCTCACCGAAAATCTCGACAAGCTCCACCTGATGGCCAAGGCGTTGATTAAGTACGAGACCATCGACTCGGATCAAATTGATGACATCATGAACGGCCGTGAGCCCAAGCCGCCAAAGGGGTGGGACGAGCCGGAGCAGGGCCCCGGTGACAGCGGCAAACGCCAGGAACCGGATGCGGGCGATGCCCCCATCGGTGGCCCCGCCGGGCAGCACTAACTAAAGGTGACGGGTAACAGGTAGCAGGCAAAGGCGTTACAAACATTACCTGTTACCCGTTACCTGTCACCCGTTACCCCGCCTCTGTATAATCCCCGCATGATCTTGGACTGCGCCGGCAAACCGCTCGACCTCTCTACCCCCCGTGTGATGGGGATTCTCAATGTCACCCCCGACTCCTTCTCTGATGGCGGCAAGTTTGTGCGCCGTGAACAGGCGCTTGCGCAGGCGCGGCGCATGGTCGAGGAGGGGGCGGCGATTATCGACATTGGTGGCGAGTCGACCCGTCCTGGGGCCGCCGAGGTGCCGCTGGAGGAGGAGCTGGCACGGGTGATCCCGCTGCTGGAGGTGCTGCGCTTCGAGCTGGAGGTGCCGCTCTCGGTCGATACCTCCAAGCCGCAGGTGATGCTGGCCGCTGCCGCCGCCGGGGCGGGGATGATTAACGATGTGGCCGCCCTGCGTCGTGACGGTGCGCTGGCGGCGGCGGCACAGAGCGAACTGCCAATCTGTCTGATGCACATGCGGGGCGAGCCGCGCACCATGCAGCGCGCCCCGTACTACGAAGATGTGGTTGGCGAGGTGCAGTCCTTTTTGCGTGAGCGCATGGCCGCCTGTGCGGTGGCGGGGATCCCGCGCGAGCGGCTGTTGCTGGACCCTGGCTTTGGTTTTGGCAAGACACTGGCGCATAACCTCAGCCTGTTGAAACACCTCTCGGCGTTTCATCGGCTGGGGGCGCCACTGCTGGTGGGGATGTCGCGCAAGTCGATGATCGGCCAGCTGCTTGATGTGCCGCTGGAGGCACGTTTGCACGGCAGCGTGGCGGCGGCGGTGATGGCCGCGTTGCAGGGGGCGCAGCTCATTCGGGTACATGATGTACGGGCCACGGTAGAGGCCCTGAAAATGGTCGAGGCGGTAGTGCATGCCGTGTGAACGGCTTCGCGACCACGGTGTCGCCGAGTCCGCATAATAGTGCCCGGTCAGGGGTTCTTGGGGAGAGCAGGGTGAGTCGAAAATATTTTGGTACCGACGGGATCCGAGGCAAGGTGGGTCACTACCCGATCACGCCCGATTTTATGTTGAAACTGGGCTGGGCCGCCGGGCGCGTGCTGGCCCATGGCAATGGCGGCAAGGTGTTGATTGGCAAGGATACCCGGATCTCCGGCTATATGTTTGAGTCGGCGCTGGAGGCGGGGCTGGCCGCCGCCGGGGTCGATATCTTGTTGCTCGGGCCGATGCCTACCCCGGCGGTGGCCTATCTTACCCGCACCCTGCACGCCGATGCCGGTATCGTCATCAGTGCCTCGCACAATCCGTATGGTGACAACGGCATCAAGTTCTTCTCTGCTGACGGCAGCAAACTGCCCGATGAGGTTGAGGAGGCGATTGAGGCGGAGCTGGATAAGCCGATGGCACTGGTCCCCTCGGCGCAGCTGGGCAAGGCGCGCCGCGTGGTCGATGCCGGTGGTCGCTACATCGAGTTCTGCAAGAGCCGCTTTCCCAAGAGCCTCGATCTGAAGGGGGTGAAGATCGTGGTCGACTGCGCCAACGGTGCCACCTACCACGTCGCCCCCAGTGTGCTGCGCGAGTTGGGAGCGACGGTGCATGTCATCGGTGCCGAGCCGGATGGACTCAATATCAATGTGGACTGTGGCTCCACCCATCCGCAGCGTCTGCAACACGAGGTGGTGGCACAGGGAGCGGATGTCGGGATCGCCCTCGATGGCGACGGTGACCGTCTGATTATGGTGGACCATGCAGGTGAGGTGGTCGATGGCGATGAGCTGCTCTATGTGATTGCCTCGCAGCCGCGTGAGCCGAGGTTGCCCGGCGTGGTCGGCACCCTGATGAGTAATCTGGGAATGGAGCATGCGCTACGGCGCCTCGGCATCGATTTTGTGCGCGCCGGCGTCGGTGATCGCTATGTGCTGGAGCAGTTGCGGCAGAATGGCTGGAGCCTGGGTGGTGAATCCTCGGGACACATTATCTGTCTTTGTTGCACCACCACCGGGGATGGCATTATCTCCGCGTTGCAGGTGCTGGGGGCGATGGTGGGGCAAGGCAAAAGCCTGGGTGAACTCAAATCGGGTATGACCAAATACCCGCAGAGTCTGATTAATGTGCGCCTGGGCGCCAGTTTTGACCTCAACGCCTCGGCCGTGGTGAGACAGGCGGTGACCGCAGCCGAGCAGGAGTTGGCGGATAGCGGGCGGGTGTTGTTGCGCCCTTCCGGTACCGAGCCACTGGTGCGGGTAATGGTGGAGGGGGAGGATGCCGCCCAGGTAGAGCGGCTGGCCAGAGAGTTGGCAGCGGTGGTGGAGCAGGCCGTGGCTGGCTGATGGCAGACCGGGCGGGAAACCGCAATTGATTTATCGGCCGCATGGCGGTAAGCTTCGCGGCTTAATTTTATGCGTTGACGCACTCAACTGAGCAGATAATCAGGGGAACTTCAGGATGCGACAGAAACTCGTTGCCGGTAACTGGAAGATGAATGGCTCCAGGGCCTCCATTAAGGGGCTGCTGGACGGCATCAAGAAGGGTATTGGTGACGTGGTTGATTCTGAAGTGGCGGTCTGTCCGCCCGCCTGTTATCTCGGTGAGGTGGAGTCGCAGCTGAGCGGTAGCCCCATCGCTTGGGGGGCACAAAACCTGAGCACCGAGGCGAGCGGTGCCTTTACCGGCGAGATTGCCGCCTCCATGCTCAACGACTTCAACTGCAAGTATGTGCTGGTTGGCCACTCCGAGCGGCGCAGCCTCTACGGCGAGGAGGATGCCACGGTCGCCAAAAAGTTTGCTGTGGCACGCGCCGCCGGCCTCAAGCCGGTGCTCTGTATTGGCGAGACGCTGCAGGAGCGTGAGCAGGGTGTCACCAATGAGGTGGTGGCGCGGCAAATCTCCGCGGTGGTTGCGCTGGAGGGGATCGCCGCCCTGGCCGCTGGCGTTATCGCCTACGAACCGGTATGGGCCATTGGTACCGGAAAAACCGCCAGCCCTGCACAGGCGCAAGAGGTTCACGCCTTTATCCGTAAACTGCTGGCCGATCAGGACGCAGCGGTGGCCGAGAAGGTACAAATTCTTTACGGTGGCAGCATGAATGCGGCGAATGCCGCCGAGTTGTTGGCGCAGCCCGATATTGATGGCGGGCTCATCGGCGGTGCCGCACTCAAGGCCGAGGATTTCCTCACCATCTGTCGTGCCGCTGGTTAATTAATCTTTAGAGTAATCGAGACGTATGGAAACTGTAATTCTGATTGTGCATGTGCTCGCCGCTATCGGCGTGATCGCATTGGTGCTGTTGCAGCAGGGCAAGGGGGCCGATATGGGTGCCGCCTTTGGCAGTGGCGCCTCCTCTACCGTCTTCGGCAGCCAGGGTTCCTCCTCGTTTCTGACCCGCGGCACCGCGATTATGGCGGTGATATTTTTCGTTACCAGCCTGACACTGGCCGTGCTCTCCGGGCGCGGCGTCGACAACAGCAGCGTCACCGGTTCCGTGGTGATAGAAGGGGTTGACTCCGCAGCACCGCTCGCGGAAGATATGCCGTCCGCGCCGCAGCCGCCTGCCGTGCAGAGTGACGTTCCTCAAAGCAACTAGCAGCAAATATGCCGAAGTGGTGAAATTGGTAGACACGCTATCTTGAGGGGGTAGTGGGGCAACCCGTGCCGGTTCGAGTCCGGCCTTCGGCACCATTCAGAAAAACCTGTACCGATTGCGTACGGGTTTTTTTTTGCCTGAACTTTCAGGCTGATCACCCTTTTTCCCGTAACGCCAACTTGCGAGCTTCGCAGGATGGCAACACATGGAGGCGCCTGATTAAAAAGCTCTCTGGGTCTATTGGTTTTTTTTCTGCAAATAGCTTGCGATCTGTCAGTAAAAGGGTGGCGATTTGCACTCTGCTCATGCAAAATGGGGTTCGTTGTCGCTGCTTGGTCATCGAACGCACCATGGCGAAGCGGGGGACAAACAAGCCCAGGAAATATGAACAATTATGGGTGCCAGGTTGCTTGACAGGGGTTTTAGGCGCTACCTAAACTCTGCCCCTTTCACAACGGCGTTACCGCGCGGTCGTGGTCGGCCTGGCCACATTCAAGAAGGATGGCAGACATGCTGGAAAACTACTTACCCATCCTGATCTTTATCGGCATTGGCCTGGTGGTCGGTGGCGGTATGATTGCCGCGGGTTTTCTGCTGGGGCCACACAAGCCCGATAGCGAGAAACTGACCTCCTACGAGTGCGGCTTTGACGCCTTCGAGGATGCGCGCATGAAGTTCGACGTGCGCTACTATCTGGTCGCCATCCTCTTCATTATCTTTGACCTTGAGATCGCCTTCCTCTTTCCGTGGGCCGTGGTACTGCGTGATATCGGTATGTTCGGTTTTCTCGCCATGGTGATGTTCCTCGGCATTCTGGTGATCGGCTTTATCTATGAGTGGAAGAAAGGGGCGCTGCAGTGGGAATAATCGAGGGGCGTTTCGAGCAGGGTTTCGTTACCACCAATCTGGATAGCGTGATTAACTGGGCGCGCACCGGCTCGATGTGGCCGATGACCTTTGGCCTGGCCTGTTGCGCGGTGGAGATGATGCACGCCGGTGCGGCGCGCTATGACCTGGATCGCTTCGGCATCATCTTTCGCCCCTCGCCACGCCAGTCCGATGTGATGATTGTGGCCGGTACCCTGTGCAACAAAATGGCCCCGGCGTTACGCCGCGTCTACGACCAGATGGCCGAGCCGCGCTGGGTGATCTCGATGGGTTCTTGTGCCAATGGCGGTGGCTATTATCACTACTCCTATTCGGTGGTGCGCGGTTGTGATCGCATTGTCCCGGTCGATGTCTATGTGCCGGGCTGTCCGCCCACGGCAGAGGCATTGCTCTACGGAATCCTGCAGTTGCAGAACAAGATTCGCCGCACCAGTACCATCGCCCGTCAACCGACCGCAGAAAAACGAGCCTGATCACGATGTCTGATTACTATCAGCAATTGGCCGACAGGGTGCAGCAGCGTTTTGGCACCCAAATTACCGCCACCCATGTGGCGTTTTCCGAGTTAACGGTGGAGCTGCCGCGTGAACAGTTACTTGACGTCTGCAGCGCGCTACGCGATGAGGATGATTTCGCCTTCGAGCAGCTGATCGACCTGTGCGGTGTCGATTATCTTGAATATGGCAATGGCCGCTGGCAGGGGGCGCGCTTTGCCGTGGTTTACCACCTGCTGTCGATTAAGCACAACCATCGCATTCGACTGCGCACCTTTGCCGAGGAGGCGCTGCCGGTGGTCGATTCGGTGATCACGCTCTGGAACAGCGCCGACTGGTACGAGCGCGAGGCCTTTGACCTGTTTGGCATCGTCTTTGATGGCCATCCGGATTTGCGTCGTATCCTTACCGATTACGGCTTTATCGGCCACCCCTTCCGCAAGGATTTTCCGCTCAGCGGTAACGTGGAGATGATCTACGACGAGGAGCAAAAACGGGTGGTCTATCGCCCGGTTACCGTGGAGCCGCGCACCCTGGTACCGCGTGTGATTCGTGACGATCATCGCTACCAGCATGCCGCCATCGAGGGGGGAGAGTAAACGGTGTCCGAGATTCGTAACTACACCCTCAACTTCGGCCCGCAGCATCCGGCCGCGCACGGCGTGCTGCGCCTGGTGCTGGAGATGGATGGCGAGATCATCGAGCGTGCCGACCCGCACATCGGCCTGCTGCACCGCGCCACCGAAAAGCTGGCCGAGAGCAAGCACTACATCCAGAGCCTGCCCTACATGGATCGTCTCGACTACGTCTCCATGATGTGCAATGAGCACGCCTATGTGATGACCATCGAGAAGATGCTGGGGCTGCAGGTGCCAGTGCGCGCTCAGTATATCCGCGTGATGTTCGATGAGATCACGCGGGTGCTCAACCACCTGATGTGGCTCGGTGCCCACGCTCTCGATGTGGGCGCGATGACCGTCTTTCTCTATGCCTTTCGCGAGCGCGAAGATCTGATGGACTGCTACGAGGCGGTCTCCGGCGCCCGCCTGCACGCCGCCTACTACCGTCCCGGTGGCGTCTATCGCGACTTGCCGGCGCAGATGCCCAAATTCAAGGGGGCCAGCAAGTGGCACGATGAGTCGGAGATCGCGGCCCTTAACGAAAATCGCCAGGGCTCCCTGCTAGATTTTATTGAGGATTTCACCAACCGTTTCCCCGGTTACATTGATGAGTATGAGACCCTGCTAACCGACAACCGCATCTGGAAACAGCGCCTGGTGAACATCGGCATCATGTCGCCGGAGCGTGCCCTGCAGATGGGGCTGACTGGGCCCATGCTGCGCGGTTCCGGCATCGCCTGGGATCTGCGCAAGAAGCAGCCCTACGCGGTCTATGACCAGCTCGATTTCGATATCCCCATCGGCACCAACGGCGACAGTTACGACCGTTATCTCGTGCGTATTGAGGAGCTGCGTCAGTCCAATCGCCTTATCCGGCAATGTGTCGACTGGTTGCGCCAAAATCCCGGCCCGGTGATCGCCGCCGATCACAAGGTCACCCCGCCGCCACGCACCGAGATGAAGGAGGGGATGGAGTCGTTGATTCACCACTTTAAACTCGCGAGCGAAGGTTTCAGCCTGCCCGCGGGCGAGGCCTACGCCGCGGTGGAGCACCCCAAGGGGGAGTTCGGGATCTACATGGTCTCCGATGGAGCCAACAAACCCTATCGTATGAAGATCCGCGCCCCCGGCTTTGCCCACCTCGCCTCGCTGAATGAGATGGTGCGCGGTCACATGCTGGCTGACGTAGTCGCGGTGATCGGTACCCAGGATATTGTGTTTGGGGAGATCGACCGTTGATGTCCGAGAAGATGATTGAATTGCTGAGTGGCGAGTCACGCGCCGACATCGACCGCTGGATTGCCAAGTATCCGCCGGAGCAGAAGCAGTCGGCGGTGATGGCGGCGCTGCGTATTGCCCAGGAGCAAAATGGTGGCTGGCTGACCGAGGAGCTGATTCAGGCGGTGGCCGCCTACCTGGCGATGGAGGTGATGGCCGTCTATGAGGTCGCCAGCTTCTACTCGATGTATGAACTCAAACCGGTGGGCAAGCACAAGATCTCTGTCTGTACCAACATCTCCTGCATGTTGTGCGGCTCCGACCAGGTGGTGGAGCATCTGCAGCAGCGGCTCGGCATCAAGCTGGGCGAGACCACCGCGGACAATCGTTTCACCCTCAAAGAGGTGGAGTGCCTGGGGGCCTGTGTCAATGCCCCGATGTTCGAGCTGAACAAGAACTACTACGAGAACCTGACGCCGGAAGCAATCGACGCCATTCTCGACGGTCTGGATTAAGGGCGGGGATGGAGAATGAGCAATAAAGTCTGTTTCCGTACCCTCGGTGTCGACAACTCCTGGAGCTTGGACACCTACCGCGCCAATGGCGGTTACGAGGTGCTGGAGAAGATCCTCACCGAAAAGATCTCGGCGGACGAGATCATCGCCGAGCTGAAGGCATCGGCGCTGCGTGGCCGCGGCGGCGCCGGCTTTCCCACCGGGCTTAAGTGGAGTTTCATGCCGCGCCATGTCGAGGGGCAGAAGTATATCGTTTGCAACTCCGACGAGGGTGAACCCGGAACCTGCAAGGATCGCGACATTCTGCGCTACAACCCGCACCAGCTGATCGAGGGGATGGCGATTGCCGGTTACACCATCGGTGCCAGTGTTGGCTACAATTACATTCGCGGTGAGTTCTGGGAACCCTACGAGCGTTTCGACGCGGCACTGGCAGAGGCGCGCGCCGCCGGTTTGCTGGGCAAGAATATTCTGGGCAGTGGTTTTGACTTTGATGCCCACGCCCACCTTGGTGCCGGCGCCTATATCTGTGGTGAGGAGACCGCGCTGCTTGAATCGATAGAGGGCAAGAAGGGGCAGCCGCGCTTCAAGCCGCCGTTCCCCGCCAGCTTCGGTCTCTACGGGCGTCCTACCACTATCAACAATACCGAGTCGCTCGCCTCGGTGCCGGTGATCCTGAAGAACGGCGGCCAGTGGTTTCTGGAGCAGGGCAAGCCGAACAACGGTGGCAACAAGATCTTCTCTGTCTCCGGCCATGTGAACAGACCCGGTAACTACGAGATCCCGATGGGCACCCCCTTTGCCGAGCTGCTGCAGATGGCCGGCGGGGTGCGCGACGGTCACACCCTGAAGGCGGTGATCCCCGGTGGCAGCTCCACCCCGGTGCTGCCCGCTGCGGTGGCGATGGAGATGGATATGGATTATGACTCCATCGCCAAGGCCGGCTCGATGCTCGGCGCCGGTTCGGTGATCGTAATGGATGAGACCACCTGCATGGTCAAGGTGCTGGCGCGCCTCTCTCATTTCTATTATGAGGAGTCGTGCGGCCAGTGCACGCCGTGCCGTGAGGGTACCGGCTGGCTGGCGCGGGTGCTGCATCGTATCGAACACGGCGAGGGGCGCCCGGAGGATCTGGATCAGCTCTACGGCGTGGCCGGCAAGATCACCGGCAACACCATCTGCGCGCTGGGCGATGCGGCGGCGATGCCAGTGCAGAGTTTTCTGAACCATTTTCGTGATGAGTTTCAGTATCACATCGATCACAAAAAATGCATGGTAGGCGGCTGAATTGTCGCACACCGATCACGAATCCAGAGAGTCGAGAGTGGCGATGGTAAACATCGAGATCAACGGAAAACCGGTTGCGGCGCGTGAAGGGAGCATGCTGCTGGAGGCCGCGGACGAGGCGGGCATCACCATCCCGCGTTTTTGCTATCACAGCAAACTCTCTATCGCTGCCAGTTGCCGTATGTGTCTGGTCGAGGTGGAGAAGGTGCCCAAGCCGCTACCCGCCTGTGCCACCCCGGTGAGTGAGGGGATGAAGGCCTACACCCGCTCCCCCAGGGCGATCGCCGCGCAGCGCAGCGTGATGGAATTTCTGCTGATCAACCACCCGCTTGACTGTCCAATCTGTGATCAGGGGGGGGAGTGTGAACTGCAGGAGATGGCGCTCGGCTATGGCAATGATGTCTCACGCTACGCTGAGGCGAAGCGTGTGGTGCACAGTCCCGACCTCGGTCCGCTCATCGCCACCGACATGAGCCGCTGCATCCACTGCACCCGTTGTGTCCGTTTTGGCGAAGAGATCGGGGGGATGATGGAGTTGGGGGCGCCGGGTCGCGGCGAACATATGCACATCGCTACCTACATGGAACATAGCGTTGACTCCGAGCTCTCCGGCAACGTCGTCGATCTCTGTCCGGTGGGGGCACTCACCTCCAAACCCTATCGCTACTCGGCACGCCCGTGGGAGTTGCAGTCTCACCACACGGTTTCACCGCACGACTGTGTCGGCACCAATATCCGTCTCGACAGCCGTTCCGGGCGCGCCATGCGGGTGGTTGCGCGCGACAATGAGGCGGTCAATGAGTGCTGGATCGCCGATCGGGATCGCTTCAGCTACACCGCCCTGGAACATGAAGATCGCCTGCGCAAACCGCAAATCAAGAGAGACGGCGTGTGGCAGGAGTGTGACTGGGATACCGCCCTCACCACCGCCGTGGAGGGGTTGAAACAGTTTGCGGCCGACCAACTCGGTGCGCTGGCGGCCTATGGCGCCACCAATGAGGAGCACTTCCTGTTGCAGCGGCTGATGCGCGGCATCGGCAGCGCCAATATTGATCACCGCCTGCGTCAGCAGGACTTTCGCGACCAGAATGAGCAGGGGCCCTATCCCGCACTGGGACAGCCGATCGCCGCGCTGGAACAGAATGATGCGGTACTGCTGGTCGGCTCCAACATTCGCAAGGAGCAGCCGCTACTGGCACAACGCCTGCGCAAGGCGGTGCGCGGCGGCGCCAGGGTGATGGCGATTAACCCCGTCGATTACGCGATGGCCTTTACGCTGGCCGAAAAACGGATCGCTTTGGATCTGGTCAGCGAGCTGCTGGCGGTGGCAAAGGCCCTGCTGGAGGGTTCCAGTGAGGCGGTGCCGCAGTGGCTCACCACGGCCATCGTCGGTGTCGCCGTAGAGGAGTCGCACCGCGCCATCGCCGGCACCCTGCGCGCGGGCAAGCAGGCCTCGGTGCTGCTGGGGGCGGGGGCGCAGGGGCATCCTGCCGCCGCCGAGCTGCGCGCCGTGGCCAACCTTATCGCCTCGCTGAGCGGCGCCCATATCGGCATCCTCGCCGAGGGGGGCAATGCCGCCGGTGCTGCACTGGCCGGCTGCCTGCCGCATCGTGGCGCGGGTTGTCAGGCGAGTGATGGCATTGGACTGGACTGGAAGGCAATGTTCGCGGCAAAGCTGCCCGGCTATCTGCTGCTGGGTGTCGAGCCGGAGTATGACTGTATCGATTCGGCCGCCGCGCTGCAGGCAATGCAGGAGGCGCGCTTTGTGGTAGCCATCAACAGCTACGCCTCGGTGGCCATGCGTGACTACGCTGATGTGTTGCTGCCGGCTGCCACCTTTGCCGAGACCGCCGGCAGCCTGGTCAACACCGAGGGGCAGTGGCAGGGCTTTAACGGCGCTGCCACCGCCCCCGGTGAGGCGCGTCCCGCCTGGAAGATCCTGCGCGTGCTGGGCAATCTGTTTGATATTAACGGCTTTGAACAGAACTCTGCCGAGGAGGTACGCGCCGAGCTGGAGGCGGCGTGCGCGCAGCTGCCGGCTGCCCCCGCCGCCTGGCAGCCGAAGGCGATGAGCCGCCTGCCGGCGGGTCTGCTGCGCATTGCCGATGTACCGATCTACGCGGTCGATGCCATGGTGCGCCGCGCCGCCCCCCTGCAGACCACCGCGGATGCCGATCTGTGGCAGATCCGCCTTAACAGTGTCACGGCAGAGAAGGCGGGATTCTCCTCGGTGGTGGAGGCAAGGCTGATTCAAGGGGCGGGCGAGGTGGTGTTGCCGCTGCTTATCGACGAGCGCCTGCCCGATAACGCGGTCTACCTGCCTGCCGGCCTGAGTGCCACGGTGGGATTGGGCGGCGGTTTTGCCGCCGTCGAGCTGACTCACGCATAACGACTGGAATAGACCGGATGTTCGAGATAGTGGAAAACTTCCTGTTGGGATTGGGGCTTTGGCCCTGGCTGGCGACCCTTGTCGTCACCCTGTTGCAGATTATGCTGGTGATGGTGCCGCTGTTGCTCAGCGTTGCCTACCTTACCTATGCCGAGCGCAAGGTGATCGGCTTCATGCAGATCCGCATCGGCCCCAATCGCGTCGGTTTCTTTGGCAAGCCGTTGTGGGGTCTGGGCCAGCCCATCGCCGATGCGGTGAAGCTGATGTTCAAGGAGATCATCATCCCCGGCGGCGCCGACAAGTTCCTCTTTCTTATCGCCCCGGTGCTCTCCATGGCCCCGGCGCTGGCGGCCTGGGCGGTGGTGCCCTTCGGCAGCGAGATGGTGCTGGCCGACATCGATGCCAGTCTGCTCTATGTACTGGCCATTACCTCGATTGGTGTCTACGGCGTGATCATCGCCGGCTGGGCCTCCAACTCCAAGTACGCCTTTCTGGGGGCGATGCGCTCGGCGGCGCAGATCGTCTCCTATGAGATCGCCATGGGCTTTGCCCTGGTCGGGGTGCTGATGGCGGCGGGCAGCATCAATATCGGTGACATCGTGCGCGGTCAGGGCGGTGCGTATGGCCTGCTCAACTGGTATTTCATTCCGCTCTTTCCGCTCTTCATTATCTATTTCATCTCCGGCGTGGCCGAGACCAATCGCGCCCCGTTCGACGTCGCCGAGGGGGAGTCGGAGATCGTCGCCGGCTTCCACGTCGAGTACTCCGGCATGACCTTCGCGGTCTTTTTCCTCGCCGAATACGCCAACATGATCCTGATCTCGATGCTGGCGGCGCTGATGTTCCTCGGTGGCTGGCTCAGCCCGCTCCCGGCCAGCTGGATCCCGGAGCTGGCGCTGTTTGACCTGGCGCTGGGTGACGGCATCCACTGGTTACTGGCGAAGACGGCGCTGTTCCTCTTTTTCTTCCTCTGGTTCCGTGCCACCTTCCCGCGCTATCGCTATGACCAGATCATGCGTCTGGGCTGGAAGGTCTTTATTCCCATCACCATCGTCTGGCTGCTGGTGGTCGGTCTCTTCATCATGGGCGGCTTGGCCCCGTGGTTTGACGCGGCGTAACGGCGGGAACGGATAGCGATATGAATCTATTTAGCATACTGAAGAGTCTGACTCTAAAAGAGCTGCGCGGCGGCCTGGCGGTGACTGGGCGCTACCTGTTTCGCAAGAAATTCACCGTGCAGTACCCGGAGGAGCGGGCACCGATGTCGCCACGCTTTCGCGGCCTGCATGCACAGCGCCGCTATCCCAACGGCGAGGAGCGCTGCATCGCCTGCAAGCTGTGCGAGGTGGTCTGCCCGGCGATGGCCATCACCATCGAGTCGGCGCAGCGCGAGGACGGCACCCGCCGCACCACCCGCTACGACATCGACCTGACCAAGTGCATCTTCTGCGGCTTCTGCGAGGAGGCCTGCCCGGTCGATGCCATTGTCGAGACCCGTATCTACGAATATCACGGCGAGTGCCGTGATGATTTGTTGATGACCAAGGAAAAATTGTTGGCGGTGGGTGACAAATACGAGGCGCAGATCGCCGCCGACCGTACCGCGGATGCACCCTACCGATAGGCGGATGAGAGCATGAGTTTTGAGCAGATCCTTTTTTATCTTTTTTCCGGCGTGCTGGTGCTGAGCGCCGGCGCGGTGATCACGGTGCGCAATCCGGTACATGCGGCAATGTTTCTGGTGCTCTGTTTTGTCACCACCTCGGCGTTGTGGCTGCTGCTGGAGGCGGAGTTCCTCGCCATCACCCTGGTGCTGGTTTACGTCGGCGCGGTGATGGTGCTGTTCCTCTTCGTGGTGATGATGCTCGATATTAACCTTGCGCGGATGCGCGAGGGTTTCGCCCGCTATCTGCCCATCGGCGGCATCGTTGCCGCCACCGCCGTGGGGATCATGGGGCTGGCGGTGGGACGGATCAATTTCGGACTCGATGTGTGGCCGGCGCCACCGGCCAGGGCAGCCGATTACAGCAATACCCGCGAACTGGGTGAGCAGCTCTACACCACCTATGTCTACCCCTTCGAGATCGCCTCAGTGGTGCTGCTGGTGGCTATTGTCGCCGCCATTGCGCTCACGCTGCGTACCCGTCCCGGTACCCGCTATCAGAAGATTGAGGAGCAGGTGGTGGTGAAGAAGTCTGATCGCCTGCGCGTGGTGCAGCTTGAGTCGGAGGGGCGCAAGTAATGGCCGGCGTAAACAGAAACAGCGGCGTAAGTGAGGCACGGCCATGATCGCGTTATCCGATTATCTGACGGTAGCGGCACTCCTCTTCGGTCTGAGCATGGCCGGGATCTTCATCAACCGTAAGAACGTCATCATCCTGCTGATGTGTATCGAGCTGATGCTGCTGGCGGTGAATATCAACTTTGTCGCCTTCTCCCACTATCTGGGCGATAGCGCCGGTCAGGTGTTTGTCTTCTTTATTCTTACCGTCGCGGCGGCGGAGGCGGCCATTGGTCTGGCCATCCTGGTGGTGCTGTTCCGTAACCGGCGCAGTATCAACGTCGACGATCTCGACACCTTGAAGGGGTAGGGCGGCATGGAGAGTATCTACAATCTGGGGCTGCTGATTGTCCTGGCGCCACTGGCCGGGGCAATCGTCGCGGGGCTGTTTGGTGGCACTATCGGGCGCAAGGGGGCACACAGCGTGACCACCCTTGGCGTCGCCATCTCCTTCGTGCTCTCGGCCGTGGTGTTCAAGCAGGTGGTGATCGATAAGGTCGGCATCCTCAACCAGACCGTCTACACCTGGCTGGTCTCCGAGGGCATCCGCTTCGAGGTCGGCTTCCTGATTGATCAGCTGACCGCGATGATGATGGTGGTGGTCACCTTCGTCTCGCTGATGGTACACATCTACACCATCGGTTATATGAGTCACGACGAGGAGAACTGGCCCGCCGGTTCGCGCGCCGGCACCAACAGCTACCAGCGCTTCTTCAGCTACATCTCGCTCTTCACCTTCTCCATGCTGGTGCTGGTGATGGCCAACAACTTTATGCAGCTGTTCTTCGGCTGGGAGGCGGTGGGGCTGGTCTCCTATCTGCTGATCGGTTTCTGGTCGACGCGCGAGTCGGCGGTCTATGCCAACCTCAAGGCCTTCCTGGTAAACCGCGTCGGCGACTTTGGTTTCCTGCTCGGGATCGGTGCGGTGCTGATGACCTTCAACAGCCTCGACTACAGCGCGGTCTTCAGCACCGCCGAGCTGCATAAGAACCTGACCTTCTCCATCTTCCCCGGCAGTGAGTGGAACATGATGACGGTGATCGGCATCCTGCTCTTCATTGGCGCCATGGGCAAGTCGGCGCAGGTGCCGCTGCACGTCTGGCTGCCCGATTCGATGGAGGGCCCGACCCCGATCTCCGCCCTGATCCACGCAGCGACAATGGTCACCGCCGGGATCTTCATGGTGGCACGCATGTCGCCGCTCTATGAGCTCTCCGAGACGGCGCTCAGCTTCATCCTCATTATTGGTGCCATCACCGCCCTGTTCATGGGTCTCCTTGGCCTGATTCAGAATGATATCAAGCGAGTGGTAGCCTACTCGACACTGTCACAGCTCGGTTATATGACGGTGGCCCTCGGTGCCTCGGCCTATGCCGCCGGTGTGTTCCACCTGATGACCCACGCCTTCTTCAAGGCGCTGCTGTTTCTTGGTGCCGGTTCGGTGATTATCGCCATGCACCATGACCAGGACATGCGCAACATGGGCGGCCTGCGCAAGTACATGCCGATCACCTGGATCACCTCGTTGATCGGTTCGCTGGCCCTAATCGGTACCCCGTTCTTTGCCGGATTCTACTCCAAGGACAGCATCATTATGGCGGTGGGTGAGTCCTCCATCCCGGGCTCTGGTTTCGCCTTTGCTGCAGTGCTGGCCGGTGTCTTTATCACCGCGCTCTACAGTTTCCGCATGTACTTCATGGTGTTCCATGGCAAGGAGCGGATGGATCACCACACCCGCGAGCATCTGCATGAGACCCCGTGGGTGGTCACCCTGCCGCTGGTGCTGCTTGCGATCCCCTCGGTGGTGATCGGTGCCATCTTCGTGATGGATATGCCCTTCGGTAATTTCTTCGGCGAGGCCATCTATGTCGCGGCCGAGCATGATGTGCTGGCAACGGTGGGTGAGAGTATTCACGGCTGGTGGGGCATGGCGCTGCACGGCTTTTTGACCCCGGCCTTCTGGCTCGCCGCGGGCGGTGTCTTCACCGCCTGGATGCTGCACCGAAAAGGGCTGGATATCGCCGTGGTCATGAAGGAGCGCTTCGGCTTTGTCTATAAGATCCTCGACAACAAATACTGGGCCGACGAGATCTACGCCAAGCTCTTCGCCGCCGGCGGTCGCGGTCTGGGCAACGGTTTGTGGAAGGTGGGGGATGTGGCACTCATCGATGGTTTGATGGTTAACGGCTCGGCACGCGTGGTGGGGGTGCTCTCCGGTATCACCCGTCGCCTGCAGACCGGTTATCTCTATCACTACGCCTTTGCCATGATTGTCGGGCTGTTGGCACTGTTCAGCCTGTTTATCTTCAGGTAATAAAAAATTAATTTAAAGGGTAGGGTGCATGTTTGCTGATTTGCCACTGCTGAGTCTGGTGATCTGGGTGCCGATAGTCGGCGGCCTGCTGGTGTTGCTGGTAGGCAGCGGCAGCAGTGGGCAGAATGCCCGGGTGTTGTCGCTGCTGACGGCGCTGCTCACCTTTGCGCTGTCGCTGCCGCTCTATAGCGGGTTTGATAACGCCAGCGCCCAGATGCAGTTCGTTGAACTGGTGCCGTGGATCGCCAGCTTTAATGTTAACTACCACCTGGGGGTCGACGGCATCTCGATGCCGCTCATCCTGCTTACCAGCTTTACCACGGTGCTGGTGGTGATTGCCGGTTGGGATGTGATCAAGTTCAAGCCGGCGCAGTACATGGCCGCCTTCCTCATCATGGAGGGGTTGATGGTTGGCGTCTTCGCGGCGCTGGATGCGATGCTCTTCTATGTCTTCTGGGAGGCGATGCTGATCCCGATGTTTATCGTCATCGGTGTCTGGGGCGGCGATAACCGGGTCTATGCCACCCTCAAGTTCTTCCTCTACACCTTCCTCGGTTCGGTCTTCATGCTGGTGGCGCTGATCTATCTCTATTTTCAGGCCAACAGCTTCAGCATCCTTGACTACCACCTGTTGCCGCTGGGGCTGAATGTACAGATCTGGATCTTCCTCGCCTTCCTCCTCGCCTTTGCGGTGAAGGTACCGATGTGGCCGGTACACACCTGGCTGCCCGATGCCCATGTGCAGGCCCCCACCGGTGGCTCGGTGATCCTGGCGGCGATCATGCTCAAGCTGGGTGCCTACGGCTTTTTGCGCTTCTCCCTGCCGATCACCCCAGATGCCAGCCACAATCTTGACTGGCTGATGATCGGCCTGTCCCTGATCGCCGTCGCCTACATCGGTTTTGTGGCACTGGTGCAGCAGGATATGAAGAAGCTTATTGCCTATTCCTCCATTTCCCACATGGGTTTTGTCACCCTCGGTCTCTTTATCCCCTGGACCATCGCCGAGAGCAGCGGCAGCTTTGCCGGTGCGACGATGGGCATGGAGGGGGGCGTGGTGCAGATGATCTCCCACGGCTTTGTCTCCGGCGCGATGTTCCTCTGTGTCGGGGTGATGTATGACCGCATGCACTCGCGCCAGATCGCCGACTACGGCGGAGTAGTGCACGTGATGCCCAGGTTCGCCGCCTTTATGGTGCTCTTCGCCATGGCCAACGCCGGCCTGCCCGGTACCGCCGGCTTCGTCGGCGAGTTTATGGTGATCCTGAGCGCCTTCAAGGCCAACTTCTGGATCGCCTTTGTCGCCGCCACCACCCTGATCCTTGGCGCCGGCTACACCCTGTGGATGGTGAAGCGGGTACTCTTCGGTGAGATCACCAACGACAAGGTGGCCACGCTGCAGGACATCAATGGCCGGGAGTTCCTGATCCTGTCCACGCTGGCGCTCGCGGTGCTCTTTTTCGGCCTCTATCCGGCGCCGCTGCTGGAGGTGATGGACGCCACGGTACGGCATCTGGTTGAACATATTGCGGTCAGCAAAGTGCCGCTCGACGCAATGTAACGGGAACCCATGATGAATTTCGAGATACCAAATTTCATGCTGGCGATGCCCGAGATCTTCGTCCTCGGCATGGCCTGTTTTATCCTCATTCTGGATCTGTTCCTCAGCGAACGCAGCCGGGTGGTCACCTATCTGCTGACCCAGGCGACCCTGGTGGGGGCCTTCCTGCTCAGCCTGGGTCTCTACAGCAGTGCCCGCGAGCTTACCTTCAGCGACAGCTTCGTGCTCGACCCGATGGCCTCGGTGCTCAAACTGGCGGTCTACGCCGCCGTCTTTATGGTGCTCCTCTACAGCCGCCGTTACCTGCGCGAGCGCGGCATGTTCCGTGGCGAGTTCTTTGTCCTCGGCCTGTTCGGGGTGCTGGGGATGATGGTGATGATCTCTGCCCACAGCCTGCTCACGATCTATATGGGGCTGGAGCTGCTGTCACTCTCCATGTACGCGATGGTGGCGATGCAACGCGACTCCAGGGTGGCGGCCGAGGCGGCGATGAAGTACTTCATCCTCGGGGCGATGGCCTCGGCGATGCTGCTCTACGGCATGTCGATGATCTACGGGGTAACCGGTAGCCTGGAGCTGGGCGAGGTCAGTGCAGCGGTGGCGGGGCAGGGGAGCCAGCTCATCCTTATCTTCGGCCTGGTATTCCTGATGGTCGGTGTCGCCTTCAAATTGGGGGCAGTGCCGTTCCATATGTGGGTGCCCGATGTCTATCACGGCGCCTCCACCGCGGTGACCCTCTACATCAGCACCGCCCCCAAGCTGGCGGCCTTCGCCATGCTGATGCGGCTACTGGTGGATGGCCTCGGTGCCCTGCAGCCGCAGTGGCACGATATCCTGCTGCTGCTGGCCATCCTCTCGCTCGGCATCGGTAACGTGGTGGCCATCGCCCAGACCAACATCAAGCGCATGCTCGCCTACTCCGGTATTTCTCATGTCGGCTTCCTGCTGCTGGGGGTACTCTCCGGTTCACCGGAGGGCTATGCCGCCGGCATGTTCTACGCCATCGTCTATGTGCTGATGGGACTCGGCGGTTTCGGCATGGTGATCCTGATGAGCCGTGCCGGTTTCGAGGCCGACCAGCTGGAGGACTATAAAGGGCTGAACGAGCGCAGCCCCTGGTTTGCGCTGATGATGATGTTCCTGATGTTCTCCATGGCCGGGGTGCCGCCGTTCATCGGCTTCTGGGCCAAGCTTTCGGTGCTGCAGGCGGTGGTCGATGCCAACATGGTGTGGCTGGCCGCCGTGGCGGTGCTCTTCTCGGTGATCGGTGCCTTCTACTACCTGCGGCTGATCAAGTTGATGTACTTCGATGGGCCGCTGGAGTTGAGCCCCTTCCGGCCGTCGCCGGATGTGGCGCTGCTCTTCAGCGTCAATGCGCTGGCGGTGTTGCTGATTGGCCTCTTTCCCTCCTCGCTGATGGCTATCTGCCGTCAGGCGATGGGACTGTAGGGGTGCGCGTGACCTCTGTTCCTGGGCTCATTATGCTGTTACGCCACGCCTGGCCGACGGTTCGGGTCTGTTCACTGATGGGAGGAGTTTCCGCATGACTGCTGTGCAATCGGGTTGGTTGATCATCGCCATTGCCTTTATCGCCGCCAATCTTCCCTGGCTGAGTGAGCGTGTTCTGCTGGTACTGGAGCCGAAGCAGGGGGTAAAGCGCGCCGCCTGGCGTTGGCTGGAGTGGTTGTTGCTGTTCTTCATCGTTGGCGCCGTGGCGCTGGGGATGGAGCAGAAGCTTAACGGCGAAATCTATCCCCAGGGGTGGGAGTTTTATGCCGTTGGACTTTGTCTGTTTCTGGTGTTTGCCCTGCCCGGTTTTATCTATCGCCACGACCTGCGCCAGCTGTGGCAACGGCGTTGAAAAATGAGGAAAAATAATAGCCTTGGCGGCTTGCCAAGATCGGCCTCGCTCTGTACAATGCGCAGCTTATCGATTGCGGGGTGGAGCAGCCCGGTAGCTCGTCGGGCTCATAACCCGAAGGTCGTAGGTTCGAATCCTGCCCCCGCTACCAAATCAATAAAAAGCCCCACTTGTGGGGCTTTTTATTAGGCGATGAGGCCAGGGTGGAGCATGGTGTTGTAGCACAAAAGAGGCTATACTCCGGTTCCAGTTTTGGACACATCGAAATGGGCCTCGGGCCCTTTTTTTGTTTCTGGGGAAAAGATGGCGCAGGCCAGTGAAAAGTTAGTGGCAATCATCGAACCGGCGGTAACCGCGCTGGGCTACGAGCTGGTGGGTGTCGAGTACCTGCCGCAGGGACACCACTCGCTGCTGCGCATCTATATCGACCACGAGGAGGGGATCACCGCCGATGACTGCGGTGATGTCAGCCACCAGGTGAGTGCGGTGCTGGATGTGGAAGATCCCATTCGCGGCGCCTATACCCTGGAGGTCTCCTCGCCGGGTCTGGAGCGCCCGCTCTTCACCCTGGCGCACTATGCGCGTTTTGTCGGTCAGCTGGCCGAGATTCGCCTGCATTCGCCGCTGGCCGGCCGCCGCAAGTTCAAGGGGCGGATCCTTGGTGTCGAGGATGAGGTGGTGACGGTCGAGGTGGATGGCGAAGCGCAGCGTTTCGCCTTCGACAATATCGACAAGGCGCATTTGGTTTATGAATGGTAAGCAACAGATGTATCGGTTGCCGACAAGTTTTGTGGTCCCGATGACGGGGCTTGGCTGGGAACACATAGAGGCTGTGTTATGAGCAAAGAGATCCTGCTGGTTGTAGATGCCGTTTCCAATGAAAAAGGCGTTGCTCCTGAGATTATCTTTGAGGCGATGGAGACCGCACTGGCGACCGCATCAAAGAAAAAACACGGTGGTGATGTGGATATTCGCGTCTGCATCGATCGCACCACTGGTGATTACGACACCTTCCGCCGCTGGGAGGTGATTGACGATGTGGAGACGCAGATCCTGGAGAACCCTGCGCGCGAGATCACGCTGAGCGCGGCACGCCTCGATGATCCCGAGATTCAGTCAGGTGACTTTATTGAGGAGCAGATCGAATCGGTCGATTTTGGCCGCATCGCCGCCCAGACCGCCAAACAGGTCATTGTGCAGAAGGTGCGCGAGGCCGAGCGTGCACAGGTGGTCGATGCCTACCGCCATCGTGTCGGCGAACTGATTAACGGTGTGGTTAAGCGCCTGGACCGTGGCAGCGTGATCCTCGACATGGGCAATAACGTTGAGGCGCTGATCGCCCGTGAACACCTGATCCCCCGCGAGCCGGTACGCCCCGGCGACCGTCTGCGTGGTTATCTTTTTGATGTGCGCTCTGAGCCGCGTGGTCCGCAGCTGTTCGTTAGCCGCAGCATACCGGAGTTTATTATTCAGCTGTTCAAGCTGGAGGTACCCGAGGTGGGGGAGGGCTTGATCGATATCATGGGGGCGGCGCGTGATCCGGGGTTGCGAGCCAAGATCGCGGTGCGCTCCAACGATTCACGCATCGACCCGATTGGTGCCTGCGTCGGTATGCGTGGCTCGCGCGTGCAGGCGGTGACCAATGAAATGGGCGGCGAGCGTGTCGACATCGTGCTGTGGAATGACAACCCGGCGCAGTATGTAATTAATGCCATGGCCCCCGCCGAGGTGCTCTCCATCGTGGTCGATGAGGATTCGCACAGCATGGATATCGCGGTGGCCGAGGAGCAGCTCTCACAGGCGATCGGTCGTGGTGGCCAGAACGTGCGGCTGGCCAGCGAACTGACCGGCTGGGAGCTGAACGTGATGACCGATGCCCAGGCCGAGGAGAAGAACGAGGCCGAGGCCGGCACCCTGGTGGCGATGTTCCAGGATACGCTGAACGTGGATGAGGATGTGGCCGTGATCCTGGTGCAGGAGGGTTTCTCCAGCCTGGAAGAGGTGGCCTATGTGCCGGTCAGCGAGATGCTGGAGATTGAAGAATTTGACGAGACGATCGTCGAGGAGTTGCGCGCGCGCGCCAAGGATGTGCTGGTAACCTATGAGATCAGCAGCGAGGAGCACGGCGGTGCCGAGCCCGAGCAGGATCTGCTGGAGCTGGAGGGGATGGATCCTGCCCTGGCCGAGGCTCTTGCCGCCAGGGGTGTCACCACCATGGAGGATCTCGCCGAGCTGGCAGTAGATGAGTTGATGGAAATTGATGGCATGGATGAAGAGCGTGCCGGTCAGTTGATTATGACTGCACGGGCTCCCTGGTTTGCAGACGAGCAGGAAGGTTAAGGCAGGAGAACAGAGTAGATGTCAGAGGTTACCGTCAAACAGTTTGCCGAGACGATTGGGGTTCCAGTCGATCGCCTGGTGGGGCAGTTGAAAGATGCGGGTGTATCCGCTACCGCGGCAGAGTCACTCATTGGCGACGATGACAAGGTGAAGCTGCGCGATTACCTGCGCCACAAGCACGGTAGTGACAGGCCCGAGGCCGTCGAGGAGACCGGGCCAAGTAAAATCACCCTCAAGCGTCGCACCACCAGCGAGCTGAAGCTCGGGGGCGGCGCCAGCAGCAAGGGCGGCAAGACGGTTACCGTTGAGGTGCGCAAGAAGCGTACCTACGTCAAGCGCAGCGTGGTGGTGGCTGAGGAAGATCAGCGTGTCAACAGCGAGGTGGCCGAACGGCTGGAAAAGCATCTGGATGTCGAGGCCAGTCAACGCGCCATGGATGAGGCGCGTCGCCAGAAGGAAGATGAGGCGCGTCTGCGCGCCGAGGAAGAGGCAAAGCAACAGGCTGTGGAGGCGCAGCGTCGTCAGTTGGCCGCGGCCGAGGAGGGCGCGAAGGCCGCCGTGGTCAGTGAGGTTCCGGTAGCCAAGCCGGCGAAATCGACTAAATCGGCGCCGAGCGCCGATGCCAACAAACCCGATACCAAGTACAGCAAGGGCGACAAGAAGAAGCGTCGCAAGGGGCCGGGTGAGAGTGAGGGGGAGCTACACATTGCCGCCGGTAAAACGGGACGCCATAAGCGCAAGGGCGGCAAGGCGGCGCGCACCCCTGTCACCTCCACCACACTGCACGGCTTTGAAAAACCGGTGGCCCCGGTCACCCACGAGGTCTCCATTCCCGAGACCATTACTGTTGGCGAACTGGCACAGAAGATGTCGGTCAAGGCCGGCGAGGTGATTAAATCGATGATGAAGATGGGGACCATGGTCACCATCAATCAGGTGCTGGATCAGGAGACTGCCAGCATCGTCGTCGAGGAGATGGGGCACAAACCGATCTTGATGAAGGAGAACGCGCTGGAGGAGGAGCTCATCAGTCAGGCCGCCACCTCCGGCGAGGAGCACCATCGTGCCCCGGTCGTCACCATTATGGGTCACGTCGATCACGGCAAGACCTCACTGCTCGACCACATCCGCGTCAGCCGTGTCGCCTCCGGCGAGGCCGGTGGCATCACCCAGCATATTGGCGCCTATCACGTCGAAACCGAGAAGGGGATGATCACCTTCCTTGACACCCCCGGCCACGCCGCCTTTACCGCGATGCGTGCCCGTGGCGCTAACCTCACCGATATTGTGGTACTGGTGGTGGCTGCCGATGACGGCGTGATGCCGCAAACCAAGGAGGCGGTGCAGCACGCACGCGCCGCCGGGGTGCCGCTGATCATTGCCGTCAACAAGATGGACAAGGAGGAGGCCGATCCCGATCGCGTCAAGAACGAGTTGGCGCAGCTCGATGTCATCCCTGAGGAGTGGGGCGGTGACACCCAGTTCGTGCCGGTCTCGGCCAAGACCGGCCTGGGGGTCGACGTGCTGCTCGATGCCATCCTGCTGCAGGCCGAGGTACTTGAGCTGACCGCCAGCACCGAGGGTCCCGCCAACGGCATCGTCATCGAATCGCGTCTTGACAAGGGGCGCGGGGTGGTGGCCTCGATCCTGATTCAGCGTGGCACCCTGCATAAGGGCGATATCGTCCTTGCCGGCCACGAGTACGGCCGGGTACGTGCGATGCACGATGAAAATGGCAAGCCGATTGAGTCGGCTGGCCCCTCCATTCCTGTCGAGATCATCGGTCTCTCCGGGGTGCCCTCCGCCGGCGAATCGGCAGTGGTGGTGGCCGATGAGCGCAAGGCGCGCGAGGTGGCACTGTTCCGCCAGGGCAAGTTCCGTGACGTGAAGTTCGCCAAGCAGCAGAAGAGCAAGCTGGACGACATGTTCAATCAGATGGAGGAGGGGGCGGTCAGCGTCGTCAACATCCTGCTCAAGGCCGACGTGCAGGGATCGGTGGAGGCGATCGCCGATGCCCTCACGGCACTCTCCACCCCCGAGGTGAAGGTGAAGATGGTTGCCAGCGGCGTGGGCGGGATCAGCGAATCCGATGCCCAGCTGGCGGTGGCCTCCAATGCCATCGTTATCGGCTTTAATGTGCGGGCCGACGCCGGTGCCAAGCGCGTCATCGACGAGCAGGGGATCGACCTGCACTACTACAGCGTGATCTACGAGCTCATCGACGAGGTGAAGCGTGCCATGACCGGTATGCTCGCCCCCGAGTTCAAGGAGGAGATCGTCGGTCTGGCCGAGGTGCGCGATGTCTTCCGCTCGCCGAAGTTTGGCGCCATTGCCGGCTGTATGGTGATCGAGGGCACCGTCAAGCGCAACAACCCGATCCGGGTACTGCGCGACAATGTCGTGATCTACGAGGGCGAGCTGGAGTCACTGCGCCGCTACAAGGATGACGTGAACGAGGTCAAAAACGGTACCGAGTGCGGTATCGGCGTGAAGAATTACAACGATGTCAGGCCCGGCGACCAGATTGAGGTCTACGAGCGTGTCCAGGTCAAGCGTACCCTGTAGCGGGTACCTAACGCGGATCGTGCAATAGCGCATGGCAAAAGAATTTAGCCGTAGCCGTCGTGTCGGCGAGCAGATCCAGCGCGAGCTGGCCGAGCTGGTGCAGCGTGAGTTGAAGGATCCGCGCCTCGGCATGGTCACTATCTCCGCGGTGGAGCTGAGTCGTGACATGGGGGTGGCCAAGGTCTTCTTCACCGTCCTTGGCGAGGGTCACGACGAGAAACAGACCCTGGAGGCGCTCAACCACGCCTATGGTTTCCTGCGGCGTGAGCTGGGCCACCGCATGCGTCTGCGCACCGTGCCCGAACTGCGTTTCCAGTATGACCACTCCATTGAGAAGGGCTCTCGTCTGAGCGCCCTGATCAACGAGGCAGTGGCCCAAGACAAAGACAACAGCGAGAGTTAAAACCGGTGGCACGTCGTCGTAACACTCCCAAGGGCCGCAAGGTCAACGGTATCCTTCTGCTGGACAAGCCGGTGGGGATCTCCTCCAATGCCGCGCTGCAGGAGGTCAAGCATCTGTTCAAGGCGGCCAAGGCGGGCCACACCGGTAATCTCGACCCACTGGCCAGCGGCATGCTGCCGCTCTGTTTTGGTGAGGCGACCAAGATGTCGGCCTATCTGCTGGATGCCGACAAGGTCTATGTCGGCACCTGCAAGCTTGGGGTGCGTACCAGCAGCGCCGATGCCGAGGGCGAGGTGATCGAGACCCGCGAGGTGCCGCCGCTGACCGAGGCGCTGGTGCTCAAGGTGTTGGAGCGTTTCCAGGGCGAGATTGAACAGATCCCGCCGATGCACTCCGCGCTCAAACTCAACGGCCAGCCGCTCTACAAGCTGGCGCGCCAGGGGATTGAGGTGGAGCGCAAGCCGCGCCAGGTCACCATCTACAAGCTGGAGCTGCTGGGGATGACCCCCGATGAGCTGGAGCTCTATGTACACTGTTCCAAGGGTACCTATATCCGCACCCTGGTGGAGGATATCGGCGAGGCGCTCGGTTGCGGGGCCTATCTGAGCCGGTTGCGTCGCACCAAGGTTGGCCCCTTCCAGGAGGAGGGGATGATCACCCTCGATGCGCTGCACCAGCAGGCCGAGAGCGAGGGGGTGGAGAGTCTCGATCGCCACCTGCTGCCGCTGGATCATGCCCTGGGTAACTATCCCGAGATCAAATTGACCGAGAACAGCCTGTTCTATGTATTGCAGGGACAGGCCGTTCAGGTGCCGCATGCCCCCACCAGCGGGTGGGTGCGGCTGTGTAACAGTGCCGGTGAATTCATCGGTGTTGGGGCTGTACTTGATGACGGCCGCATCGGCCCCAAACGTCTGCTAAACACAGGCGAGTAGGGGTCTTTATCGAGCGTATTTGCCTTGTTCCCCGATGGGAACCGCGGTTAAAATGCGCGTTTACATTCAGACTACCAGTGTAGGAGTAGTACCCAGATGTCCCTTAGCAACGAGCAAAAAGCCAATATCGTCAAGGAATATGGCAAGGGCGAAAATGATACCGGTTCCCCTGAGGTTCAGGTCGCGCTGTTAACCGCCAACATTCTGGCCCTTTCCGGCCACTTTAAAGAGCACATCCACGACCACCACTCACGTCGTGGCCTGCTGCGCATGGTTAGCCAGCGCCGCAAGCTGCTCGACTACCTGAAGAAGAAAGATGTCGAGCGCTATCGCACCCTCATCGCCAGCCTGGGCCTGCGTAAGTAACCTCAGGCTACTTCAGTAAATAACCAATAAAGGAATTAGTTGTGACGCCAGTCAAGAAAGAGTTCCAGTATGGGGAGCATACGGTCAAACTGGAGACGGGCGAGATCGCCCGTCAGGCCACTGGTGCGGTAATGGCCAGCATGGGCGACACCACGGTGCTGGTCACCGTGGTCGCCGACAAAAAGGCCACCGCGGGTCGGGATTTCTTTCCTCTCACCGTCGACTATCAGGAGAAGACCTATGCCGCCGGCAAGATCCCCGGCGGCTTCTTCCGCCGCGAGGGTCGTCCCGGTGAGCACGAGACCCTCACCTCGCGCCTGATTGACCGCCCCATCCGCCCGCTCTTTCCTGACGGTTTCTACAACGAAGTCCAGGTTATTGCCACCGTCGTCTCTCTCGATCCCGAGATTAGCGCCGACATCGTTTCCCTGATCGGTACCTCGGCGGCGCTTGCCGTCTCCGGTGTGCCGTTCAACGGCCCGCTTGGCGCGGCGCGTGTCGGCTTTATCGACGGTAACTACATTCTCAGCCCCAGCAGGACGCAACTGGCCGACTCCAAGCTCGACCTGATCGTTGCCGGCACCGCCAATGCAGTGCTGATGGTGGAGTCCGAGGCCGACTGCCTCACCGAGGAGCAGATGCTGGGTGCCGTGATGTTCGGCCATGAACAGATGCAGACCGTGATTAATGCGATCCGCGAATTTGCCACCGCCGCCGGTACCGTGGCGTGGGCATGGCAGCCGCCGCAACAGGACCACTCCGCGGAGCAGGCCGTTGCGGCTACCGCCGCCGGTGCCTTTACCGAGGCCTACCAGATCACCGAAAAGATGGTGCGTTACGACCGTCTGAACGAGATCCGCGGCGCCATTGTCGAGAAGATGTGCAGCGGCGACAGCGGTATGGACGAGGGCAAGGTACGCGAAGCCATCGAGGCTCTGGAGAAGAGCACGGTGCGTGGCCGCATCATCAGCGGCGAGCCGCGTATAGATGGTCGCGACACCCGCACCGTACGTCCCATCACCATCCGCACCGGTGTGTTGCCGCGCACCCACGGTTCCGCCCTGTTCACCCGCGGTGAAACCCAGGCCCTGGTCGTCACCACCCTGGGTACCGCCCGTGATGCGCAGATCATTGACGCCCTGGACGGGGAGCGTAAAGAGAGCTTCATGCTCCACTATAACTTCCCCCCCTACAGCGTCGGCGAGACCGGTCGCGTCGGCAGCCCCAAGCGCCGCGAGATCGGTCACGGCCGTCTGGCCAAGCGCGGCGTTGCTGCCGTGGTGCCGAGCAGCGAAGATTTCCCCTACACCATTCGTGTGGTCTCCGAAATCACCGAGTCCAACGGCTCCAGCTCCATGGCTTCGGTCTGCGGCAGCTGTCTGGCGATGATGGATGCCGGCGTACCAGTCAAGGCGCCGGTGGCCGGCGTGGCGATGGGCCTGATCAAAGAGCACGACAAGTTTGCCGTCCTCACCGACATCCTCGGCGACGAGGATCACCTCGGCGACATGGACTTCAAGGTGGCCGGTACCGATTACGGTATCACCGCCCTGCAGATGGATATCAAAATTGACGGCATCACCCGCGAGATCATGCAGGCCGCCCTGGCGCAAGCCAAAGAGGGACGACTGCACATCCTTGGCGAGATGAACAAGGCGATCGCCAAGCCGCGCGAAGAGATGTCCGAATTTGCGCCACGCTACATCACCTTCAAGATCAACCCAGACAAGATCCGCGACGTCATCGGCAAGGGTGGCGCCACCATTCGTGCCATCACCGAAGAGACCGGAGCAGGCATCGATATTAGCGATGATGGCACCGTCAAGGTCTCCTCGGTCGACGGCGCCGCCGGCAAGGAGGCCCAGCGTCGCATCGAGCAGCTGACCACCGATGTCGAGGTGGGGATGATCTACGAGGGACGCGTCAACAAACTGATGGACTTTGGCGCCTTCGTCAACGTACTGCCCGGCAAGGATGGTCTGGTACATATCTCGCAGATCTCCGACGAGCGTGTCGAGAAGGTGAGCGACAAACTCTCCGAGGGCGACATGGTCAAGGTCAAGGTGCTGGAGATCGACAAGCAGGGACGCATCCGCCTCAGCATGAAGGCCGTGACCGAGGAGTAGGCTGCAGGGTTGTGCTGTCTATGGGAGGGGCCTTACGGCCCCTTTTGTTTTACTGTATGTTTTGCCTGTAACAATGTGCAAATTCATGGAACATCGGATGAGTTGATCTTTTGAGGGGGGAGTAGTGGTGCTAAAAAAGGTGCAACGCTGGGTTCACCAGTATGACCCAGATATCCGTTTTATCGTCTGTGCCATCAGCATGCTGTGCTGTTTCTATCTCACGCTCCATCGCTCACCGTTGGCCATACCCTTCTTTATCCTCTCCGCCCTATTGTTTATCG
Organism: Gammaproteobacteria bacterium; assembly: GCA_026196575.1. Taxonomy (GTDB): domain Bacteria; phylum Pseudomonadota; class Gammaproteobacteria; order Thiohalomonadales; family Thiohalomonadaceae; genus JAPHSX01. Next base: position 45,810 of record JAPHSX010000006.1, on the reverse strand, counting down.
ACACGCTACGCAACAGCAGCGTCTGGTATGGCTTCACTGCCTTTCGTCGCGGCGATCTGACAACGGTCAATCACGCCCTGCAACAGGTGCGCTGGCCGCAACTGCTCAGCCCGCAGAGCCTCGCCTATTACAACTGGTTGAAAGGGGTGAAGGAGATCGCCGAGCAGCGTTACGCCGCCGCCAAGGTACACTTGCTGGTGGCGATTAACGGCGAGTTAAAGACACAGAATGATCGCTGCTTGTTGCACTGTCTGCTGGCCGAGATCGCGCTGCAGGAGGAGGAGGGTGATCTCGCCCGCGAACATATCAAACACGCCACCACCCTGGAACATCGTCCTGAGGTAAACCGTATTATCCAGTCGCTCACGCAACGCCTGAGCAAGTAGAAGTGGCGCCGGTTTGTCACGGCACGAACGAAAAAAAACCGACCCTGACGGATCGGTTTTTAGATGGCTCCCCGGGCAAGATTCGAACTTGCGACCAAAGGATTAACAGTCCTCTGCGCTACCGCTGCGCTACCGGGGAATAGCGGTTTTTATGTGCTGCCTAACAGCACAGGCGCGTATACTACCGTTGCTTTTTTGTTGGGTCAACCTCTAAACAAATCTAAACAAATTCAGGAGCCTTTCGGCCCTGTCGGGGAGGCATTACGGTTTGGGAACTGCGGGGGATCTCATCGAATTCCCAGACGGGTGTTCACTCGTATGGTGGTTTCAGCCGGGGAATGTGAGCACGCCATCTCTTCGTCAATATCCATGTGGTCTGCATGGTGGTGATGTTGGCGGAGATGGTGAATTGTAAAGCGGTGGCCAGTGACTCAGTGAGCGGGCTGTTCGGTTACGTCTGGCGCGTTGCCAGCAACTGCCCCAGTCGCACCCGCTCCCCGGCCCTGATCTCGTCGGCCCACTCGACGACACCGGGGCCAAAAACAAGAATGACGGTGGAGCCCATGTTGAAACGTCCCATCTCTTCCCCCTTTTGCAGGGTGATGGCCTCCTCACCGTCGTAGTGCCAGCTGCGTACCACGCGCCCGGCCGGCGGGGTGACCTCACCGGCCCACACCGTCTCGATACTTCCCACATTCACCGCCCCCACCTTGACCATCGCCAGCGGGCCGAAGGCGGTGTCGAAGAGGGAGATCACCCGCTCGTTGCGGGCAAACAGGCCGGGGATGACGCGGGTGGTGGCAGGGTTGACGCTAAAGAGCCTGCCCGGCACATGCACCATCTCCCTCAGGGTGCCGCTGACCGGCATGTGGATGCGGTGGTAGTCCTGCGGCGAGAGGTAGATGGTGGTGAAGAGACCACCCTGAAAGGGAGCGGCGCGCTCTTCGGAGCCGCCAAGCAGGGTCACCAGCGAATAGTCGTGCCCCTTGGCCTGAAAGACACGCCCGTCGCGGATCGGTAGCGCCTGGCTTACCGCCCCGTCCACCGGGCAGGCGACGGTGTCGTCGCCCGCGACAATGGGGCGGATCCCCGGTTTGAGGGCGCGGGTGAAGAAGGCGTTGAAGTGCTCGTAGCCACTCGGCTGCGGTTCAAGCGCTTCGTCCAGATTGATGCGGAAGTGGCCGATGAACCAGCGGGTAAAGGGGTTCTTGATACGCGGGTTGCGGATGCGGGTAAAACGGTGGATCAGGCGCGAGACGAGGTGGCCCGGCATCAGGTATTGCGGGAGGGCCTTGAGATAGTCGATAAATCCGGCGCTGCGTTCAGCCATCTGGGGTCAGTCCTGGAAATTTATTGCTGCGAGAGAAAATCGCGAAGTTGCAGATAGTCGCTGCTGAATTTGGTGACGGTGTGGGGCGGGTTGAAACGGGCCACCCACTCCCCCTGCGGGTTAATGAGTGCCACACTGGCGCTGTGGTTGACGATGTAGTCGTTGCCCGTGGTGTCGCCGTCGAACATATACATGGCACCGAGTTGGTGGGTCAGGTTGTCGATCTCCTGCGACTCGCCGGTGGCGGCGATGAAGTCGGGGCCAAAATAGCTGATGTACTCCCTGAGGTGGGACAGGGTGTCGCGTTTTGGGTCGACCGAGACAAAGATGATGCGGGTGTCGGCGGCGTGTTGTGCCTCAAGCCGTTGCGCCACCCCTTTGAGGGTGCCGAGTGTGGTGGGGCAGATGTCGGGACAGTGGGTATAACCGAAAAAGATCAGGCTCCAGCCGCCGCGCAGCTGCTCCAGGGTCAGGGGGGCGCCGTTGTGATCCTGCAGGGTGAAGGCGTCAAGGGGGCGTGCCGCGGGGAGTAGCAGCGGCCGTAACACCTCGGGGATCGGGCGGCTGGCTGCCGGCTGCTGTGGCACCGGCCAGAGCAGCACCACAGCCAGCAACAGCGCCAGTAGCAGGATGACGAATGAAAGTGTGAGATTTCTACCGTTCATGAGCGCGGATTATCGCACGCCCGGCAGGGGCGTGATAGGCTGTTTGGCGGTTTGATTTTGCCCCCTGTCCCAAGTAAGTTAGGGGTGGAAGATAAATGAGGAGTCGGTGATGTCCGCTGTAACCTATCTGATCCCGAAGCGGGATCGCCCCGTTCATATTCCAGGCTTTGAGACACTGGAGCTGACCAGTGCCGAGATGACGACGGTGCCGCTGCTGGGCTGGATCACCGCCGGGCAGCCGGTCGAGTTTAATGAGGATGCGCAGCGGGTCTCCGCCCCTGCCAGCATGGTGCGACGCAACTGTTATGCGCTGAAGGTGCGTGGCCACTCCATGGTCGATGACAACATCCAGGACGGTGATATCGTGATCATCGAAAAGCGCGAGAGCGCCGAGAACGGCCAGTCGGTGGTCGCCATGATTAACGGGGAACGGGTCACCCTGAAGAAGTTTTACGTCGAGCGTGAGGGCATCCGTCTGCAGCCGGCCAACCCCGAGATGGCGCCTATTTACCTTAAGAACGAAGAGGTGCAGATCCTGGGTATCGTCACCGGGGTGATCCGCACGCCATAGCGGGGGGTTAGTTGTGGAGGATCACCCCGATGCCGAAACGGACCTTGGGTTCGCTCTGCGGCGCCTCCACCGGCCAGAGGTGGAGCTTTTCACTGTCAACTACCGGGTAGCGATAGCGGTGCTCGCCGAGCGGTGCCTCCTCGATGCCGCTAACGGTGCCGACCAGGCTCACCTGCCGTCCGGCGGCATAGTCGGCGCTCTCCAGATAGCCGGGGTAGTAGGCGAGAAAACGGCGGCCGGCCGCCTTGTCGGTCTGGGGGCGCTGCGTGCTGTCGAGTGGGTAGGCGAGCACCTCCAGTCGGGTACGTTCCCTGAGGTTGGTGACGGCGACGATGACGCCGCCCCACAACACGCGGCTGCCGACCATCCCCTTGCCGGAGTCGACCACCTGCTGTGCCGTCAGTTCGCTGTTAATCCCCTCGGTCGGCAACAGCGGTTTGCTGCTGCAGCCGCCAAGCAGAAGCAGTAGCAGCAGCGGGGGAAGCACTCTCGTCATGCGATCTCTCCTCGGTTAACGGGCGTGGGGTCTGGGGTAACGGTAAGGATAGTAGTAATAGGGATAAGGATAGCCGAAGGGATACCAGGGATCATAGAAAAAGGGATCGTGCCAGTAGGGATCGTAATAGTGATGCAACGGCTCCGGCTCGGGCCAGAGGTGGTGTGATTCGACGCGCACCAGCGGGTAGCGATAGCGCATCTTGTCGAGCTCACGCTGTTCGAGGCGGACAAAACGCCCCACCACAGTAAGGGCGCGGCCGCTGGCGTAGATTGTGGGGTCGAGGAACTGGTCGAAGTGGGCGATGAAGCGCCCCGCGCTGCTATCCTCGCTCACCGGTTCGCCGCTGGCGTGCAGGCGGCGCGCGACGATCTCGATACGGGTGGTTTGCGGCAGGTTCTCGACCATCACGATGGTGCCGCCCCAGCGCAGGCGCACCTCCGGATAACTCTCGGGCTGGGTGCGCACCTGCTCCAGGGAGGGACTCTGCGCCGGTGCCTCGCGCAGGGCGGCGGGGATGCTGGCGGCGCAGCCAGGTAGTAGCGCGGCCAGCAGCAGGAGTAGGGCAACAGGGTGCATCATGGCTTCGTCCTCAAGTTATCTGTGTCGCCCTTCAAGTCTAGCCCATGTTGACAGGCGCTGACCGTAGGATGGGAATGTGCTATTTTTATCGCCCCGGTTCATTGCCGGGTCTTGCGAGTAGAGCCATGGATAATGCCGAACTGATCGAACTTGCCCAACGCCTCGATGCCCTGCGGCTGGAGCACCGTGACCTGGACGATGCCATCCAGGCGCTGCAGGCCAACCCCTATGTGGATCAGCTGCAGATGAAGCGGCTGAAGCGGCGCAAGCTGCAGCTGAAGGATGCCATCTTGCGGGTCGAGAGCCGACTCATCCCCGACCTCAACGCCTGAGGTGCATCGTCACCACCGTCCCTTTCTGCCATAATCGCCGCCCTTGTCTCACCGGAACGCCGTCATGGAACTTGCCCCGCTACACCTGAAGAAGAATGAAGAGCGCCGTCTGCGCAATGGTCACCTCTGGGTTTACAGCAACGAGGTGGATATTGCCCGCTCGCCGCTGGGCGACTTTGCCCCCGGCCAGCAGGTGGTGGTGACCGCCAATGATGGCAAGGCGTTGGGCGTGGCCTATGTCAATGGCCACTCCCTGATCTGCGGCCGGCTGGTGAGCCGCACCCCCGAGCAGCGCCTCGATCAGTCGCTGCTGGTACACCGCATCAAGGTGGCGCTCTCGCTGCGTGAGCGCCTGTTCGACAAGCCCTTCTATCGCTTGGTCTACGGCGAGAGCGACTTTCTCCCCGGCCTGGTGGTGGATCGCTTCGGCGATGTGTTGGTGGTGCAACTCAATACCGCCGGTATGGAGGTGTTGCGCGAAGAGGTAGTGGCGGCGCTCGACAAGGTGCTTAAACCGCGCGCCATCCTGCTGCGCAACGACAGCAGCATGCGTGCCCAGGAGGGGTTGGAGAGTGGCGTCGAGACCGCGCTGGGTAATGTGCCGGAGGTGGTGGAGATCGAGGAGAACAGCACCCGCTTCGAGGTGCCGCTGCTGAGTGGGCAGAAGACCGGCTGGTTCTACGATCACCGCCTCAACCGGGCGCGGGTGCAGCATATTGCCCGTGGCATGCGGGTGCTCGACGTCTTCAGTTACATCGGCGGCTGGGGGGTGGCGGCGGCCAGCGCCGGGGCGCGCGAGGTGGTGTGTATCGACAGCTCGGCCAGGGCGCTCGATCTGGTGGCGCGCAATGCGACCCTGAACGGCGTGGCCGACCGGGTGCAGGGGATCGAGGGCGATGCCTTCGATGCCCTCAAGGCGCTACGTGGCGAGCGGGAGCAGTTTGATATGGTGATTGTTGACCCGCCGGCCTTTATCAAGCGCCGCAAGGATGCGAAGAAGGGGATTGAGGCCTACCGGCGCATCAATCAGGCGGCGATGCAGCTGCTGGGCAAGGATGGCATGCTGGTCTCCGCCTCCTGCTCCTACCACCTGCAGCGCGACAATTTCCGCGAGCTGCTGTTGCAATCCTCACGCCACCTGGACCGCAACCTGCAGATCGTCGAGCAGGGCCATCAGGGTCCGGATCATCCGGTCCATCCGGCGATTGTCGAGACCGATTACATCAAGTGTTTCACCAGCCGTGTCGTCACCGTATAAACCGCAAAGCGAGTTACCATGACCTATCCCGATATTGACCCGGTGGCCTTATCACTGGGGCCGGTAAAGATCCACTGGTACGGCGTGCTCTATCTGGTCGCCTTTGCCTCGGCCTGGTGGCTGGGGCGCTACCGTGCGCGCCAGCCCAACAGCGGCTGGCAGGTGGAACAGGTCGAGGACCTCATCTTTTACGGTGCCCTGGGCGTGGTGCTGGGGGGGCGCATCGGCTATGTGCTGTTCTACAATTTCACGGCCTTTCTCGACAATCCGTTGATGCTCTTTACGGTGTGGCAGGGTGGCATGTCGTTTCACGGCGGACTGCTCGGGGTGATGCTTGCCATCGGGTTCTACGCTCGCAAGCAGCAACGCGGTTATTTCGAGGTGCTCGACTTTGTGGCGCCGCTGGTGCCGCTGGGGCTGGGGGCGGGGCGCATCGGCAACTTTATCAATGCTGAACTGTGGGGCAAGGTAAGCGATCTGCCCTGGGCCATGGTCTTTCCGGGGGGCGGGCCGGAGCCGCGCCACCCCTCGATGCTCTATGAGTTCTTTCTCGAAGGGGTGGTGCTGTTTCTTATCATCTGGTTCTACTCCGGCAAGCCGCGCCCGGCGCTGGCGGTAAGTGGCCTCTTTGGTGCCTGCTACGGGCTGTTCCGTATACTGGTGGAGTTTGTGCGCATGCCCGACGCCCATATCGGCTATCTGGCCGGTGGCTGGCTGACCAAGGGGATGTTGCTGTCGCTGCCGATGGTGGTGATTGGCGTGGGGATGATGCTCTACGCTTACAGAAAAAAGGCGTAGAGCGCGGGGATTACTTCAGGCTTCTGTGCAGGTGTAGCACCACCTTGCCCAGCCCCAGTTTGAGCTTCTGATCGGCACGCGACAGTAGTGGCAGGAACTTCTTCAACGCCAGGGTAAGCTGCGCCTCGCTCAGCTCTGCCGTCCCGTCGGCCATCTGTGCCAGTAGCTCGTCAAGCTTGATGTCGATCGGTGCCGCACTGGATGGCGGCGCGGGTGGCGGCGCTGCACTCTCTTGATGGGGCCGGAGGATCACCGTCTGCTCCTTGCCCTTGCCCCGTGCCTGTTGCAGTGCCTCCTCGGCCTGCGTCATCAACTGGGAAAAATCTCCGATATCTTCACTCACGGGCCGGGAGACGATACCGGCGCTGAAGGCGATGTGGGCCACCTTGTCGCCGATGCGCAGATCCATCTTCGCCAGGTGGCGGCGGATGCGCAGCATCACCTCATTGGCCCCTTCGGGGTCGGCGCCAGGGAGCATCAGGGCGAACCGTTCAGCGCCCAGGTGCGTTGCCACATCCTCCTTGCGCATGTCGCCGCGCAATAGCTTGCCGATGGTGGCGATGATCCTGGCGACTACCGACTTGTTGTACTCGGCATTCAGCGCGTCGAAGTTCTCGATATTGAGCCGCGCCAGGGTGATGTCGTGGCCGTGGCGCTGGCAGAGCGAGAAGGTGATCTCGGTCTGCTGTCTGAAATAGTCGGGGGTGGCAAGGCCGGTGGCCTTGTCGATCGGTGAGGTCTGCTCCAGCGTCTTCACCTTGCGTGCCAGGCTGATGTAGCTACGGGTACGCGATTTGAGTTCGGCAGAGTGGAACGGTTTGCCAATCAGGTCGGTGGCGCCAAGTTCGATCAACTTCTCCTTGGCCGCCTCGGTGTCCTCCTTTCCGGTGACGATGATCACCGGGAGTTCCGCCAGCCCCGCATCCTCGGAGCCGCGCACTGCTGCCAGCAGCTCATAGCCGTCCATGCGTGGCATGCCGAGATCGGAGAAGAGCAGGCGAATCTTGTCATTCTGCTGCAACATCTCCAGTGCCTCCAGACCATCGGCGGCCTCAAGCACCTGATACTCCTCCCCCAGCATCTTGACGATGGACTTGCGGATCACCCTGGAGTCATCGGCGATCAGAACCTGCGGTTTTTCGTGTTCGTTGTTATCAGGCATACCGACTCCATGGATGGGCGAGGGGGCTAAGGAACGTGTGGCGGTAGTATAGATATTTTTCCATCATGGGTGAATTCCCATCCATTTGCTATGGCTTTGGCGTCTGCCGGGGTATCGGGATGGGCCGATAAAACATGGCCTGCTGCGATTGATGGCGAGAGTGCTTATAATGGTCGCCAAACTGAAACCGGAGATATGGAGAGCCATGCGCCAGTACCTGGAATTGATGCAGCACGTACTCGACCACGGGGCGAGGAAGGAGGATCGCACCGGCACCGGCACCCTCAGCGTCTTCGGCCACCAGATGCGTTTTGATCTCGGCGAGGGCTTTCCGCTGCTCACCACCAAGAAGGTCTTTCTGCGCGGCATCATCCACGAGCTACTGTGGTTTCTTGCCGGCGACACCAACATCAAATATCTGGTCGATAACAAGGTGGGGATCTGGAATGAGTGGCCCCACACTGCCTACCTCAAGGCCACCGGTGAGTCGATCTCGCTGGAGACGTTTGTCGAACGCATCCGCGAAGACGATGCCTTTGCCCGCAAGTGGGGCGGCATCGGCCCCGGCTACGGTTATCAGTGGCGCAGCTGGCCCACCCCCGATGGTGGGCACGTCGATCAGATAAGCCAGTTAGTGCAGCAGATCAAAAACAACCCCGACTCGCGGCGCCTCATCGTCTCGGCATGGAACGTGGCCGCAGTCGAGCAGATGGCCCTGCCGCCGTGTCACACCCTGTTCCAGTTTTATGTCGCCGACGGCAAACTCTCCTGCCAGCTCTATCAGCGCTCCGCCGATATCTTCCTCGGCGTACCATTCAATATTGCCTCCTATGCCCTGCTTACCATGATGCTCGCCCAAGTGTGCGGCCTGGAGCCTGGCGACTTCGTCCACACCCTGGGTGACGCCCACCTCTATTCCAACCACCTGGAGCAGAGTCGCGAGCAGCTCTCGCGCCACACCTACCCACTGCCGACGATGCGCCTCAACCCCGCAGTGAAGGATATTTTCGGTTTTACCATCGACGACTTTGAACTCATCGGTTACCAGAGCCATCCACCTATCAAGGCCGCGGTGGCTGTTTAACAGCCGGTCATTTTTTTGGATTACACATTCAGACAATGATGATTTCACTTATCTGGGCGATGGATGAGAACCGTCTCATCGGCGTGGAGAATCGCCTGCCATGGCGGCTCCCTGCCGACATGAAGTGGTTCCGCCGCCACACCCTCGGCAAACCGATCATTATGGGGCGCAAGACCTTCGACTCCTTCGGTGGCCGCCCGCTGCCGGAGCGCACCAACATTGTTGTCACCCGTGATCCTGACTATCGTGCGGAGGGCGCCGTCGTGGTTCACTCCATCGACGAGGCATTGCGGGCCGCAGCCGGTGCAGATGAGGTGATGATTATTGGCGGCGCCTCCTTCTACCAGCAGCTCCTGCCGCGTGCCGACCGCCTCTACATCACCCAGGTACACGGCAAGTTCGAAGGCGATGCCTGGTTTCCCGCATTTGATATGAAAGTGTGGCAAGAGACGGCGCGGGAAGAGCAGCCGGTGGATGAGAAAAACGCCTACGCCTGTACCTTTCTGAGTTTTGAGCGCAAGCCGAACTCAACAATCACCGGCTAAAAGCCGGTGGCTGATTAGTTAATAGACCGTATGACTGACGTACCTGTAATCCATATCGAACCTCCTTTTCTGCGGCCTATTCTCCCCTTTGGGGCTGATAAGCACTTGAACCCGTAGTGTGGGTTATATGTAGGTGGCGGGCATGAATTACGACATTATTGGCGATATCCACGGTTGTTCCGATAGCTTGGTGAGCCTGCTTGAAACCTTGGGCTATTCCAAGGTTGACGGTGTATATCGTCATCCATCACGTTTAGTCGCGTTCTTAGGAGACTTCATTGATCGAGGGGCGAATCAGCGTGGCGTCATTAATATTGTCCGGCCAATGATAGAGTCTGGGGCAGCTATCTCCGTTATGGGCAATCATGAATTCAATGCGATTGCCTATTATTCCCAGACGAATAACGGTAGCGGTCATTTACGCGAGCATTCTGAAAAGAACTATCGACACTTGACCTGTGGCAACGCGCCGCGCAGATCACCAGGGGGGTCTCGCTCGGCCCTTCCCGTTACGACGGCATAGCGGAACACCTGGCTGCAATTGCCGAGGGCGCGGTGGGCGGTTTCCAAGGCTCCGCGCTGCTCAATCCGCCGAATGACCTCCAGCAACTGCTGGGCAGTGATGTCGGCAATTGGTTTGCCGCCGACCCAGGGGAAGATGTCCCGCTCCAGGCGGTGGATGATCCGATCGCCATGGTTGACTGACCAGCTGGGGGAGTACTTGGCGTACCACTCCCGCGCCACTACCTCGAAGCTGTTGCCTGAGCGTTCGACTGTCGCCGCCTTCTTGGCCTTGCGATTTTCGCTCGGGTCGATCTCATTGGCCAGTAGTTTGCGAGCCTCGTCGCGTCTCTCACGGGCATCTTTCAGTGGCACATCGGGATAGACGCCGAGGGATAGCCGCTTCTCCTTGCCCCCGAATCGGTACTTTAACCGCCACCACTTTCCCCCTTTAGGGGTGAGTTCTAAATACAGTCCCCCTGCATCGAAGAGTTTGTAGCTCTTTTCCTTGGGCTTGACATTGCGAATTTGCGTATCAGTTAGCGGCATTTGGGGGCAACCATATCTGGGGTGAGTGCAGTTGCCCCTAATGTTGCCCCCAGTTGGCCCCGGATATCATGTAACTCCTAGGCGCTACTAGGACTATAAATCATGGTAACTCATTGAATTCAGGCAATAAAAAAGCCGTCCTGGGACGGCTCTGGATATTGAATTGGTGGAGGCGGCGGGAATCGAACCCGCGTCCGCAAGCCCTCTGCCATCGGCTCTACATGCTTATCCTGTCTATTGTTTTAACCGGCAGCAACCCAACAGGCAGGGCCAACTGACGGCGATTCCGGTAGAGTTTTAACGAGTCCGCCCCGGACGAGCTTCATCGCGATCCTATGAGAAATGACCCCCGGAGTCCTGAGCGCATAGGCACGGCCCCAGTCCGGAGGGCACCCTACTGGGGTTTAAGCAGCGAGTGCGTAGTTGTCGTCGTTGGCAACTAAAAGTTTGCAGTTTGTTTTACGAAGGTGAACTGCACCTCGGCATGCACCTCAGGTTTCGCAACCCACGTCGAATCCAGGTCGCCCCCATTGGTTCTGTAGAGTTAGGTAGTGTATCGGCGGGTAAGTTCCCTGTCACCCGAAAATAGTTAGCCGTGCTTGAGGATGCGTTGTTTTTCGCGTTTCCAGTCGCGTTCCTTGTCGGTGGCGCGCTTGTCATGCTCGTGCTTGCCCTTGGCCAGCCCGATCTCGGCCTTGACCCGGCCGTGCTTCCAGTAGAGGGAGAGGGCGAGCAGGGTGTAGCCCTTGCGCTCCACGGCGCCGATCAGCCTGTCCAGCTCCAGCCGGTGCAGCAGTAGCTTGCGCAGGCGGTTGGCCTGCGGGTGGATGTGGGTGGAGGCGGTTTGTAGCGGGGTGATGAGGATGTTGGTAACCCATGCCTCGCCCTCCTTGATGAAGACGTAGCTGTCCACAATCTGCACCTTGCCGGCGCGCAGGCTCTTCACCTCCCACCCCTCCAGCACCAGTCCGGCCTCGAAACGGTCTTCGATAAAGAAGTCGTGACGTGCCTTTTTGTTGGTGATGATGGTGCTGGAGCCAGCCCCTTTTACGGTTTTACTGTTTTTCGCCATAGTTGGGCCATTATAGGGGATAGCGTGCGTGAAGAGACAGTGGCGCGTGTGATTTTCCCCGGCTTGAGGGGCGGGCGGAATTGGCCGACAATGGTGCAAATTCAAAGAAAGGGGGATGAACGGTGGCGGAGAGTCGCGAATCGTTACACGGCGAGTGGTCCGGGCGCTGGGCCTTTATCCTGGCGGCGACCGGGTCGGCGGTCGGTCTGGGTAATGTCTGGAAGTTTCCCTACATCACCGGCGAGAACGGGGGCGGTGCCTTTGTGCTTGTCTATCTACTCTGTATCGCGATTATCGGTATCCCCATTATGATGGCCGAGGTGATGCTGGGGCGGCGCGGACGGCGCAGTCCCATTAACACGATGCGTCACCTGGCTGCGGAGGAGGGGCGTTCACCCGCCTGGCAGCTGATGGGGTGGGGCGGGCTGCTTGCCGGAACCTTCATTCTCTCCTTCTATTCGGTGATTGCCGGCTGGGCCGTGGCCTACTTCTTTCGCACCGCCGCAGGCACCTTCGACGGCCTTACCGCCGACGGGGTGGGGAGTATCTTTACCGGTTTGATTGGTGATCCGGAGCGGCTGCTCGCCTGGCATACCCTCTTTATGGTGATGACCACCATTGTGGTGGCGCGTGGGGTGCGCAGTGGCCTGGAAAAGGCGGTACGTTTTCTGATGCCGGCGCTGTTTGTGCTGTTGCTGGTGATGGTGGGCTACGCCATGAATGCCGAGTATGCCGGTGGGCTTGGGCAGGCACGGGGTGACTCCCCCTTTATGGCGGGCCTCAATTTTCTCTTTGTGGCCGACTTCGGCAAGATTAGCGGCAATGGCGTACTGGTGGCACTGGGTCACGCCTTTTTTACCCTCAGTCTGGGGATGGGGGCAATTATGGTCTATGGCTCCTACCTTCCCAAAAACGTCTCCATTGCCAGAACCTCGATCACCATTGCCGTGATGGATACCCTGGTGGCGCTGCTGGCGGGGATGGCGATCTTCCCCATCGTCTTTGCCAACGGCCTGGAGCCGGGTTCGGGGCCGGGGCTGATCTTCAATACCCTGCCCATCGCCTTTGGCCGCATGCCCGGTGGGGTCTTCTTTGGCAGCCTCTTCTTCCTGCTCCTCACCTTTGCCGCCTGGACCTCGGCGATCTCGCTCATCGAGCCGATTGTCGCCTGGCTGGTGGAGAATCGCGGCCACAGCCGCACCTATGCGGCAACCCTTTCGGGTGGCGTGGTGTGGCTGTTGGGGGTCGGTTCGGTCTTCTCCTTCAATATCTGGTCGGGCGAGGAGTATCAGCTCTTCGGCAAGACCTTCTTTGACATTCTGGACTACCTTACCGCCAACATTATGTTGCCGCTGGGGGGGCTGTTGATCGCCCTCTTTGCCGGGTGGCGGCTCAGGCGCGCTACCTGTGTGGAGGAGTTGGCTATGGGCGCGGCGCCGGCCTTTAATCTCTGGTACTTCGTGATACGCTACATCAGCCCGGTGGCAGTGGTATTGATCTTCCTTAAGGCCATCGGGGTTCTCTGATCCCTTTTTACCCGGAGCCGTTGTGACAACGATTAACAAAAGCGCGCTGGTCGCCTACAGCGCCGCGCAGATGTATGCCCTGGTCAATGATGTTGACGCCTATGCCACCTTTCTGCCCTGGTGCCGCAGCAGCAAGGTTCTCTCACGCGATGAGGATGTGATTCGCGCTACGGTGGAGATCGCCCACGGTAGCCTGCATAAATCCTTTACCACCCGCAATCGCCTGCAGCGCGACAAGATGATCGAGATGCGCCTGGAGGAGGGACCGTTCAAACGGTTAGATGGGTTCTGGCGCTTTGATGTGCTGGGTGAACAGGCGTGCAAGGTGTCGCTGGATCTGGAGTTTGAATTCAATAACCGGCTGGTGGGCATGGCGATGGGACCGATCTTCAGCCAGATCGCCAACAGCCTGGTGGATGCCTTCTCCAAACGTGCGGTGGATGTCTATGGCAAGGCGTGAAACCTTTCTGGTCGAGGTGGCCTACGCCAAACCTGGACAGCAGATGCTGCTGAGTATCGAGGCGGAGGAGGGGATGACGCTGGCTCAGGTGATCGAGCGCTCCGGCCTGCTGGCACAGTTTCCCGAGATTGATCTGGCCACCAGCAAGGTCGGGATCTTCAGCAAGTTGAGCAAGCTCGATGCCACGGTGCGGGCCAGGGATCGCATCGAGATCTACCGGCCGCTGATCGCCGACCCCAAGGCAGTGCGCCAGCAGCGTGCCGCCGAGGGGAAGAAGATGAGCAGGGGCGGTGGCGATGCCGCTCCCGAGGAGGAAGGGTAGTTACGACGCCCTGCTGCGGTTAGCGGCGTGATTTTTCCTCTGGCCGCTGGTACTCCTCACTCGGGAATGCCCCCTCTCTCTCAAAGCGCAACAGAGTGTCGCCGCTGAAGAAGAGGGTCAGACGGTAGCGCTCCAGCGGTTCCAGTCCCCTGCTTTTGCTGTAGTAGTAATCCCAGCGATCGGGGTGGAAGGGATCGTTGAGCAAGGGGCTGCCCAACAGGGCGCGTACCTGTCGTTGATCCAGGCCGGGGTGTAGCTGCTCCAGCTGCGACTGGGTGACCACATTGCCCTGCTGGATCTCGATCTTGTGGGCGCACCCGGTCAGCATCAGGGAGAGGAGGGTAAGGGTAATGAGAATCTTTTGCATTTGTTCTGCTTGCGGGTTACTGTTTGCGTCATGATACCCCAAGCCACCGTGCTGTGAGAAACGCAATCGATATGTCGACTAAGGAATTGAAACAGGCGGGCCTCAAGGCCACCCTCCCACGCCTGAAAATCCTGGAGATCCTCGCGAACAGCGAGGAGCAGCGCCACATGAGCGCCGAGGATGTCTACAAGGTACTGTTAGACCACGATGAGGATATCGGCCTTGCCACCGTCTATCGCGTGCTCACCCAGTTCGAGACGGCGGGCCTGGTCACCCGTCACAACTTCGAGGGGGGGCATGCGGTATTCGAGCTCAACGAAGGCCACCACCACGATCACATTCTCTGCGTGAAGTGCGGCCGGGTGGATGAGTTTGTCGACGAGGTGATCGAAAAGCGCCAGCAGGAGATCGCCACCAAACACGGTTTTGTTATCACCGACCACAGTCTCACCCTCTTCGGGATTTGTGCCGAGTGCCGGGGGCAACAGGCGGCCGACTGAAGTTGCGCGCCGAGAGGCTCCTAGACAAATGATGCGGCTGTTGTTCTCCATGTACACGACATCCAGCACCCAATGGGCTTTGTTTTCCACCTCACAGTGCGAACGGATCGCCTCGGCGATGAAGGCCACGTTCGGCTCGTGGGAGCTGATGTAGTACACCGTCTCCATGGTGACTTTCTCACCGATGTGTCGTTCGCGTTCGACACGCACGATGCTACGTGCCCCTCCCAGCTGTTGGCGTGGGTGATCTGTTCGACAAGGGGCAGCTGGACATAGCGGCGGATCTCCACCCTGCCGTGGCCAGCATCAGTCTGCTCGAAGGTACTGGCCCCTAGCGGCCAGTTGCCCTCAAAACCCTCAAACCACCACTGCAGCTCCTCGCGCAGCCCCTTCTGATTGTCCTTCACACACAATACGTACTGCGCTTCGCGCCGGCGCAGCAACTTCGCGGTGGCCTTCTGGCAGTGCATGGCATCGAGGGTGACGGTCGTATCGGTCAGTTCCAATGTGTCGATGAGTGACTGCACCCTCTTGATTTCGTTCTTCTTCCCCTCGGACTTGCTTTGGCAGAAAACCAGCCCCTGCTCGCGCAACCACACCGTGATCGAGTGCAGTGCATCACTGGGTTGGGCATCATGGCTGTGGCGGAAGGTCTTGCCGTCGATCGCGATGAATTGATGCCGCCTGCCTGGCTGCGGATCTCATTGACCCAGTCGACAAAGCACGCATTCATTTTATGTGGATCCACCGCACCGATAATGCGCGCGATGCTGTCATCGGCCGGGATCCCGTGCTCGAAGCGCCGGAATTTTCTCAACCAATTCAGCTTCTCGTCACCGAACTTTTTGATGTCCATCCATCCTTCGGCACCCGAAAGCACCGCACAAACGCACAAGAAAACCACATCCAGCAATTCATGTTTAAGATTGATGTGCGAGCGCGGGTCGGGTGAATCGGCGAAATGTTTGAGGAAACTCATGTGAGCGTAACTCTAGGCAAAACAGATATTCGCCCATTTGATCATTTTTACACCCACTCAACCACCTAGGTAAATTGATCGACCCATAAACCCAATTGCTCCCTTCTCGTCGTTGCCATGCGGCTTAACCTCCTGCTTTTGTATGTACCCCCTCCCACCCAATGCAATAACCTTGCTTTTTGTAGTGCGATCTTGCCCTGCCGTGACATTGTTTTTAGCTGAAACTCTGCGCTTGCTAGGGTAAAATTATGGCCCCATCCAAAAGGCCCGGATGGCGAAATTGGTATACGCAAGGGACTTAAAATCCGTCTTGTATTGGATTAATATGCAATGAAACCAATAAGTTAGGCTGATATTGAAAAAATATGTAGCAGTTATGTAGCAGTCACGCCTCGGTGGCGAAATTGGTAGACGCAGCGGACTTAAAATCCGCCAACTGGAAACGGTTGTGCCGGTTCGACTCCGGCCCGAGGCACCAAACAAAAAAAAGACCCCACCGCGAGGGTAGGGTCTAGTGCTAATGCTTCGGCGTGAAGGAGTCACACGCCAGGTGCATCAGCTACCTATTACCAGCGGGACCGTGGGCCACCAAACCCTATACCGCTGGTAAATCCTTAAATCTCCCGATTGGCGAGCAGGGCCAGCACTCCAAGGCGGCCCCGCGGCTCCTGCTGCGAGTGGCACGGGGGTGCATGGTACGTCTGGTGCTCGGCAATGAAGCGGTGCATCGGGTTGGCCGGATCCAGGTGGTGGCGCCCCATGCCGCCTTTTTGGTTTGCATACTCGGCCGGGGAATCGCCCCGGCGTCGTGCTGCTTCTAATTCTGCATCGGTGATCTCCCGGCTCACGGCTGCACCTCCAGTTGCCCGGCGCTGATCATGCGGCGGTATCCGGCATGGTCGGCAATCTCGCCGTACTCTGCCGGGGTCAGTTCGCGCACTTCGCCAGGCTCGAAAAACACGCCCGCTACGCTCTGCCGGTTGGGTGCATTGCTGCGGATGCGCATCACGTTGGAGGGGCTTGTCTTCAGTGCGGCGGCCAGCTTGTCGAGCGCCTGCTTGTGTGCCTCCAGTCGGGCGAGGTCGCGCTCTGCCTTGAACCGCTCGCCGGTGAGCTCGTCCAGCTCGGCCTGCAGTTCTGCATGGGCATCGGGGACTACCCATCCGGCCAACTGGTGCAGGTCGGCAAGGGATATATTGAAGTGCCACGCAGTAGGGGCGGGAAACTTGATCAGGCCGCTGGGGGCTTTGCCGTGGATGCAGGCCAACAGACTGCCCGCAACAGCGGAACATTGCGCATCGGTGAGGCCCTGCTGCTTCTTCATCGAGCGGAGCGAGCGGATCATCATCTCGCCGTCACGCTGCAAGTGCGGGGCGAACATGGCCGCGTAAGTGCTGAGCATACTGGTCACAGTGTCAGCGGCGGGCGTCTCGGCATGTTCCAGCATATCAAGCAGGCGGGGGCGGATTGCATCGGCGCTGGCGGCCCCGGTGGCGTGCTGCAGCCGGGCTTGGGTGTCGGCCAGTGCATCGGCATGGGCGGTGCTCAAAGCGGCCTGTGCGGCCTGTGCGGCGGTGTGGTAAGCGTTCATGGTGTCGTGCTCCTTTGTGTCGGTGGTTGGGGTGGTTATAAAAGCGACTTGTAATCCCAGACATGGCCGATGCGGTTGGCCGCTACGCCTGCCACGCTGTTTGCAATGTCATCGTGAGCGCCGGGGGCATGGTCGATGCTGTCCTTGCCGCTGCGGGCTGTCCTGCGTTCCAGGCTGCAAAGCTGATTCACGGTCTTGTCGTGGTCGAGTAGTTCAATCTGTCCGCTGTTAATCAGCGGCAGCATGTCCCGGTAGAGGTCGGATCGCGGCTTGGCGGATAGCTCGTACTTGATGCCCTGCTTCTTGAAGGGCTCCCGGCACCATTCGCCGCCGTACCTGTCGCCTGTCACGGTTGAGATCCGATAGCCCTTCAACAGCGCACAAAAATCAGTTACCACGGCTTCAGGGGAGAATGGCGGCTTGACCTCGCGCACCGCGTCGATCACGGTGATCGTTTGCTTGTCTCTGCGCTCTTCATGGGCAATGGCAAGGGTCATGCTATCCGCTGAACCGCCAGACGGATCGACAAAGGCGCGGTAACGGTTCGTCGATAGGTTGGGCAGCTCATACCGGCCAGGCACCACGCACGCTTCGACCGCCTCACGGGTCACGAACGCTTCGAGGTCGGATCGGAACTGGGCCATGTACTCGGCCAGGGCTGCAGCCTGATCGCGTTCCATCGCTGCGGCCACAACTCGGGGCGGTAGCTTGGGATTCATGGTCATGCTGTCGGCCTGGGCCACAAGGATCGATCTATCTTCCTTGCCGAAATAGCGGCGGTAGTTTTCCCACAGTTCGCCGCGCTTTGCGTAGGGGCTGGACAGTGCAATCAATTTGCCGTCGAGCGTTGCCATGGCCGGGCGTAGCGCGTTGATAATTTCATAATCGGGGTTGGCGCTGTCTTCGCTGCGCCAGAAGGCAATTTCATCAGCGATAACGGCGGCCAATGTGTAGCCGCGTACACTGCGAAATGATGCGGTGCTGATCTCTATAACGGTGCGGTTGCTAAGCTCGATGGTCTCCTTGTCTTCGCGCACGATCAGCCGCTCCAACATCGGGTTGCTATGCAGAAGGCCGGAGACATACCGGAAGACGGCGCGGGCCTGTTTGCGGTCAGCGGCCAAGACCATCACGGTTGCCACCTCGCCAGGGCTTAGGCGGTCGGTATAGTCATGGAGCGCGGCAAGGAAGACCGCCAGTAGTGCCGCGTTTTGGCTCTTGCCGCCACGTCTCCCGACTACCAGCCAGAGCTCATCCATCGGCCACAGGGGCAGCGCCTCGCGCCCTGTGATGGCCTTAAACAGTTCGGCCTCGTCATCGGTCAGGGTCAGGCCGAAAAAGCCGAAGAGGAGCGCACGCCAGGCGGCCCAGCTCTTGCCGCCAAACATGCCGCCGAATAGCTGCGGGTCGGTGGTCACATCACGGATGCTGATCGGGCTCATTGCTGCGGGGCTCCCTGCTTCGAGCGGATGAACTCGCCCAAGGTGGGAACGTCTCGCGCTTGCCGCTGCAGGCCCAGCTTTGCATAGAGCCCTTGGATTGAGTTGGCGGCCTGGGTGTAGCGGCCTACGTCAAACGCGGCATTGTCGCCACGGGCAAGGGCCGCTTCCTGAACCCTGATCCAGTGCTCCAGCCATAACACGCGCTCGCATAGGCTGCGCTGCTGGTAGCTCAAGGAGTCAGCGCCGCCAAGGTCGCGGGTCAGCTCTTGGAATCTCTCGCGCATCTCCTGGGCGATACCGGTTCGACCGTCCAGCGCGGCAATGAAGCCCGGTTCAAATTTCGCCGGTACTCTATCGGCCTTCTTCTTCCTGCCGGTCTTTGGTTTGCTGTCCATTTAATCGCTGCCTATCCACTGGGTAACTGCTACCTATTTGCTACAAGTTTAGGCGTCATCAGCCACAGGCCGCAATGGCATGGGGCTTTGAACGAATAGCACGGGGATATTATATCCCTCATGTATGCCTGCTGCCGCCGTGTTTCTGCTCGATGGCGGGAGGGTACGGGGTCTATATTTGCGGCTGTTCGCGGCTGGCCTTTCCGCCAGATCGCCAGGGTTGTGTTCTGCGTGGCTGATTCTCATCCTTCACCGGCACCTTGGGTGGTGGTATTAAGTTGGAAAAGTTGTATGTGCGTACGAGAAGTAGAGAATTTAATTTAGGGGTAAGAACTTAATGTCTCGCACGCGCATACAATTAATCCAACTAATTGCGCTCCCTTGATGATGCGATAGCCTGTATCGCCTTGAACCGCTCTTCCCGGTTGTGCTTAATCCTCTGGGTTTGCTCACTGAATAGCGAATGTACGCCAGGATGAACATTGAACCGCCCATCAGAACGGCGGCCCCGCTGCCCTGGTAGGCGTGGTGGTGTCGCGTCCTCAATCCATGACATTTCTATGAGCAGATCCAGTGCGTTTTCTGCCTCGCGTGAGTCTGCCCCCTGCCAGTGAGTTGCATTCCGGGTTAGGTCACCACGTTGGAAGGTTTCCCAGCCTTTGCTGAGAACTGCCTCAGCTGCGCTCTTGACCAGATCGCGGACATTGCCGGTAGTGGAGTCCAGCACTTCATAGATGGCTTCTGAGTGCCGGTATAGGCACGCCATGATGGCCTTGGCACGCAGTACCGTTTCCAGCTCCACCATTGGCCTTGGCTCGCGCCCTACCGCCGCTGCCTCGATACGGTGTAGCGCGTGAGTCAGTCGGGCCAGGAAGCCGGGGTACTTGTTGATATGCTCCCTCATCCGTGCGCCTGCCGTGCGAGTCGCCAGCTTGCGGGTGAAGTTGACGTACTCTTGAAATTCCCGCTTGGCCTCTGGTCGTAGCGTGCAATTCAGTTGCACATCATTGTGGACGGTTATGTTATTGAATATCGCATGACAGTTGCTATCAGTGTTCCTGCCAAGCTCGGCCATAAAATCAACATCTCCAGCAGGCGCGAAACTGTAGAGGATGAATCGCTGCAACAGGCCATCAGCACTACCGCTAGACTTCTTGAACATCGCCGCCAGTTTCTCGGGCTGAATACCTGTCAGGATGCCGACTGAAAACCGCTCGATAACAACAGGCGGGGGAGGATTCGCGCCTGTGCCCTTGCGGTTAATGGTGAGGCGGTCGCCGTTGTACGCAGTGAGATACGCAGCGCGATCCATACCGCCGTCACTGCTGTAGGCGTCCATCCGTCCGAGAAGTTCGGTCATCTCATCAACTTTGAGATTCACCCCTTCCGGATTGTCTGCCAGCAGCGCCGATAATGCCTCGACGGTGGTGTTCATCGCTTGGCGTTGTCGCCATGCCGGTTTTGGTGGTGCTGTTTCGTTTTTTGCTAAATTGTCGACAATTATTTTCCATTGAGCATAGGCTTTTGCTGATTCGTCTTCGATGCGCTCATAAATGGCATCTGAAGCCGAAGTGCTGGCAGACAATACAGGCGACTTACCGGCCCCGGAATCATCGACTACAGCGCCCCATTGAAACGCAGGAACGCGCCATGAATCGGTTATCGTCATGCGGCCTTTATGGTTGATAAGGTTGGACGCAGACAGCAGCAGGGCGAAGCCATACGCGCCGGGGTCGAAGCCTGATTGCTCGCTGTGCTCCTTCGCGTAGATGGCGAATGCCTCCGGTAATGCTTCCAGCGGAAACGCAGGAACAGAACGGCCACGAAAGAGATCGGCGGGTGTCTTAAGTTCCAGCGGCTCTGGGAGTGAATCAACATAACTTTGATCTTCGTCTAGCCTATCAATGGGTGATGTGATACTAGTCATGCAACACCCCCCGAATTTTCTCGATCCGTTTTTCGGCGAGGCGAATGCGTTCTAAGTCTTCGTCTTCTAGCGGGTCTGTTCGCCACGCTGCGATCGCTAGGATCAGCTCCTCGTGCTCTAACGCACGACGTAGCTTTGCGGCGTCCCTAGAGCGCCTGTAAGCGGCTCTCGCCTGTTCGCTGGTAGGTGGCATTACGTCGCCCCACGAAAGGCCAGCAGCGGCCAGCACATCGCCGGTTTCACAGCCTGCAAAACAGTGCAACAGAACGCGGTCGCCAGCATCGCGGATTGATAGACTCGGGGAGCGGTCATCGTGCGCCGGGCAACATGCGATCCACTTTTCTGCACCGTTGGGTTTCACTTTGGCGAGGCGGCTTAGAATGTTTTCAATATTCATAGCATCATCCCCAGTGCGATCAGCGTCGCAAAAATACTGGCAGCAACGGCGAACACGACGGCGATAAGATCGGCCTTGATCTCTGTGATTGAATCGAAAAAAGCGCTATACTCTTGGCGTGTGTTGTTTGAATTGCCGCCTGCCCGGGCGGCTGTTCTTTTTTGGGGGATCATCATTCGCACCCCCCACACAGTCCGGCACGCATTTTCAGAGCCAGGGCGGCGACGTCTGCGCGGCATATGACAACCCTCCCGACAACGACGGAGGTTCGGAACTGGCCGCCTTGAATGTACAGCCCAAGGGTTTCGATAGGGATGCCGTACTCAACGACGGCGGCAGAAGGCGTGATCCATTCGGCGGGGTTCATTGCGCCACCTCGCTAGTTGAGCGCTTCGCGTTCTCTTCGATCCACGCCAGCACATCGTCGGCACGGTATCGAACATGGCGCCCCAGCTTAACGAAACGCGGGCCTTCGCCTGCCCAGCGGGCGCGCTCGCACCATGCCGTGCTTTTGTTAAGGTAGGCAGCAAGATCCTTCTGAGTGAGAAGGCGCGGGAGTGAGACAACAGCCTCGGGGGGAACGGTGTTCCCGGTGGGGGTGGTATGGGTTTGCATATCGGATTCTCCGCTGTTCGTGATTGACAGGGGTAGAATCCGATTTATTAGGGTTTGCTATAGGTCACAAAAAGAACGAAAAATTTTGTCTTATTTGTTCCCTTTGTTCCCATCAGGTGCTAGTGGCTTCGCCACACGTTTTCGCTGCTGATATAGACTATCTGCATTTGCGTCACGGTCTTTTGTTCCAGAGCAAACAATCGCCGCTAACTCGAAGAATTTATGGTCGCGCCATTCGCTTGGGCGCTCTCGGAAGGTTCGGAGCCAAAATCCTTCCAGTGCGAATATCAGCTTTGCATTTTTCGCCCTTGGCTTTACCTCGGACGCAATTACTCTTGGCGAATTGAAGTCGGGACCCGGTATGGAAATATATCTGCTTTTTACCATGTAATTTTTGCTGGGGTCTCCCGCCTCATATTGCGCATGGCGCAAATTATTGAGCAGGTGCTTTACCCGTTGACCATCGACTTTTTCTAACTCGGTTATGGCTTGGCTGATCTTTCTCAGCGCCTTGTTGATAGCTTCCTCCTCACGCCTCTTTGCCGCGTCCGCTTTCTTTTCATGTTCAACGACACCCAAGACCGACGATGCTAATTCTTCTGGATCTCGGTCGGGGGCATTCATTCGGAAAAAGTCGATCAGCCTGGTTTTCATGCCTGCTTCCTCCCGCGGATCGCCGTCACCTTTCCCCTCGGTTGCGTCAGCATCCCGTGGAGCTTCTGCAGGGCGTCCAGCTTCTCGTCGAAAAAGTCGTGGTGTTGGTAGTGGCGCTGCTGGATGCCGCCCATCCCGTGGCTGAGAAGATGCGCCAGAACGTCAGAGGTCACGCTGTAGGGCTTGGCGATCAACCGCGTCTCGATGGTGGCGCGGATGGTGCCAGCGGTGAACGGTGCGCCCTCCAGCTCCCCGGCGTCCTGCATCTTCTGGCATGTCGCCTTTGTAAGGTCATTGAGGTATGCAATGTGGATCGGCGATTTGCCGCCATCACAAGAAAAGACGAATTCCCCGCCCCCGGTGATCTCGTCGATGGCGTCTAGGGCGACAGGGAGCAGGGGGACCACGTGCCGCCGTGGTTCAGCACGTCGGCCCTTGCTATCCCATATCGTCAGGGAAGGGGCATCCCGGTCTATGTCGGCCAGGGTGACACGGGCAAGCTGTTGCTGGCGTTGTCCGCCAGTCAGGACGTGGAGTAGGGCCAAGGACCGCTTGGGCTCGGGTAGCTCTTGGGTGTGCTTCCAGTAGGCCCGGAACTCTGCCAGCGATAGCGCCCGGTCTTTGGCGTTGCTGGAGCCCTTCACCTTGCGCATGTCTCGCGCCGGGTTGAATGTGATCCCCAGCTTGCGCATGGACGCGGGCATATTCACGTCACCACGGGCGTTTATCGCCTCGGAGAAGGCCGTTCTGATATAGCTGCGGATCTTGTCGGCCTGCCGGCTCTTCCCCTCATCCTTGAGCCTGCCCACGATGTCCATGCAATCGTCCAGCGTGATCGCGTTGGCGGCTTTCTTCCACAACTTGGGGAAGGCGGTTTCTACGTCCTTTTTGATCGCGTTGCTTACGGCCTTGGCGGATAGCTTACCCTGCGACTCCAGCAGTTCCACATAGGCTTCGAGCAGGTCGCCAAAGGTCGAGCCGGTGGTCTTGCCTTCCTTCTTTCGTGTCGGGTCTTGCCCCAGCTCCAGCATGGAGGCGATCCGCTTGGCCTCCTTGCGTGCCGTCTCGGCAGTAATGCGCCCTAACTTGCCGATGGTGATCTTCTTGGCCATGCCGTTTAGCCGCCCCTGATAGAAGAAGGAGCGCGATCCGCCGGGGGATACGCGGACCCCAAATCCCGTGATGTCCTGGTCCCAGTAAATCGCCTGCACGCCCTCAACCGGCTGCAGCTTCTCCACGGTCGTTTTGCTCAGTTTCAACTTACCCATGCTCAGTCCCTCGGGTGGAATTTGTAGCAAATAGGTAGCAGGTTTATTAAAAACTCTGCATACACACTAGGGACTAAATATAGGTAAGTTACTGAAATATAGCAACTGTAAGTGCTACTTAAAAATAGTTCAGGGTGGGCGGTATGGACTTAAAATCCCTCGGTGGCAACACCTTGCCGGTTCGACCCCGGCTCCGGGCACCATATAAAACAACAGGTTAGGCTAATCACCGTTTTTGTTTTCTGTGCCACCTGTCCACAAATTGTCCACGCCAGTTAACGGGTTCAGTCTGCCGGCCGCTTCTAGATGGCTACCGGTTCACCGCCTCTTCATACTCGTCCATAAAATGGTGCAGCGAGCTTTGCAGTACCTTGAGCGCGCCGTCGAGCATGTGGCAGCGGCCGCTGCCGGGTAGCATCTGGCAGAGGTTCATCAGGGCGTAGAGGTCTGCGCGGCTGCCGCGGCCGGTGTCGATGCGGGTGAGCAGTTGCGCGGCGTAGAAGGTGCCATTCTTGCACGAGGGGCACTGGCCGCAGGAGGAGTGGGCGAAGAAGTTCACATACTCCGCCACTCGCTTGACGATGCCGGTTCCCTCGGAGATCACGATCATCGCCCCGGTGCCGAGGCTGGAGTCGCGCTCGCGCACCGAGTCGTAGTCGAGCGGTACATCGAGATCCTTCGGCGTGAGGATGGTGTTGGAGGGGCCGCCGGTGAAGACCGCCTTGAGTTGCTTCTCCAGTAACATGCCGCCGCCATATTCGTAGATGAGGGTGGATAACGGTGTGCCCATCGGCAGTTCATAGGCGCCGGGGTAGAGGACGTCGCCGCTGAGGCAGTAGATCTTGGTACCGTGTGAACTCCCCAGCCCGAGGTCACGATACCACTGGGCGCCGTGGCGTACGATGTGCGAGACGTTGGAGAGAGTCTCCATGTTGTTAATCAGGGTCGGCTTGCCGAACACGCCGAACTCGGCGGGGAAGGGGGGCTTGCCGCGCGGGAAGGGAAATTTGCCCTCGACGCTCTCGATGGCGGCGGTCTCCTCGCCACCGATGTAGTGGCCGGAGCTGGGGCGTACCGTCAGCTCCAGCTCCTTTCCCAAGGCCTTCTCTATGGCAACAAACCACTGCGATTCACGCCACTGTTGCACCGCCTGTTCCATCACCGCCAGTGAGGACTTCTGGTCGGGGTTGATGTAGAAGATGATGCGGTTGATGTTGCAGGCCAGGGCGGTGATACAGGCCCCCTCGATTACCTGGTGCGGTGCCTCCTGTAGCAGCAGGCGATCCTTGAAGGTGCCGGGTTCATCCTCGTTGCCGTTGCAGATGAGGTATTTGTCCTGCGCGTTGGGTTGCGTGGCGACGAACTGCCACTTTTTGAAGGTGGGGTAGCCGCTGCCGCCAAGGCCGCGCAGCCCGGCCTCTTCGATGAGGGGGATGAGCGCCGCCGGCTCTGCCAACGCCCTGGTCAGTCCCTGACCACCAATGGTGGCCAGCCAGGCGTCGAGGTCAGCGCCGACACGGCTCTGCTCGTGTAACAGGACTTGGTTGAGTTGGCTCATCTAATACCTTAAACCTTTGATGTTAGTTTTTATGCACATCGTATACGCCACACCCCCTCCCCATCAGGGAGAGGGCAGGGGAGAGGGAGGCGCAATGTATTCGATCCCCTCTCCCCAACCCTCCCCCTCAGGGGGGGGAGTTTCAGTCCGTTTAAACGGTCATAGTGTACTTATGCAACTCTCGATTTAGCTTCTTACTTGCGCCGGTTGCGGCGCAGACCCTCGTAGTCCACGTCGGTGTCGAATTTGGCGCAGGAGGGGAAGAGCATCGGGCTCTTCTGCTCCATCGGCATGTCGGAGATGGTGAGTTCGCGGCGCAGGCGGCTGAGGTGGTCGATGGAGGTGCGCTTGTGCCCCTTGCCATGACGGCGCTCGGCGGCATGGGCGCCGGCGCGGCGACCAAAGCTGATGATCTCCAGCAGGGCGTTGCCCATGATACGGTTTCTGCCGTGAATGCCGCCGCTCGCCTCACCCACGCAATAGAGCCCCGGCACCGTGGTCTCGCCGTGTTCGCTAATGGCGACGCCGCCGTTCTGGTAGTGCAGGGTGGGGTAGATGAGAAGCGGCGAGATGTGGGGATCGATACCGGCCTTTTTCCCCAAGTGCAGCAGCTTGGGAAAGCGCTGTTTCAGAATGCCGGGATTACGCAGCTCCAGGCCGGGGGTGTCGAGCCATACCCCTTGTCCCCCGTCACTGGTCTGCACACCACGCCCCTCGGCACACTCCTTGAGAATGGCGGCGGCCACTACGTCACGTGGTTTGAGCTCATCGACGAAACGCTCGCCCTTGCCGTTGAGCAGCCAAGTGCCGGCCGAGCGCACCCCCTCGGTAATGAGGGTGCCGGCCAGGTGGTGCGGGTGGGCTAGGCCGGTGGGGTGGTACTGGAATGAGTCAAGGTCGCGCAGCTTGGCCCCCAGGCGGTAGGCCAGCACCAGCCCGTCGCCGGTGGCGCCGAAGTGGTTGGAGGTGGGGAAGCCGTTCAAGTGCATGCGGCCGATGCCGCCGGTGGCGATGATCACGCTCTTGGCGATGATCTGCACATAGCGGCAATCCTTGAGGTTGGAGATCACCGCCCCGGCGCAGTGGCCCGCCTCGTTGATCATCAGCTCCACCACCGGACTGTATTCCCACACCTCGGCGTCGCTGTTCTGCACCGCCTCGCGCAGCACGCGCATCATCTCCAGTCCGGTGTAGTCGCGGTAGAAGCAGACGCGGTTGGCCGAGGTGCCACCGGCGCGGCGGGTGAGCAGGTCGCCAAACTCGTCCATGTCGAATTGCATCCCCTGCTGAATCAGCCAGCGGATGACATCGGGGCCGTCCATCACCATCTGCGACACCAGTCTCTTCTCGCCCAGGTGATGGCCCGCCCTGAGGGTGTCGTCATAGTGCATCTGCGGGGTGTCGCTCTTGTCGATGGAGGCTTGGATCCCCCCCTCGGCCATCACCGTATTGCTGTCACCGAGGCGCAGTTTGGTGGCGAGGATCACCTTCGCCCCCGCCACCGCGGCCACCAGGGCGGCGGCGCAACCGGCACCACCGCCACCGATCACCAGCACATCGGTCTCGACGATGGCGCCGCCGGCCAGGTCGGCATCGTCGATGCGGGCATCGGCCTGCAACACCTCGGCCAGCTGGCGGTGGCACGGCTCGCCGCTGTTGGGGCCGACCTTGAGGGTGGTCATGGTGTCGGCGCGGTAGTCGGGGTGGTAGGCGCGCAGCAGGGCATCGACATCGTCGTGCTGCTCCTGCAGCGGACGCTCGGCCAGTGGCCGGTAGGCGGCCAGCGCCTCGTCGTAACTGACGCGGGAGTTACTCATCCTTATCCTCCTCGATGCGCAGCTCGCCCTTGCGAATCTGTTCCAGGCGGTGGATGAGGTTGGAGGGGCGGGAGTGGAAGTAGGCGGTGACGCGCCGGGCGAAGAGGCCGACGTGGTTGGGGGCGATCTCCTCGGCGCAGCCGGTCATGCAGATGTTGCACATAATGCACTCGACGAAGAGTTCGCCAGCCTCCTTGAAGCGCCCGGCGCTGGCCAGCTCCACCCCCTTTTCGACATCGATCCCCTTGGGGCAGCCACGGGTACAGCCGCCGCAGTGACGGCAGTTGGCCGCTTCGGGGAAGATGCGGTGAAACTGCGCGTGCAGATCCCAGGAGTTCTGGATATGGGAGAGACGGTAGTGGTGGTGGGTGGGGTTGGGGAAGACCAGGAACATCACCTGCATCCCTTCCTCGACCAGGGTCTGGCACCCCAGCTCGATGTTGACCGCCGACTCATCCTTGCGCCGCACCAGTACGCGGCAGGAGCCGCACACCCCCTCCAGACAGCCGACCCCCTTGACCCGCGGGTAGCCCGCATGCCACAGGGCCTGAATCACGGAGAGCGACGGCGGGGCCTGAATCGCTTTGCCGTCGATCACGGCGTTTACCACTTGTTGGGACTCGTTATTCATTACAGATACCGTGCACACCTGGAACCGACGTAAAAACAGGGCAGCTATTGTAGCGAAAATCGTTAATCAGTTCTCACCTGTTTTCTAGCCAGTGTGGGTAGGTGGTTGTTTGCAGGGGATATTCCCCCTGAATTGTTCAGGTTATAGTGGCCGGGCAGATATTGATGGGAAGTAAATCGTCTGTTTTCGTAACTACTCGCCCCCAGCCACAGACACCCGTTATCCACATCGGGGCAGCGGTAAAAACGTAGGAGCGCCTATGGCGCGATGGGCGGGTGTCGCCCTCACCCTCTATCGCGGCAGAGCCGCTCCGAAACAGCGACACCCGGGAGAGTAGTTACCTGTTTTCTATACAATGTCGCATACTGTGATGCCGATGCATCTAGGGGCTTGAGTCGAATCCGAGTTTATTAACAACAGTGGAATAGAGAAAGGTCATGTTGAATCTCCAAGCTAAAGACGAACTCGTCATTCCCGATGTTTCCACTGGCCACAACGTTAGCGTGTTGTGTGATGGTCATGCGTGAGGCAATGCGTCTCGATAAACGTCTGGTAGAGCTGATTCACTGCTCCCGGGGTGAGGCACAGCGGTATATTGAAGGCGGTTGGGTGCTGGTGGAGGGCGAGGTGGTGGAGCAGCCGCAGGTCAAGGTGCTGGGGCAAACGGTGACTTTGCATCCTGATGCCACGCTGGAGCCGCTCGCACCGGTGACACTGTTGCTGAATTATCCGCAGGGCTTTGATGTGGCGGTGCCCACCGCGCCGTTGGAATTGATTACCCCGGCGACCCATGCGCAGGATGACCGCTCCGGCATCCGGCTGCTCAAGCGTCACTTTGCCGGGCTCCGGCCAACCACACCCCTTGAGGTCGGGGCCACGGGGCTGCTGGTATTTACCCATGACTGGCGGGTGGTACGCCGTCTGGTTGAGGATGCCGCCAGGAACGAACAGGAGTACGTAGTGGAGCTCAGTGACGAGATTACGCCCGAGCAGCTGGCACAGCTCAATCGCCCGATGAGCTTCAACAACCGGCCGCTCCCTGCGCTCAAGGTGAGCCGGCAGAGCGAACATCGTCTGCGCTTTGCGCTGAAATCTGTGCGGCCGGGGCAGATCGCCTTTATGTGCCAGAGTGTCGGGCTTAAGCTGGTGGCGATGAAGCGGGTGCGCATCGGGCGGGTAGCGCTGGCAAAGTTGCCGCCGGGGCAGTGGCGTTACCTTGCGCCGGGGCTGTTGTTTTGATTTTTTCTGGGCCAGATGGCGCCTGATTTCGATGGCCGATGACGTGGCTGCCGCCTTCACTCCCGCCATGAGCTGTGATACCATTCAAAATCAATGAGATAGGATCTCCTTAGGGGCTCCTGTGAGAAATCGAATTCCAAGCACCGCGCATGCCACGGTGCTTTTTTATTGTCACGTGATCTTTCGTAGGGATCACCACTGAAAGGATGAGTTCCATGCCTGTCATTACCCTTCCCGATGGCTCTGCGCGCCAGTTCGATCAATCCGTTACGGTCTCTGAGATCGCCGCCAATATCGGCTCTGGCCTGGCCAAGGCGACCCTGGCCGGCCGGGTGAACGGCAAGCTGGTCGATGCCTCGCACCTGATTGAAGAGGATGCGAGCCTCTCCATCATCACTGACAAGAGCGATGAGGCGCTGGAGATCATCCGCCACTCGACCGCCCACCTGCTGGCGCAGGCGGTGAAGCGCCTCTTCCCCGAGGCGCAGGTGACCATCGGTCCGGTGATTGAGGATGGCTTTTTCTACGATTTTGCCTACGAGCGTCCCTTCACCACGGAGGACCTGGCGAAGATCGAGAAGGAGATGGCGAAGATCGTCTCGCAGAACCTGCCGCTGGAGCGCTCGGAGATGCCGCGCGAGGAGGCGATCGAGTTGTTCCTGGGGATGGGCGAGAAGTACAAGGCGGAGCTGGTTGAGGCGATCCCCCACGGTGAGGTGCTGTCGCTCTATAAACAGGGCGACTTTACCGATCTCTGCCGCGGGCCGCATGTGCCCTCCACCAGCAAGCTCAAGGCCTTCAAGCTGATGAAGGTGGCCGGTGCCTACTGGCGCGGTGACTCAAAAAACGAGATGCTGACCCGCATCTACGGCACCGCCTGGAGCGACAAGAAGGCGCTGGAGGAGTATCTGCACCGCCTGGAGGAGGCGGAGAAGCGTGACCACCGCAAGATCGGCCGCCAGCTCGACCTGTTCCACACCCAGGAGGAGGCGCCGGGGATGGTCTTTTGGCATGCCAACGGCTGGACCCTGTGGCAGGGGGTGGAGCAGTACATGCGCGGCGTATTCCGCCAGAACGGCTATCAGGAGATCCGCACCCCGCAGGTGGTGGATCGTACCCTGTGGGAGCGCTCCGGCCACTGGGACAAGTTCGGCGACATGATGTTCACCACCCATTCGGAGAACCGCGACTATGCGGTCAAGCCGATGAACTGCCCCTGCCATGTGCAGATCTTCAATCAGGGCCTGAAGTCCTACCGTGAGTTGCCGCTGCGCCTGGCGGAGTTCGGCTCCTGCCATCGCAATGAGCCCTCCGGTACCCTGCACGGTATCATGCGGGTGCGTAACTTCACCCAGGACGATGCCCACATCTTCTGTACCGAGGATCAGATCCAGTCGGAGGTGTCGGTCTTTATCGACCTGCTATATCAGGTCTATGCCGATTTCGGCTTCGATGAGGTGATCATCAAGCTCTCCACCCGTCCCGAGCAGCGCGTCGGCTCCGACGAGGTGTGGGACAAGGCGGAACACGCCCTGGAGCAGGCGCTCAACACCAAGGGGCTGCCGTGGGACCTGCAACCGGGCGAGGGGGCCTTCTACGGGCCGAAGATCGAGTTTTCGCTCAAGGACTGTCTCGGCCGAGTGTGGCAGTGCGGCACCATTCAGGTCGACTTCTCCATGCCGGGCCGCCTTGATGCCTACTATATTGCCGAGGATGGCAGCAAGCAGGTGCCGGTGATGCTGCACCGGGCGATCCTCGGTTCAATGGAGCGTTTCATCGGTATCCTCATCGAGAACTTTGCCGGCGCCTTTCCGCTGTGGCTGGCCCCGCTGCAGGCGGTGGTGATGAATATTACCGATCGGCAGGCTGAATTTGTCGCGGAAATCGAGCAAAACCTTAAAAAACAAGGCATTCGCATCAAATCCGACTTGAGAAATGAGAAAATCGGCTTTAAGATCCGCGAGCACACGCTACACCGTGTTCCCTACATGCTGGTCATTGGTGACCGTGAGGTAGAGGAACGCACCGTTGCGGTACGCACCAGAACGGGTGAAGACCTTGGCACAATGTCCCTTGAGGCGTTTGCCGGGATGCTCCATTCCGAGATTGCGCACCGTGGACGCAAACCTGTTTTGGAGGATTGACGACATCGCTGCTAAAGAGAAGCAAACGCGCCTGAACGAAGAGATTCGAGTCCCTGAGGTACGCCTGATTGGTGCTGAAGGCGAGGCAATTGGCGTAGTACCGATTGCCCAGGCACTGGAGATTGCCATAGAGGCCGATCTTGATTTGGTTGAGGTCTCCCCCGATGCCCAACCGCCGGTCTGCCGCATTATGAACTACGGCAAATTCATCTTCGAAACGCGTAAAAAGCAGCAGGTCGCCAAGAAGAAACAGAAACAGGTTCAGGTAAAAGAGATCAAATTCCGTCCTGGGACGGAAGAGGGAGATTATCAGGTCAAACTACGCAACCTGACACGCTTCCTCAATGATGGGGACAGGGTCAAGGTAACCTTGCGGTTCCGTGGCCGTGAAATGGCCCACCAGGAGCTCGGTCGCGATCTGTTGAAGCGCGTCGAGGGAGACCTTGCAGAATTTGGAACGGTTGAACAGTTCCCGAGAATGGAAGGTCGCCAAATGGTGATGCTGATTGCCCCGAAAAAGAAGAAGTAGACCAGTTTTGTAGGTCTGCTTCGAGCGCGCTACTGTCCGCCCCTCTGGAGGCGTCCAGTCACAAACGTGGCGTTTTTTTCCATTTGAAATGCGGAGTTGAGTAATGCCGAAAATCAAAACACACCGAGGCGCCGCCAAGCGCTTCACACGCAGTGCCGGGGGTTTTAAACGCTCCCAGTCATTCCGTCGCCACATCCTCACCAAAAAGCCGACCAAGCGTAAGCGTCAGTTACGCTCGCCGGAAATGGTTGCCGCCGTCGACGTCCGTATGGTTCGTCGCATGATGCCCTACGTTTGAGGAGGATGAGTAAATGGCAAGAGTAAAACGTGGTGTAACAGCACGCGCCAGGCACAAGAAGGTTATCGCGCTGGCCAAGGGCTATAAGGGCCGTCGCAAGAATGTCTTTCGTGTCGCCAAACAGGCGGTCATCAAGGCCGGTCAGTACCAGTATCGTGACCGCCGTCAGCGCAAGCGTCAGTTCCGTGCCCTGTGGATCGCCCGTATCAACGCGGCCTCCCGTGAGTGCGGTCTGTCCTACAGCCTCTTCATTAACGGTCTGAAAAAGGCCGGTATCGAGATCGATCGCAAGATCCTCGCCGATATCGCCGTCACCGATAAAGGCTGTTTTGCGGCACTGGCTGAACAATCCAGGGCGGCACGGGCTTAATCACTCTTTCCTTACACCGGTCGTACCGGTGATAAGGGCAGGTGGATTGGCAGTGAAAGGGGGAAGGCCGAACAGTCTTCCCCCTTTTCAATTTTACGGTTTATAAAAGGTGTGGCCCGTGTGGCGGCACCGGTAATTCGGAGATGTTTGCGTGGATGAGTTGACAGGACTCGTAAGCGAGGCGGAGAAGTTGGTTGCCGCGGCGGCGGAGTTGCAGGCGCTGGATCAGATCCGCGTGCAGTATCTCGGCAAGAAAGGCTATTTCACCGAGCAGATGAAGGCATTGGGAAAATTGTCACCGGAGGAGCGGCCTGCGGCCGGTCAGGTGATCAACCAGGCCAAGGAGCAGGTGCAGCGGTTACTTGAGGCGCGCAAGCAGACGCTGCAAAACGCACAGCTCAACGCCCGTCTGGAGTCGGAGAAGGTGGATGTGACCTTGCCCGGACGCGGCCAGCACACCGGTGGTCTGCACCCGGTGACACAGACCCTGCGGCGGATCGAGGCGCTGTTCACGCAACTGGGTTTCAGTGTTGCCGAGGGGCCGGAGATCGAGGACGATTTTCACAACTTCGAGTCGCTCAATATCCCCGAGACACATCCAGCGCGGGCGATGCACGATACCTTCTACTTTGATGCGCACACCCTGTTGCGTACCCATACCTCGCCGGTACAGATTCGCACCATGGAACAGCAGCAACCGCCGCTGCGCGTGATTGCCCCGGGACGGGTCTACCGTTGTGACTCCGACCTGACCCACACCCCGATGTTCCATCAGGTGGAGGGGCTGATGGTGGATGAGGCGGTAAGCTTTGCCGACCTGAAGGGGATCCTCGATGACTTCCTGCGCAACTTCTTCGAACGCGACCTGGAGGTACGTTTCCGTCCCTCCTATTTCCCCTTCACCGAGCCCTCGGCCGAGGCCGATATTCAGTGCGTGATGTGTGGCGGAGCCGGCTGCCGGGTCTGCTCACACACCGGCTGGCTCGAGGTGCTGGGTTGCGGCATGGTCCACCCCAAGGTATTCCAGCATGTGGGCATCGACAGCGAGAAGTACACGGGCTTTGCCTTCGGCATGGGGGTCGAGCGGCTGGCGATGTTGCGTTACGGCGTGAATGACCTGCGCCTCTTCTTCGAGAACGACCTGCGCTTCCTCCAGCAGTTTAAATGAGAAACCGCCAAGTGCGCGAAGTCGCGCAAAGGAACAGAAAAAGAGTGTACATGTCGTCAAGACGGAAATAGCAGCGCTCAAGCGTAGAAAGCAGCTAGATTGATGAGCAAGTTGTACTTTGCGTTCCTTGGCGACCTTTGCGGTTAACAGATTGTAGATTTAGGTTTATCCCAATATGAAATTCAGTGAACAGTGGTTGCGTGAGTGGGTCAATCCTTCGGTCTCTACCGGGGAGCTGTGTCATCAGCTGACCATGGCCGGGCTTGAGGTCGATGCGGTGGAGCCGGTGGCGGCGGCCTTTAGTGGCGTGGTGGTGGCCGAGGTGCTGAGCGTGGCGCCGCACCCTGACGCCGACAAGCTGCGGGTGACCCAGGTCAATGTCGGCGAGGCGGAGCCGGTACAGATCGTCTGCGGCGCGGCCAATGTGCGCGCCGGTCTGCGCGTGGCCTGTGCGGTGGTTGGTGCCCAGCTGCCCGGTGACTTCAAGATCAAGAAGGCGAAGCTGCGCGGCGTCCCCTCCAATGGCATGCTCTGTTCCGCCTCCGAGCTGGGTCTGGCCGAGAGTTCCTCCGGTTTGCTGGAGCTGCCCGCCGATGCCCCGGTGGGGGATAATTTCCGTGACTATCTGCAGCTGGACGATGTCACCATCGAGCTGGGGCTGACGCCGAATCGCGGCGACTGCCTGAGCATCGCCGGCATCGCCCGCGAGGCGGGCGTGCTCAACCACGCCGAGGTGCAGGGGCCAGCGTGTACCGCCGTGGCGGCGACGATTGCCGACATCCTGCCGATCACGGTGTCAGCGCAGGCCGCGTGCCCGCGCTATCTGGGGCGGGTGATTCGCGGTGTCAATGTTGCCGCCACCACACCGCTGTGGATGCAGGAGCGACTGCGCCGCAGTGGTACGCGCAGCCTGGGTCCGGTGGTCGATGTCACCAACTATGTGTTGCTGGAGTTGGGGCAGCCGATGCATGCCTTCGATCTGGACAAACTCAGCGGGGGTATTCAGGTTCGCCTCGCCACGGCGAGTGAAAAGCTGCGCCTGCTCAACGAGGAGGAGGTCACGCTGGATAGCGAGACTTTGGTGATTGCCGATGATAATGGTGCACTGGCCATGGCGGGGGTGATGGGAGGGGCGGCCTCTGCAGTGAGTGATACGACTCGGGATATCTTCCTGGAGGGTGCCTTCTTCACGCCAGCCAGTATTGCCGGCCGTGCCCGCCGCTACGGCCTGCATACCGACTCCTCGCACCGCTTTGAGCGCGGGGTCTCCCCCGAGCTGGCGACGCAGGCGATGGAGCGTGCCACCGCACTGCTGCTGGCGATCGCCGGGGGCAGTGCCGGTGCCGTCAGCGAGGTCTGTGCACCGCAGTTTCTGCCCCAGGTGCAACCGATCACCCTGCGCCATGCCCGTATCGAGCGGGTGTTGGGTACCCGTGTAGCGGCGGAGAGTATCGATGCGATCCTCCGCCGCCTTGATATGCAGGTCGAGGCCAAAGGGGAGGGGTGGCAGGTGATCCCCCCGGCCTTCCGCTTTGACATCAGCATTGAGGAAGACCTGATCGAGGAGATCGGGCGCATTATCGGCTACAGCAATCTTCCCAGTACACGTCCACAGGCGGCACTGCGCATGGGCGAGTGCCCCGAGGCGCAGTTGGGCAAGGGCGACCTGGCGGCAGCACTGGTCGCACGAGGGTATCAGGAGGCGATCACCTACACCTTCGTCGAACCGAAGATGCAGCAGCTGCTCGACCCGCAGCGCTCCCCTATTGCCCTGGCCAATCCCATCTCCGCCGATATGTCGGTGATGCGCACCACCCTGTGGGCCGGTCTGCTGCCGGTACTGCAGCACAATCTTAATCGCCAGCAGGGGCGGGTGCGGTTGTTTGAGTATGGCCTGCGTTTCATTCCGCTGGAGGGGGGGGCGATCCAGCAGGACAATGTCCTGGCCGGTCTCCTCTTTGGCCCGGTGTTGCCGGAGCAGTGGGGCGCCAGCGAGCAGAAACTCGATTTCTTCGACCTGAAGGGGGATGTGGAGGCGCTGCTGGCGCTGGGCGGTCGTCCCGATGCCTTTACCTTTAGTGCCGAGCCACACCCGGCCCTGCATCCGGGGCAGTCGGCCCGTATCTATCTCGATGGCAAGGCGGTGGGGTGGCTGGGGGCCGCGCACCCCTCGCTGGAGTCACAGCTGGGGCTCAGTGGTCACGCCTTCCTCTTCGAGATTGAGGCAGCGGCACTTCTTTCGGGAACCGTCGCAAAATTCAGCGAAATCTCCAAATATCCGGCCATTCGTCGGGATATTGCGCTGGTTCTTGAGCGCCATACCCCCGCCTCGGCGGTTGTCGAGGCCGCGCGCCGGGCCGCCCCCGACACCCTGCAGAACTTAAAGCTGTTTGACGTTTATCAGGGGGAACATATTGATTCAGGACGAAAAAGTATCGCATTGGGCTTGACCTTACAGGCACAATCACGCACTCTTACCGATGAAGAAGTTGATTCTGCTATCGAGCAGATAGTGACGACCCTGGCAAACGAACTCGGGGCAGTATTAAGAGAGTAACTATGGCTTTGACGAAGGCGGCGATGGCTGAAACCCTGTTTGAAGAGTTAGGTCTCAACAAGCGGGAGGCCAAGGAGCTGGTAGAGCAGTTTTTTGAAGAGATCCGTGCTGCGCTTGAGAATGGGCATCAGGTCAAGCTCTCCGGCTTTGGTAATTTCGACCTGCGCGACAAGAACGAGCGCCCGGGAAGGAATCCCAAGACCGGTGAGGAGATCCCGATCACCGCGCGACGCGTGGTCACCTTCAGGCCAGGACAGAAACTAAAGGCGAGGGTAGAGGCGTATGCTGGAACCCAGCAACAATAACGAATTACCGCCAATTCCGGGCAAGCGTTACTTCACCATCGGTGAGGTGAGCGAGCTGTGCAACGTCAAGCCGCATGTGTTGCGTTACTGGGAGCAGGAGTTTACCCAACTCAAGCCGGTAAAGCGCCGTGGCAATCGCCGTTACTATCAGCGCCAGGATGTGCTCATCATCCGTCAGATTCGCTCACTGCTCTACGAACAGGGCTTCACCATTGGTGGTGCGCGCCAACAGTTCGAGAGCGAGGATGTGAAGCAGGACGCCAATCAGAGTCAGCAGATCATCCGCCAGCTGCGCAGTGAACTGGAAGAGGTGCTGGATATTCTCCGGCGCTGATTTTTTCTCCCCGGTCTGTTCTCATCCGTCCCCATCTAGTGTAATATGCGCGGCTTCTTGATGAGGGAACCCGTGTCCCTTCTCCGGGGCGTAGCGCAGCCTGGTAGCGCACTTGCATGGGGTGCAAGGGGTCGGAGGTTCGAATCCTCTCGCCCCGACCAATATGTTGGTCGGATAACAAAGGGCTTACCAAGTTATTGGCAGGCCCTTTTTTACGTCCCTCACTTCTTGTTCACCGCCCTTTGCAACGCCATGGTTGGCAAGGAGAGGGTGTGCCGTCACCGCTGGCCTCAGACAAATTGAATCTTTCCCGATGAATAGCTCGCTTTCGCACCCGCTGCCCTACACCCCGGATTGCACCCGCCTGTTCGCCGTTGTGAGCCATGAACCGTGGGCGATGTGGCTGGACAGCTGTGGCCAGGGAGGGGCTTTGGGGCGCTACGATATTCTGGTCGCCCGCCCGCACACCACCCTGGTGACGCGTGGCGCAAGCACCGAAATCGTGAGCGACGGCAAGCAGCGCTGCTCCACGGATGACCCTTTTAGTCTGTTGCGGCAGCTCCTGTTCAGCGAGCCCGCGACGGACGACATGCCGCCACCCTTTAGCGGTGGCGCGGTCGGCTACTTTGGCTACGACCTGGCGCGGCGCATTGAGCCGTTGCCGGCGCAGGCGGACGATGACCTGGCGCTGCCCGAGATGGCGGTCGGCATCTACGACTGGGCACTGGTGTGCGACCATCAGGAGCAGCGCTGCCAGCTGCTTTCAGCGGGACACCACGCGGGCACCCATGCGGACTGGCCGCAACTCATCGCCCTGTTTGCGCAGGCGCTGGAGCGACCAGTGACAGACGACCACTTTGCCGCCGCCGGGGCGGTGCGTGCCAATATGACCTGGGACGACTACCGCGCCGGCTTCTCGCGCATCCAGCACTACCTGCGCGAGGGGGACTGTTATCAGGTCAATTTTGCCCAGCGTTTTTCGCTGGCGGTGAGTGGTTCCCCCTGGGCCGGTTACTGCAAACTGCGGCGCAACAACCCCGCCCCGTTCGCCGCCTATCTCAACACCCCCTTTGGGCAGATCCTCAGCTCCTCGCCAGAGCGTTTTTTGCGCCTTGAGGGCGGGCAGGTGGAGACCCGTCCAATCAAGGGGACGCGCCCCCGCCGCAGTGAGGCGCATGAGGATAGTTTGCTGGTCGAGGAGTTGTGCCAGAGCAGCAAGGATCGGGCGGAGAATCTGATGATCGTCGATCTGCTGCGCAACGACCTGGGCAAGTGTTGCCGTCCCGGTTCGATTCAGGTGCCACAACTCTTTGCCATCGAGCACTATGCCACCGTGCACCACTTGGTGAGTGTGGTGACAGGGGAGCTCAATCCGTCGGAGGATGCCCTGAGTCTGCTGCGCCACTGCTTTCCCGGCGGCTCGATCACCGGCGCCCCCAAGCGCCGGGCGATGGAGATCATCGAGGAGCTGGAGCCGCAGCGCCGCGGCATCTACTGCGGCAGCATCGGCTATATCGGCTATGAGGGGAGGATGGATTGCAACATTGCGATCCGCACCGCGCTCTACCAGCACGGCACGCTCCATTTTTCCGCCGGTGGTGGCATCGTGGTCGACTCCCGTTGCGAGCTGGAGTATCAGGAGACCTATGACAAGGCATCCGGCATACTGCGCATGTTCGAATAACCAGCCTTTGCACCGCTTGCCACGACTTTGGAGGCCACGATGACCAACTCACGCCTTACCCCCGCGCTGCTGTGTGGCGCCTTTTTTCTGCTGCTGTTCACACATCAGACGACCAGAGCCGAGGAGCTGGTAGTCAAGTTGCCGCCCGCCTCGCTGGCACAGTGGTACAAGCCTCAGAACAAGCGTCAGGTCTGGTTGCACACCATGTTCTCGCTGCGCCGCTCGATGCAGGCCCTGGAGGAGTATGTCGAGCGCGGCGAACCGCAGCGGCTGGCGAAGTGGGCCGACGATTTTGCTACCGCCTATGAGAGGCTGGGCGAGATGGTGCCGGAGTGGCGGGACGAGCTGGAGCTGGAGTGGTCGGGGCGGATGCGCCAGGCGGCAGTGCAGGGCGATATGGAGGGGGTACGGCATGCGCTGGGCAAGGTGCGTACCTCGTGCCGTTCCTGTCACAACGAGTACCGGACGGTAACCAGTATCCTCTATCGCGGTCCCGATTTTGGCGCCATCACCATCGCGAACGGTGCGAACGAGGGGCTGAGCCACAAGGAGCTGATGGCGGCGATGAGCCGGGCGGTCAATCAGGTGAAGATCTTTCACGAGGACCAGCAGCCGCAGCGGGCCAGCGAGGCCGGAAAGGAGTTACAGCGCCTGCTGACACTTGCCGCCGACTCCTGTGCGCAGTGTCACCAGGAGAGTGAGAGCCGCGCCAGGATCTTCTCCGCCGCGAGTGATCGCTACCAGAGCGATCTGCTCGATGGCATTGCGGCGCAGGATGGCAAACAGGTCGACGGTAATCTGGGGAAGATCGGCGCCTTCATCTGCGCCCGCTGTCACACCATTCACCGCCCGCTTGCGGAATTTCGCGCTATGCTGACAAAACGGGCGCAACGTTAGTCATGGGACGGGCTCGCCATGACAGGGGTGATGAGGTGTGATGATGGAGAAACCCTTCCGATATGTGGCCGTGGTCGAGAAGCAGTTGCGTGCCATGGAGACGAGCCGTTTTGACCTGCGTATCGTCAATCCCCAAGGCCGGGTGGTGGAGCAACGCGACGAGCTGTTTCTGGTGCAGGTCAAGGAGATCCTGGAGTGGCTTAACGAGAAGAACGCGAAGGGCAACCGTATCGAGTTTCGCCCGCATGGTGAACACGGACTCTCGCTGGTGAGCGGCCTCAACCATGCGCAGGTGCAGCGGGCCAGACTCAGTGGCTGCGAGCCTGCCCTCGTCGTTGCCTGCGGCCCGAATCAATTTCAAATCTGGCTCAAGCATGATCGCAAGTTGCCGGCCGCAGCCGCGGCACGGGCGAGTGGCCATCTGTGTCATCAGCTGGGGGGCGATTGCGCGGTGTCTGGGTGGGACAGTTTCGGTTATCTGGCCGGGTTTCTACTACCTGCCGCAGACGGCCCATTTCGGGTCGAACTGGTGGCACACAGTGGTGAGGTGTTCAGCACCGCCGCTGCTCTGAACGATCGTCTGGCTACTCCCACTGCGTTGGATTGAGGGCATAGCTCCCCAGCATCCTCACATAACTGGCCCGCTCGTAGGCCGAGTCCGTCCCGGCATGGCGATGGGCCAGTGACCCCTTCAGCATCTCCAGCGACTCATAGGGGCTCTCTGCCAGCCACTGCTCCATGCCGCGCAGGATCTCGCTCAGGTGCCGTGGTCCGTGCCGCAGCAGGGCGCTGCAGAGGTGGGTGACATCGGCCCCGGCCAGCAACATTTTGATGGCATCCTCGGCCGAGTGAATGCCGCCGGTGGCGGCCAGCGAGAGGCCAACCTTGCCGTGCAGGATCCCCAGCCAGCGCATCGCCAGCAGGGTGTCACCGGGGTGGGAGAGCTGCAGGCGCGGCGTGAGGCGCAGGGTGCCGGTGTCGATATCGGGCTGGTAGAAACGGTTGAACAGCGCGACCCCGTTTGCCCCCGCCGCCTCCAGCGATGCCACCATGTTGGCCAGGGCGGTGAAGTAGGGGGAGAGCTTGACCGTGATCGGCACCGTCACCACCCCGCGCAACTGCGCGAGCAGCGCAAGGTAGTGCTGCTCCTGCTGCTGGCTATCGGTCTCTACCTCCGCGGCGATGG
The DNA here is from genome assembly GCA_026196575.1 of Gammaproteobacteria bacterium. Lineage (GTDB taxonomy): Bacteria > Pseudomonadota > Gammaproteobacteria > Thiohalomonadales > Thiohalomonadaceae > JAPHSX01. The sequence continues at coordinate 5,319 of JAPHSX010000006.1, read as the reverse complement.
TGTAGAGGTTGAGCTCCAGCGCATCGGCCCCGGCCTCGACCAGCTCTCTGCCACACTCCACCCAGCCGTTGCGTGAGCTGCCGTTGAGACTGGCGATCACGGGGATCTGCAGTCTCCGTTTCAACGCCGCTATCTGCTCCAGATAGCTATCCAGCGCCGCGGCCGGATGCGCGGGGAGGGGCAGATAGCTCTGTGCCTCGACGTGGCCGAACTCATGGGGCGGCAGCAGGGTGGGATGCAGCTCCTCCTCAAAGAGCGAGTACATCACCAGTGCCGCGGCGCCCGCATCCTCCAGCCGTCGGGCCATGTCGAGGTCACGGGATAGCGGCGAGGCGGAGGGAACCAGCGGGTTTGCCAGCTCCAGTCCCAGATAACGGGTACGAAGATCCACGGGCTACTCCTTCTCTTTCTCTTCCGCCGCACTCTGCCCCACGCCGGGGGCCAGCGCGGCCAGTTGTTCGTAGTGGTGGTAGCGCGCCATCGCCTCGTGTTGCGAGGCGTCAAGAAACTGCTCTGCCTCGGCCGGGTGAGTGCGCCACAGCATGTTGAAGCGCACCTCGTTAGCGACAAAGTCCCGATAGGCGATGCTCGGGGCCTTGGAGTCGAGCTGCAGCGGATTGAGTCCCTGCTCAAGCCGTCGCGGATCGTAGCGCAGTAGTGGCCAGTGGCCGCTGCGCACTGCCAGGTCCTGCATCTGGTGATTGTCGGCCAGGTCGTTGCCCCAGGCGATACAGGGGGCGTAGGCGATGATGATCGAGGTGCCGGGGTAGGATTCGGCCTCCTGAAAGGCCTTCAGGGTCTGCACATCCTTGGCCGCATAGGCCACCTGTGCCACGTAGACGTTTTCGTAGCTCATGGCGATCATCGCCAGGTCCTTCTTCGCCGTCGGCTTTCCGCCGGCGGAGAACTTGGCCACCGCGCCGCGTGGCGTCGCCTTGGAGGTCTGGCCGCCGGTGTTGGAGTAGACCTCGGTGTCGAGTACCAGGATGTTGACGTCGCGCCCGGCGGCCAGCACATGGTCCAGACCGCCAAAGCCGATGTCGTAGGCCCAGCCGTCGCCGCCGACGATCCAGACGCTCCTTTTGATTAACTGCTCGGCCACCGCCTCCAGCCAGCGCGCCTCGGGGCGTTCGCAGGTTTTGAGTTTGTCGCGCAGCTCGGCGACCCGCTCGCGCTGGTCACGAATTCCGGCCTCACTGCCCTGGTCGGCGTGCCGCAGTGCCGTGACACGCTCCTCACCGATCTCATCATGCAGCCGCTCAAGCAGGGCGAAGGCGTAGTCGCGCTGCTGGTCGATGGCCACACGCATCCCCAGCCCGAACTCCGCATTATCCTCGAACAGGGAGTTATTCCAGGCCGGGCCACGTCCCTCGTTATTTTTTGCCCACGGCGTGGTGGGCAGGTTGCCGCCGTAGATGGAGGAGCAGCCGGTGGCGTTGGCCACTACCATGCGATCACCAAAGAGCTGGCTGGCCAGTTTCAGGTAGGGGGTCTCGCCACAACCGGAGCAGGCGCCGGAGAACTCGAACAGTGGCTGGGTGATCATCGCCTCCTTCATCTTGCTTAGGGTGAGGGCAGTGCGGTCGTACTCCGGCAGGGTGAGGAAGAAGGCCCAGTTGTCGCGCTCCTGTGCGCGCAGCGGCGGCTGCGGGGCCATGTTCAGGGCGCGCCGTCCGGCGACCTCCTTGTCCTTCACCGGGCAGATATCGACGCAGAGGGCGCAGCCGGTGCAATCCTCCGGTGCCACCTGATAGCTGATGTGCCACCCCTCGGGAAACTCCTTGCCCCGTACCGGCACGTGTTTGAAGCTGGGCGGTGCGTCACCGGTCAGTGCCGGGTCGAACACCTTGCTGCGGATCACCCCATGGGGACAGACGAAGGGACACTTGCCGCAGTGGATGCAGAGCACCTCGTCCCATACCGGGATCTCCTGCGCCAGGTTGCGCTTCTCCCAGGCGCTGCTGCCGTTGGGCCAGGTGCCGTCGGCCGGCAGCAGACTGACCGGCAGGCGGTCGCCGCGCCCGGCGATGATCTCGGCGGTTACCTGGCGGATGAACTCCGGTGCCTGGGCGGCGACGGTCGGCGCCCGTTCCAGCTGGCTTTGTGCCGTGGCCGGCACAGTGACCTGCTGCAGCCCCGCGCTGCTCGCATCGATGGCGGCAAAGTTACGCTCGATAATCTCGCGGCCGCGCTTGCCATAGCTCTCCTCCACCGCCTGTTTGATGGCGTCGATCGCCTGCGCCATCGGCAGCAGCTCCACCAGGGCGAAGAAGGCGCACTGCATGATGGTGTTGATGCGCTGCCCCAGCTCATTCTCTGCGGCAATCCGGTAGGCGTCGATGACAAAAAAGCGCAGCCGCTTGTCGATGATCTGCTGTTGCAGGGTGCGCGGCAGGGTGGCCCACACCGCCTCGGGCGCGCTGCTGCTGTTGAGCAAAAAGGTGCCGCCCGCCGCCGCCTTGTCGAGGATCGGGTAGCGCTCAAGGAAGAGCTCCTGGTGGCAGGCGATGAACTGCGCATCGCCATCACCGATGAGATAGCTGGAGCGGATCGGTTGAGGCCCGAAGCGCAGGTGCGAGACGGTGACCGCGCCGGACTTTTTGGAGTCGTAGACAAAGTAGCCCTGGGCCTGCAACGCGGTGCACTCGCCGATGATCTTGATCGAGTTCTTGTTGGCGCTCACCGTGCCGTCCGATCCCAGGCCATAGAAAAGGGCGTTGACCGTCTCGGTGGTCGCCCCGGTGCGAAAGCGCTCATCCCAGTCGAGGCTGGTGTGGGTCACATCGTCGTCGATGCCGATGGTAAAGCCGCTTTTCGGTTGCTCTTTAGCCAGCTCATCGAATACCCCCTTTACCATGCCGGGGGTGAACTCCTTGGAGGAGAGGCCGTAGCGCCCGCCGATAAGCCTCGGCATCTGGCCAAACGCGCTCTGGCCTGCCGCAAACTGCTGCATCAGGGCAGTGGCCACATCCTTGTAGAGCGGTTCACCGTCCGCCCCCGGCTCCTTGCAGCGATCGAGCACCGCGATGGCGCGGGTGGTGGCGGGGAGGGCGGCGATACAGGCGGCCGCATCGAAGGGACGATAGAGCCGCACCGCCACTACCCCCAGCCGTTCACCGGCGAGGTTCAGCTCCTCCACCGTCTCGATCGCCGTCTCCACGCCGGAGCCCATCAGGATGATCACCCGCTCGGCATCCGCCGCGCCGTGGTACTCGAAGAGTTGGTAGCGGCGTCCGGTCAATTCAGCGAAGCGCTCCATGCACGCCTGCACCACCTGCGGCATCGCCAGGTAGTAGCGGTTGACGCTCTCGCGCGCCTGAAAATAGACATCGGGATTTTGTGAGGTGCCGCGCACCACCGGGTGCTCAGGGTTTAGCGCCCGCTCCCGGTGGGCGGTGATCTGTGCATCATCCAGCATCGCCCGCACCGTCTCCTCTGCCACCTCCTCGATGCGCGCCACCTCGTGCGAGGTGCGAAAGCCATCGAAGAAGTGGAGGATCGGCACACGGCCCTGCAGCGTTGCCGCCTGGGCGATAAGCGCCATATCCATCACCTGCTGTACCGAATTGGCCCCCAGCATGGCAAAGCCGGTGCCGCGCGCCGCCATGATGTCGCTGTGATCGCCAAAGATGGAGAGTGCCTGGGCGGCCAGCGAGCGGCAGGCGATATGAAACACCGTCGGGCTCAGCTCACCGGCGATCTTGTACATATTGGGCAGCATCAGCAGCAGCCCCTGCGAGGCGGTAAAGGTGGTGGCGAGGGCACCGCTTTGCAGCGCACCGTGGATCGCCCCGGCAGCCCCCCCCTCGCTCTGCAGCTCAATGATCTGCGGCACTGAGCCCCACAGGTTCTCCTTCCCCTGTGCCGACCAGGCGTCGGCGTGCTCGCCCATCGGCGAGGCGGGGGTGATGGGGTAGATGGCGATCACCTCGTTGCAGAGGTGGGCGATGCGGGCGGCGGCTTCATTGCCGTCGACGGTGATGGTGCGGCGAGACATCCACTCCTCCTTTGGCTGGGGTCACCTCTCAACATAGCGCGGCGGCGGGTACCTTTCCATACCCTTGTGTCAGTCGTGGTGTGGTGTCGCGCAGGGCGCGGCTCTTGCCGACCCGGCTTTCTGATAGGGTGCGCCGTGTGCGCCGAAATGTTCTTGTTCTACATATCCATCGGGCTGCGTACCGCGATCCCAGGGGTATTGAGCACATGGGTATAGATCATAGTGGTGGACACGTCCTTATGCCCCAATAGCTCCTGCACCGTGCGGATGTCGTAGCCGGATTCCAGCAGATGGGTAGCGAAGGAGTGGCGCAGGGTATGGACAGAAACTTTCTTGTTAATCCGCGCACGTTGCGTTGCCGTCTTGATCATCCGCTGAACGCCCGTTTCGTGTAAATGATGGCGGCGTGTTTGGCCGGTACGCGGATCAACCGAGAGGCGCGAGGCGGGAAAAATGTACTGCCAGCGCCACTCACGAGGAGCGGAAGGATACTTTCGCGCCAGCGCGTGAGGCAAAAACACCTCACCAAAACCCAGCGCCAGATCTTCCTCGTGCTGTTGTCTAGCCGCTTCAAGCTGCTTTTGCAGTGGTTCGATGCAGCGTTCAGGCATGGGAACCCGCCTGTCCTTGCCCCCCTTGCCATCGCGAACCATGATCAGCTTGTAACCAAAATCCAGATCCTGCACGCGCAGCCGAATACACTCGGCCAAGCGCAAGCCACAGCCATAAAGCAGTGACGCTATCAGCCAGGCACTTCCATCAAGCTGCGCAAGAAGAGATCTGGCCTCATCGCGTGTCAAAACCACCGGCAGCCGTTTTTGGCGCTTGCTGTAGACTAGCTCACCCAACTCGAACTGATCACGTCCCAGCACCTCGCGAAAAAAGAACACCAAGGCATTTAATGCCTGATTCTGGGTGCTTGCCGCCACATTTCCGTGGATAACCAGATCATTGAGAAAGCGCTTTACATGCTGCACGGTCATCTGGCTGACCGGCAACTCCTGGTGGCTGGCCAGGAAGCGTAATATCCAATTTTCATAACTTTGTTCCGTACGAATGGAATACTGGCGGCTGCGTAACTCGACCAGGAAGCTATCGAGTTCATCACGATACTGCGCAGCCACCTTCGCAAGTTGCCCCGACTTTGGCTTCACATAAACAGGCTTGCCATCCTCGGTCGAAACAACCTCCCGAGCAAGCGTAGGGTGGTCAGGAGAGAGGGCCTGCGCACCCATGAAAAAGTCGTCCCAAGGCACACTGGCAAATCGCTCGCCGTCTAGTACATCCAGGCATAGAATCTGTATAGATCCGATCACCTGGCG
>JAPHSX010000070.1 GCA_026196575.1 Gammaproteobacteria bacterium | reverse complement strand
GTTCTTGCCGATCTGGGCGCAGGAGCCGACGGTGGCCCAGGTGTCGACCATGGTGCCGGAGTCGACATAGGCGCCGATGTTGACATAGGAGGGCATCAGCACCGCACCGGGGGCGATGTAGGCACCCCGGCGGGCGGTGGCCGGTGGCACCACGCGCACGCCGCCCCTGGCCAGTTCGTTCGCGCTCAGCCCGGCGTACTTGGAGGGCACCTTGTCGTAGTAGTGGGTAAAGCCGCCATCCATCACGACGTTGTCATTGATGCGAAAGGAGAGCAGTACCGCCTTCTTCAGCCACTCATTAACCACCCAGTCACCCACACCGCGACGTTCGGCAACACGCGCCTCACCGCTGTCGAGCAGGCGAATCGCTTCGTTGACCGCCTCCTTCACCTGGGCATCAACCTGACGTGGGGTGATCTCGGCGCGCTGTTCAAAGGCCTGTTCTATGACGTTTTTGATGTCGTCCACGGAGTTTCTCCTGAGTACTGTTCTTGATTCATTAAAGGGATGTTATGAAGTCGCGGATGCGCCGTGCCGCCTCAATGCATTCGTCCAGTTCGGCCACCAGTGCCATGCGCACCCGGCCGCTGCCGGGGTTGATACCGTGGGCCTCGCGTGAGAGGTAGCTGCCAGGGAGCACGGTGACGTTCTGTTGTGCAAATAGTTGTTTGGCAAATTCGGTATCACTCAGGGGGGCGCTCTTCGCCCACAGATAGAAACCGGCATCGGGCCGCTCCACCGCCATCACCGGTTGCAGAATCGCCAGCACCGCATCGAACTTTTGGCGGTAGCGTTCACGGTTGGTCGCCACATGCGCCTCATCACCCCAGGCGGCGCTGCTGGCCGCCTGGGTGTGGGGTGGCAGGGCGCAGCCATGGTAGGTGCGGTATTTGAGAAAGGCGGCCAGCACCGCCGCATCCCCGGCGACAAAGCCGGAGCGTAGCCCCGGCAGGTTGGAGCGTTTGGAGAGTGAGTGGAATACCACACAGCGTTCATACCCGGTGCGTCCCATCTGCGCCGCCGCCTGCAGCAGACCGGGGGGTGGGACATCAAAATAGAGTTCGGAGTAGCACTCATCGGAGGCGATGATGAAGTCGTGCTCGTCGGCGAGGCGGATGAGCCTCTGCAGGGTATCGATATCCGCCACCGCACCGGTGGGGTTGCCGGGGCTGCAGAGGTAGATGAGCTGGCAGCGCTGCCACACCGCATCCGGCACCGCCTCCAGATCGGGCAGAAAGCCGTTCTCAGGGCCAGTATTCATAAACCAGGGCACGGCCCCCGCCAGCAGCGCCGCCCCCTCGTAGATTTGGTAAAAGGGGTTGGGGCAGAGCACCAGGGGATCTCCTGAACCGTTGGCGGTGCGATCCACCACCGCCTGGGCGAAGGCGAAGAGCGCCTCGCGGGTGCCGGCCACTGGTAATACATGCTGTTCGGCGTCGATGCTCCCCTCGGGCAGGGCAAAGCGGCGGGTGAGCCAGCCGGCGATCGCCCGGCGCAGCGCGTCACTCCCCCTGGTCAGCGGGTAGCTGGAGAGGCCATGCAGGTGGGTGATTAGCTCCTCCACCACAAAGCCCGGCGGCTGGTGTTTGGGCTCGCCAATGGAGAGGGCGATAGGGGGCTTTGCTGCCGGCGTCACCCCGTCCTTCAGCCGGTTGAGCTTCTCGAAGGGATAGGGCTGCAGTCGCTTCAGATCCGGGTTCATCACTCTGCTTTATGCGGAAATAGGCAGCGCATTATAAGGTATGTGGAGAGTGTCATAAACCATGCCGTTGCCGAATGTGCGGAGCCTGTCTTGGGCGTCAACTTTCGAGTGCCTGGAGGATTTTCCCCTCCAGTAACGCTCGCCTTCCGGCGCTGTGCAGCGGCAGATTGTGCTCATCGGTAATGAAAAAGATATCCTCCACCCGTTCACCGAGGGTGGAGACCTTGGCGTTTTGCAGCTTGATCCGGCACTCGGCCATCACCCTGGCGATGACCGAGAGCAGGCCGGGGCGGTCGGAGGCAACCACCTCCATGATGGTGCGCTCGTTGTGGGGATCGTCGTGAAAGATGACCCGTGGCGGGATGGGGAAGTGGCTGAGCTGGCGTGCCACGCGGCGGTGTACCTTGGCGGGGGCCTGTTCGGGATTGGAGAGCAGCCACTGCAGCTGGCTCTTGATCTCGTTGAGGCGCTGGCGTCCGGTAATGGGCTCGCCGTTGTTCTCCAGCACGATATAGGTGTCGACGGTGTAGTTGTCGCGCGAGGGGAGGATGCGCGCATCGACGATGTTAAGGCCGAGCTGGTCGAGCAGGGTGGTGCTGGTGGTGAACTGAAAGCCGCGGATCGGGGTGTAGAGAAAGATCTCGGTGCCGCCGCGCTCGGTCTGCTGGCGCAGTACCACCAGGGGTTCCGGGTTGTTGCCGTGTTCCAGCACCGCCCGGGTGTGCCAGGCGATCTCGCTGCCGGAGTAGCGCAGGAAATACTCCTCGCCGAGCCGCTGCCAGAAACCCTCGATCTGGGTGTCGGTAACCCGCTGCAGCTTGAGCTGCTTGAGCGCCTCGCGCTTGCGTTCACTGATCATCTCACCCTGCATCATTGGGTTGGAGAGGCCGCGGCGCAGCGCCTTGTGGGTGACATGGTAGAGCTCGGCAAGCAGCGCATCCTTCCAGGAGTTCCACACCGTGGGGCTGGTGGCGCGGATGTCGGCGACGGTGAGCAGGTAGAGATAGTCGAGATATTTCTCGTTACCGATTTGGCTGGCGAACTGGTTGATCACCTCCGGATCGGAGATGTCCTTGCGCTGGGCGGTGGTCGACATAATGAGGTGGTGGCGCACCAGCCAGCTCACCAGGTTGGTGTCGTACGCACTCAGTCCATGCTGCTGGCAGAATGCTGTCGCCTCGGCGGCCCCCAGCACCGAGTGGTCACCGCCGCGCCCCTTGGCGACATCGTGAAACAGGCCGGCAATGTAGAGTAGCTCCGGTTTGGCCAGTTGCAGGCTCACCTTGCTGCAGAGCGGGAATTCGTGGTGGTGCTCGGCGATGGTGAAGCGGCGCAGGTTGCGCACCACGGTGAGGGTGTGCTCATCCACGGTGTAGACGTGAAACAGGTCGTGCTGCATCAGCCCGACCACATGGCCAAAGACCGGCAGGTAGTGGGCGAGGATGCCGTAACGGTTCATGCGCCGCAGCTGGTGGGTGATCCCCTGGGGCTGGCGCAGCAGCTCCATGAATAGCGCACGGCAGCGCAGGTCGTGACGAAACCCCTCATCAATGAGGTGGCGGTGGCGGCGAATGAGACGGATGGTGTTGGCCCGCACCCCCTTGAGGGCCGGCTGCTGCGCCAGGATTAAAAAGATCTCCAGCAGTGCGAAGGGGGTGTGGAGGAAGACCCTGTCGTTGACCGCCTCGATAAAGCCCTTGCGGCTCTGGAAACGCGGGTTGATTGGCTTGGGGCTCTCCGATTCGCTGGCATAGAGGATCTCCTCCTGAAACAGCTGCAGCAGCATCTCGTTCAGGCGTTGCAGCTCCATTACCGTGCGGTAGTAGGCCTTCATGAAGTGTTCGACCGCCAGATGTTGCGTATCGTCCTCATAGCCAAACAGGGTGGCCAGGTTGCGCTGGTGGTCGAACAGCAGGCGATCCTCGCGCCGTTTTGCCAGCAGATGCAGGCCGAAACGCACGCGCCAGAGGAAGCTCTGTCCGGCGATGAGTGCCTGGTACTCCTCCTCGGTGAGGAAGTGGTGCTCCACCAGTCCGTCCAGGGTCTCGCAGCCGAAGTGGCGCTTGGCGACCCAGCCGATCATCTGGATATCGCGCAGCCCCCCCGGCCCCTCCTTGACGTTGGGTTCGAGATTGTAGGCGGTGTCGTGGAACTTGTGGTGGCGGGCGATCTGCTCCTCCCACTTGGCCTGGAAGAAGTCGCGCCCCGGCCAGAGGTGGTGCCGGTTGGTGCTTTCGCGCATCGCCTGGAAGAGCGGTTCGGGGCCGCTGAGCAGGCGCGCCTCCATGATATTGGTGGCGACGGTGATATCCTCGCGCCCCTGTTCAATGCAGTCGTGCGGGGTGCGCACGCTGTGGCCGATATCGAGGCCGATATCCCACATCATCAGCAGGAAGCGCTCCAGCGCCGCGCCATGGGCGCCTAGTGCCGGCTCCTCGGCGAGGAGCATGATGTCGATATCGGAGTGGGGGTGGAGCTCGCCACGGCCGTAGCCACCCACTGCCACCAGGGCGATCTCGCTGCTGGCCTCGCCCAGGTGATAGCGCCAGGCGCGCACCAGTAGCTGGTCGATGAATTGCGCGTGGTGGGTCACCAGTGCGACGACATCTTCGTGTGCGTGAAAACGCTGTTCCAGCAGCGCGCGTGCGCGGCGCAGGGTATCGCGGAACAGCTTGACGGGTTGGGTGGTGGCGCTCAGTTCGGCGTCAAAGATGGCGGCCTCGAACAGCGGTTCCGCCGGCCCCGATGTCACCCTAAATTACCTCACCCTGACGCAGGGTCAGTACCTCGACCCCCTCTGCGGTGACCAGCAGGGTGTGCTCCCACTGTGCCGAAAGGCTGCGATCCTTGGTCACGACGGTCCAATTGTCGCGCAGCAGGCTGACGTGGCGACTGCCGGCATTGATCATCGGTTCAATGGTGAAGGTCATGCCGGGGCGCAGTTCGATGCCGCTGCCGGGGCTGCCGTAGTGCAGCACCTGCGGCTCCTCGTGAAATTCGTGGCCGATGCCGTGGCCGCAATATTCACGCACCACCGAGTAGTGGTTGCCCTCGGCGTGCTGCTGGATGGCGTGGCCGATATCTCCCAGGCGAACCCCGGGTTTGACCATGTTAATTCCCAGTACCAGGCACTCGCGGGCGATCTCCACCAGACGCCGGGCCTTGACCGAGGGTTCGCCGATAAAAAACATCTGGCTGGTGTCGCCGTGATAACCATCCTTGATGACGGTGATGTCGAGATTGACGATGTCGCCCCTCTTCAGCACCTTGTCGGCGGGGATGCCGTGGCAGACCACATGGTTGATCGAGGTGCAGATGGAGCGGGGAAAGCCGTGGTAATTGAGTGGTGCGGGGATCGCCTGCTGCTGGTTGACGATGTAATCATGACAGAGGCGGTTCAACTCGTCAGTACTCACCCCGGGCTGAACGTGGGGGGCGATCATCTCCAGTACTTCGGCGGCCAGCCGGCCGGCGATGCGCATTTTTTCGATCTCGGCGGCGGTTTTGATTTTTACGCTCATGTCGTTGATTTTACTGGCTTCTCCCGAACGCAGTGAGGGCTGGTGTGGATTGCCCAGGGGTGCGAAAAAAGTGGCTCCGTCGTTGTTGAATGGGGAGGGTTATGGTATAAAGCGCGGCTGAAATAGGCAAACCAAAAATTGGGGAGGCGGATTGGCCGCCAAACCGAAATCCACACATGTGCCGACAGGGTCTGTCCGGGTGCCCCTCATGCAACTAACACGAATGAGGGGTTGGACATCCCGGCACATGGAGGACTAACCCAAACCAGGAGTTAACTACTTATGGCTAGCGTCACAATGCGTCAAATGCTGGAGGCCGGTGTTCACTTTGGTCACCAGACCCGTTACTGGAATCCCAAGATGGCTCCCTTCATCTTCGGCGACCGTAACAAGATCCACATCATCAACCTCGAAAAGTCCCTGCCGCTCTATAACGACGCGATGAACTTCATCGCCAAGCTGGCGGCCAAGAAGGGCAACATCATGTTTGTAGGCACCAAGCGCCAGGCCAGCGACCTGATCAAGCAGGAGGCGGAGCGTGCCGGTATGCCCTTCGTCAACCACCGCTGGCTCGGCGGCATGCTCACCAACCACAAAACGGTGAAGCAGTCGATTAAGCGCCTGAAGGATCTGGAGGCGATGGATGCCGATGGCTCCCTGGATCGTCTGACCAAGAAAGAGGCGCTGATGCGCCGTCGCGAGCTGGAGAAGCTGGAGCGCAGCCTTGGCGGGATCAAGGATATGGGCGGTCTGCCCGATGCGATGTTCGTGATCGATGTGGGTCACGAGAAGATCGCCATCAGCGAGGCGAAAAAGCTGGGTATTCCGGTGATTGCGATTGTCGATACCAACTGCAGCCCCGAGGGTGTGGACTACATTATCCCCGGTAACGATGACTCCATTGGCGCGATCACCCTGTATGCCCAGGGTGTGGCCAACTCCGTACTGGAAGGCCGTGCCTCCAGTGCCACCACCGGCAGCAGCCGCGACGAGTTTGTCGAAGTGGCCGAAGAGGCCGCGGGCGAGGCGTGATCGCCGCGCCTTCGTTGTAACAATCAAGGGGGCCCAGCCCCCTTTTTTAAAACTATTTTACGGCCTGCCTCTGTTGTTTTTCGAGGCAGGACGGTATGCAAATTTAAACACGACAGATTATAGAGGACCTCAGAGATGGCTATTACCGCTGCACTGGTTAAGGAGCTGCGTGAGCGCACCGGCGCCGGCATGATGGAGTGCAAGAAGGCACTGGTTGAGACTGACGGCGATATGGAGGGTGCCATCGAGCTGATGCGCAAGACCGGTCTGGCCAAGGCCGACAAGAAGGCAGGTCGTATCGCCGCCGATGGTCTGGTGGTAGTGAAGATTAGCGATGACGGCAAGCAGGGCGTCATGGTCGAGGTGAACTGCGAGACCGATTTCGTGACCAAGGGTGATGACTTCAGGAACTTCTGTGATGAAGTGGCGCAGGTTGCCCTGGCCGGCCGGCCAGCCGATCTCGATGCCCTGTTGGCTACCGGTATGTCTGGCGGTGAGAGTGTGGCCGATACCTGCAAGCGCCTGATCGCCAAGATCGGCGAGAATATGAGCGTGCGTCGCTTCCAGCTGTTCAATACTGAAGGCCTGCTCGCCAGCTACCTGCACGGCACGCGCATCGGGGTGATGGTCGACATGAGCGGTGGCAGCGTCGAGCTGGCCCGCGATGTCGCCATGCACATCGCCGCCAGCAAGCCGACCGCCGTTTCCGAGGCCGATGTCGATTCGGCACTGATCGAAAAAGAGAAGGAGATCTTTATCGCCCAGGCCGCTGAGTCCGGTAAGCCCGCCGAGATCATCGAGAAGATGATTGGCGGCCGCATCCAGAAGTTTCTCAAGGAGATCACCCTGCTGGGTCAGCCCTTCGTCAAGGATCCCGATACCACCGTGGAGAAGCTGCTGAAGGGCGCCGCTGCCACGGTGAACGGTTTTACCCGTTACGAGGTAGGTGAAGGCATTGAGAAGAAGGTCGAGAACTTCGCCGATGAGGTAATGGCTCAGGTGAAGGGTAGCTAAGTAATGAGTGGCGCCGACAGCAAACTGGCTTACAAACGGATTCTGCTCAAGCTCAGCGGCGAGGCGCTGATGGGCGAGCAGGAGTTCGGCATTGATGCCGCCGTGGTGAAGCGTGTCTCCGAGGAGATTGCCGAGGTGATGGCGGCCGGTGTCGAGGTAGGTCTGGTGGTTGGCGGCGGCAATATCTTCCGTGGTGTCAGTCTCGCCTCCGGTGGTATGGACCGTGCGGCGGCTGACCACATGGGCATGCTCGCCACGGTGATCAATGCCCTATCGTTGCAGGATGGTCTGGAACGGGCCGGGTTGACGGCACGGGTGATGTCGGCCCTGCCGATTCATCAGGTGTGTGAAGACTATGTGCGCCGTCGTGCGATACGGCATCTGGAGAAGGGGCGGGTGGTGATCTTCGCTGCCGGTACCGGCAACCCCTTCTTTACCACCGATTCGGCGGCAACCCTGCGCGGCATCGAGATCAACGCCGACCTGGTGCTCAAGGCAACCATGGTCGACGGGGTCTACACGGCTGACCCGAAGAAAAACCCCAACGCCCAACGCTATTCACGCCTCAGTTTCGATGAGGTGCTGGATAAGAAACTGGGTGTAATGGACCTGACGGCGATTGTGTTGTGTCGTGATCACAATCTGCCGCTCAAGGTCTTTGATATGAACAAACCCGGTGCCCTGATGCGCATCATGCGCGGTGAGGACGAGGGCACGCTGGTAGAGCGTGGAGAGCACTGATAATGATTAGCGATATTCAAAAAGATGCCGAACGGCGGATGCAGAAAAGTATCGAGACGTTGAAGACGGAGCTGGCCAAGATTCGCACTGGCCGCCCCCATCCCAGCCTGCTCGATCATGTGACGGTGGATTATTATGGCAGCCAGGTACCGCTGAGTCAGGTGGCCAATATCAACGTCGAGGATGCCCGCACCCTCTCGGTCACGCCGTGGGAGAAACCGATGGTCAGCGTGGTGGAGAAGGCGATCCTGAAGTCTGATCTCGGCCTTAATCCATCCACCAGTGGCAGTGTGATTCGTGTGCCGATGCCGCCACTTACCGAGGAGCGTCGTCGTGACCTGGCCCGCGTGGTCAAGAGCGAGGGCGAGCAGGCCAAGGTGGCGGTGCGCAATATTCGTCGCGATGCCAACTCCGATTTCAAATCGTTGCTCAAGGACAAACAGATCAGCGAGGACGAGGCCCGTGGTGCGGAGGATACCATCCAGAAGTTGACCGACAAATATGTCGCGGCGATCGATGTGGTGCTGCAGGAAAAAGAGCAGGATCTGCTCTCTATCTGACGCCCCCTCGGAACCCGGAAGCGATCCGGCGTTCATACATACAATGACGACGGATGGCATGAGATACATGAGGCATGGCTAAAGCCGACACCCACAGCACTTCCTGCAAGATTCCGCGCCATGTGGCGATCATTATGGACGGCAATGGCCGCTGGGCGCGCAAACGGCACCTGCCGCGTGTGGCCGGTCATCGCATGGGGCTGGAGGCGGTACGCAAGACCATCCAGGCCTGTGTGGAGCAGGGGGTGGAGATCCTGACGCTGTTCGCCTTCAGCAGCGAAAACTGGCGCCGCCCCGCCGAGGAGGTGGGGCTGTTGATGAAGCTCTTCATCACCGCCCTCGATAGCGAGGTGAAAAAGCTGCACCGTAACGGCGTCTGCCTGCGGGTGATTGGCGAACTCTCCGCGTTCACTCCCGAGTTGCAGCAACGCATTACTGCGGCCGAGATACTCACCGCCGGTAACTCCACTCTCACCCTGAATATCGCCGCCAATTATGGCGGGCGCTGGGATATCACCCGGGCGGCGCGCGCGCTTGCCGCGCAGGTCGAACGTGGCGAGCTGCGCAGCGCCGAGATCGATGAGGAGCTGTTACGCCGCCAGCTCTCGCTGGCCGACCTGCCGGATCCCGATCTCTTTATCCGTACCGGTGGCGAGCAGCGCATCAGCAATTTCCTCTTGTGGCAGCTGGCCTATACCGAATTCTATTTTACCGATCTGTTGTGGCCGGCCTTTGACGCCGTTGCGCTGCAACAGGCATTTGACTCCTTCGGCAGCCGGCAACGCCGCTTTGGTCGTACCAGCGAGCAGGTAGAGGAGGCAGGAGATGCTTAAGCAGCGCATCATTACCGCATCGATCCTGGCGGCACTGGCGCTGTGGGCAATCTGGTCACTGCAGAGCAGCACCCTGGCGGTTATCTTTGCCGTGGTCTTTACCCTCGGCGGTTGGGAGTGGTCGCGGCTGGTGGGGTTGCAGCACCCGCTATCACGACTCGTCTATACCGCGCTCTACCCGCTGGGCTTCGCCCTGCTCTACCCGCTGCTTGTCCCGGGGCAGGGCACCTGGCCGCAGTTCATCCTGGTGGTGGCGCTGATGTGGTGGACGCTGGCCTTGATGTCGGTGTTGCGCTTTCCACGCAGCGCCCCGTTCTGGCAGGCGAGCCGGGTGGCGCGGGGGGGGGCCGGGTTGCTGGTGCTGGTGCCCT
>JAPHSX010000039.1 GCA_026196575.1 Gammaproteobacteria bacterium | reverse complement strand
CTTGGTCAGGATCACGCCGGTGAGCGCCAGCCGCTCACCGGGTTGAAGCTGCAGCTGGGCAGTGCCGCCCAGCTTGCCCGTGGCCTTCAGGCGGGGGGGGAGCATGGGGGTGAGTTGGGTGAGCGGCAGTGCCTCCAGTGCGAGCGTCGCCTGCAGCCCGCTTGTCGCCTGCCACCCCCCCCCTTCAAGGCAGAATTGTGCCTCCTGCTCGCGCAGGCAGAGGGAGTCGATGTGCGCCTGCTGTAGCGAGAGCTGCAGCGGGGCCGGGGCAACCAGCTGCCACTTCGACGCCTCGTAGGGACGCAGCACCAGCCGCTCCAGCTGCCCCTGCCAGCGCCCGTCACCGTAACTGCCGCTGGCACCACCGCTGTAGCCACCGCCCAGCACGACCTCGGCCCCGCGCTGGTGCAGGAGATCATCCAGCGAGAGGGTGAGGCGGTGTTTGGCGATCTTGCCGCTGCCGCGCACGGTGAGGAGGCCCAGCGGCTGCTCCCCCTGTTGCACCCCCTCCAGGCGCAGCTCCAGCGAAGAGGGGGTGGCATCGGCAAGGTCAAGGGCTGACTTGAGGGTGGCCCGTTCGGTGCGGTACCCCTGCCAGCCGAGCCCCTTGCCGTTGAGCGCCAACCGCAGCTGCGGGGCGGTACTGGCACCGCTGACACCCACCGTACCCTGCAGCGCCCCGCTGCCCTGCGGCAACAGCTCCGCCAAGGCGCCGACCGCCAGCTCCCCCTTGAGGTCAAGCAACTTGCCGGCGCGCCCGGCCAGTTTGGTACTGGCGCTGCCCCAGTTCAGCTGTAGTGCGCTCAGCGTCAGCTCTTCATTGTGCCAGCGCCCGCTGCCGCTGCCCCCCAGCGGGCGCTCGCGCAGCGTCCCCCCGAGCGAGGTGAGCTCCCCCTCCAGCGTCAGGGTGGCCGGGGCGCCCCCACCGAGAGTACCGCGATAGTCACCAGCAAGGGCGACCGCCCCGGGCCAAGCGGACCACGCCGGCCCCGCCGCCGCCGGATTGAGGCCGCTGGCGGCGAAGTGGCCCTGCCACGCGACCTCGGGTGACCAGGCGAGCCGCGCCTCGCCCTGCAGTTCGCCATCGAGCAGGGTGGCGTGGATCCCCGGCAGATTTATCCCCTGCGTGTCGCCGCTCGCCGCCAGACGCCAGCGGCTGGGGGGGAGGCCCGCAGGCTGCAGGGCGGCATCAAGGCTGAGACGGTAGTCGCTCCCCTCACCGGTGACGGTGATCGCGCCGCGCTCACTCACTATCTGATGCTCGCCCCTTAGCGGCCACCCCACCCCCTGCCACACCCCGTGCCACAGATAGCTGAGATCGGCAAAGGCAAGGCGGCCGTGGCCATCAAGCTCCCCCGAGGCGCCGGGGAGGGTCAGTCGCAGCCGGGCCAGCTCGAGGGCGATGACATCAACGCTCCCCCCGAGTTGCAGCGCCACCTCGCCGCTGGCCTCCAGTGTGGCAAGGAGGCCGCCCTCAAAACGCATGGTGTTGAGATCGCCCTCGGCCTCGATCAGGGCATCGCGCAGGGCGAAGGGATAGGCGGCGGAGGGGAACAGGGGGGCGAGCTGCGCCGACTCCAGCGCAGGCAGCGACAGCCGCGCCCGCCACTGCGGAGCGGTGAGCAGCGACGACAAGGTGGCGTCGAGCCGTGCCGCCACCGGGGAGGAGAGGTGCTGTTGCAGTTGCAACTCGGCCAGATCACCCCTTAGCGTACCCGTTGCCGCAAGCGCTATCGCTTCGGACGCTGGCCCAGACCCGGCCCCGGCGTGCTGCCAGCGCCACTGCAACTGTAGATCGACTGGCAGCTGGTCGCGTAGCCCCACGCTGCCAATGACCTCGCCCTCCAGCCCCAGCTCACGGCTTTGAATGTGCAGCGGTCGCAGCTCCAGGGTGTGCCAGCGCAACGAGGCGGCGAGGGTCACCAAATCGATGTTCAGCGGCGCGCTCTCGGGGCGGACCAGCACCAGCTGCTCCAGCCGCAGCGCATCGAGCTCCAGGGCGAATGGCAGCCAGAGCGGCGGCAGGGTGAGGGGTACCGTGGCGCCCTCCTCATCCTCCTGCGCGGCGGGGAGTTCAATCGTCACCCCCCGCAGCTGCAAGGTGGAGATCCGCAAGGTGTTGTAGAGCAGGGCGGCGGGGCGCCAGTCGAAGTGCAACTCCGCCAGGCTCAGATTCAGCGTTGCGCTGTGGTAGCGCAGGCCGTGGATGGTGAGTGGACCGGCCAGGCGCCCCGTTACCCTCTCTGCCGACAGCTCTCCCGGTAGCTGCTCCTGCAGCAGTGCAAAGCCCCAACCCGGCAGCCGCTCGGAGTAGAGCGCCAGGCCACTCGCCGCCGCGAGGGTGCCGAGCAGCAACAGAATGGCCAGCAGGCGGCGATGGGTGCGACTCACAGATCCGGCCCGATGGTCAGGTGCAGGCGCCAGGGCTGGCCGTCGAGACTGATGGCACGGGCAAGATCGACCCGCAGCCAGCCGATCGGCAGCTTGCGCCGCAGGCCGAAGCCGACGCCCCTGGCCAGCAGTGTGTCTCCCTCGTCGAAGGCATCACCGGCATCGACAAAGAGGGCGCCACTCCACTTCTCGCCAAGGCCAATCTCATACTCCGCGCTGCCCACCAGCAGATAGCGGCCACCGACGATGTTGCCGGCGCTGTCGGCAGGCCCGAGCGACTTGTAGGCGTAGCCCCGCACGCTGTAGTCGCCGCCGGCGAAAAAGCGGATGGAGGGGGGAAGCTGCTCGAATTCCCGGGTATTGATCGCCCCCGCCTCGCCGCGAAACAGGAAGCGGCCGAGGCGCAGCGGCACGATATATTTTCCCAGCAGGCGTGCCTGGAAAAAGGAGGTATCCGACCCCGCCCCCTCGGCGGCACCACGCAGCTCGATGGTGGTACGGCTGCCATGAATCAGATAGAGCAGCGGCGCGCTCTCCACATACATCCAGCTGAGCGACGGCATCAGCAGCCGTGAGGTGCCGCTCTGCAGGCCAATCTCGAAATCCTCCAGCTGATAATTGAGGCCATAACTGCGACGCCAGCGGCCGCTGCCGCGCTCGACATCGGCGCCGACCAGCACTGCCCGGCTGTCGAGATCCCCGGTCTGGTCGAGACGGTATTCGCTGCGCAGCACAATGCGATCACTGACGGGGTTCTCCAGCGGGATGGCGTAGTTGGCCGCGGCGCTCTGCTTGAACTGCGCCAGCATCAACTCCGTGGCAAAACGGTGGCCGCGACGGTTGGTGTAGCGCCGCTCCAGGCCGGCGCTGGTGCGCGGCCCGGTGTCGGTGCCGTAGCCGAGGCCAAGGCGGTACTTGCTGCGCGGGCGCATGGTGAGCGCCACGCTGATAGGGACCATGCCATCGCTCTTCTGCTCACGTTCTACCCGCACCTCCACATGGTCAAAATAGTCGCTCTGGCTCAAGGTCTGTTGCAGTGTCTGAAGCTGCGCGGCGGAGTAGGGCTCGCCACTGGCGAAGGGGAGGTAGCGCTGCAACAACGGCTGCCCCAGCGCCACCGCGCCGCTGAAGGTGACCGCGCCAAAGCGGTAACGTCGGCCGCTATCGAACTGCAACGTAATGTCGGCGTGATAGGGCTGCAAGGCGATGCGAATCGTCTGCTTGCTAAAGGCTGCATCGAAATAGCCCCGCTCCTCGGCCAGGCGCAACAGCTCGCGCTTGTAGCGCTCATAGAGGGGGTGGTTGAGCGGCTGCCCCGACCGCAGGGGGTTCTCCTTTAGCAGCGCGCCAAAGGCCTCGTCCTCCAGGGCCTCCCCTTGCAGCACCACCTCGACCTGCCGCAGCGGTAATGGCGTGCCGGGCTCCACCCCATAGCGCGCCACCCAGCTGCCGTCCGCCTCCTGGTGCAGTTGGGCATCAATTCGTGCGCGGTAAAAACCGTAGGGTTGCAGCGCAAGGGCGATCTCCCCCGGCGCCTTGTCATGCAGGCGGCGCAGCCGGGCGGGGCTCAGGTCGGGGCTGTTACGCTGCTGCTCGATACTGAGCAGCAGCCGCACATTCTCCAGCAGGGCACCATCAATTCCCTCGATCACCACCTGTACCGCAGGCGGTGCTGAAACCGGCTCCTCTGCCGCGGCCGACAGCGTCATCCCGAGCAGCATCGCGGCCACAAGCAGATGAAGGAGAGGAGGGCAACGGGACAGCGGCATGGTGTTCGCGCGTGAGGTGATCAGCTGCGCCCCCTCCCGGCTGTCACGGGACGACGGCGCTCGCGCCAGCGCAGCCACCACTTCTCCAGCTCCACCAGAAAGAGCACTGACGAGGCAACAGCGATAATGGTCAACCAGGTGGTGGCGGAGAGCGGGGTGGTGGCAAACAGTGCCTGCATGGGCGGGGCGTAGGTAAAGGCCAGCTGCATAATGAGCAGCAGCCCGGTGGCCAGGAGCGCGTAGCGGTTGCCGAGGAGACCCTCGCGGGTCAACGCAGGTGCGATAAGGTAACGGGCGCTGAACAAATAGAAGATTTCGAACATCACCAGGGTATTCACGGCGATGGTCCGCGCCTCGTCAATACCCACATCGTGCAGGCGTTGCCAGAGGAACATGCCGAAGGTGCCACCGGCCAGGATCAATGAGACAAAGACGATGCGCCAGACCAGAAAGCGTGACAACAGCGGTTCATACGTCCCCCTGGGGCGACGCTGCATGATGTTCGGCTCGGCGGGCTCGAAGGCCAGGGCCAGCGCCAGGGTGACTGCGGTGATCATGTTCACCCAGAGGATCTGCGCGGCGGTGATCGGCAACATGCGCCCCATGGTGATGGCGGCGATTATGGTCACCGCCTCACCGCCGTTGGTGGGGAGGATAAACATAATCGATTTTTTCAGGTTGTCGTAGACGGTGCGCCCCTCGCGCACCGCATCGACAATCGAGGCGAAATTGTCATCGGCCAGTACCATCTCTGCCGCCTCCTTGGCGACCTCGGTACCCTTTTGCCCCATCGCCATGCCGACATCGGCGCGCTTGAGGGCGGGGGCGTCGTTGACCCCGTCGCCGGTCATCGCCACCACCTCGCCCTCGGACTGCAGAACCTCGACCAGCCGGAGTTTCTGCTCCGGACTGGTGCGGGCGAAGATATCGGATCGGGCCAGCAGTGCCCCCAGCGTATCCTCATCCGCCTCGTCGAGCATGGCGCCGCTCACCGACTGACGGCCATCGCCAATCCCCATTTGCGCGCCGATGGCCCTGGCGGTGGCCTCGTGATCACCGGTGATCATCTTTACCCGAATGCCGGCGGAGCGGCAGAGCGCCACCGCCCTGGTGGCCTCTTCACGTGGCGGGTCGATAATACCTACCACCCCCAGCAGTGAGAGGCCGTTATCCACATCGGCATAGTTGAGGGCGCCCAGGCTGCCGTCGACCGGTTTGAAGGCGATGGCGATAAGGCGCTGACCACGTGTTGCCATCTGCTCCATCCTGGCCTCCCAGTAGGCGCGATCCAGTGCCACCTCGGTGCCATGAACGCGTTGCAGCCGGCACATCTCGAATACCCGCTCCGGCGCCCCCTTGACATAGATAAAGGCGTGGCCGTGGTGGTCATGGTGCAGGGTCGCCATAAAGCGGTGCGACGAGGCGAAGGGGAGGACGTCGCTCCTTGGCAAGGCCTGCTGCTGGTGCGCCATCTCCAGCCCAGCCTTGAGGCCCAGCGTCAGCAGTGCCCCTTCGGTGGGATCGCCATGGAGCTGCCACTGTCCCGCCTGTTCGGTAAGATTGGCGTCGTTACAGAGCAGGCCACCGCGGGCGATCTCCTGCAGCAGCGGAGACTCCTCCGGGTTGATCGGCGCGCCATCAAGCGTGAAGCCGCCGTGCGGGTCGTAACCCACCCCGCTCACCTCGAAAAGGCCATCGGCGGTGGCCACCGTCTGTACCGTCATTTCGTTGCGGGTGAGGGTGCCGGTCTTGTCCGAACAGATCACGGTGACCGAACCGAGGGTCTCCACCGCCGGCAGACGGCGGATGATCGCGTTGCGCTGCGCCATGCGCTGCACGCCGATGGCCAGGGTGATGGTCATGATCGCCGGCAACCCCTCGGGAATGGCGGCAACGGCAAGTCCGACTGCGGCAAGAAACATCTCGGTCGGGGTGTAGTCATGCACCAGCAGACCGAAGAGGAAGGTGGCAACCGCAAAGATCAGGATGGCGATACTCAGTTTGAGGGCAAAGTCGGCCATCTGGCGGAGCAGGGGGGTCATCAACACCTCAATGCCACCAAGCAGGCCGCTGATGCGCCCGATCTCAGTCTCATCACCGGTGGCCACCACCACGCCACTGCCCTGGCCGGAGGTGACAAAGCTGCCGGAGTAGGCCATGCAATGGCGATCGGCGACGCTGGCCGTGGGCTCGACAGGGGCCGTATCCTTTTCCGCCGGCACCGACTCCCCGGTCAGCAGCGCCTCGTCGATGCGCAGGTCACGACTGCGGACAAGACGCAGATCGGCCGGCACCCGATCACCCGACTGCAGTACCACAATGTCCCCCGGCACCAGCTCCACGGCATCGAGGGTCACCACACGGTCATCGCGCCGTACCAGGGTCTGGTTGGCCAACATCTGGCTGATCGCCTCCATCGCCTTTTCCGCCTTGCCCTCCTGAATGAAGCCGATCAGGGCATTAATCACCACCACCAGCAGGATCACACCGCTGTCGGTCCAGTGGCCCAGCAGCGCCGTCACCACCCCGGTAACGAGCAGGACGTAGATCAGGACATTGTGAAACTGCTGCAAAAAACGGCGCAGCGCACTGCGCCCCGGCGGCGGGGTAAGCCGGTTGGCACCAAAATGGGTGAGGCGGGTCGCCGCCTCATCACTGCTGAGACCGTTAACGCCACTCTTCAGCTCGGTGAGCACCGCCTCGTAGACGATGCCGTGCCACTGGCTCACTTGTTGGGGTGAATCCATCTCTATTCCTTTGGAATGTCGTGTGCCGGAGGAGCAGGATTGCAGGGTGCCGGCGGCTCTCTGTGTCGTGCACCCGCCGACCCCGCAAGTTTAGCCCATCAAGCCCGTGGCCACCGTATCTGTTTAGCCCGGCTGTTGAAATTCCACTCAGGCAGCACGACTACCACTTGGTTGGCCGACCAGACCATTAAACGTGGCTCAAGCGGGAGCTGCCTGCTACTTGACATAATATACATTATACGCAGTCATTCATTAGCCACCTATGACCTTCCTGCCACGGCTGGGCTATCATGTCGAAATGCTCCCTCTGCCTGGATAAATTATGAATCGCTCGTTCACATCAGAATTTGCACTGGACGCCGGGCTGATCCACCTCAACCACGCGGCGGTGGCCCCCTGGCCACGGCGTACCGTTGAGGCGGTGAGTCGTTTTGCCCTGGAGAATATGCGGCGTGGCTCGTGGAACTATCCCGACTGGTTGCGGACCGAGGCGTTGCTGCGCGGTCAGCTAGCTGAGTTGATTCATGCACCATCCGCCGATGACATCGCGCTGGTGAAAAACACCTCCGAGGCGCTCTCCTTTGTGGCGGCCGGGATTGCGTGGCAGGCAGGCGAAAATATTGTCAGCAGCAATCAGGAGTTTCCCTCCAACCGTATCGTCTGGGAGTCGCTGGCGGCAAAAGGTGTCGAGCTGCGCCAGGCAGAGCTTGACGGCGCTGCCACCCCGGAGGATGCGCTCTTTGCACTGGTCGACACCAAGACCCGGCTACTGGCCATTAGCTCGGTGCAGTACGCCAGCGGGCTGCGCATGGATCTGGAGCGCATTGGCCGCTTTTGTCGTGACCGTGAGATCCTCTTCTGTGTCGATGCGATTCAGAGCGTGGGCGCCGTGCGGTTTGATGTGGCGGCGATCCATGCCGATTTTGTGGCGGCCGATGGCCATAAGTGGCTGCTGGGGCCGGAGGGGCTGGGCTTTTTCTACTGCCGCCCCGAGCTGCGCAATGTACTTAAACTGACGCAATATGGCTGGCATATGGTTGAGGCGATCGGTGACTTTGAGCAGCGCGCGTGGCAGCCGGCCAGCTCGGCGCGACGCTTTGAGTGTGGCAGCCCAAATATGCTTTCCATTCATGCGCTTAGCGCCAGTCTCTCACTGTTGCTGGAGGTGGGGATGGCAACGGTGGAGGAGCGGCTTCTGGCCAACAGCGGTTGGCTAATGGAGGCGTTGGGGCAACTCCCAGGCGTGGTACTGGTTACGCCGCGCACCGAGGAGTGTTTCGCCGGCATCGTCACCTTTCGCCTCGTCGGGCAGGAGGCAAAAAATATTTTTGATGCACTGCACGCCCGCGGGATCTTCTGTGCCCACCGCGCAGGCGGTATCCGCTTCGCGCCACACTTTTATACCGACAGAGCGCAGCTTGAAACCGCGCTCAATACCCTAAAGTCGTTGTTAAACTCCGATTATCAATGAGTTGTGTATGTTTCTTCGAAACGGGTTGATTTATCTTTCTGCTGGGCAGAGCACGCAAAACATGCGCCCGGCAGGGCCAACCGCTCGGTTTGGTATGCTATGATGCCGCCTCGCACCGCGTCTATCTCACCGAATCGAGCCTGATAATACGTGAATAACCAGGTACTTCGACAATTTGTCCCGCTGAACGAGCTGACCTCCGACAACCTTCAGAGCCTGGCTCAAAAGACGCGTATCGAGACCCTGGCCAAGGGCAAGGCGCTGTTCAAGCGTGGGGATAACGACAATTTCTCCTACTACCTGTTGTCGGGCGAACTGCTGCTGCTTGGCGAGGGCAGTGACAGGAAGAACATCCTCGGCGGCACCGCCCCTACCCGCTTCCCGCTGGAGCACCACCGGCCGCGCCGTTACACCGCCATCGCCGAGAGCGACTGCCACTTTTTCCGTGTCGACAACGACATGCTCGATATTCTCCTCACCTGGGATCAGAACGCCGGCATGATGGTCGCGGACCTGGATGCCGAAGAGGGGGCGGCCAACGAGGGGGATGAGAGTGACTGGATGACCATGATGTTGCGCTCGGAGATCTTCCATCGCATCCCCCCCAGCAACATTCAGGCGGTCTTCATGCGGATGGAGTCGCTGCCTGTCGGTAAGGGTGAAGTGGTTATCCGCCAGGGGACCGACGGCGATTACTACTATTTCATCCAGAAGGGGCATTGCGTGGTTACCCACACCACCAAATCGGGCAAGGAGATCAAGCTGGCGGAGCTGGAGGCGGGAACCGGTTTTGGCGAGGAGGCGCTGATCTCCGACAACAAGCGCAATGCCAACGTCACCATGCTGAGCGACGGCGTGCTGATGCGCATGGCAAAACACGATTTTGTCGAGCTGCTCAAGGCCCCGGTTCTACAGACCGTCGATTACGCCAAGGCAAGGAAGATGGTTGCCGAGGGGGCGGAGTGGCTCGATGTACGCCTGGAGAGTGAACACAAGAACGTGGCCATTCCCGGCAGCAGCAATATCCCGCTCTATCTGCTGCGCCTCAAGTCCCGTACCCTCGACCACGACCGCAAATATATCGTCTACTGCGATACGGGGCGGCGCAGCGCATCGGCGGCCTACCTGCTTAGTGAGCGCGGTTATGACGCCTATGTCCTTGAAGGTGGTCTGCGCAGTTTGCAGAAGGAAGAGAGCCCGACGGCCTAATTTCACCGTCTCAGTTGAGGCGAAAGAGGGTGTTGAAGTTCTCCCCCGTCTGCTGCGCGATCGCCTCGTACGATACCCCGCGTAACCCCGCTATATATTCCGCCACCTCGCGCACGTAGGCCGGCTGGTTGCTCTTGCCCCGGTAGGGCACCGGCGCCAGGTAGGGGGCATCGGTCTCCACCAGCAATCTATCGGCAGGCACCGCCTGTGCCACCGCCCGCAGCTCCCTGGCGCTATTGAAGGTGATGATGCCGGAGAAGGAGATATAGAATCCCAGTGCCATTGCCCGCTCGGCGGTGGCCAGATCCTCAACAAAGCAGTGCATCACCCCGCCCACCGCATCGGCCCCCTCCTCCTCCAGCATCCGCAGCAGATCCTCCCGCGCCTCACGACAGTGGATAATCAACGGTTTGTTACACGCCTTGGCGGCGGCGATGTGGGTGCGAAATCTCTGGTGTTGCCAGTGTAGATCGCCCTCGCTGCGGAAGTAGTCGAGGCCGGTCTCACCGATGGCGATCACCTTGTCGTTGGACGCCAGCTCGAGCAGTTGCTCGACGGTGGGCTCCTCGCGCCCCTGCTCGTTCGGGTGAACTCCAACGCTGGCGTAAACCTGCGGGTAGCGCCGTGCCAGTTCCAGCACGGCAGGGATATTCTCCATGTCGATGGCAACGCAAAGGAGACGCTCGACGCCGCGCTCCCGGGCAAAGGCCAGCGCATTGGCAAGCTCCCCGTCGAAGGGGGTGAGCTCCAGGCGATCCAGGTGACAGTGTGAGTCTGTAAGCATGTGCAGTAAAAGCAGAAAGCGGCGAAACGCCGCTTCCCTGAGTCTCTCGTATAGGGGTGTAAATTACATGGTGTGGGTCTGACGGTCGGACTTCAGGGCGCCGGCCAGGTAGGTCTCGATCTTGCCGCGCGCGGTGCCACCATCCTGCTCGCTGAACTGCACGCCAATCCCCGAGGCTCGGTTGCCCTGTGCCCCCTTGGGGGTGATCCAGACGATCTTGCCGGCCACCGGCATCTTTTCGGTCTCGTCCATCAGGGTGAGCAGCATAAAGACCTCGTCGCCCAGCTGATAGACCTTGGTGGTGGGGATAAAGAGGCCGCCATTCTTTACAAAGGGCATGTAGGCCGCATAGAGGGCGCTTTTGTCCTTGATGGTGAGAGAGAGAATCCCCTGTCTCGGTGCCGGTGCCGCCATATCTTTACTCTACCTCGTCTATCCGCCAATTCGACGCTGCTTCCACGCCAGCAACAGCTCCTCAAGCAACAGCTGCTGGTTGATCTGACCGCGCATCGCGTACATCCACCCCTGCATCCGCTCCGCCAGCCGTTGCAGGAACATCAAGTCTACCCTATCCGCAAGGTGGTGCAACTGCCGTTGCAGCCGCGGATTGGTGAGCGGCGTTGCCTGCGGCACCTGCTTGAGTCGCAGCAGATCGAGCACCATGCCAAAGAACCAGGGCAGGATGCGCTCACTGCCCATCTCAAACCAGCTCTGTGCCAGCGCCACGGCGGACTGCTCGTCACGTTCCAGTGCCTGCAGCTCGTCACAACGTTGCGCGCGCCACTCCAGCTCGCCATGTTCGGCCCAGTGGAGTGCCCGCAGGGGTGCCCCTCCGCTCATTTTCAATAATGAATCGTCATATAATTCAGTATGTTGCAGCCTGATTTTCAACCACTCCTCAGCTTCAATTCCAACTGCCGGGCTTAGCGTGATACGCTGGCAACGGCTACGAATGGTGGCCAACAGGCTCATCGGCCGATCGGTTGTCAGGAGCAGGGTGGTCTCGCCGCTCGGCTCCTCCAGGGTCTTCAACAGGGCATTGGCGGCACTGCTATTGAGGGCATCGGCTGGCTGGATCACTACCACCTGACCCTGGCTGTATTGGCTCTTCAGTGACTGGAACTGTGCCAGACTGCGCACCTTGTCGATGCCGATCCCCTTCCCCTCCTCCTCCGGCGCCAGCCGCAGGTAGTCGGGATGGCTACCCGCCGCCAGCAACAGGCAGCCACGACAGTGGCCGCAGGCAGTGCCATCCTCGCGGCGCGCGGCGCACAGCAGTGAGTGGGTCAGGCAGCTGGCCAGATGGCGCTTGCCGATCCCCGCCGAACCGGTGAGGAGAATAGCGTGCGGCAGGCGCTGCTGCGCCACCCGCGCCATCAGCCCCTGCCACAGGTGGCGTTGCCAGGGATAGGGGGCAAACGCACTCATGCGACGCCGATGCCCGAGGCGAGATAATCGTCGAGGATACGATCCAGTTGCGCCTGAACCTGCGGTAGAGACGGTGCGGCATCGACCACCCGGTAGCGCTGCGGCTGCGCGGTGGCCTGGCTCAGGTAGCCCTGGCGCACCCGCTCGAAAAAGGCGAGCTCCTCGCGCTCAAAGCGATCCAACTCGGCCCGCTCACCGGCCCGCGCCAGCCCCTGGGCCACCGGCAGATCGAGAAACAGGGTGAGGTCTGGGCGCAACGCCCCTTGCACCCACTGCTCCAGCTGGGCGATGCGCTCCTTGTCGATGCCGCGCCCGGCACCCTGATAGGCGTAGGTGGCATCGGTAAAGCGGTCGCACAGCACCCACTTGCCCGCCGCCAGCGCGGGAAGGATCAATTCGTTGAGGTGTTGGGCACGGGCGGCAAACATCAGCAGCAGCTCGGTATCACTGGCCATGGCCTGTTGGCGGTGATCCAGCAGCAGGGTACGAATGGCCTCGCCCAGCGGGGTGCCACCCGGCTCGCGGGTAAGAACAACCTCAATCCCCGCCTGTTGCAGGCGCTGGTGGATGTAGTTGAGATTGGTGCTTTTACCACTCCCCTCGCTCCCCTCCAGGGTGATAAAGCGTCCGCGCATATCGCTACTCCGCATGGTCACTGTCCAAGGCGCCCGGGATCTGCGGCAGCAGCTTGGTCATCCCCTCCCTCAGCGGTTTGACTACCGCCGGCGCCTCTACCTCCAGCACCGTCTCCAACACCCACTTATTGTCCCCGCCTCCCATTACCGCGTCCACGTTGGCGGCGAAGTAACGCAACATCTGGTAACCGGGATTGCCGTCAACCACCTCCAGCTCGGCGTAGCCATCAAGGCGCTGATTCAGCTTGTCGACAAAGGCGCCCCGGTAATCCCCCGGTCCCAACTCCTCAAGCTGGTTCTCGACCATGGTCTGGATGAGATGGGAGGCAAGCGCCTGGGTGAAGCGCCCACGCCCCTCGGCCGACAGTTGCGCATAGGCCATGCGATCCGCCAGCTGCAACAGGAATATAACAAATTCACCTATCACATCAATGAGTTGTGAGTTACTTTTAAAGTTAAATCCAGAATTATACATCTTGTTGGCGCTGCCTGATGCCAGCTTCCAGATGTTCATTCCCATCACGCCGGCAATGGTCTCTACCGACTGTGATTTTTGCTTGTTATGAAACTTGGTTCTGATACGCGCCATTGCACTGTGGCCATCTATGATTTTTTGATAGTGGGAGTATGAATGACTAGTTGAGTTGCCGAAAAGCAAAGGCCCGCTACGCGGGCCTTCTCAACACTACCAATATCAGGGCTGTTAGTAACCGCCCTTACGGCGGCTCTCGGGCAGGCCACCAATCTTGGCGGCCTGTTTGGAGGGCTGCATCGGAAAGAGGTTGTAGATATCCTTGCTGCTGACACTCTCGCCCCACTTGTCGGACATCGCCTTGACGATGTTGCGATCATTGGGCTGGGTACCGTTGTTATTAATGTACTCATCGCGCAGGAAGTTGATCACATCCCATGACTTCTCGGTCAACACAACGCCTTCCGCGGCAGCGATCACTTGGGCGACCTCTTCATTCCACTCATCAAGGTTAACCAGATAGCCCTTTTCGTTGGTTTCGAGGGTGGTACCATTTACTTCATAACCCATGGGTAGCTCCTTACTTATAATCTACGTTGATTACTGGTTGGTTAAAAACTGAAATATCGGCGGCATTTTAAACAGTCTTGTGCGCAATGAACAGGCCACAACCCAGTTTCTTGTACGCCTTTGCGCCCACACCACGCTGCTGCAATGTAACCGCGTCATCAAATTTGAGATCGGCTATCAGCAGGCTGCGGGTGATCAACGCCCCCCCCGGGATACCCAGACGGTGCTCCTTGCCGCACAGGGCCTTGCCGAAACGCAGCCCCATAGCGCGCATCTCGCCAATGGTGCGTCGCAGAAAGGCATCCTCATCCTCGCCTGGCGCCACCACCGTATGGCGGGAATAGAGTGAGGTGGTAACGCTAAGCTGGCGACGGGTCGCCCCGCCCACAGCGATCAAGCTGCCCTCCACATCCAGTGTCTGGCCGCAAAGAAGCAGGGCCTCGTCGACCCGCTGCGCCGGCAGCCGCAGGGTCAGTTTGGTGCGGCGCGAGAGATAGATAAGGTCGTCAGCCCCCTCGGGGCGCTCCCAACCATTACCCGAATCGGCGCCGTGAATGAGGTGCAGCGCCGCAACTTCATCCTCGGCAAACCACGGCAAGGCGCGTTGAATCGCCATCGAAAGGGGGTAGGCGTGATCCACCGGCAGCGTCTTGCAGTCGATAGCGAATTGCAGATCGACCACATCATCCGGCAGCACATACTGGTCAACATCATCTTCATCAACCTGCCAATGCATCGGGGTCACCTCACTGAGCCGGGATCTTCTCACGCAGTGCATCGCGGTCAAACCACCACTGCCCCTGCGGCACCAGAATGTCGACGATCTTCGACAAACGTGGGAGGAACTTGGCGGGATCGTTCAGCTCCAGGCGCTGAATCCAGATATCGAACAGCTCCTGCGTGTCACAGGCACCATTGGTATGGCGACGCGCCACCGCCCCCATCATCTGGTTGGTGAAAAACCCCAGCTCGTCACGCTGCGTGCCCTCGGCACGCAGATCCACGATATAGACGGCGGTGGCCGCCGCCACCGCCGCACCATCCGAATCGGGAGGGGTCTCATCCACCAGGTGTTGCAGCATGGCAACACTCAGCTCCGGGTCGATGGGGTAGGTAACCCCCAGCCAGATGCCATGCGCCAGCGCCAACACCGCATCCTCCTGCTCCGCCTGATAGATGATGTCACAGGCCTCGACGGCGCTAAGCCAGTTCTCCTCTGCCAGTGCGATCTCAAGGGCCTCCCTGGCTAATGCCCACGCCTCCTGCTTGCGCCCTACCAGATCGAGCAGGATATACCCGCTATCCAGCAGGGGTTTTATCCGCTTCGCCCCCCGGGCGCTCTGCAGCACCGCCTCGTGTTCGGCCAGCTTGCGCGTCAACAGATCACTGGACTGAATTGCATCATTGGAACACTCGGCATCGCCCAGGTTGTCATTGCTATCCAAATATTTCACAACTACCCCTTGCCACTATCAGTTACTAAAGCCTTACCTTATATATAGTGTGTTAGGTAAAAGCGGCCTCGAGTCGATCCTCCCAGTTCTCCGGGGTATCCGGATAAGGGGGTTTGACATCAATGCGAAAAAACATCTCCGATTTGGAACGCACCTTGATGACCTCCATCAGCTCATCAAAATTCTGCAGTTCGGGATTTTGAATCAATACTTCGCTTAGATACAACATATGCGGCCACTCTGTATAATTATTCACTAACATATGTGAGTTGGCGGGGCGTAATTCAAGAGCTGCCCTGTTCGCCCACGTGATGGCCGGCATAATAACACATGGGGTTAGTTGCATATCACCGGCCACCATCGCCGCATACGAGGAATATCATCAAATATTAATTTTCTTGCCTACCGACGAAAACCATGGTTCATGTTCGCTGCCTTGCATCAAATGCAGACTGCAACCCGCTGAAAATATTAAAGAAAACGGCAACGACAGAGGGACTGTGTGGTTCGTGGCCATTTACCCGAATATCCCATTGGGGATATGTGCCACCCCCTCCCCCCCCCCATCAGAAAGGTTTTGTGGCCCATAAGGAACTCCTAAACTTTCGAGCCATATTGAGAGCCGCGCTTTGTGCCTCTTCAATCCATGCAGGATTTGTTGCAGTACCTGCAGCCTTAGGAAGGCCTGGCTCGATACCAGAGCCGGCCAACAACCCATAAGTCTGACGGGAGTTAATAGTAATGGCTAAAAAAATGCACGATACACCCAACCTTGACCAGCTCGAAGCAGGCCCATGGCCGAGCTTTGTTACCGGCCTCAAGCGTCTGGCTAACGACAACGACATGATGGTTGACCTGCTGGGTCAGCTGGAAACCTCTTACCAGACCAAAAAAGGTTACTGGAAGGGGGGTACCGTTGGCGTAATCGGTTACGGCGGTGGCGTTATTCCCCGCTTCACCGAACTGATGGATGACAACCACAAGCCGATCTTCCCGGATGCGGCCGAGTTCCACACCCTGCGTATCATGCCGCCTGCCGGCAACCACTACACCACCGACATCATGCGTCAATTCTGTGATGTCTGGGAAAAGTATGGTTCTGGCCTGATTGCCTTCCACGGCCAGTCTGGCGACATCATGTTCCAGGGGTGCACCACCGCCAATGTACAGCCCGCCTTTGACGAACTGAACGAGATGGGCTTTGACCTCGGCGGCGCCGGCCCGGCCGTGCGTACCGGCATGAGCTGTGTGGGTGCCGCCCGTTGCGAGCAGTCTTGCATCGACGAGCAGCGCGTACACCGCACCCTGGTTAATGCCTTCCTCGACGACATGCACCGCCCGGCCCTGCCCTACAAGTTCAAGTTCAAGGTATCCGGTTGCGCCAATGACTGCATGAACTCCATTCACCGTGCCGACATGGCTATTATCGGCACCTGGCGTGATGCGATGAAGGTAGATCAGGATGAGGTAAAGGCCTTCGTTGCCAGCAAGGGTCGCAAGTACGTTGTTGACAACGTTATCACCCGCTGCCCGACCAGTGCCCTGAGCCTCAACGACGACGACACCCTCGACGTTGACAACAAGGCCTGTGTGCGTTGTATGCACTGCCTCAACGTGATGAACAAGGCCCTGTCACCCGGTGATGACAAGGGTGCCAGCATCCTCGTCGGCGGCAAGCGTACCCTGAAGATCGGCGATCTGATGGGCACCGTGATCGTCCCCTTCATGAAGCTGGAGGATGATGACGACTTCGAGGCCATTGAGGAGCTGGCTGGCGAGATGATCGACTTCTTTGCCGAAAACGCCCTGGAGCACGAGCGTACCGGTGAGATGATCGAGCGTATCGGCCTGGTTAACTTCCTGGAGGGGATCGGCGTCGAGGTTGACCCCAACATGATCAGCCAGCCGCGCATGAACTCCTACGTCCGCATGGACGGCTGGGATGAAGAAGCCGCCAAGTGGGCTGAGCGTCAAGCATAATCGATTAGTAGCAGCGGGATGGCGACCAGCGGTTTCCATCCCGCACTAATAAATAAACTTTGAAAAGTAGGAGGTAAACATGTCTGCACCTCGCATGCCTGATGAGTGTGGTGTACCGGATCCGTTTCCGTACATGCACCCTGTTCTGAAGTCCAATTTCGGCCAGTGGAGTTACCACGACCGTCCGCGCCCCGGCGTTCTGCGCCACGTTGCCAAGAACGGCGACCAGGTCTGGACCGTTCGTGCCGGCACCCAGCGCCAGATGGACGTCTACACCATCCGTAAGCTGTGTGATATCGCGGATCAGTTGGCTGAAGGTCACGTTCGCTTCACCATGCGCTCCAACATCGAGTTCATGGTCAGCAGTGAAGATAAGGTCAACCCGCTGATCGAGAAATTGACCGCCGAGGGCTTCCCCGTCGGTGGTACCGGTCCCTCGGTTACCATGATCTCCCACACCCAGGGCTGGCTGCACTGCGATATCCCCGCCACCGACGCCTCTGGCGTAGTAAAGGCGCTGATGGATGAACTGCACGAAGAGTTTGTCAAAGAGGACATGCCTAACCGCGTCCACATCACCACCTCCTGCTGCCAGATCAACTGTGGTGGCCAGGGCGACATCGCCATCAATATCCAGCACACCAAGCCGCCGAAGATCAACCACGAGCTGGTAGGTAACGCCTGTGAGCGCCCCACCGTTGTGGCTCGCTGCCCGGTTGCGGCTATCCGCCCGGCTGTCGTGAATGGCAAGCCTTCGCTGGAGATCGACGAGAAGAAGTGTGTCTGTTGCGGCGCCTGCTTCCCGCCCTGTCCGCCGATGCAAATCAACGATCCCGAGTTCTCCAAGCTGGCGATCTGGGTTGGCGGCAAGCACTCCAATGCCCGCTCCAAGCCGATGTTCCACAAGCTGGTTGCCGCCGGCCTGCCCAACAACCCGCCGCGTTGGCCGGAAGTTTCCGCAGCCGTCAAGAACATCCTGGCCGTTTACAAGGAAGATGCCAAGGATTGGGAGCGCATGGGTGACTGGGTTGAGCGTATTGGCTGGCCCTCATTCTTCCAGAAGACCGGTCTGCCGTTCACCAAGTACCATATCGATAACTGGCGCGGTGGTCGTGTGAATCTGAACGCTTCTGCTCACATCCGCTTCTAAGAAGAGGCCTTGAGAATAATGAAGTTTACTATTCAGATTAACGAAGGCCCCTATCAGCATCAGGCCTCCGACACCGCGTACCAGTTCACCAAGGCGGCGCTGGAGAAGGGACACGAAATCTTCCGTGTCT
Organism: Gammaproteobacteria bacterium; assembly: GCA_026196575.1. Classification (GTDB taxonomy): domain Bacteria; phylum Pseudomonadota; class Gammaproteobacteria; order Thiohalomonadales; family Thiohalomonadaceae; genus JAPHSX01. The sequence continues at coordinate 40,786 of JAPHSX010000039.1, read as the reverse complement.
TCTTCTACCACGACGGCGTGAACAACGCGACCCGTCTGACCTCGCCGCCGCAGGATGACCGCAATGTGGTCAACCGCTGGAGTGCGCTGGCCGAGAAGCACAATCTCGATCTGGTGGTCTGTGTTGCCGCGGCCCAGCGCCGAGGCATTGCCGATGCCGATGAGGCCAAACGCAACGGTAAAGACGCCGACAACCTCGCCCCCGGCTTCCGGATCTCCGGTCTGGGTCAACTAATCGAGGGTGGCATCCAGGCGGATCGTCTGGTGGTGTTTGGTGACTAAGGGGTATATGAGATGAGTGATACAAAGAAATTTTTGTATGTGAACCGCAAGGCTCCGTACGGCACTGTCTACGCTCTGGAGTCACTGGAAGTGGTACTGATCGGTGCCGCCTTCGAGCAAGATGTACAACTGCTCTTTATGGACGACGGTGTATTCCAGATTGCCAAGGGTCAGGACACCGGTGAGGCCGAGATGAAAAACTTCTCACCCACCTACTCCGCCCTTGGTGACTACGAAGTCACCAAGATGTATGTCGATAAACAGTCTCTGGAAGAGCGCGGCCTGACCCTGGACGATCTGATTCATCTGACGTACGAAGATGAAGATGATGATTATGCCGAGAAGGATTCCATCCGTCTCGTCAGCCGTGAAGAGATCGCTGCGCTGATGGAAGAGCAGGACGTGATCCTGAGCTTCTAAAGGGGAAATGACAATGTTGCATACTGTAAATAAATCACCCTTCACCAACAACAGTCTTGATTCCTGTCTGGATTGCGTTGGCAATGGCGCCGCCGTCCTGTTGATTGAAGATGGTGTCTATGGTGCCCTGAAAGGCAGCAAGGTTGCCGACAAGGTCAAGGCGGCCATGGGTAAAGTAACCATTTACGCCTTGAGTGCCGATGTGAAGGCACGTGGTGTCGCCGACAAGATGATTGACGGCATCAAGATGGTGGATTATGCCGGTTTTGTCGAACTTGCCGCCGAGAACGACAAAGTTCATTCATGGCTGTAAATAGTGAACCGTTTTTAACTCAATTTAGGAGAAAGTAACATGGCTACAATGACCGTTAATGGTAAAGACTACGAAGTAGACGAAGAGGGATACCTCATCGACCTGTCACAGTGGAATCGTGAAGTGGGTGAAGAGCTGGCCAAGAGCGAAAAGGTTGATATGACCGAATCTCACTGGGAGGTTATCGATTTCCTGCGCGAGTATTACGACGAGTATCAAATCGCCCCCGCCGTTCGCGTTCTCACCAAGGCTATCGGCAAGAAGCTGGGTAAGGAGAAGGGCAACAGCAAGTACCTGTATGAGCTGTTCCCCTACGGTCCTGCCAAGCAGGCCTGTAAGATCGCGGGTCTGCCCAAGCCGACCGGTTGTATCTAAGCTGTTTGTGTTGGGGGAGAGCAGCTCTCCCCCATCTCAATAAATTCCGAAGTTCGGAGGGTCGATAAATGTCAGTGCTGTATGCACTCCTGTTTTATGTGGCGTTTGTGCTACTGGTTGGTGGTGTTGGTTTCAAGATTTACCAATACTGGTCTACCCCCGCACCGCTCAAAATTCCTACAACTCCCGCCCCAACGACCCGTGGTGGCGTGGTGTTTCGCATTGGCCGCGAGGTCGTGCTGTTCGAAAGCCTGTTCAAGTCCAACAAGTGGATCTGGCTGTTCGGCTATATGTTTCATGTCGGTCTGGCGCTGGTACTGATCCGCCACGGCCGTTATTTCCAGGAAGTAGGGCCGCTGCTGAAGTTCCTGCAGCCCTTCGGTATCTATGCCGGTTTTGCCATGGTTGCCGGTCTGCTTGGGCTGTGGGCACGCCGCATTCTTGTTGAGCGTATTCGTTACATCACCGGCCCATCCGATCACCTTATCCTGGCCCTGCTGGTCGGTATCGGCGCCTCCGGCCTGATGATGAAGTTTGTCAAGCACACCGACATCGTAGCGGTAAAAGTATTCTTCCAGAATATGATGCAGTTTAACCTGGGCGCACTCTCTCTGCCCGGCGATCCGGTTTTGATGCTGCACCTGTTCCTGGTTGCGGTCCTGATGATCATCTTCCCGCTCAGCAAGTTGTTGCATGCGCCGGGGATCTTCTTCAGCCCAACACGCAATCAGGTCGACAACCCGCGTGAGAAGCGACACATCGCTCCGTGGGCTGCCGAGATGGAAAAGTAAATCCAGGTGAATTTGGAATAAAGAACTGAGGATAATCGCGTGGCCGATTTTCAGACACCAGAATTCCGGGAATACCCAGCTGTTCCCAATACACTGATACCCAATGCAACGGCACATCTGAGCCCGTTCGTCGCCAAACCTGAACACCAGGAGCAGCTCGGTTTCCCCGGCGAGCTGGTCGACAACTGGGAGGAGAAGGCGATCGATAAAATGGGCGATCTGCTGGGCAAGTATCGCTCGCTGCGCGTCTATCTGGACAGCTGTGTCAAGTGCGGCTCCTGTACCGACAAGTGCCACTACTTCCAGGGCACCAGCGACCCGAAAAACATGCCGGTGGCTCGCCAGGATCTGATGCGTAGCGTCTACCGCCGCTACTTCACCTTTGCCGGCAAGACCCTCTCCAAGTTTGGTCTTGGCGGCATTGTTGGTGCGCGTGAGATGAACCGTGAGGTGCTGGACGAGTGGTACAGCTACTTTCACCAGTGTTCGCAGTGCCGTCGCTGTTCCGTGTTCTGTCCCTACGGCATCGACACTGCGGAGATCTCGATGGCGGCACGCGAGATCATGGATCATGTAGGTCTCGGGCAGAAGTACTGCAACGAGATCCTCGGCAAGCTGCAGAAGGTTGGCAACAATCTCGGCCTGCCCGAGCCCGCCCTCAAGGCGACCCTGGCAGAGTATGGCGAGGAGATCGAGGACGACACTGGCCTGCCGGTGAGGCTGCCGCTGGATGTCAAGGGTGCCGACATCCTGTTGATCACCCCCTCGGCCGATTTCTTTGCCGAGCCGCATATCGACGGCCTGATGGGCTACGCCAAGGTGTTCCATGAGGCGGGGGTGAGCTGGACCCTCAGCTCCTACGCCTCCGAGGCGGCCAACTTCTCCATGTTCATCGGCTCCTACAGCAACATGAAGATCTGTGCCGAGCGCATTCGCGATGCCGCCATCGAGCTGGGTGTCAAGCGCATTATCGTCGGCGAGTGTGGCCACGCCTGGCGCGTTGCCTACTCCTTCTGGAATACCGTGGCCGGCATCGGCTCCGGCGCCGATGAGAATGACGTCTATGCGCAGAAGCTGCAAAAACAGCTTGATCATAGTTTCAAGCAACCGACACACATCTGCGAGTTCACCTACGACCTGATCCAGAAGGGCAAACTGCGCTTCAACAAGGCGGAGAACGACCATCGCACGGTCACCTTCCATGACTCCTGCAACGTAGCCCGTGGCTCACGCATGGGTGACTGGGCGGGCGGCCAGTTCGACATCCCGCGCGCGGTGATCAAGGCGTGTTGCAACAACTACGTCGACATGGATCCCGACTCCATCAAGGAGAAGACCTACTGCTGTGGCGGCGGCGGCGGCCTGTTGACCGACGACCTGATGGAGATCCGTGTCAAGGGGGCCCTGCCGCGGATGGAGGCATTAAAGGATGTCAGCGACAACAAAGGCGTGAACACCCTGGCGGCGATCTGTGCCATTTGCAAGGCACAGTTTGCCAAGGTTCTGCCCTACTACAACTTCCCTATGAGCATGCTGGTAAGTACCCATCAGCTGGTCGGCGAGGCACTGGTAATGACCGGTTCGGAGCAGGAGAAAGAGTTGATGGAAGAGGAAGCAGAGGCCTCCGAAGAGGATTAAGGGCGCAGGAATTAAGGGCGCAGAAATAACCGACAACGGGAAGGCGGCTATAAGCAGTGCCGCTACCACAACGACAGATTTTGAGGCATAGGAGAGTTTAAAAGATGGCAACTTCTAGCGACGACATGAAACAAGAGTATACCTTCCGCCGTTACAACGACGGTGATGATGAGTGGGGCGGTCTGTCGGAGAACATCTTCCAGGCAAGCTGGTCACACAAGTGCCCCACCTATGTGCATCGCACCCCTCCCTGTCAGGGTAGCTGCCCCTCTGGGCATGACGTGCGTGGCTGGCTCGATATCGTGCGCGGCATGGAGAAACCTACCGGTGACATGAACATGCAGGAGTACGCCTTCCAGCGTGCCACCCTGTCCAACCCCTTCCCCTCGGTAATGGGCCGCGTCTGTCCGGCACCGTGTGAGGATGGCTGTAACCGCAACATGGTCGATGACTTCGTTGGTATCAACTCCGTCGAGCAGTATATCGGTGACCAGGCCCTGGAGAAGGGCTTCCAGCTGGCCGCCCCCGGCGCCGACACCGGCAAAAAGGTCGCTATCATCGGTGGTGGTCCCGGCGGTATGGCCGCCGCCTACCAGCTGCGCCTGAAGGGCCACGCGGTAACCATCTTTGACGCCCAGGAAGAGCTCGGCGGCATGATGCGCTACGGCATTCCCGGCTACCGTATGCCGCGCGATGTGATGGATGGCGAGATCAAGCGCATCATCGACATGGGCGTTACCGTCAAGAACAAGACCAAGGTCGGCGTCGATGTGCCAATGGCCGACATCGAGAAAGAGTTTGACGCCGTGGTCTTCGCCATGGGTGCCCAGGCCGGTCGCGCCCTGCCCGTTCCCGGTTCCGATGCGATGAACTGCATTACCGGTGTCGCCTTCCTCGCCGCCTTCAACGAAGGCCGCCTGAAGGCCGTAACCGGCAAGGTCATCGTCATCGGCGGTGGTGACACCTCCATCGACGTCGCCTCGGTTGCCCGTCGCCTCGGCAAGATCACCGTCGAGAACGAGAAGGATCGTCCCGAGCACATCATCATTAACCAGACCGCCCACGATGTGGCCGAGTCTGCCGCACGTCAGGGCGCCGATGTCACCCTGATGTCACGCTCCGCCATCGAGCACATGCCGGCGGCGCAGTACGAGATTGAAGACGCCACCCGCGAGGGCGTCGAGATCATCGGTCAACTGACCCCGGTAGAGGTAATCAAGGGTGCCGATGGCCGTGCCACCGGCCTCAAGGTGCAGAAACTGGAGGCCGACGGTAAGACCCCGATTGAGGGCAGCGAATATGTGATCGATGCCGAGCTCATCGTCGCCGCCATCGGCCAGGGTGGTGACTGGGCCGGAATGGATGGCTTTGCCAACGACCGTGGTCTGGCCAATGCCGACAAGAACTTCCAGGTTCCCGGCAAACCCGGCTTCTTCGCCATTGGTGACATCGTGCGTCCGCACCTGCTGACCACCGCCATCGGTCACGCCTCCATCGCTGCCGATAGCATCGATCACTACCTCAACCACAAGGAGCCAGTCTCGCGTCCGAAGGTCGACGTGCACCACTGGAACCTGCTGGCCAAGCTGCGTGAAACCGATCACATGCCCTCCGAGTTCCATACCCTGAGCAAGGAAGAGGTGATTAAGGCGGAAGGCTTTGCCAAGGAGATCGATCTGGGTATTCGTGGCACCTCGGAGAATGATTTCGCGGTACACAACTACGAAGACCGCTCCAAGGCCGAGATCATCTCCTCCGACATGCTGTTCCTGGGACACTTCAAGCAAGAGCCCCGTCACAAGCGCGATCATATTACCGTTAGCGCCGAGGACGTCATCGGCAACTTCCAGGAACGCCTGGTTCCGCTGAGCGAGGACGATGTGGTCAGCGAAGCCAACCGCTGCATGAGCTGCGGCATGTGCTTCGAATGCGACAACTGCATCGTCTACTGCCCGCAGGACGCCGTGCACAAGACCCCGGCCAAGGATCGTACCACCGGCCGTTACGTCTACACCGACTACAGCCGCTGCATCGGTTGCCATATCTGCGCCGATGTCTGCCCCACCGGTTACATCGATATGGGAATGGGTGAATAAGGGGACGTCATGAAGCCACTTAGCAAGCTTCTACACCTTCTTGGGCTGCTCACGGCACTGACGCTGTCAGTGCCGGCGGTTGCCGACGAAGGTAACGGCGTGGGGCCGAAGATCCCCAAGGCCGTTAAGGGTGAACAGTGTGTCGAGGATACCGATGTGATGCGTCGCGATCACATGAAGTATCTGAAAAAGCACCGTGACGAGACGCTGCGCGAAGGCATTCGTACCAAGCAGTACAGCCTGAAGCAGTGCCTCACCTGTCATGTTCCGGCGGCCGATGCCGCCGAGTCCGCCCGTACCGAAGGCGAACATTTCTGCAAGAGTTGCCATGTCTACACCGGTGTGACTATCGACTGTTTCGAGTGTCACGCCACCATGCCGGAGAAATCAGCACAGTTTCATCCGCTGGTTACCCCAGGCATGCAGGCATTGCAAAGTGTTCACCAGCTCGATTCCGGCGATCTGCTGAACAAGATTGCAGGTGCCAAGAATACAACAGGTGGGGCAATCCAATGAGCGAGATGAGACCAACGGATCAGTCGCGTCGTGAGTTTCTCGGCGGCAGCGCCAAATTGGCCGCCGGCATCACGCTGGCGCCCGGGATCATGCTTTATGGCGTAGCCGAGGCACGCCCGGCCAGCGAGCCGGCCAGCAGCACTCAGCGCTGGGGCATGCTGATTGACAGCAGCAAGTGCGCCACGGACTGTAACGCCTGCGTTACCGGCTGTCAGAACGAGAATGGCTGGGGACCGCAGAGCGAGGATGAGGTGCACTCCAATGCGTTGCAGAAGGCGCAATGGATCCGCAAGGTTGAGCTGCGCAATACCGCTACCGGCCATGTGCAGTCGCTGCCGATGATGTGCCAGCACTGCGATAATCCACCCTGCGTCGATGTCTGCCCCACGGGCGCCTCGATGAAGCGTGCCGACGGCATCGTGCTGGTCGACAAGCACATCTGTATCGGCTGCCGCTACTGCATGATGGCCTGCCCCTACAAGGCCCGCTCTTTCGTCCATGAGGCGTTGCACAACCAGCGCGAACACGCGCCGCGTGGCAAGGGTACCGTCGAGGCCTGCACCCTCTGTGTCCACAAGCTGGATGCCGGCGAAGGCACCACCGCGTGCGCCGAGGCCTGTAATGCCGAGGGTCACAAGGCGATCCTCGTCGGGGATCTACGTGATGCGAACAGCGAAATTTCCCAGGCAGTTGCCAAACACGCAACGACCCAGGTGCGTGCGGATCTCGGTCTCAACCCCGGTGTTCGCTATCGCGGCATCTAACCGTAAGATTAGACGGAAAGAGAAGCATGAAAAAAACTGTGTTTACACAAATTGAGGGCGGCAACGGTTTCTACGGCGTGCTCGGCGTGCTGGGGGCCATCATCCTGATCGGCCTTGGCGCCGTCTACCAGATGGAGCATAACGGGCACCACGTTACCGGCATGACCAACCAGATCGTCTGGGGCATGCCGCACGTCTTTGCCATCTTCCTCATCGTCGCCGCCTCGGGGGCACTGAATGTCGCCTCCATCGGTTCGGTATTCGGCAAGAAGTTCTACAAGCCGCTGGCCCCCCTCTCCGGCCTGCTGGCGATCACCCTGCTGCTGGGTGGCCTGACGGTACTGGTGCTGGACCTGGGCCGCCCCGATCGGCTGATCGTGGCGATGACACACTTCAACACGAAGTCGATCTTCACCTGGAATATCCTGCTCTATAACGGCTTCCTCGGCCTGGTCGTGGTCTACCTCTGGACCATGATGGAGAAGCGGATGAACCGCTACACCCCGCTAGCCGGTTTTCTCGCCTTTGTCTGGCGCCTGATCCTCACCACCGGTACCGGCTCCATCTTCGGTTTCCTGGTGGCGCGCCAGGGTTACGATGCGGCGATCATGGCGCCAATGTTTATCGTCATGTCCTTCTCCTTCGGTCTGGCCTTCTTCATGCTGGTACTGATGGCCACCTACAAGTGGACCGAGCGCCCGCTGGGTGATGTGGTGCTCAACCGCCTGGCCAAGTTGCTGGGGATCTTTATCGCCGGTGCCTTCTACTTTGTCGCGGTGCAGCATCTGACCAACCTCTACGCCACCGAACACCACGGTGTCGAGGCCTTCATCATGCGTGATGGCGGCATCTACACTACCCTGTTCTGGTTTGGCTTCGTGGTGCTCGGCACCCTTGCACCGCTGGCCCTGATCTTCGCCCCTGCCACCGCCAGGAATCGCAGTGCCCTGGCCCTGGCGGCGGCGCTGGTGATTGTTGGCGGCTTTGCCTTGGTCTATGTCATCGTTATCGGTGGTCAGGCCTACCCGTTGTCGATCTTCCCCGGTTATGAGGTGATCAGCAGCTTCGAGGGCGCGGTCAACTCGGAGGCCTACGCCTACAGCCCGTCGCTGAGGGAGACCCTGCTCGGCTTCATGGGTGTCGCCATGACCCTGGCGATCACCACCGTGGCGTTCAAGGCCCTGCGCTTCCTGCCCGAAGACCTGGGTGACGAGATGGTGGATCCCCACGCCAAGTAACGCCGTATCAAGGAGATCCGGCTCTGACACCGATGTCACCGCGAGGGGGCATCGGTGTTTTGCTATCCGCCCCCTGCCCTGTTTGACCGTAGTGTAAAACCAGCCGCATAATTTCACCGATACGTTGAGGTGGCACATTGCCGCCAAAGGCACAAACTACGAATGGCCCAACTGCTCTTCAGCGCAGCCCACAAATCCTCGGGCAAGACCACCGTCACCCTGGGGATCTGCACGGCACTGGCTCGTCAGGGGATCACCGTGCAGCCGTTCAAAAAGGGGCCAGACTACATCGATCCGATGTGGCTGACTCACGCCGCGGGCCGTCCCTGCTATAACCTCGACTTTCACACCATGTCGCACCAGGAGCTGCTTGACCTCTTTGCCCAACGCAGCGCCGGCAGCGAGATCAGCCTCATCGAGGGCAATATGGGGCTGTTCGACAGCCTCGATGTCAAGGGCAGCATGAGCAACGCGGCGCTGGCCAAGCTGCTCGACACCCCGGTAGTACTGGTGCTCGATGTCAAGGGGGCGACACGCAGCATTGTGCCGGTGATCCTCGGCTTTCAGCAGTTCGACCCGGCGCTGCGGCTGGGCGGCATCATCCTTAACAAGGTGGCGGGAAGCCGGCATGAACAGCGCCTGCGCGAGGTCATTGCCTACTATTGCGACATCCCGGTGCTTGGTGCCGTCCATCGCGACCCGCGACTCTCGATCGACGAGCGCCACCTCGGTCTCATCCCCAGCAACGAGGCCGCCGCTGTCGATGCCAAGCTGAATCAGATCGCCGATCTGGTCGCGCAACAGGTCGACCTGGCGGCGCTGCGTGCACTGGCGGCCAGTGCCTCGCTGTCCTCCTCTGACTCGCCGCCCCTGGCCCCGGTCAGGGCCCCCGATCTGCGTATCGCCTACGCCTGCGATGCCGCCTTCGGTTTCTACTACCCCGATGACCTGGAGGCACTGCAACAGGCCGGGGCGCAGCTGATCCCCTTCGACACCCTGCAGGATCAAGCGCTACCGAAAGATATCGACGGGCTGCTCATCGGTGGCGGATTTCCCGAGACCCAAATGGCGGCGCTGGAGGCCAACCGGCCCCTGCACACGGCGATTCGGGCGGCGATTGAGGATGATCTCCCCTGCTATGCTGAGTGTGGCGGTCTGATGTATCTCAGCCGCTCATTGCGCTGGGGCGAGCGGCACCATCAGATGGTGGGGATCATCCCCGGCGACAGCGTCATGCACGACAAGCCGGTAGGGCGCGGCTACGCCCGGATTAGCGAAACAGCAGCCATGCCATGGCCCCAGATCAGTACCCAAATCAATACAGGGGTCGAGCTGCACGTCCATGAGTTCCACTACTCCAGCCTTGAAAATTTACCCACCGACCTTACATTTGCCTATAAAATGGGCCGGGGAGTCGGCATTAACCGGCGTTATGATGGTTTCGTCTACCGCAACCTGCTGGCCAACTATGTCCATTTGCGCAGTGTTGGCGACAACCGCTGGACCGAACGATTTGTGCAGTTTGTGCGGGCATGTCGTGATGCACGCAGGGCCGCCCAACCGCCACACCCCTCTATTTAATCGACAACGACAGGTGACATTATGATTACACTAACCCCTGCGGCGATCGCCCAGGTGCACACCGCCGCCAAGGCACACGACGTTACCGAACCCGTGCTGCGGCTGGCGGCCAGGATGAACCCGGACGGCAGCATGCACTACGGCATGGGGTTTGATTCGGTCAAGGATGATGATCTGAACTTCACCTTTGACAATGTCACCGTGGTATTCAGCGGTGAGTATGGCCCGCTGCTAAAGGGGGCGACCATCGACTACGTCGAGATGGAGCCAGGCCAGTTCCACTTTATCTTCCTCAATCCCAATGACAGTAATTGCACCCCCCCTGGCGGTGGTGATAGCGGCGGCGGTGGGTGTGGCGGCTGCGGTGGTGGCGGCTGCTCCTGAGTACTGCCTCTACCCTTATGGGGGAGGGTGACGCGCATCCCCCTCCCCCATAAGGGATAAGCCTGTGCTATTATCGCGCCTCTGTTTAGGGCCACTATTTTAGCCGGAACCGATTTACCACATGGGTCAACCACATTCGCCCCTTGCCAATCGCCTGATGCATGGCCTGGAGTACCTCACCGAACTCTTTCTGCTCAGCGGCAACGGGGTGCCGGGCAAACGGCTGCGCTATCTGCTGGTGGGGATTGGCGCCACCTTTGCCCTGCTCGGCCTGAGCCTTATCCTGCAACACCAGCTGCCACAACATGACGCCCTGCTGACCGGGCTATTTACCCTGCTTATCCTCCTCGGTCTCACCCTGCTGTTCACCATCTCCATTGTCTTTCGCCGCTATCTGCTCCACCCCGGCGAGGAGCTTAAACACTGGAGCGACGAGATCCGCGACGGCAATCTGGAGATCCGCCTGCACCCGCAGGAGATGGGACAACTCAAGGATGTCTCGCAGGACATCAACAACCTGCTCGACTACCTGCAGAGCCTGTCACGCAACATGGATGACGAGGTACGCCGCCAGACCAAGCGTTTCGAACAAAAGGCCAACTCGCTGCAGGTACTCTATGATGTCGCCACCAGCCTCAACACCTCGCGTGATCTCAACGATCTGCTGATTCGTTTCCTGCACACCATGCGCGATATCGTCGAGGCGCGTGCCGGCACCGTGCGCCTGTTGCGCGGCAATGGGCAGATGGAGCTGGTCGCCAGCATCGGCCTTGATGACGAGGTGATCGAAAAGGAGCGCTTCGTGCCGGTGGCGCGTTGCCTCTGCGGCAAGGCGGTGACTGAGGGCGAGGTGCTGTTTCAGGAGCAGTTGCGCTCCTGTGACAAGATGTTGGGACGCCCTATCCTGGATGATAGCGATCTGTCGATGATCGCCGTGCCGTTGCAATATCAGGGGAAAAATCTGGGGGTCTACAACCTCTTTGTCGAGGGTACCCAGAGCGAGTCACGCAAGGATATCAAGGCGCTCTTCACCAGCATCGGCCACCACCTCGGCATGGCCATTGAGAAGGCCAATCTCGATGACGAAGCGAAGCGCCTCTCCATCATCAAGGAGCGCAACGCTCTGGCCCACGAACTGCATGACTCGCTGGCGCAGACCCTCGCCAGTCTGCGCTTTCAGGTGAGCATGCTGGATGAGGCGATCGATCAGCAGGGTGCTGATGTCACGCACGAGGATATCCAGCAGATCAAGGGCGGGCTGGACGAGGCCTACACCGAACTGCGTGAGCTGCTGGCTCATTTCCGCGCCCCCATCAACTCCCGCGGCCTGCTGGCCGCGTTGGAGGATCTGATCAGTAATTTTCGCAAGCAAAGCGGCATGCATGTCCTGTTGCAAAAGGAGTGGGACAGCTCCAACCTTTCGGCCAGCATGGAGATGCAGGTGGTACGCATCATTCAGGAGGCACTGGCCAATACCCGCAAATACAGCAAGGCCCACACCGTGCGCGTGCTGCTGCGCTGCGACAAACACGAGAACTATCATGTGTTGATCGAGGATGATGGCATCGGCATGGAGAAGCCCGCCTTCAGCGGCCACCCCGGTGAGCATCTGGGACTCGCCATCATGCAGGAACGCGCCCGCTATCTGGGCGGTGAGCTGCGCATAGAGAGTGAACCCGGTGAGGGAACGCGGGTACAATTACACTTCAGTAACGCCCCTTCGGACGAACCGAAACAACAACAACACTTCGCCCTCATTTAGGAACCCAGCAGAGCCACCATGCGTGTACTTCTCGTCGACGATCACACCCTCTTCCGCTCCGGTCTGGAGACCCTGCTGGAGCGGCACGGCATCGAGGTGATCGCCACCGCCGGTAATGGCCGGGAGGGTTTCCTGCTGGCGCGCGAGCTGCTGCCAGACGTGGTACTGCTCGACATGCGGATGCCCGAGATGAGCGGTCTGGAGGTGCTGAGCGGGCTGCGCACCGTGGGGCTGAAGATGTTCATCGTCATGCTCACAACCAGTAACGAGGAGAAGGATCTGGTGGAGAGTCTGCGTAGCGGCGCCTCCGGTTACCTGCTCAAGGATATGGAGCCGAGTGAACTGGTGGCCGCGCTGCGTGAGATCGTGGCCGGCAAGACCGTGGTCGCCCCGGAGCTGACCCCGGTGCTGGCGCGGGTAGTACAGGGCGAGGCGATGGAGGAGCAGCAACCGAAGAGTTCACCGTTTGATGAGCTGACGCCGCGCGAGGTGGAGATCCTCTGCCTGCTGGCCGAGGGGCAGAGCAATAAACTCATCGCCCGCAACCTCGGGATCTCCGATGGCACCGTCAAGCTGCACGTCAAGGCGATCCTGCGCAAGCTGGATGTACACTCACGGGTCGAGGCCGCCGTGATGGCGGTCGAACGCAATTTTTGTCACAAAGAACTGTTGGATTAAACAGACCACCATGCCGATACTTGCACGCGCCAGGCGCCTCCTCCACCCCGCCCTCCTTGCACTGCTGCTCCCTCCCGCCCTGTTGCAGGCCGCACCGGAGGAGCGCTGGTATCAGGTGGAGATCATCCTCTTTTCGCAGAACAACCCCGAGTACCGGGAGTCGGAGTTGTGGCCGGCCGACTACACCCTGCCAGAGCTGGCGCAGAGCCGGGAGTTGTTCACCCCTGCGACCGTCTCGCCGCTGCCACAACCCTTCACGCGGCTAGCGGTGGAGCAGTTGCAACTGGGGCAGGTCGCACAGCGTATTGACAGCGCCACCGATGTAGAGCTGCAACTCCATCTGGGGTGGTTACAACCGGGGCTCGCTGCGGAGCAGGCGGTGGCGGTGCATATTTATGAGGGGATGACGGAGGAGCCAAAAGTGGGCGAGGCAAAGGGGGATGCCGTAGATGAGCAACTCCCCCGATTCGATGGCACGCTGCGCCTGATCCTCTCGCGCTACCTCCATCTGGAGAGTGACCTGTTATGGCGCGAACCACTGGCCACGCAACCGTTTGCCATCAGCGAAGAACCGCTGGCGCCATCCGCGGAGAACAGCGACACGGCGCAAGATGGCCAGCCCCCGGCCATGGCTGACGACATCACCACGCCTCCCAGCGAAGAGATGACCGGCGAAGAGATGACCAGCCAAGAGGCCGCCCCCAACTATCAGCTTTTCCGCCAGCAGCAGTCCCGTCTGATGCGCAGCGGCGAGGTGCACTACATCGACCACCCACTGTTCGGCATTATTGTCCAGGTCACCCCCTATCAATTGCCCGAAACGCAAAAGCCGGTGGCAGCCGTCCCGTCGTCCTGACTTTTTACGCCGGCAAGGCGGGGATCACCTGCTCCAGCAGACGGCGCACATCGGCCATGCCGCCGACCAGGGTGCGCTCAATCATCTCCATGGTGAGCGCCTCATCACCCCGCCCTGCCCCCATGTTGGCCACCACCGCGAGGCAGGCGTAACAGAGCCCCAGCTCGCGTGCCAGCGCCGCCTCCGGCATCCCGGTCATGCCGACCAGGTCACAGCCGTCGCGCTCCAGCCGGTTGATCTCCGCCGCGCTCTCCAGACGCGGTCCCTGGGTCGCGGCATAGACCCCCTCCCCGATCACCTCCAGATCAGACGCCACAGCGGCGGCGAGCAGCTCGGTGCGCAACGACTCGCAGTAGGGGTTGGTAAAATCGATGTGGGTCACGTGCGTCAATCCCTCCTCAAAGAAGGTATTCACGCGCGAATGGGTATAGTCGATGATTTGATGCGGCACGACGAGGCGCCCCGGCGTCATGTCGGCGCGAATGCCGCCGACGGCATTGACCGCGATCACCTGCTCGGCCCCGCACCGTTGCAGCGCCCACAGATTGGCCCGGTAGTTGACCTTGTGCGGCGGGATGGTGTGCGCCGCGCCATGGCGCGACAAAAACAGCACCTCACGCCCCGCCATCTCACCAATACCAATCGGCCCCGACGGCTCGCCGTAGGGCGTCGTCACCGTCTCGCTGCGCGCAAGGCGCAGCCCCTTCAGAGTGGTCAGCCCGGTGCCACCGATAATCGCAAGTGTCGACATCTCTCTATTCCCCGTTTAGTGTTCTTTTACCGCAAAGATGCCCGGGGCATTGCGCAGATACTCTTTGTAGTCCATGCCATAACCGAAGAGGTAGCGATCCGCGACCTCAAGCCCGACAAAGTCGGCCTCGATGCCGATGTTGCGCTGGTGCAGTTTCTTCACCAGCACCGCGCTATAAACCTCGGCGGCGCCCTGCTCCCGGCAGCTCTCGATGATCGCCTGCAGCGTTAGCCCCTCATCAAGAATGTCATCGATGATCAGCACTGTGCGCCCCGCCAATTCGTAACGCGGCCGCACCCGCCAGTGCAGCTCACCACCCGAGGTCTCACCGCGGTAACGGCTGGCATGGATGTAGTCGATCTGCAACGGAAAATCGAGGTGGCTCAACAAAATGCCCGCCGGTATCAGCGCCCCGCTCATCACCGCCAGCACCAGCGGATTGGTGTCCGCCAGTTGTGAGGTGATCTCGCTGGCCATCTGCGCAATGGCCGCCTCGACTTCACGGCGCTCAAACAGGCACTCCGCCTCGTCATACACCTGTTGTGCCTGTTGCGGACTGACCATCTATCTCTGTTCCTGTAGTGAAGGCTCGCACGGCGGAACCGCTCCGGCGAGGTGAATGGTGGAGGTGGGAAAGGCCACCTCGGCGCCATGCTGTTCGATGATCGCCATCACCTTGAGCAGCACATCCTGCTTGACCTCATGGTATTGAACCCAGTTGGTGGTCCGGGTGAAGGTATAGATAAAGAAGTCCAGTGACGATGCGGCAAAGGCGTTGAAATTGACGATTAGCGTCTGACTAGAGTCGATCTCCGGGTGCTCCTGCAGCATGGCCTTTACCGCCGCAACGATTGGGCCCATCCTGGCGGCATCGGCGTAGCGAATGCCGATGGTCTCGTGGATGCGCCGGTGGCTCATACGCGAGGGGTTCTCCACCGCGATGCTGGCAAAGGTGGAGTTGGGGACATAGAGCGGGCGTTTGTCAAAGGTGCGGATGGAGGTCAGACGCCAGCCGATCTTCTCCACCGTCCCCTCGATATTGCGATCAGGAGAGCGGATCCAGTCACCCACCGCGAAGGGGCGATCAAGAAAGATCATCAGCCCGCCGAAGAAGTTGGCGAGCAGGTCCTTGGCGGCAAAGCCGACGGCGATACCGCCGACGCCGCCAAAGGTGAGAATACCCGAGATGCTGAAGCCCATCGCCTGCATTCCCACCAGAATCGCGGTAATAAGCACCGAGAGGCGCAGCAGTTTACCGATGGCATCGACGGTGGTGCGATCGATGGTCTCGCCCTGGCGCTCAGCCTTGAGCACTGTATTGCGCTCCATCGCCTCAATAAAGCGAAACAGGAACCAGGTAACGGTGGCAATCACCCCTATCTGGCGCACCGGGGTCACTATTTCAAAAATGACGGCATCGGTTTGCCTGCCGACGATCTCCGCCGCAAAGCTGAGACCCAGCAACCAGATGAGCACCGAGAGCGGACGCAGAAGGGCAAAGTAGAGGGCGTCATCCCACAGAATTCGTGTGGCCTCGATACGCCCCTGCATGCGCCGCACCAGCCGCTTTTGCACCAAGTCGAACAGCAGGGTGCCGAACACCACAATAAACACCTGCACCACCAGGATGGAGGTGGGGTTACCCTGCAGCAGGTCGTTGACTATCTTCTCAAGGTCCATGCAGTACTCCCTAAAATAGTGGCAGAGTGTCGCCACTCAATTCGCGCATCGCGCTCACCGCCTGTCGCCAGGCGCTGTCGTGGTGCAGCGCCTCCCAGGTCACCGGGTGGCGCCCATGCAGGCGGGCCAGGCGGGCATGGCGCACCGGATTGTGATCCGGCTCAAGGCCGTGAAGGATCTGCAACGCCGCCTGGCGATTATTGCAGATCAGTACCATGTCACAACCGGCCTGCAGTGCCGCCTCGGCCCGCGCCACATAGCCGCCGGCGACACTCGCCCCCTCCATGTTGAGGTCATCGCTGAAGATCACCCCCTGAAAACCGAGCCGCTCACGCAGGACCTGCTTGAGCCAGAAGGGGGAGAAACCGGCGGGATGGGGATCGACCCTGTCGTAGATCACATGGGCTGGCATCACCCCGGCCATGCCGTTGCGCATCATGCGCTCGTAGGGGAGGATATCCTCGGCAAAGATATCCTCGTAGCGGCGCCCATCGTGGGGGATCGCCGCATGCGAGTCGGCCGCCACCGCACCATGGCCGGGGAAGTGTTTGCCAATGGCCGCCATCCCGGCCCGCTGCATCCCCTGCATGGTGGCATTGGCCAACTCGGCGACCACCTGTGCATCGCGGTGGAAGGCGCGATCGCCGATCACCCCGCTCACACCGTAGTCGAGATCCAGCACCGGGGCAAAACTGAAGTCGACACCCACAGCACGCAACTCCGAGGCCAGCACCCAGCCACACTGCTCGGCCAGCTGGCGGGCACGGCGTTTGTCCCGGTTATAGATCTCGCCAAAGCGGCGCATCGCCGGCAGGCGGGTAAAGCCCTCGCGAAAACGCTGCACCCGTCCCCCCTCATGATCCACCGCGATCAGCAGCGGCGGCGAGCGCAGCGCATGGCACTCGGCAATCAGGGCGGCGAGCTGCGCCGGGGTTTCGTAGTTGCGCGAGAAGAGGATGAGGCCACCCACCAGCGGGTGTTGCAACATCTCCCGCTCCGCCTCATCGAGGGTTGTCCCCTCGATGTCCAGCATCACCGGCCCCAGCGACATCGTTTTGTTATTCCTCAGTTGGCTCGCGATCCCGAATGGTCACCAATGTGCCCACCGTGACCCTGTCAAATAGCTCAATGATATCGCGATTGCGCATCTTCACGCAGCCGTGTGAGCTGGGGCTGCCCATCCGGTCACTGTCGGGGCAGCCGTGAATATAGATGTAGCGGCGCATGGTATCGCGATTGCCGCCGCGATTACGCCCCGGCTCCATGCCGCAGAGCCAGAGGATACGGGTCAGAATCCAGTCGCGTTGCGGCTGCTCGGCGCGCAGCGCCTCGGAGAAGAGCTCGCCGGTGGGCCGCCGCCCGACAAAGACGGTATTGGCCGCACAACCGCCGCCGATCTTCGCCCGAATACGGTGCCGTCCGCGCGGTGTACACTCGCTGCCACTCACCTCGCCGGAGCCGTTCCGGGCGGTGGAGACCGCCACCTCCATCACCACCTCGCCGCCCTGATAGAGCCGCAACTGCTGCGTGGCGATATTAACGACGATCGATGTCTTACTCATAACGCCACTCACTATAGGGGTGTTTGACCAGGCAGACATTGTAGTAGCGCGTATCGTGTGACACCTCCTCCCCGGCCCAGGGCGGCAGGGCAAAGGCCTCCTCTTCATCCGTCAGCTCCACCTCGGCCACCACCAGCCCCGCATTGGCACCGGCAAATACATCCACCTCCCACAGATGGTTGCCAAAGGGGACGTGGTAGCGGGTCTTCTCGATCTGCGGCTGCTCGCACAGGGTGTCGAGCAGCGCCTCGGCATCGGCCAGCGGGATCGGGTACTCATACTCCTGCCGCCGAATACCCAGGGTGGCGCTCTTGATATTGAGATTGGCGCGCGCCCCCTCGATGCGCACCCGCACCGAGGCCCGTTCACTACCGATGAGGTAACCCTGGCGAAAGCGGGTGCCGGCATCGGCGCCGTCGCGCCAGCTGTCGTTCCTGAGCAGGAATTTACGCTCGATTTCCGTTGCCATGGTGACGCCCTGTTACCGTAGAGAGGCTGATTGTCTCAGGATGGGCGACAATTATAAAATCCGATGCAGCGAATAACAGCAGAAACCAGGGATTTCAGGCAATGAAGGCGATAGTGATGAAGACGTGTGGCGGGCCAGAGGTATTGCAACTGGCCGAGATCGCGCTGCCGCAAATCGAACACGGCCACCAGGTGCGGGTGCGTCTCAAGGCGGCTGGCGTCAACCCCATCGACACCAAACTCCGTGCCCGCGGCAGCTACTATCCGCAGTTAATGCCAACGGTACTGGGGTGCGACGGCGCCGGCGTTATCGAGAGCGTGGGCCCGGAGGTGACCGCCTTTACCCCCGGCGACGAGGTCTACTTCTGCCGTGGCGGCATCGGCGGACCGCAGGGCAACTACGCCGAGTATGCGGTGGTGGATGCCCGTTACATCGCGCGTAAGCCCGCCGCCCTCGACTTTGCCCACGCCGCCGCCGCACCGCTGGTGCTGATCACCGCCTGGGAGGCACTGCACGGGCGCGCCGCCATCAAGGCTGGAGAGAAGGTATTGATTCACGCCGGGGCCGGTGGCGTGGGCCATGTAGCCATCCAACTGGCAAAACTGGCGGGCTGCGAGGTGCTCACCACCGTCGGCAGCGAGGAGAAGGCCGCCTTCGTCAAGGCCTTGGGAGCCGATGTAGTCGTCAACTACCGCGACGAATCGTTCGTCGAGGCGGCGCTGAG
The DNA here is from genome assembly GCA_026196575.1 of Gammaproteobacteria bacterium. Classification (GTDB taxonomy): domain Bacteria; phylum Pseudomonadota; class Gammaproteobacteria; order Thiohalomonadales; family Thiohalomonadaceae; genus JAPHSX01. The sequence goes on along the minus strand of JAPHSX010000039.1, from coordinate 21,907 downwards.
GTGGAGCGGCGATGGGACTGGCGTCGATGTGGTGTTCGACACCGTCGGCGGGGCCATCTTCGAGCAGAGCTTTGCCGCCACCCGCCCCTACGGCCATCTGGTCACCCTGCTGCAGCCCGAGGCCACCACCAACTGGAAGGTGGCGCGCCTGCGCAACCTCACCACCAGCCTGGAGCTGATGCTCTCACCGATGTACCTCGGCTGGGCCGAGGCCGAGCGCCAGCAGGCCGAAATCCTGACACACTGCGCCGCGCTGCTCGATGCAGGCCAGCTGCAGATTCACCTTGCCGCCACCCTCCCCCTGGCACAGGCCGCCGAGGCGCACCGGCGTATCGAACAGGGCGGCATGCAAGGCAAACTGGTGCTGGAAATTGAGTGAGCGCCCACCACTCGGGTCACCTCAAACCTTCACCGGCATCGCCTCGTTGACCAGCTGCTGCCCCTCACTGCGCAGGAATTCAATAAAGCCGAGCGCCGCCGGTGAGAGCCGCTTCCCCTTGCGGTAGACCACGTTCCACTGCCGGCGCAGCGGAAACCCCTCCACCTTGAGCACCACGATCTGTCCGGCGGCGATCTCCAGGCGCAGGTTGTGCAGCGACAGGGCGGAGATCCCCAGCCCCGCCATCACCCCCTGCTTGATCGCCTCGGCGCTGCCCAGCTCCATGTAGGGGTGGATGCGTACCCCCTGTTCGGCAAAGTACTCCTCCACCACCTTGCGATTACCCGACCCCGACTCGCGCACCAGAAAACGCTCCTCGGTCAGTTGCGCCAGGGTCACCTTGCGTCGGCGCGCCAGCGGGTGGTTGGGGCTGGCGACGATGGCGATGATGTTCTCCAGAAAGGGGGCCTCCTGCACGTCGCTATTGGCGGGCACCTGCCCCATTACATAGAGGTCATCCTCGTTGTCGGCGATCCGCTCCAGCAGATGGGCCCGATTGGCCACCTTGAGCCGGGGTTCCACCCCCGGATAGCGGCGGATAAAGGCGCCGAGCAGGTGCGGTAGAAAGTATTTGGCGGAGGTCACCGCCGTGACCCTCAGGGTGCCGGCCATCTCGCCGCGTAGCGCATCGATCGCCCCCTCCAGCTCGACCAGGCGCCCCAGCACATCCTTGCTGGCGGCGTAGAGCTCGCGCCCCGCCTCGGTGAGGGAGAGGCGTTTGCCCACCTGTTCAAAGAGCGCCAGCCCCACGTTCTCCTCCAGCCGTTTTACCTGGATGGAGACGGCAGGCTGCGAGAGGTGGATCTCCTCGGCGGCGCGGGTAAAGCTGCTGTGACGGGCCACCGCCTCGAACAGGCGCAGTTGCTGCAGGGTGGCGTGAATCATGGCGCCACCCTGCCTGGGGTAATACAAAGAATCATATACATATGTAAATACCAAACATAAAGATAATTAAGTGTTATTTATCACAATAGTCCCTTATAAAGTCAACCCTTTGCGCGTTGTTTCATTCATAGCCTGTAGGCGCCACGGCGCCGGGGCGGTAGAATAACCGCCGCATTCGAATTCGTGTCCGTGAGAGCCGTGTCATAGGAAAGCAGATGTCAAACAGTAAACCAGCTCAAGTAATCGACGAGCATATCGTCGAGATCGTCAGTGACTCCGGCGAGGGGGCGCAGAAGTGCGGCCAGACCTTCGGCACCATCGGCGCCAAGATGGGCAACGGGATCTGGACCGTGGAGATCATCCCCGCCGAGATCCAGCCCCCCGCCCGCTCCCCGGCCGGTGCCAGCGGCAACCGCATCCGGGTCGGCTCCAGGTACATGACCAACATGGGCAACGAGGCCGACCTGGTGGTCGCCTTCAACGAGCAGGTGCTCTTCTCGCGCATCGCCAACGGTGCCTACAAGAATGGCACCATCGTCCTGTTGGAGAGCAAGTGGGCCAGCGACCCGCAGGAGGAGATCCGCGCGGCCTACACCCAGGCGGTGAAGGAGTTTCGCGAGCACGGCCTCATCGTGCATGAGCTCAATTTCGAGGTCGAGTGCCTGAAACTGGTGGACAACGCGCGCAAGGGGAAGAACATGTTCGCCCTCGGCATGCTCTGTCGCATCTACAGCCGCGATGTGGAGAAGGGCCACAGCGAAATCCACAACGCCTTTGCCTACAAGGGCGACAAGGTAGTGAAGATCAATCAGGAGCTATTTGACGCCGGCTACGCCTTCGCCCGCGACAAGGTCGACTATCACTACGAGATCCCGCCCTACACCAGCGACGTCAAGGCAAAGCCGATGATGGTGTGCAACGGCAACACCGCCGTCGGTCTGGGGGTGATGGCCTCCGGCATGGATCTGGTCTCAATGTACCCCATCACCCCGGCCACCTCCGCCTCGCACTACATCGCCGAGGTCTTCGACAAGGTGGGCGGCTTCGTCCATCAGGCCGAGGATGAGATCGCCGCCATCGGTTTTGCCATCGGCGCCTCCTACGCCGGCAAGACCGCCTGCACCATCACCTCCGGCCCCGGCATGGCGCTGAAGACCGAGCTGATGGGGCTGGCGGTAATGGGCGAGATCCCGCTGGTGATCATCGACGTGCAGCGCGGCGGCCCCTCCACCGGCCTGCCGACCAAGGTGGAGCAGGGCGACCTCCTCTCCTCCCTGTTCGGTATGCCGGGCGATGCGCCGAAGATCATCCTCGCTGCCGCCACCATCGCCGAGTGTTTTCACCTGCCCATCACCGCGCGCAAACTGGCCGAGGCGTTCCGTGGCCCTGTGATCCTGCTCACCGATGCCAACCTGGCCACCGGCGTGCAGCCGTGGGAACGTCCGGTGCTGCAGGAGGAGTGGCTGGCCGACCCGGTTGACCAGTCGGAGTGGGACAAGAGCGTCCCCGCCTACGACTGGGATGAAACCACCGGCCTCTCACCGCGCCCGATCCCCGGCCAGCCGGGGGGAATGTACGTCCTCACCGGCCTCTCCCACACCAACCGCTCCAAGGTGGCCTACGACTCCGATACCAACCAGACCACCATGGAGTTTCGCAGCCGCAAGCTGGCAGCCCTGCAGAGCACTCTCAAGCCGCCAACCATTCATGGCGATGAGTCGGGCGACCTGCTGGTGGTCGGCTGGGGCTCCACCCTGGGGGCCATCGACGAGGCGGTGGACACTCTGCGCGCCGGAGGACAGAAGGTCTCCAGCATCCATTTGCGCTTCCTCTCGCCGCTGGAGCCGGGGCTAAAGGAGATCTTCGCCCGCTTCAAAAAGGTGATGACCATCGAGATCAACTACAGCGACAGCGTCGACGCCCCGCTCATCACCGAGGAGAACCGCCGTCGCGCGCAGCTGGCCAATATCCTGCGGATGCAGACCCTGGTCGATGTCGACTGCTGGTCGAAGGTCTACGGCCACCCGCTGCAACCCGGCGAGCTCATTGAGGTGCTTGAGCAGCGCCTCGCCGCCCTGAATTCATAAGGAGTATCACGATGTTTGGTATTAAGGCTGACTGGTCACTCGATGTCTTCGAGCGCTACTTCACCCTCGGCGACTACTCCGGAGGCGAGGCGCGCTGGTGCCCCGGTTGCGGCGACTTTGCGGTGCTCAACACCGTGCACCGCGTGCTGCGTGACGCCCAGCTGCCGCCCGAGAAGAGTGTCGCCGTCTCCGGCATCGGCTGCTCCAGCCGCCTGCCCCACTACATGGGCACCTACGGCCTGCACGGCCTGCACGGTCGCGCCCTGCCGCTGGCCAACGGCGTCAAGGCGCACCGTCCTGACCTTGATGTCTGGGTTGCCACCGGCGACGGTGACTGCTTCTCCATCGGCGCCGGCCCGTGGATCCACTCTGTACGCCTCAACATGGACATGGTGGTGCTGGTATTCGATAACGCCATCTACGGCCTGACCAAGAAGCAGACCTCCCCCACCAGCCCCACCGGAATGAAGACCAACACCCACCCTCGGGGGGCGCCGCTGCCAGCCCTCAATCCGCTGACCATCACCCTGGGGATCAGCAACGCCTCCTTCGTGGCGCAGGTGGTCGACTGGAACCCGCCGCTGCTCTACCAGACCATCAAGGCGGCCCATGCCCACCGCGGCACCAGCTTCGTGCGCATCCTGCAGCGTTGCCCGGTCTTCTCCAACGAGTTCTGCAAACCGCTGCAGGAGCACCCCGACAAGTTCGTGCTGCTGGAGCACGAGAACGGCATCCTGCTCGACGAGGCGGTAAAGCGCGTCTTCTCCGATGTGGAGCGGCACGACCCACGTGACTGGCTGGGGGCGATGAAGTTTGCCCGCGATGAGCAGCGCATACCGCTGGGGCTGCTCTATCACGACCCGGATGCCGTGGTCTACGAAGATATTTCGGCCCGGGATCTCGGCAAGAGTGACGAAGAGAAGATCGTCGCCATCAACAAGGCGATGGATGCCTTCGCCATCTGATGCACTGTGTTTAACTGAACAACAAAAGTGACCTCATGACAGCCAGTTCAGCCAGCAAGAAGAAAAGCAGTCGCGCCACCCCGGCGGCGGGCACCATCCCGGTGATCCCGCCCGCCGTCAAGGACGCCGATGCCACCAAGCAGATCATGCACACCCTGCGTCACTTTCACCTCGGCAATCCGAGCGTGCAGGGGCAGGTGCAGCGTGTCGCTGGCGACTTTTTGCCCGCCCTGCTCGAACCCTATCGTGATGTCTCGCGCCTGCGCTACGACTACCCGCTGTTTCTGTTCGATGCTGAGCTGAGCGAGGCCAACCCCAGCCCCGAACAGCTGGCCCGGCCGGTGGCCGAGGTGCTGGGCGAGGGCGTGGCCAGCTTTGCCCCCGCCTCGGAGTCGGCGCGCATCCTCAAGGACAACCTGCCGTGGCTGGAGCGCGAACTGCGCCAGCGGCTGCTTGACACCGAGGGGCCAGTCGACGCCAGCACCTATCTTAAGGCTGCGGGCGAGGCGCTACGGGCACACCTTAAACTCGACCCGGAAAACAACGCCAAGCTGCAAGAAGATATCGCCAAAATGGAGGCGGCCCTCCCCGCCAACGGCCACCTCCTCGCCTACGGCCGCTACCCGGCGATCCACCTGCTGATCCACAGCATTCGCAGCCGCGTCATCCCGCGCCACAACCGCTTTCGCGCCGAGATCAAGGGCCATATCCGCGAGCTTCAGACCCTGCTTGAGGTGGACTGGAGCAAATCGGCCGACTCCAGAAAACCGGAGACCCTGCAGGGGAGCATCGGCGGCGCCGCCGGCTTCTTCGATACCGGCGCCCTCTCCCGGGTGATGAAGCAGCACTCGCAGGGTTCGATCACCATGTCCGCCGCGCGCCGCGCGCGCATCGAGACGGCGCTGGCCACCCTGGAGGCCTATCAGCACAACACCACCCTGGTACGCTTCATCCACAACGGCCCGTTGGAGGGGGAGTGGCTGAGCCACACCGAGGGGTTTGAATCGATTGAGGAGGGCGACCCCTGCTCCACCGCCACCCGACTGTTCGACGAGGAGGCAGAGCGTCTGGCACGGGTCTTCGCCGCGGCGCGCATCGCCGAGCTGGAGCTCCACGGCATCTACGATGCGGCGATCCACGACCCCTTCTTCGCCAACTTCACCTGGGAGACCTTCTCCCGCGAGGAGCTGCTGCTGGTGCCGGCGGTGATCGCCCTGGAGTCGGCCAACCACGTCGCCACCGACGGCATGCCCGCCCTCTCGCGCCTGCTCAGCTCCGGTCGCCCGGTGCAGATCTTCGTGCGCGTGCTGGCCCACAACAATCCGGCGGCTGCCCGCGATGAAGACCCGTTCCAGAACTACCGCACCGAACTGGGCTACTTCGGCATCAGCCACCGCCAGGCAGTGGTTTCCCAGGCCTCGGCGGCACGCCACCAGAATCTGCTCAAGCGCTACGTCGCGGCCCTCGACGCCACCCGCACCAGCCTGCACCTTATTAATGTCGGCCTGCGCCCCAGCGGTCAGGATCTGGGGCTCAACGCCTGGCTGGTGGCTGGCGCCGCGCTGGAGGGGCGGGTTCATCCCGCCTTCAGCGTCAACCCCGCCGCCGGTGACGCCTCTGCCGATCGCATGGAGTTCAGCGGCAACCCGCAGCCCGAACGCGACTGGCCGCTGCACCCCTTCACCTATCTCGATGAGAGCGGGGTCACCGTGGAGCAGGAGCTCGCCTTCACCTTCGCCGATTACGCCCTGCTGCTGCCGCGCCTGCACCACCACTTCGCGGTGGTCCCCGGCGAGTGCGACTCCGACGCCCTGGTGCCAGTGGCCGAGTTCCTGCAACTGCCCGAGGAGCATGTGCATGAGCACGTCCCCTTCGTCTGGGCGGTGGGCAGTGGCGGCGTGCTGCACCGGGTGGTCATCTCCCGCGCCCTGATCCAGGCCTGCCGCGACCGCCTCAACTTCTGGCACACGCTGCAGGAGATGGCAGGGGTGCGCAACAAGCATGTCGACAACGCCGTGGCCGCCACCCGCGCCGAGCTTGAGGCCAGTGCCGCCGCCGAAAGGGCCGCGCTGCAGGCGCAGTTCGAGGAGGAGCTGAGCCGCGTGCGCAGCGAGGCCGCCAGCGAGGTGATGGGCAAGCTGACCGACGTACTACTTGGCATGGACTTTAGCGCGGGGGCGCCCCGCCCCACCTTTACCGCCAGCAGCGCCAAAGCGGCTGCCGCTCCGGCCAAGGCCGCCGCTGAAGCCCCTGTGGCAGAGGCCCCGACGGTGGTCGAGGAGGAAGAAGAGGCTTTGGTGGAGGAGCCGTGGATCGACACCCCCCTCTGCACCAGCTGCAACGACTGCCTCGCCATCAACCCGCTGATGTTCATCTATAACGACTCCAACATGGCGGTGATCGGTGACCTTGGTGCCGGCACCTACAAGCAGATGGTCGAGGCGGCGGAGATATGTCCCTCCCGATGCATCCACCCCGGTCAGCCGTGGAATCCCAATGAGCCGAATCTGAACGAGCTCAAGCAGCGTGCGGCCAAGTTCAATTGATGAAGAAGGGCACTCAACGCAAAGGGCGCGAAGGACACAAAGGATGATGAGGCGAAACGTGACGCATCTGATTCCGCTGTCAAGAGAGGCACAGGCCACTATCGCTACAGCATTCTCAGATTTACTTTGCGTCCTTTGCGCCCTTTGCGGTGAAAATTCTAATTTATATGAATGAATTTCTGACAGCGCCGGCAATCATGACAGGGTTAGGTCTCTTCTTTGGCATCATCCTGGCGGTCGCTTACCGGCTGCTGCGGGTCGAGGAGGATCCGCGCCTCGCCCGTACCGAGGAGCTGCTGCCCGGTAGCAACTGCGGCGCCTGTGGCGAGCCGGGATGCCTCCCCTTCGCGCAGCGGCTGGTGCGCGGTGAGGTACCACCGAGCCAGTGCACCGTGGCGAGCAGCGATGAGATCGATGAGATTGCCGACTTTCTCGGGGTCGATGCGGGCGAGACGGAGAAACGGGTGGCGCGACTGCGCTGTGCCGGAGGCAAGGCCGAGGCCTTCCAGATCGCCGAGTATGACGGCTTTGAGTCGTGCCGCGCCGCGGCGGTGGTCTCCGGCGGCGGCAAGGGGTGCTCCTGGGGCTGCCTGGGGCTGGCCGACTGCGAGGTGGCCTGTGACTTCGACGCCATTCAGATGAACGCCGACGGCCTGCCGGTAGTGGCTATCGACAAGTGCACCGCCTGCGGCGACTGCGTCGAGGCGTGCCCCAAGGATCTGTTCGAACTGCTGCCGCTGAGCCAGAAGCTCTATGTGCAGTGCAACAACCCGCTGGCGGGCGAGTCGGTGACGGTGCTCTGCTCGGTCGGTTGCGACGGCTGCGCCAAGTGCGCCGCCGATGCCGCGCCGGGTCTCATCGAGATGAAGAACGCACTGCCGCTGATCCACTACGAGCTGGGGCTGCCGGTCACCCCACGGGCCACCGCACGCTGTCCCACCGGCGCCATCCAGTGGCTGGAGGGTGGACAGTTTAATGAAGAAGAATCGCAAAGCGAGAATCGACAGCGTTATGCCCCACTTCACTGAGACCGCGATCAAACTCTACAGCCGCCTCTTCGGCACCCCGCAGATGTCGGGCCAGCTGCCCGACGGGGTGGAGACCGTGCTCGACGGCAACACCGCGGTGGCTATCACCGAGGCGGCCATCGCCGACAGTGCTGCATTGGGTGGGGACTTTCCCGGCAACGGCGCCAACACTGCCTGGCGGGCGGAGCAACAGCGCAACCTGCGCAACATGTTCGGCGGCCAGCTCGGTCAACTCGACACCGAGAGCGGACACGGCGCCCTTGCCGCCGCCATCGGCCTGGCGCTGGGCGGTCAGCGTGCCACCGCCTTCCTCGACGGCCAGCAGCTGGCCGCCGCCCAGGGTCTGCTCATCAATGCTGTTGGCCGCCACCTGCCACTGGTGGTCCACCTCACCAATCGCGCCCTCGCCTCGCAGGGGGCGGCGCTCGGCAGCGGCCACCAGGCCCTGCACCTGAGCGCCGAGAGCGGCTGCTTCGTGCTGCAGGCGATGAATGTGCAGCAGGCGGTCGACTTTACCCTTATCGCCCGCCGCGTGGCGGAGCTCTCACTCATCCCCGGCATCGTCGCGATGGACAACGAACAGACCGCCCTCGCCGCCCAGGAGGTGAAACTCCCCTCCCCCAGGCTGGCAAAGCAGTACCTCGGCGGTAGCGGTGAGACCATCGAGGTCACCAACAGCGCACAAGGGCTGCTCTTCGGCGCGCAGCGCCGCCGGGTGCCGAAATGGCACGATCTGGACCAGCCTGTGCTGAGCGGCGCCCTGCAGGGGGGCGAGAGCTTCGCCCTCGGCCAGGCGGCCCAGACCCCCTTCTTCGCCGCGCCCCTCGCTGAAATCCTCGATGCCGCCTTTGCCGAGTTTGCCCGCCTCACCGGTCGCTCATATAGCGCCGTTACCCGGCATCAGGTTGAAAAATCGAAGCTGCTGCTGGTGGCCCAGGGTGCGGCCATTGAGACCGCGATCGCGGTGAGTGATGAGCTGCGCAGGAAGCACAAGCTCAAGGTCGGGGTGGTGGGATTGCACGCGTTGCGCCCGCTACCCGCCGAGCAACTGATTGAGCTGCTGCGCGGCAAGCGCGCCGTCACCGTGCTGGAGCGCTGCGACACCCCGCTCGCCACCGACGGCCCGCTGTTGCGCGAGCTGCGCGCCGCCTCCGTATCCCTTGGCGATAGTGAACGTCCGCGACTCCTCTCCGCCATCTACGGCATCGGCGGCCTGCCGCTGCGCGCCACAGACCTTATCGCCCTGGTCAGGGAGATGGGCGAGAAGGGCGCGCCGTGCCGCTACCTCGGCCTCGATTTCCACCGTGCCAGCAGCCATCCCAAGCGCCAGGTGATGCTCGACACCCTGCGCCGCCACTACCCGCAGATCGCCGGGCTGGGGCTGCGCAGTACAGAGGACAACACCGCCCCTGGGCAGGATGAATTAAGCGTCGCTATCCACCACCTTGCCGGCGAGCCGGGCGAGGGACTGGCGTTCGAGGCCGCCAGCTTCCTCCATCAGCTGCTCGGCGGCAGCGTGCGCAGCCGCCCGGCGCTGGGCTGGGAGCGTTGGGGCGTGGCGCGCGTGGCGCGCTTCAGCCACTCAACCGCCCCCCTGCTCGATGGCGGTGAGGAGAAAATGGCCACTATCGCCATCCTCAGCGGCGATCCCCACCATCCCAACATCGACCCCGTGTCGAATTTGGCGCAGCACGGTAGCCTGCTGATGCTCGGCGATGAGCTGCCTGCGAATATGCTGGCCGCCATTAAACAAAAGCAGATCACGGTCTATGGCTTGACCGTCGAGACCGCGCAGCTCCAGGAGGCGCAACTGGGCGCCCTCATCGCTCTGCTGCTGGAGCAGGGGCGCATCGACCTCAAACCCCGCCGCATCCTCACCGCCCGCGAGGAGAGCTTCAGCCATCTTGCGCAAGCCGAACGCAAGGCCAGGGTCGACGCCTTCGAGGCGGGGATGGCCTCGGTACGGCGCATCGACACCGATACCCTGCAGGCACGCCCTGCGGCAAGCCGTTCTGGCTGGAGCGACGAGGCCCCGCTGGCGGTGCGCCACCTTGGCGGCGACCGCGAGGGGTATGACAGCCTGCCGCGCTTCTGGGATGAGGTCGGGGTGCTATACAAAAATAGTGACGGTGACGCGCTGACCGCCGACCCCAACATGGCGAGCGGCACCATGCCCCCCCTCTCCGCCACCTTTTGCGACCACACCCCCTCGCGTACTGCGCTGCCGCTCTTCAACGCCGACCACTGCACTGGCTGCGGTAACTGCTGGAGCAACTGCCCCGACAGCGCCATCGGCGCGGTGGCGCTGAGCCCGAAAAAGCTCATCGATACCGGCATTCGTATCGCCTCCGCCGACGCCCTGCGTCAGGTCGGCTCCAAGCTGGCGCAGCGTATCGGTACGATGGCGCGCAAGGGCGAGGCCGCGGGTCTTGCCACCGGCGAGCTGCTGCAGCAGGCCTACGACTGGCTCCGGGAGAAGGCACCGCTGCCCGCCGAGCGCCAGCAGGCGGTCGATGCCGACTTCATCAAGGTCAAGGCGGCGCTGGCCCCGCTACCCCTGAGCGTCACCGCCCCGCTCTTTACCCTGGCGGAGCAGGCGCAAAAGGAGAGCGGTGAACTACTCTCGCTCGCCATCAACCCCGACGCCTGCAAGGCGTGCGGCCTCTGCGCCGAGCTCTGCGCAGAGGAGGCGCTGAGCATGGAGCCCCAGAGCCCGGAGCGGGTCGCCGCGGCACGCGCCCGGTGGCAGCTGTGGCAACAGACCCCCGATACCGACTCCAGCACCATCGAGCGCGTCGCCAAGCTGCCCGAGGTGGGGCCGATGGCGGCGATCATGCTGTCACGCCACTGCGCCTTCGCCCTCTCTGGTGGCGACGGGGCCGAGGCGGGCTCGGGCGAGAAGATCGCGGTGCGCCAGCTGCTGGCCGCCACTGAATACCAGCAGCAGCCGCTGCTGCACCGCTTTATCAGTGAAATCCGTGATGCCCAACAGGGGATCAACCAGCAGATCCGCGACACCCTCGCCGATGCCCTGCCCAGCGAGGACCTGGAGCGCCTCTCCGCCGGGCTGAAGGCGATCCACACCCGCGAGGCGGGCCTTGGCGCCTTCCTGCAGGATGAGGCGATCGAGGGGAGTGGCGTCGATACCCACGAGCTGCGGAAGCTGGTGCAGGTGGCACAGCAGCTCGGTGAGCTGTACTGGCGGCTGTCGAAGGGCGAACACGGTCTGGGCCGCGCCCGCTTTGGACTGGTCTTTGCCCCCGGCCCGGCCGCTGCCTGGGCCGGCGCCTTCCCCCACAACCCCTTCCAGGCCCCGGTCGTAATCGACATGAGCGGCAGCGCCCCACAGGTCGCCGCCGGCCTACTGCAGGGGCAGTTGCAGGAGGCGGTGGCATCGGTTCGTCTGCTGCGCCAGGCACGCGCCCTGCTCGAGCCCAAGGCCAAAACCGGGGCCAAGGCCTCTGATCTCGATAACCTCAGCTGGGGCGACCTCACCGCCGAGGAGCGCCAGCTCTGCCCGCCACTCATCCTCATCGGCAACGACGAGAGTCTGGGCGGTCAGGGCTTTGCCCAGCTCGCCTGGCTGCTCAACAGCGAGCTGCCGGTAAAGGTGCTGCTGCTTGGCGAACTGGACCTCGGCCTTGGCGACGCCAACACCGCCACCCGCCTCCACGCCCGGCGCGACAGCCGCGCCAATCTGGGGATGATGGCCCTGGCGCAGCGCAAGGCCTTCGTCGCCCAATGCTCCATCGCCGCCCCCGGGCACCTGCGCCAGTCGGTGCGTGAGGCGTTGCGTTTCACCGGCCCGGCGCTGCTCAGCCTCTATGCGCCGAGTCCCGAGCGCCACGGCTTTGCCGCCACCGCCACCCTGCAGCAGGCGGAGAGCGCCCTGCTCAGCCGCAGCCAGCCGCTCTTCCGTTACTCGCCCGAGGGCGAGGGGGTCTTCGGCTCGCGCCTCACCCTGGAGGGCAATCCCGCGCTGAAGGACGACTGGTATCAGCAGGAGGGGGGGGCCATCACCCCGGCCCACTGGGCCCTGGGGCAGCAGCGCTTTGCCCCGCGCCTGCCACCGCTGGCGGGCGATGCCCCGGCCCCCACCGAGCTTACCGCCTGGCTGGCGCTGGATGATGGGCAACGCGCCGGCAGGAGCCCCTATCTCGCCGTCACCGACAGCGAGGGCAACAGTCAGCGCCTCGGCATCGATCCGGCACTGGCCACGGCCAGCGCCAACCTGGCCCACGCCTGGCGCACGCTGCAGGAGCTGGCCGGACTGGTCACCCCCTTCACCGCCCGCGTCAAGGCCGAGGCAAAGGCCAACCTGGCCGCTGCCCACCAAGCGGAACTCGACGCCCTGCGCGCCGGGTACGAGGAGCAGCTACGCGAGCTGGAGGCGGGAATGGCCGCCAGCACCCATGAGCAGATCACCGCACGGCTGGTGGAACTCGCCGGCTATAAAAGCGGCCAGAGCTGAGATAGGAAATACATTAATTATGTTTTCTATCTCACTGATTAGTAAATCTTTTGATCATGGCGTTCATCCCAATCACCACAAGGATCAAACCGCCGACCTGCCGATCCAGCGCGTCCCTTTCGTCGCGCGCTACGTGCTGCCACTGGGCCAGCATATCGGTGCCCCGGCCAGGGCCGTGGTCAGCGTCGGTGAGCGGGTGGTGCGCGGCCAGCTCATCGCCGAGCCCGGCGCCTTCGTCTCCACCGCGCTGCACGCCCCGGTCAGCGGTACGGTGCGTGACATCGGCCCGCACCGTTATATCGACGGTAACTTCAAGCCGGCGATCGAGATCGAGGCCGACCCCTACGCCACCCAGCAGCGGCCGCCACAGCCCGCCATCGACTGGCAGGCCCTCACCACCGAGGAGTTCATCGCCCAGGTGCAGCAGGCGGGGATCGTCGGCATGGGGGGGGCCGCCTTTCCCAGCCATGTGAAGTACGCCATCCCCGAGGGTCAGAGCATCGAGAACCTGCTGATCAACGGTGCCGAGTGCGAGCCCTACCTCACCACCGACCACCGCCTGATGGTGGAACGCCCCGCGGCGGTGATCCACGGCACCGAGATCGTACGTCAGAAACTGGGGGCACGGCGCGCCACCATCGGGGTGGAGAAGAACAAGCCCGAGGCCATCGCGCTCCTCAGACAACATGTGGGCGATCGGCCGATCGAGGTGCTCGGCCTGGAGGTAAAATACCCTCAAGGGGCAGAGAAGATGCTGATCAAGGCCGCCTACGACAGGGAGGTGCCGGCCGGCGCCCTGCCCCGTGACATCGGGGTGGCGGTCAATAATGTCGGCACCGTGGTGGCCATATTCGACTATTTCGACACCGGTATGCCGCTCATCGAGCGCGTCGTCACCGTTGCCGGCCCCGGCATCGCCGAACCGGCCAACCTTATCGTGCCGCTCGGCACCCCCATTCGCGAGGTGCTGCGCTTCTGCGGCGGCCTCAAGGGGTCGACCCGCGAGGTGATCATGGGCGGGCCGATGATGGGCACCCCGATCGCCGACCTCGATGCCCCGGTGCTCAAGGGCACCTCCGGCATCCTCGCCTTTACCGCCAGCGAGACCGCTCGCCCGCGCGAGTACCCCTGCATCCGCTGCGGCCGCTGCCTGGAGGCGTGCCCCTACTTCCTCAACCCCTCGCGGCTGGCGCGTCTCGGCAGGGCAAGGCTCTACGAGCAGATGCGTGACGACTACCACCTGATGGACTGCGTGGAGTGCGGCGCCTGCACCTTCGCCTGCCCCTCCGCCATCCCCATCGTGCAGTTGATACGCACCGCCAAGGACGATATACGGCAGCATGGTGGAAAATAGCTACGAACTGAATGTGGGAGGCCCGTCTCGGGCCGATTTCGCGGCGAGACGCCACTCCCACAAGACGATATGAGATGATTTCGAACTGAATGTGGGAGGCCCGTCTCGGGCCGATTTCGCGGCGAAACGCCGCTCCCACAAGACGATATGAGATGATTTCGAACTGAATGTGGAAGGCCCGTCTCGGGCCGATTTCGCGGCGAGACGCCGCTCCCACAAAACTATATGACAGGTTTATGAAGAAAAACGAACCCAAACTGCTGCTGCAACCGGCCCCGCTACTGCGTCAGGGGTTGACTACCCCGACGGCGATGCGCGACGTCTGGCTGGCGCTGTTGCCGGCCACCCTGGGTGCCCTCTGGTACTTCGGCCTGGCCGCGCTGCTGGTGCTGCTTGCCGCCATCGCCGGGGCGGTGCTGACCGAGTGGGCCTTCACCCCGAGGGAGAGGCGCGTCGTCACCCTGCGCGACAACAGCGCGGCACTGACCGGGCTGCTGCTGGGGCTCACCCTGCCCCCGGCGCTGCCGCTGTGGATGGCCTTTGTTGGCGGCGTAGTGGCGATCGGCATCGGCAAACTCATCTGGGGCGGCCTCGGGGCCAACCTATTTAATCCGGCGCTGGTGGGGCGCGCCTTCCTCCTCGCCACCTTCCCCATCGCCATGACCACCTGGACGGTACAGCAGGGGCCAGCACAGTTTTTCACCGTGCACGTCAGCAACCTCGCCGCCCCCTTCATGCAGGCGCCGCCAGTCGATGCCCTCTCCGCCGCCACCCCGTTGGGGCAGATGAAGTTCGAGCAGCAGGCCACACCGCTGTGGGATCTGCTTATCGGCAACACCGGTGGTTCGCTGGGCGAGACCAGCGCCCTGCTGCTGTTGCTGGGCGGTCTCTACCTGCTTCTGCGCCGTGGCCTCGACTGGCGCGTTCCGGCGGGGATCTTCCTTAGCGCCGCCCTCTTCTCCGCCATCCTCTATGGGGTAGACCCCGGGCGCTACCCCTCGGCCCCCTTCACCCTCCTCTCCGGCGGCATGTTGCTGGGGGCACTCTTTATGGCGACCGATCCGGTCACCTCGCCGGTAACGCCAAAGGGGACGTGGCTCTTCGCCATCGGCATCGGTTTCCTCGTTGTGCTGATCAGGGTCTTCGGCGGATTCCCCGAGGGGATGATGTACGCCATCCTGCTGATGAACGCCGCCACCCCACTCATCGATCGCTGGAGCCAGCCGCGGGTATTCGGCAGGGGCAAGGTGGCAAAATGAGTACGCAACTGCCAATGATGGAAAAAGAACCCGGCTCCGCCACCCTGGTGGCGACGCTGAGCATTGCCGGTTTCATCTCCGGTCTCATCCTCATCACCATCTACCTGGCCACCTTCGACACCATCGCCGCGAACAAGGCGCGCGAGCTGCGTGAGGCGGTGTTCCGCGTGCTGCCGGGGGTGACGCAGATGCAGAAACTGCGCTTCGATGGCAAGACGCTGGTAGTGCTGCCCGCTGACGCCAGGGACGATGAGAACACCCTCTATGGCGGTTATGATGCCGAGGGGCGCTTCATCGGCTACGCCATTGCCAATGCTGGGCCCGGCTTCCAGGACACCATCAGCGTGCTCTACGGTTATGATCCGGCGGCGCGCAAGATGGTGGGGATGTGGATCCTCGACTCCCGCGAGACACCCGGTCTTGGCGACAAGATCTACAAGGATGCGGCCTTCGTCGCCAACTTCGACGACCTGGTGATGGAGCCGCAGATCATCGCGGTAAAGAGGGGCACCAAGGCCAGGGAGAACGAGATCGATGCCATCACCGGGGCCACCATCTCCTCCAAGGCGGTGGTACGGATCATGAACGAGGCACATGCCTTTTGGGGCGAAAAATTGTCTGGCACGCCACCTGCCCTTGAGAAACAGATTGAGAGAGTGAACCATGGCAACACACTCAAATAAACCAACGGCCTACGACGAGCTGCTCAAGGGACTGTGGCGCGACAACCCGGTCTTCGTGCAGGTGCTGGGGATGTGTCCGATGCTGGCCGTCACCAACTCGGCGTTTAACGCCGTGGTGATGGGGCTGGCCACCTTCTTCGTGCTGGTGGGCTCCAGCCTTCTGGTCTCCGCACTGCGCCAGTGGATCCCCAGGCCGGTGCGGATCTCGGTCTATGTGATCATCATCGCCACCTTCGTCACCGTGGCCGACTACACCCTGCTGGCGCTGCTGCCGGCGGCACACAAGGAGTTGGGCGCCTTCCTCCCGCTCATCGTCGCCAACTGCATGATCCTCGGCCGCCAGGAGGCCTTCGCCTCCAAACATACCGTGAAGTTCGCGCTGATGGATGCCATCGGCATGGCCAGCGGCTTCATGCTTGCCCTCTTTGCCCTCGGTTCGGTGCGCGAAATCCTCGGTGAGGGGAAGCTCTTCGGCCTCGCCCTGTTTGGCGATCACTTCGAGCCGTGGGTGATCATGATCCTCCCCCCCGGCGGCTTTCTCACCCTCGGCCTGCTGCTGCTGATCTTCAACTGGGTCACCGAGCGCAAGCGTGAATTTCTGGCCCAGGTGGCTGAACAGCAGGCGGGAAACCGGTAATGGAAATTCAATTGATTGGCCACCGAGCCAATGGGACCACAGAACGTAGGATGGGCAAAGCGCAGCGTGCCCATCAAGGGCGCCGATGGGCACGCTGCGCTTTGCCCATCCTACAGTTGAGGTGATGACATCGTGGACAACCTGCTCTGGATCTTCATCTCAACGCTGCTGGTCAACAACTTCGTGCTGGCCTACTTTCTCGGCCTCTGCCCCTTCCTTGGCGTCTCGGGGCGGCTGGAGACCTCGTTCCGTCTGGGGCTGGCGACCACCTTCGTGCTGGTGATCACGGCGCTCTGTGCCTGGGTGCTCAACACCTATGTGCTGACCCACGCCCCCTATTTGCGCCTCATCAGCTTTATCGTGGTCATTGCCTCCACCGTGCAGTTCATCGAGATGGCGATCAAAAAGCTGAGCCCCTCCCTGTTCCAATCGCTGGGGATCTTTCTGCCGCTCATCACCACCAACTGCGCCATCCTCGGCCTGGCGATCTTCGCCACCAACCGCGGCTACGGCCTGCTGGAGGGGCTCACCTTCGCCCTCGGTGCCGGTGCCGGCTTCACCCTAGCAATGGTATTGATGGCGGGAATTCGCGAGGAGACCGAGATCGGCGAGGTGCCGGCGCTGGTACGCGGCACCGCCTTTAACCTCATCATCGCCGGAATTCTCTCCATGGCCTTCATGGGATTTGCCGGATTGTTCAGTTCCACGTAAGGTATCGCCTGCTTCATAACCCCAAACGCATTCATGACCCATCTACTGGCACTCATTGGCTTTACCCTGCTCTGCGCCGTCTGGATCGCATTCCAGCTCTGGCTCAGGCGTGCCGACCCCGAACAGGGAGACTTTCGCCCCGGTTGCGGAGGCTGCCAGGGGGGCAGCTGCGGCGGCAGCTCCAAAGACTCATCCTGCGCCACCAGCGAGCGCCGCGTGCCACTCACGCCGCGGGCCTCCAGTGAACGCACCCCCGGAGAAGAATAATGCAAAGAAAGAAGATCGCCGTCATCGGCGGCGGGCAGATCGGCGGCATCATCGCCCTCATGTCGACCCAGCGGGAGCTGGGTGATGTCACCCTGGTGGATCTGCCCGAATTCCTCAACCCGGTCAGGGGCAAGACCCTCGACATCGATCAGCTGCGCCCGCACATCAATGCCGATGTGACGCTGCGCGCCACCAGCGACTATGCCGAGATCAGCGACGCCGACGTGGTGGTGGTCACCGCCGGGATACCGCGCAGGCCCAACATGTCGCGCGAGGATCTGCTACTGATCAACATCGAGATCGTTCAGGGGGTGGCCAGGCAGATTAAGGCCCACTGCCCCGGCGCCTTCGTCATCGTCGCCACCAATCCGGTCGACACCATGGCCTATGTCTTTCACAAGGTCTCCGGTCTGCCCAAAAACCGCGTCGTCGGCCTCTCCGGCGCCCTCGATACCGGCCGCTTCCAGAGCTTTATCGCCGCCGAGACCGGCCTCTCGGTGAAGGATGTCTCCTGCATGGTGATCGGTGGCCACGGCCCCACCATGGTGCCACTGGTGAGCACCGCCAGCGTCGCCGGCATCGCCATTACCGACCTGTTGAGCGATGCCCAGATCGACGCCATCGTGCAGCGCACCAAGGAGGCCGGTACCGAGATCGTCAACCTGCTGGGTAACGGCAGCGCCTACTTCAGCTCCGCCGGCTCGATTATGGAGATGATTGAGGCCTATCTGGGGGACAAGAAGCGGGTGATCTCCTGCTCCGCCCTGTGCGAGGGCGAGTACGGCGTCACCGGCTACTTTCTCGGGGTACCGGTGGTGATCGGTGCCAACGGCATGGAGCGTGTGCTGCAGGCCTCTCTCGACGAGAGTGAGCGCGAGGCACTGGCCGAAACCGCCCGCGCGGTGATCGTCAGCGCCCACAACAGCGGTATTTAACCCGCTGTTAACCGGCCACCGCCTCATTCACGTTACTGGTTCCGGCGCCCCTGATGAGGTAAAATCCACACAAAAATAACGCCTATGCCATCGGCGCCGTGATCTACCCGGGGATACCTGACACCATGCGAGTCATCTGGATTTCTGTTGCCGTTATCCTGCTCGATCAGCTCAGCAAATATCTCCTCCACCTCAGCCAACTAAGCGAAAACATCCATTGGGTAAAGGGGGAAATGACCCTGGTGGTGGCGCAGAACAGCGGCATCACCGCAGCGCAACTGAATGCCGCACTGCTCAACAGCCCATTCTGGATGCTGCTTGGCGGCATGGTTACCATGCTGCTGCTCATCGCCCGTTGGCACACCCTGTTCCACTTCATCACCCTGCGCACCATCCTTGGCCTGCAGCTGGCGGCTGGCGGCCTCCTCTCCTACACCCTCGACTATGTGTTGCGCGGCCATGTCCAGGGCACCGTCGAACTCCAGCTTTACAACGTGTTCACCCTCAATACCGGTGTTGCCGACCTCGCCTTGATGGGCGGCCTGCTACTGCTTGTACAGGTGCTGTCGAGTGGCGCTGTCCGCATCACCAGTAAGGTGGCGCTGTTGCGTGCCACCGGCGCCAAGCTCGATCTCTCGCCCCTGCCACGCGGCGTGGACAATATCCACATCGACGTCCACCTCAGTGCGGAATTTTGTCGGCAGGCCGCTGTTCTGGTACAGCAACTGGTCAACAGCGCAATCACCGCTATCAGGCAGGGGGCGCCACGGTCACCGCTACCCGCCACACTGTTCACCCCGCTAAAAAAGTCTTTCCTTGCGCTGCATCAGGATGCCCTGCACAAGGCCAAGTCGAGCGGCGAGCCACAGCGGATCGACCTGTTCTATATTGCGCTCATCAAGTTTATCCACGACGAGGTCACCAACTGTGTTGTGGCGCGGGTGCGCAAGACCAAGGAGACGGTGCAGGAGCATCACAAGCGCGGCCTGGGCGGCAACCAGGACAGCCACTATGTCAAGGAGCTGTTTCGCCATCAGGAAGCGATCATCGCCACGGTTAACCAGCGGCTGCTCAATGGCCTGGTCGAAAACCAGCTGCCCAATCTGGAGAAGGGGATCAGGGGTTTTCTTGGCAAGGAACGCTCCTTCGCCATGGAGCTGATGCGCTCGCCGCTGGTCACCTCCGGTGCCCCGGATGTCGAGCAGATCCAGTTCCAGCACTACCTGCTGTTTGGTCATGGCAAGTACGCCGCCATGAGCTTCCTGCAGCTCGACCGTGCCCTTGATGACGTACTGCATGACCATCTGCACCTGGTTGCCGATGAGGATGTGCGTGAGAGTGGCTGGGAGCCCGGCAGCCGCGAGTTTGATAGCGGCAACACCACCGCCGAGATCCTGTCGCGCCCCTCGGTGCTGATGCATCCGGCCAACGCCCTCCTGCTCCTTGAACAACAGTGGACCCGCAACAAGATCGCAAAAACAGGCCGCATCAGGGAGTGGCGCCAATTCCGCATCTACCGCACCCATCTGCACTTTCAGCGGCGGCTGGCAAAGCAGCTCATTGCCCGTCTGCGCCAGGCCGGCTTCGCCCGCTGGCTGGCCGCAATCCACGAGGCGCGCCCACTGCTGCAGAAAAGTAGCAGCGACATCAGTCCCACCGCCCTGGTGACGCTGCTGCTCGAGTGCGGCAACAAAAAGGAGTTATTGCAACGCCTGGAAATGGTCGGTCGCGGGATCAATGGCGATGAGCTGGTGCAACGCTGGGAGGCGCTCAACACAGAGGGCGAGGCGCTGCTACAACGCCATCTGGCGACCCTGATCCGCGACTTCTCGCGCTATCGCCGCGACCTGTTGCTGCTCTACAAATTCCACCGGGCGGCCAGCCAGATCAAACTGCGGCAGGATGAAAAGACGCTGCAGACCTCGCGCGCCAACTACACCCTCTATGAGTTCGTCCTCGCCACCGAAAAGGGGCGTGAGCCGACGGCGATCCGCTCGCATATCATTATCAAGGCCGACCTGCGCGGCTCCACCGAGGTGACGGATCGCCTCAATCAGCTGGCCCTCAATCCGGCGACCCACTTCGACCGCAATTTCTTCTCGCCCATCAACGAGGTGATCGACCAGTTCGGTGCGGAGAAGGTCTTTATTGAGGGGGATGCGATCATCCTCATCCTCAACGATTATCTGGGCACGGCGCAGCAACCGCTTATCGCCAGCCGCGCCTGCGCCCTCGCCGCCGGTATCCTGCACATCGTCGCCCGGCAGAACAGGGAGCTGCTCTGCTACGGCCTGCCAAAACTGGAGCTGGGGATCGGTATTGCCTATTGCAACGAGCCTCCCCGCTTTCTCTTCGATGGCGATCACAAGATCACCATCTCCCCCGCCATCAACCGCGCCGATCGCCTCTCCGCCTGTGCCTGGAGCGTGCGTGACTGGCGCGAGCGCCAGGCCGCCCCGCCGACACGGGTGGAGGTCTATCAACCCTCGGAGCGCGCGCTGGGACACGGTGAAAAGGCGCAAAAGGATCTGGTCTACAACCTCGATGGCATCCTCATCGAGGCCGAAATTTTCGAGCAACTGCACAAGGAGCTCACCCCCAAACGCATCCTCAACACCCTGCCCGACAAACAGGAGAGTACCCTCTTCGCCATCAAGGTGCCGGGGGCCAACGGCAAAACCAGCAGCCTGATTATTCGCAAGGCACCGGTAAAACTCTATGACCCGGCGTACCGTGTCGCTGAGTGCCCGGTGGTCGCGGGGCGCTATTTCCACGAAATTATTTACGACCGGGAGACGCTCGACGCACTGCGCCATCGCCCGGCCAGGGGCTGAACACCCTCACCGGAATTGTCCTGCCAACACGGATTGGTGATAATTGGCCGCTACGCTTTTGCACAGGCCACTCGCATGAAACCGTTTCGCTACACCGACCCCTGCCCGCTGGGCGAAGAGACCACCCGCTACCGCCTGTTGAGCCGTGAGCACCTCTCCGTCACTGAGTGCGACGGCACGCCCGTGCTCAAGGTTGGCGCCGACGCCCTCACCCTGCTCGCCGCCGAGGCGGTAAAGGATCTCTCCCACCTCTACCGCGCCTCGCACCTGGCACAGCTGCGCGCCATCCTCGATGACCCTGAGGCGAGCGCCAACGATCGCTTCGTCGCCCTGGAGCTGCTGAAGAACGCCAACATCGCCGCCGGCATGATCCTCCCCGGCTGCCAGGACACCGGCACCGCCATCGTGATGGCGAAAAAGGGGCAGCGGGTGTGGAGCGAGGGGGATCGCGCGGCACTCTCCAGGGGGATCTTCCAGAGCTACGCCGAGGACAACCTGCGCTACTCGCAGATCGCCCCCCTCACCATGTACGAGGAGGTCAACACCGGTACCAACCTGCCGGCGCAGATCGAGATCGAGGCGGTCGACGGCGACAGCTACCAGTTCCTCTTCATCACCAAGGGGGGCGGCTCGGCCAACAAGACCTTCCTCTTCCAGGAGAGCAAGGCGCTACTCAACCCCGCAGGGATGATGCAGTTCCTGCGCGACAAGTTGCGGCTGCTGGGCACCGCCGCCTGCCCCCCCTACCACCTGGCGATTGTCATCGGCGGCACGTCGGCCGAGGCCAACCTGAAGATGGTCAAGCT
>JAPHSX010000027.1 GCA_026196575.1 Gammaproteobacteria bacterium | reverse complement strand
GACAAACCGGTGCTGGTTGAAACCGCGGGGGGGCGGGGGGCGGAGCGTTTTGCCGAGCGGCTGAAGAGCGCGCTGCATACCCGGTCGGGAGGGGCGGCATGAGGCGGCTGCTCTTTTTGTTGTCACTGCTGCTGCCGCTGCCGCTATTTGCCGCCAGCGGTTTTGATGCGGTGACCGTTACCACCAACCCGGAGGGCGGCGAGACCTACAGCCTCAGCATTCAGCTGTTGCTGCTGATGACGGTGCTCTCCTTCCTGCCGGCGGCGGTGATGATGATGACCGCCTTCACCCGCATCATTATCGTGCTGGCGATTCTGCGCCAGGCGATTGGCCTGATGCAGGCCCCCTCCGGTCAGGTAATGGTGGGGCTGGCACTGTTTCTCACCTTCTTCGTCATGACTCCGGTGATCGAGAAAATGAACAGTGACGGCCTGCAACCCTATTTCGAGGATCGGATAACCCTGCAACAGGCGCTGCAAAACTCCTCGCAACCGCTGCGCGAGTTCATGCTGGGGCAGGTGCGCCAGCCGGACCTGGAGCTGTTTGGCAATCTTGCCGGCGGTGAGGGTTATAACGGGCCGGAAGATGTGCCGCTGACGGTGCTGATCCCCGCCTTTGTCACCAGTGAATTAAAGACCGCCTTTCAGATCGGTTTTCTGCTCTTTATCCCCTTTCTTATCATCGATCTGGTAGTGGCCAGCGTGCTGATGTCGATGGGCATGATGATGCTCTCGCCGATGATCGTCTCGTTGCCCTTCAAGATCATGCTGTTCGTGCTGGTCGATGGCTGGGGGTTGGTGATGAGTACCCTCGCCTCCAGCTTTTATGTAACGCCGTAAGAGAACGTGGCCGCGTGACGCCGGAAACCGTACTCACCGTATTTCAGCAGACCCTTGAGGTACTGGCGCTGTTGATTATGGTGATCTTGCTGCCCGCGCTGCTGGTCGGTCTGCTGGTGGCCATGTTTCAGGCGGCCACCCAGATCAATGAACAGACCCTCAGCTTTATTCCCAAATTGCTGGTCACCCTGGGGGTGCTGTTGCTGGCCGGGCCCTGGATGCTGCAGCTGCTGCTGGATTTTACGATCCGCCTCTTTAACAACATTCCACTGCTGATAGGCTGATTATCGCCATGCACTTTACCGCGGCGGAGATAACGGCTTGGATCGGCACCTTTCTCTGGCCCTTCTTTCGCATCGGCAGCATGTTCATGGTGGCGCCGATCACCAGCGGTCAGTATGTGCCGGTGCGGGCGCGGCTGATGCTCTCGGTGGCCGTTACCCTGGTGGTGATGCCGCTGCTGCCCGCATCGCCGCTGATCGATCCCTTCAGCTTGGTGGCCATCACCCTCATCCTGCAACAGCTGCTGATTGGGGTGGCGATGGGTTTTATCCTGCTGCTGGTATTTACCGCGATCGTGACCGGCGGCCAGCTTATCGCCATGCAGATGGGCCTGGGCTTCGCCTCCATGGTGGACCCCGCCAATGGTCAGCAGGTGCCGGTTCTGTCGCAACTCTACCTCATCATGATCACCCTGCTGTTTCTGGTGATGGATGGCCATCTGGTGCTGATCGCACTGCTGGTGGAGAGTTTTCAGACCCTGCCCATCGGCCCCACGGGGGTGGATCGTGACAGCTTCTGGGCGATTGCCATGTGGGGCAACAATCTGTTTTCCGGGGCGGTGTGGATGGCGCTGCCCGCCCTAGCCTCGTTGCTGATGGTGAATATCGCCTTTGGGGTGATGGCGCGCGCCGCGCCGCAACTTAATATCTTCGCCATCGGTTTTCCGGTGGCGATCATGGTCGGGTATATCGTGGTGCTCTACACCCTGCCCAATATCGCGCCGCAGTTCAGCGTGCTGCTGGAGCAGGGCTTCGATCTGGTCCAGTTTCTCATTACGGCGGTTCGATAGTTACGATGGCGCAGAATAGCGACGGTCAGGAACGTACAGAACAGCCCACGCCCAAACGCGAACGCGAGGCGCGCGAGAAGGGGCAGATCGCCCGCTCGCGCGAGCTCAACACGGTGATGGCGTTACTCGCCGCCGGCGGGGCCTTTCTCACCCTGGGCGGGGGGATCGTGGAGAGCCTGGCACAGATGATGCGCCAGCGCTTCACCATCGCCCGCGAGGATATTTTTGATGATGCCGCGCTGGTTAACCACTTTATGAGCACCCTGCGCGACGAGGTCTGGGTGTTGCTCCCCTTTATGCTGATTATGGCGGTGGTGGCGGTGCTCTCCAGCATCTCGCTGGGGGGCTGGAGTCTTTCGGCCAGCGCGCTCGCCTTTAAGCCGGAGAAGCTCAATCCGCTCAAGGGGCTGAGCCGTGTCTTCGGCTGGCGCGGCGTGCTGGAGATGCTCAAGGGGCTGGCCAAATTCCTGCTGGTGCTGGTGACGGCGCTGGTGCTGCTCAACGTGCTGGGTGATCGCTTCCTGGGCCTCGGTGGCGAGCCGTTGTTGCAGGGGATGGCCCATGCCGGTGAGCTGCTCACCTGGTCGCTGCTGCTGCTCAGCTCGGTGCTGATCCTGGTGGCGGCGATCGATGTGCCGTTCCAACTGTGGGATCACTCACGTCAGTTGAAGATGACGATGCAGGAGGTCAAGGATGAACACAAGCAGACCGAGGGCAGCCCCGAGGTGAAGGGACGGCAGCGCCAGCTGCAGATGGAGATGGCGCAGCGGCGCATGATGGAGGAGGTGCCAAAGGCGGATGTGGTGGTCACCAACCCCACCCACTACGCGGTGGCCCTGCGCTACGATGCGCAGCGGATGGGGGCCCCGGTGGTGGTGGCCAAGGGGGCCGGTCTGGTGGCAGCACGGATCCGCGCCGTGGCCGGCGAGCACGATGTGCCGGTGCTGGCCGCGCCGCCGCTGGCCCGCGCCCTCTACTTCAGCACCGAGCTGGGGGCGGCGATCCCCGAGGGGCTCTATCGGGCGGTGGCGCAGGTACTGGCCTACGTCTACCAGCTGAAACAGGGGCCGATCTATAACCGTGAGGGGCAGGCCCCGATGAGCGATCTGCCGATCCCCGATGAACTGCAACACGACTGAGATCAATCAAGGTAACGAGTTATGGCGCAAGGTGACCGCACAGTGAATTTCTTTACCGAGACAATGCGCAGCGGGCTGGGTGCGCCGCTGATGGTGGTGATCCTGCTGGCGATGGTGATCTTGCCGCTGCCCCCGTTCCTGCTCGATATCTTTTTCACCTTCAACATTACCCTCTCGCTCATCATCCTGCTGGTGGCCATTTACGCCATGCGGCCGATGGACTTTGCGGTGTTCCCCACTATCCTGCTGATCGCCACGCTGTTACGCCTCGCGCTTAACGTCGCCTCGACGCGGGTGGTGTTGCTGGAGGGGCATACCGGTACCGGTGCGGCGGGTCAGGTCATCGAGTCCTTCGGCGAGTTTGTGGTCGGCGGCAACTACGCGGTGGGGCTGGTGGTCTTTGTCATCCTGGTGATCATCAACTTTGCGGTGGTGACCAAGGGCGCCGGGCGGATCTCCGAGGTGAGCGCCCGCTTCACCCTGGATGCGATGCCCGGCAAGCAGATGGCGATTGACGCCGATCTCAATGCCGGTCTCATCAATCAGGATGAGGCGCGCAAGCGCCGCGCCGAGGTGGCCACCGAGGCCGATTTTTACGGCTCGATGGACGGTGCCAGCAAGTTCGTTCGCGGCGACGCGGTGGCCGGGATCCTCATCACGATTATTAATGTCATCGGCGGCTTTTCCATCGGCATCGCGCAGCACGGTATGTCTGCCGCGGATGCCGCCGAAGTCTACACCCTGCTGACCATCGGCGATGGCCTGGTGGCGCAGATCCCCTCGCTGGTCCTCTCCACCGCGGCCGGTATTATCGTCACCCGGGTCTCCTCGTCGGAGAACATGGGTGAGCAGATCATCGGACAGCTGTTCGACAATCCCCGGGTGCTGGGGGTGACCGCCGGGGTGCTGGGGCTGTTGGGGATGATCCCCGGCATGCCCAACTTTCCCTTTCTGTTGCTGGCGGCACTCACCGGTGGCGGCGCCTACTGGAAGATCCGCCAGCAGCAGCGTGAGCAGGTGGATAGTGCACAGGCAGCACAACAGCAGCACGAGGTGGCACCGCCCACTCAGGAGATGAAGGAGCTGAGTTGGGATGATGTGCCGATGGTCGACCCGATTGGCCTGGAGGTGGGGTATCGCCTGATCCCGATGGTCGACAAGGCACAGGGCGGCGAGTTGATGGGGCGCATCAAGGGGGTGCGGCGCAAGCTCTCCCAGGAGCTCGGTTTTCTCATCCCGCCGGTACATATTCGCGACAATCTCGACCTGAACCCCAGTGCCTATCGCATCACCCTGATGGGGGTTACGGTGGGGGAGGCGGAGATCAGCCCCGACCGCGAGATGGCGATCAATCCCGGACAGGTCTTTGGCACCCTCGCGGGAACCCCCACCAAGGATCCCGCCTTCGGCCTGGAGGCGATCTGGATCGACCCCGGGCAGCGCGAACATGCACAGAGCCTCGGCTATACCGTGGTGGATCCCAACACCGTGGTGGCGACCCACCTCAGCCAGATCCTGCAGAGCCACGCCCACGAGCTGCTGGGGCATGAGGAGGTGCAGAAGCTGCTCGATCAGCTGGCCAAGACCGCCCCCAAGCTGGTGGAGAATCTGGTGCCCAAGACCCTCAGCCTGGGCACGGTGGTAAAGGTGTTGCAGAACATCCTCAGCGAGGGGATCCCGGTACGCGATATACGCACTATCGCCGAAACTTTGGCGGAGAGTGGCCCCCATATGCAGGATGCCGGAAATTTGACTGCCATGGTGCGGATGGCGCTGGGTCGGATGATTATTCAGAAAATCAATGGCTTGGCGCCAGAATTGGAGGTGATAACCATCGCCCCTGAGTTGGAACAGTTGTTGCTTCAGGCAGTACAGGGCTCCACGGAGGGCGGCGCGGGCATCGAGCCGATGCTGGCCGAGCGGCTGCACAAGGGGTTGGCCGCGAGCGCCCAGAAACAGGAGCTGACAGGACGCCCGGCGGTGTTGTTGACCTCGCCGCCGCTGCGTGAACTGCTGGCACGTTTTGTGAGGCACACCATTTCAGGGCTGCATGTCCTCTCGTACAACGAGATACCGGATGACACGCAGCTGAAGATAGTTTCAACCGTGGGTAACCAGGCGGGTTAATCTTCCGCCTGGCACCGCCAGGCAGGCCGTTGAGAGAGGGCTGAGTGTATGAAGATTAAACGCTATTTCGCCAAAGATATGCGTCAGGCGATCCGCATGGTACGTGAAGAGCAGGGGCCGGATGCGGTGATCCTCTCCAATCGCCGAGTTGACGGCGGGGTGGAGATCGTGGCGGCGGTCGATTATGACGAGTCGCTGGTCAGTCGCATGGCCGCCGAACAGGCGCCCCGCCAGGCACCCCAACAGACACCAGGCCCCGAATCCGTGGCGGCCACTCCCATGCCCGTGCCGCCTGTTCCAACCGTATCCTTCGTCAGCGAACAGCGCACGACCCCCGCGCTGCCCCCGTCGCCGGCGGGCGACGAGCCGCTGGGCACCGCTCTTTCCCGCTCGGAGATTGTCTGGTCGCAGGAGCCCAGTCTGGTGGCGATGCGCGAGGAGCTGCAGGGGCTGCGCGGTATGCTGGAGAGCCAGCTCAACGGTCTTGCCTGGGGCGAGATGCGCCGCTCCCAGCCGCAGCGGGTGAAGCTGCTGGAGCGCCTGACCCAACTGGGGTTGAGCGCCACCCTCAGCAAGCAGCTTGCCGCACGCATCGATTATAAGGGTGACAGCGTGGGGATCTGGCGTCAGGCCCTGGCACTGCTGGCCGCGCAGGTCAGGGTGACGGATGATGACATCATCCAGCGCGGCGGTATTGTCGCCCTGATCGGCCCGACCGGGGTGGGCAAGACCACTACCGTGGCCAAACTGGCGGCCCGTTACACCCTGCGTCACGGTGCCGGCCGTGTGGCCCTGGTGACCACCGACAGCTACCGCATCGGTGCCCAGCAGCAGCTCAACACCTTTGGCAAGATACTGGGTGCGCCGGTGCATGTGGCCAGAAATGGGGAGGAGCTGCGCAAGATCCTGTTGGCTCTGCGCGACAAGTCGCTGGTACTGATCGACACCGCCGGCATGAGCCAGCGTGATGTGCGGCTCTCCGAACAGCTCTCGATGCTCTATCAAACCGGTCTGCCGGTACGCAGCTACGCGGTGCTCTCCGCCTCGGCGCAGCGCCGCGGGCTGGAGGAGGTGATTAACACCTTTAACAAGGTTGAGCTCGATGGTGCTATCCTCACCAAACTGGATGAGACCACCGGCCTCGGTGAAGCGCTCTCGGTGGTAGTACAGAACCGTCTGCCGGTGGCCTATATCAGCGATGGCCAGCGGGTGCCTGAAGACCTGCACCCGGCGCGCAGCAACAATCTGGTCAATCGCAGCCTGAGCCTGATGCAGAATTTTGCTGAACACCCCACCCAGGAGCATTTGGCGCGGGCGTTTGGCGCCATGGTGGGTTGACCACGCGGCCTTACTTCGCAGCAACGACAACGGGAAGAGAACAGAGTGGATCAAGCTGAGGGTTTACGACGCATGGCCAATCCAAAACCGGTGAGGGTCATTGCGGTGACCAGTGGCAAGGGGGGGGTTGGCAAGACCAATGTCTCGGTCAATCTGGCCACCGCACTGAGCCGGATCGGGCGCAAGGTGATGATTATGGATGCCGACCTTGGTCTCGCCAATGTTGATGTCATGCTGGGCCTGCAGCCGCCGTTCAACCTCTCCCATGTCATTAGCGGTGAGTGCAGTCTGGAGGAGATCATCGTCGAGGCCCCGGGTGGCATTAAGGTGATCCCAGCCGCCTCGGGGATTCAGAACATGGCCGAGCTTTCACCGGCCGAGCACGTCGGCCTGATCCGGGCCTTTAGCGAGCTCAATACCGATCTCGATATCCTGATTGTCGATACCGCCGCGGGTATTGCCGACAGCGTGCTCAGCTTCGCCAAGGCGAGTCAGGAGGTGGTGGTGGTGGTCTGCGACGAACCCGCCTCCATTACCGATGCCTATGCCCTGATTAAGGTGCTGAATCGTGATCACCAGCTGCGCCGCTTCCGGGTGCTGTGCAACATGACCCACACGCCGCGTGAGGGGCGCGAGCTGTTCGCCAAGCTGATGAAGGTCACCGACAAGTTTCTGGAGGAGGTTGTCCTTGATTTCATGGGGGCTATTCCCTACGACCAGAATCTGCGCAAGGCGGTAAAGAAGCAGCGGCCGGTGGTCGATCTCTTCCCCTCCAGCCCCGCCTCGCTGGCATTCAAGGAGGCGGCGATGAAGGCCGACAAATGGCCCATGCCGGGCGCGGCGGACGGTAACCTGGAGTTTTTTGTCGAGCGTCTGGTGCGAGGCAATGACTCCCTGCTGGGGGGGCTGTTGTGAATCGGGCGCGGCTTGCCGACACGCCACAGGCGTCGCTCGATGAGCTGCTGGAACGCCATGCGCCGCTGGTGGCCCGAATTGCCAGCCACCTCAAGGGGCGGTTGCCGGAGACGGTGGCGCGGGATGACCTCATTCAGGCCGGGATGATCGGTCTGCTGGAGGCGGCACAAAATTTCCGCCAGGGGCGTGGTGCCGTCTTTGAAACCTTCGCCGGGATTCGTATTCGTGGCGCGATGCTGGATGAGGTACGGCGCAACGACTGGGTGCCACGCTCGGTCTATCGCAAGGCACGCGAACTGAGCCGGGTGATCCGTCAACTGGAGGTGCAAACCGGGAGCGCCGCACAGCCCGCGGTCATCGCCGCTGGGCTGGGGATTGCGCTGGAGGAGTATCACCACTGGCTGCAGGAGGTTCGCGGTGCGCGTCTTCTCAGTGTCGATGAGCCGGGTTTTGATGACATTGCGGTGTGGGAACAGCTGCCCGCCGGCGGTGCGGAGGCGAGTGCCGAGCTGGAGGGGGAGGAGCGGCGTGAGCAGTTGCGCGCGGCGATCGCCTCGCTGCCCGGGCGCGAGGGGTTGGTGTTGTCGCTCTATTATGATGAAGAGCTGAATCTGCGTGAGATTGGTGAGGTTCTGGGGGTGAGCGAGTCGCGGGTCTGTCAGCTGCACAGCCAGGCAATCGCAAGGCTGCGGGCGCGCATGGCGGAAAGGTGCTGAGTATCGGGGAGAAATTCCGGTACAATGCTACGCGGGTTTCCGGTAAATTGGCTTGGGTAGAGACAAAAACATAGGGTGACGTGGAAGATGCGTTCTGGAGGCAGTTTTGGATAAGAACATCAAGATTCTGGTGGTTGATGACTTTTCTACCATGCGGCGGATTATTAAAAACCTGTTGAGGGATCTGGGCTTTAACAATACCGCCGAGGCCGACGATGGCCTGACGGCCTTGCCGATGCTGCAGGCGGGGAGTTTTGACCTGCTGGTAACTGACTGGAATATGCCGGGGATGCAGGGTATCGACCTGCTGAAGGCGGTGCGTGCCGACCCCAAACTGGCCCATATGCCGGTGTTGATGGTGACTGCCGAGCAGAAAAAAGAGCAGATCGTCGAGGCGGCCAAGGCGGGTGTCAACGGCTATATCGTAAAACCGTTTACCGCCGCCACTCTCAAGGAGAAGCTCGACAAGATTTTCGAGCGCATGCAGGCTAGCCACTAGCGCTGGGCCGGCACACAACGAAGAGATCCTCCATGGTAGATGAGAAAACCCCGATAGCAGACGCCGACTTCATCGCCTGCGTGCGTGAATTGTCGCAGCACGTTGAGAATGGCAATATCGAAGAGGCCGACCGCATCCTCGATCAGATCGCCAAGCTGCGTGAGAGCAGTCTGTTTCAGGAGCTCGGCAAGCTGACGCGTGAATTTCACAATGCCCTGAACAGCTTTCGCCTCGACGCGCGTCTTGCCAGCTTTGCCGAGAAGGAGTTCCCCAACGCCCGTGAGCGGCTGCGCCATGTTGTCACCATGACCGCACAGTCGGCCGATCGCAGCCTGACCGCCGCCGAGGAGTCGATGCCGCTGTGCGACAGTATCGAGAACGAGGCAAGTGAGCTGAAGGGGCAGTGGGAGCGCTTTTCCCGGCGCGAAATGAGTGCCGAGGAGTTCCGCCGGTTGAGTGGCCGCATCGGTCTCTTTTTTGAAAAGGCCGGCAGTGATGCCGCCCACCTGCGTGGCAACCTCAATGAGGTGATGATGGCGCAGGACTTTCAGGACCTGACCGGTCAGATCATCGAGCGGGTGATCACACTGGTGGATGACATGGAGAGCGGCCTGGTTGACCTGATCCGTCTCTCCGGCCAGAACCTGCGCGAACAGGAACCCGCCGAGAAAAAAGAGGAAGATCTGCTGAAGGGCACCGGTCCGGTGGTACCCGGTGTCGATGATGCGGCGCCAAATATTGTCTCCGGACAGGACGAAGTAGACGATTTGTTATCCAGCCTAGGTTTCTGAGGAATAGCGATGTCATTGGATGCGGATGATGAGATCCTCCAGGATTTTCTGGTCGAGGCGAGCGAAATTCTCGAACAGCTGAATGAGCAGCTGGTCGAGCTGGAGCAGCGTCCCGACAATACGGATCTGCTGAACACCGTATTTCGCGGTTTCCACACCATCAAGGGGGGGGCGGGCTTTCTCGCCCTCACCCCGCTGATCGAGGTCTGTCATCGCTCCGAGGATATCTTCAACCTGCTGCGCAATGGCGAGAAGCAGCTTACGGCGTCGATGATGGACGTTTTTCTCCAGGTGCTGGATGTACTGAACGGACAGTTTGACAGTCTGCGTGCGATGGAGGAGCCGGAGAGTGCCAGCGGCGGACTGCTGCAGGCGCTGGAGGCGATCAAACGCCCGGGAAATGATGAGCCGGTTGCTGCCGTAGCCACGGCGGTCCCGGAGGTTGTGCCGTCAGCCCCGCAGTCGACAGCCGCCGGGTCGAGTGAGGGCACCGCCCCGCAGCCTGAGGGCGATATTACCGACGAGGAGTTTGAGGCGTTGCTGGATGCGCTGGGTGGCAATGCGGCTAGCCCATCGGAACCGGCACCGGCAGTCGTGGGGGAGAGTGCGGGCGGTGGCGCTAATGACGAGATCACCGAGGAGGAGTTCGAGGCGCTGCTCGATCAGCTCCATGGCAAGGGACAGTTTGTGCCCGCCGTCGCTGCTGCCGCCACCCCCTTGGCCACCGCGACCCCCGCCAGCGGCAGGGGCGACGAGGAGATCACCGAGGAGGAGTTCGAGGCGCTGCTCGATCAACTGCATGGCAAGGGGCAATTTTCGGTGGACTCCCCGCCCGCCGCACAATCCGGGCAGCCCAAACCGGCTGCAGCGCCCAAGCCAGCCAGCGCACCGGAGCACCCCGCGGTTGTGGCCCCGGTGCGCGAGGAACGCAAGAAACCCGAGGCGGCGCCGCAGGCCGAGACCACGGTGCGGGTCGATACGGCGCGTCTCGACGACATCATGAACATGGTCGGTGAGCTGGTGCTGGTACGCAATCGCCTCTCCACCCTGGCGGGCGAGGATCTGGCACAGGCGCGGGAGGAGATGACCAAGGCGGTGGCCAACCTCGACGTCGTGACCGGTGATCTGCAGATGGCGGTGATGAAGACCCGCATGCAGCCGATTAAAAAGGTGTTTGGCCGTTTCCCGCGGGTGGTACGTGATTTGGCGCGCAGTCTCAGCAAGGATGTTGCGCTGGAGATGGTGGGTGAGGAGACCGATTTGGACAAAAATCTGGTTGAGGCGCTGGCCGATCCGCTGGTACATCTGGTGCGTAACTCGGTGGATCACGGTATTGAGATGCCTGCGGTGCGCGAGTCGCTGGGTAAGCCGCGTCAGGGGACGGTGCGCCTGACGGCACAGCAGGAGGGTGATCATATCCTCCTTACCATCGAAGATGATGGTGCCGGCATGGATCCGGAGAGGCTCAAACAGATCGCGATCAAAAAAGGGGTGCTGGATGAGGATGCCGCCTCGCGCATGGATGATCGTGAGGCCTTCATGTTGATCTTCGCCCCCGGTTTCTCTACCAAGGAGGAGATCTCCGATATCTCCGGCCGCGGTGTCGGCATGGATGTGGTGAAGACCCGTATCAGTCAGCTCAACGGCAGCGTGGAGATCGACTCGCAGGTGGGTAAGGGTACCCTGCTCAGTATCAAGGTGCCGCTGACCCTGGCGATCATGCCAACCCTGATGGTCAAGTTGGGTGAACAGAATTTTGCCCTGCCACTGGTGAACGTCAACGAGATCTTCCACCTCGACCTTACCGCCACCCATATGGTCGATGGCCAGCGGGTGGTGATGATTCGGGAAAAGGCGCTGCCCCTCTTCTACCTCTCCGGTTGGCTGGTTAATGGTGTTAGCACCGAGTTGCCGAAATCGGGGCATGTCGTGGTGGTCCATGTAGGAACCATGCAGGTGGGCTTTGTTGTTGACCATTTGATCGGCCAGGAGGAGGTGGTGATCAAGCCACTGGGGGCACTGCTGCACGGCACCCGGGGGATGGCCGGCGCCACCATTACCGGCGATGGCAAGATCGCATTGATTCTGGATGTGCCCAGTTTGATGAAGGCCTATGCATAGGGCTAACAGGTATATTACGGCTTCATAGGGGAAGGGGGATTCATGCCCATACGGGTGTTGGTTGTTGATGATTCTGGGTTTTTCCGGCGTCGTATCAAAGAGATGCTCAATAGCGACCCTCGCCTTGAGGTGGTG
Source organism: Gammaproteobacteria bacterium (assembly GCA_026196575.1). Lineage (GTDB taxonomy): Bacteria > Pseudomonadota > Gammaproteobacteria > Thiohalomonadales > Thiohalomonadaceae > JAPHSX01. The sequence goes on along the minus strand of JAPHSX010000027.1, from coordinate 6,101 downwards.
GGCGAGGCGGCCAATGGCGCCGAGGCGATAGAGATGGCGGTCAGGCTCAAGCCTGACGTCATCACCATGGATATTGAGATGCCGGTGATGGATGGCATTGCCGCCACCCGTCGTATCATGCAGAGTCATCCCTGCCCGATTTTAATGTTCTCCTCACTTACCACGGATGGCGCCAAGGCGACCCTCGATGCCCTGGATGCCGGCGCGGTGGACTATCTGCCCAAGCGTTTCGAGGATATCTCCAGAAATCGTGAGGAGGCGACCAAAGTCCTCTGCGATCTGGTTCACACCCTGAGCCGGGGGCGTGTCCGGGGTGCCGCGCCTGCAGTGCCGCGCCCCGTCTCGCCCGCTCCCAGACCTGCGCCCGGTTTTGCTACTCCCGCGTCACGCGCCGCTGCCGTGGCCCGACCTGCGGCACCGCCCCCGCGGCGCGGACAGTTCAAGCTGCTCGCGATTGGTACCTCCACCGGCGGGCCGGTGGCCCTGCAGGAGGTGTTGACCAAACTGCCGGCCAGTTTTCCCCTGCCGATTGTGATGGTGCAACATATGCCGGGCAGCTTTACCCCGGCCTTTGCCGCGCGTCTGAATCAGCTGTGTGCGATCACCGTCAAGGAGGCGTCGGATGGTGATGTGCTGCGGCCCGGCACCGCCTATCTGGCCCCCGGTGGCAAGCAGATGCTGCTGGAGAGCCAGGGGGGACGCCAGTTGCTGCGGGTGGTGGAGCCAGAGACGGGACAGACCTACAAACCCTGCGTCGATATTACCTTTAACTCGATTGCCAGGGTCTATCCGTCACAGACCCTGGCGGTGATCCTCACCGGCATGGGTGCCGACGGGCGTGAGGGTTCACGTACCCTGAAACAGGGGGGTTCACAAATCTGGTCCCAGGATGAGGCGAGTTGCGTGGTGTACGGTATGCCGGCGGCGGTGGCGGATGCGGGGCTGAGCGATCGGGTGCTGCCGTTGAGTGAGTTCGGCCACGCCCTGGCGTTGCTGTAAACCATGGATATTCTCAGTCTCATTGGACTCCTCCTCGGTATCGGCGCCATCCTTGGCGGCCAGTTCCTTGAGGGGGGGAGTGCGGCCTCGCTGGTCAACGGCCCGGCGCTGCTGATTGTCACCGGTGGTACCTTGGGGGCGGTGATGTTGCAGTCGCCGCTGATGACCTTTGTGCGCGGTATTCGCCTGCTGGCCTGGGTCTTTATCCCGCCGCGGCTGCTGGCCGACGAGGCGATAGAGAAGATCATCAGCTGGAGCAACATTGCGCGCAAGGAGGGGTTGCTGGGGCTGGAGGCCGCCTCCGATAGCGAAACGGACGCCTTCGCTCGCAAGGGATTGCAGCTGCTGGTGGATGGTAATGAGCCCGAGGTGATGCGTAATATTCTGGAGGTCGAGGTCGATGCCAAAGAGCAGCACGACCTGGGGGCGGCCAGGCTGTATGAGAGTATGGGTGGCTACAGCCCCACCATCGGCATCATCGGTGCGGTAATGGGGCTGATTCAGGTGATGGAGAATCTGGCCGATCCCTCCAAGCTGGGACACGGCATCGCCGTCGCCTTTGTCGCTACCATTTACGGCGTCGGCCTGGCCAACCTCGTCCTGATCCCGATTGCCAACAAGTTAAAGAGCCTGGTCTATGCCCAGAGTCAGTTCCGTTACATGATAATCGAGGGGATTGTCTCCATCGCCGAGGGCGACAACCCCCGTAATATCGATGCCAAACTACAGGGTTTCGTGACCTGAACGGTCGTGTGAGAAGAGACGATGCCGCGTAAAAAAAGACCGGAAGAGCATGTCAATCTGGAGCGCTGGCTCATCTCCTATGCGGATTTTATTACCCTGTTGTTTGCCTTTTTCGTGGTGATGTACGCCATCTCCTCGGTCAATGAGGGCAAGTATCGGGTGCTCTCGGATACCCTCAACTCCGCCTTTCAGTCCCCGCCGCGCACCCTGCAACCGGTGCAAGTGGGTGAGTCGGGTGTCACTGGCGAGCCGTCCCTGCTGGAGGCAGAGAGCGCCGCCGCGCAACCCGAAACCATCGATCTGCGGCAACCAGAAGAGGGGCCGGTCGATGACGGTTCCGCTGGGGAGAACGGGCAGGGGGGAGAGGCCGGGGGTCTGGAGGAGATCGCCGGTAATTTCGAGAGGGCGCTTTTGCCACTGATTGAGAAGGATCTGATCAACATTACCCGCAGTGATGACTGGGTTGAGGTGGAGATCAACAGTAGCCTGCTCTACGGCAGTGGGCGCGCCGAACTGGAGGATGAGGCACTGCCGGTCTTGCGCAGTCTGGCCGCCATCCTGCGCCGCTATCCCAATCAGATCCAGGTCGAGGGTTTTACCGACAACCTGCCCATCAGCACCTATCTCTTCCCCTCCAACTGGGAGCTGTCGGCGGCGCGCGCCGCTGGGGTGGTGCATCTGTTCATGCGTAGCGGGGTGGCGCCCGAGCGGATGTCGGCCATTGGTTTTGCCGAATTTCATCCCATCGCCGATAACGCCACTGCCGAGGGGCGGCGCAAAAACCGGCGCGTGGTGCTGGTCATTATGTCGCAGAAAACCGATCGTCGAACCATTGGTGGTGGTCGTGGCGCAGCGGCGGGAGAGCAGGGGTGAGCGTCTGGGCCGTCGCTAATCAGAAGGGGGGGGTGGGCAAGACCACCACCACGGTGACCATGGCCGGTCTGCTGGCACAGCGTGGCAAGAGCACGCTGATGATCGACCTTGATCCACATGGTTCGCTGACGACCTATTTCGGCTACGATCCGGACAGCATCGAGACCAGCGTCTACAGCCTGTTTCAGAACGAGGGCGGGGTGCCCAGTGATGCGTCCCTCTGTCTTGCCACCCAGTTTGACAATCTCTATTTGATGCCTGCCTCCACCGCACTGGCAACGCTGGATCGGCAGCTGGGGGCCAGGGAGGGGATGGGACTGGTTCTGGCGCGTGCCATTCAGCGTCTGGCCGATCGCTTTGAACATGTCTTTATCGACTGCCCGCCGGTGCTGGGGGTGTTGATGGTGAATGCGCTGGCGGCCAGTGATCGCCTGTTGATCCCGGTGCAGACCGAATTTCTGGCACTTAAAGGGTTGGAGCGCATGTTGCGTACCCTTGGCATGATTCTGCGTGCCCGGCGCCGGCCACTCAGTTACATCATCGTGCCGACCATGTTTGATCGTCGCACCCGTGCCTCGCTGGAGAGTCTGAAAAATTTGCGGGAACACCATCCGGACGAGATATGGAAATCGGTGATCCCGGTGGATACCCAGTTTCGCGAGGCGAGCCGTTTGGGCCTGCCGCTGACTCAGCTCAATGCCCATTCGCGCGGTGCCATTGCCTATGCCACCCTGCTCGATACGGTATTGGCCAGTGGTAACGGGGGGGGCTCTTCGTGAGTGCCGAGGAGAGAGCGAAACGGATGGTGGTCGATCAGAAGGATGCGCTGGGCGTCTATTTTGCGGCGTTGTTGCGTGAGCAGGGTGAGGGTCTGGATGAGTCGCGCCCCGCTGCCGAGGCGAAACCTGATAGCCGTTTGATCTGGAGTCCACCCGTTATCGCCGTGCCGCGGGTAGAGGCGGTGAGTGTGAGCGAGTCGCACAGCGAAGCGAGCACCGCAACCGTTACCCCTGGTGCCGTCGATGCCAGCTGTGCCGAGCCGCTTGCCAGCGGTGTGCCAGGCTGGGCCGAGGCACCGTTTCAGGCGCTGTTGTTCAAGGTCTCTGGTCTCACCCTGGCGGTGCCGTTGGCGGAATTAAGCGGGGTGCAGGCGTGGCGCGACAGTACCGTCACGCCAATGTTGGGGCGTATCGAATGGTATCTCGGGTTGATGTCGTATCGTGGTCGCCAGGTGCCGGTGGTCGATACAGCGCAACTGGTGTTGCCGCCGGATCGGCTGGCGAACCCGTTGGCCAACAGCGAGGAGCGGTTGGGTCATGTGGTGTTTATTCAGGACGGGGCCTGGGGCCTCGCCTGCGACTCGGTGGAGGATGTGATCAGCCTTGACCACGATGAGGTAAAGTGGCGCAGTAGCCGCAGCAAGCGGCGCTGGCTGGCCGGTACGGTGCTGGAGCATATGTGTGCGATTATCGACCCACCGGCCTTTGCCGAGATGCTGCGGACCGGCATCGCGGATCTGCCCGAAGAGGGCATAACAACCACGAAATAAGGGTAACGGGTCACCACCACGCAGCGGTGGGGTGGCGTGCAAGAGGTAGTGTATGGAAGAGCAGGAGAAGGCCGGGCACGACCCGGTCAGTGAGTGGGTGACCTTTCGCCTCGGTGACGAGAAGTACGGCATTAATGTCATGATGGTGCGTGAGGTGTTGAAAAACACCGAACTCGCTCCGGTGCCCGGTGCCCCCTACTATGTACTGGGCATCATAAACCTGCGCGGCAATGTGGTAACGGTCATTGATACGCGCACCCGTTTTGGACTCCCCGCGCACGCGTTCGATGATGCGACCCGTATCGTGATTGTCGAGCGTGAGGGGCTGGTGGTTGGCATGATGGTGGATAGCGTGGCGGAGGTGGCCAACCTGCGTGAATCGCAAATCGAGTTTGCCCCCAATGTGGGTAATGACGAGAGCGCCAAATATATTCACGGGGTCTCCAGCCAGGATGACGAACTGCTGATCCTGATCGACCTGCAGCGGCTTCTCACGACCGAGGATCTGCTGGGGAGTGAGGCACATTAGATCGTGTCATGACGGACTTTGTGTGTGACCCTGAGCGGAAGGTTGGTGGCCGATGAGTGAACTGGAGCAGGGTGTAGCCATCGTTGTTATGGCGCTGGTGGTGCTATTGCTTGTCGCGTTGCTGCTGTTGATCGCGCGGCTTCGGGGTGCGCAGCAACAGCAGTTGCAGGCCCAGTCGACGATGCAGGCTGATCTGCGCGCCCTCTGCCATGCCGCGGTGCAGGTGGGCGAGCGGGTCAACCGCATGGAGGCAGAGTTGAAGGGGTTGCACCAACGGCAACAGGAGCTTGGGGTGCGCCAGGATAATATGGTTTACAGTGAACCGCTGGAGGCGGGTTTTGAACAGGCGATCAAGCTCGCGCGCAAGGGTCGGCCGGTAGAGGAGCTGATGGAGCTCTGCAACCTTTCGCGTGGCGAGGCCGAACTCATTGCCATGATGCATCGCCTCGAACCGCGCGGTTGAGTCTATTTCCCGCCGGTAGTGTGAAGCGCCCCCAGGCCTGACAGGAGAGGGCTCTCCCGTCTCCTCCCTTGGCCCGTAATAGTTATTTATCGCGTTGCTGCTCGCGCCACTCGCGCGGCAGCTTGCCGGTGAGCATATAGGCAAAGGCCAGCACCTCGGCCACCGCGATGTAGAGCTCACGCGGGATCTCATCCCCCAACTTCAGTTGCGACAGCAGCGCCGCCAGCTGCTTGTCCTCATGCAGTGGAATGCCGTGTTCCAGGGCGCGGGCCACGATCTCATCGGCCAGTGCCGCCTCTCCCTTGGCGGTGATGCGTGGCGCGCTCTTCTCGTCATACTGGAGGGCGATTGCGCTGCGGGGCAGTCTGTTTTTATCCATTGCTGCTCATGCCCTAGTGTTAATCAGGTGGTCGTTGTGGCGAGTGCCGTGGGGGGTGTCCGCTGGCGGTGGCTGACCGGCAAAGGCCTGTGTCTGGCCCGGCTCCAGCCCCTGCTCGCGCAGACGGTGGCGCAGCTCCTCCAGGTGCTGTGCAAAGTGCTGTTGCGTTGGTGGCTGTTCGCACCAAAAGGTGGTGGCGACCTTGCCAGCCGCCAGCGAGACCACGGCGCGAATCACCCCGTACTCATCATTATCCAGTTTCAGGGTGACCGACCAGCACGCCTCGGCCTCGCCAGCATCCTGTTTTGTTTCGCGCCTGATCTGCAGCTGCACCACATCGCTCTCCTTGCCGCTGAAGAGTGGCAACTCCAGGGTAAGGGCGGCCTCCTCTCCCCGTTGCTGTGCCTGGAGGGCGGTGAGCTGGTTCATCTGCACGCGGGCCAGTGATGACTCGCTTTGACGGCCAAGCAGCTGTAGCAGGGTGGTGGTGGCCGCCTGTCTCTCCTTTGCCGTGCCCTGTTGCATGCCGGCATCACTGTGCTCACCACGCGGTGCGGCTCTCTCT
>JAPHSX010000010.1 GCA_026196575.1 Gammaproteobacteria bacterium | reverse complement strand
CGGCGGCCAGTGCCACGGCGGTGGTGTCGGAACCGCCACGGCCCAGGGTGGTGATGTTGCCGTGTTCATCGGCCCCCTGAAAGCCAGCCACCACCACCACACGCCCGGCATTAAGGTCAGCACGCATCTTGCTCTCGTCGATATCGAGGATGCGCGCCTTGTTGTGGGCACTGTCGGTGAGGATATGCACCTGCGTGCCGGTATAGGAGCGGGCATCACAGCCAATTTTCTTCAGTGCCATCGACAACAGGGCGATGGTGACCTGCTCGCCGGTGGAGAGCAGCACATCGGTTTCGCGCGGATCCAGCTGCGGCTGGATCTCGGTAGCCAGCGCCAGCAGGCGGTTGGTCTCACCGCTCATGGCGGAGACGACCACGACCACATCATCCCCACGATCGCGGAACGATTTGACCTTGCGTGCGACATTCTCGATACGCTCTACGCTTCCGACCGAGGTGCCGCCGTATTTGTGAACTATCAGTGCCATAACTGCTCACGATCCAAAGGGCGGTGATTAGACACTAAAACGCACCGGAATTAAAGAGATGTAGCGGAGAATCTGTGTGGATTTGACATGGATCATTCCCCTAACTGTCCCCGTACCCAGTCGGCGACCGAGCCGATCGCGAGGTCGAGCTTTTCCGGCTCCGTGCCGCCGCCCTGGGCCATGTCGGGACGCCCACCGCCCTTGCCACCCACCTGCTCGGCCACCCACTTTACTAGATCGCCAGCCTTGAGACGCACAGTGGCATCCTGGGTGACCCCGGCGGTAAGGGCGACCTTGCCGTCGCTGACCGTGGCCAGCAGCACCGCGGCGGTGCCCAGCTTGTGCTTCAGCTGATCGACCGTATCGCGCAACGACTTGGGGTCGACCCCCTCAAGCTTCGCTGCCAGTACCTTGATGCCACCGATCTCCACCGCCTGTGAAGCCAGGTCGGCCCCCTGTGAAGAGGCCAGCTTTGACTTCAGCGCCTCCAGCTCCTTTTCCAGCTTGCGATTGCGCTCGGCAAGTGCCTGCACCTTGTCCAGGGTGTCATCACGCCCCGCCTTGACCAGCGAGCCGATGGCGGCAAGCTGCTGCTCACCCTGCACCAGCCACTCCATGGCACGGACGCCGGCCACCGCCTCGATGCGGCGCACCCCGGCGGCCACCCCGGCCTCGGAGACGATCTTGAACAGACCGATATCGCCAGTCCGCGCCACATGGGTTCCCCCGCACAGCTCCAGCGAAAATTCCCCCATGGAGAGTACGCGTACAATATCACCATATTTCTCGCCGAAGAGCGCCATCGCCCCGGCGCTCTTCGCCTCCTCGGGCTTCATCAGCGCCGTATCGACCACCAGGTTGGCGCGAATCTGACGGTTGACCAGCTGCTCCACCGCAGAGAGTTCCGCAGCGCTCATCGCTGCAAAGTGGGAGAAGTCGAAGCGCAACCGTTCGGCCGAGCAGAGCGAACCCTTCTGCTGTACATGCTCACCCAATACCTGGCGCAGGGCGGCGTGCAACAGGTGGGTGGCCGAGTGGTGGGCGGCAATATCGGCGCGCAGGCCGGCATCCACCGTACCCTCAACGCGCTCACCCACCTTGAGTGCCGGCCCCTCGCGCAGCAGCCCCCTATGCAGAAAGGCCTTGCCCTGTTTCTGCGTGTCCTGCACCTCGAAGACACTGTCCGCACCACGTAGCAGACCGGTGTCACCTACCTGACCACCCGATTCGCCATAGAAGGGGGTGTGATCCAGCACCACGATCCCCTGCTCACCGCCAAGCAGCTCCACTACCGGCTCACCATCACGGTAGAGGGCGAGCACCTTGCTCCGCTCCGCAAGACGGTCATAGCCGATAAACGCCGTCGCCAGGTTGGCCATGCTGGCATGCACCGCCTTCTCCATCTCAAAGTGACCGGCGGCGCGGGCGCGGGCGCGCTGTTCGGCCATCGCCGCCTCGAAGCCTGCGTGATCAACGCTCAGGCCACGCTCGCGCGCCACATCGGCAGTAAGGTCCACGGGAAAGCCATAGGTGTCATAGAGTTTGAAGACGGTCTCACCGGGAATGGTGGTGCCGGAGAGCTGGCCGATGGCCGCCTCCAGCAGGGTCATCCCCTGCTCCAGGGTCTCGGCGAAACGCTCCTCCTCCTGCGCCAGTACCTTCTCCACCTGAGCCTGCGCCCTGGCCAGCTCCGGATAGGCCGTGCCCATTTGGCCGACTAGCGGGCCGACCAGTTTGTGGAAGAAGCTGCCCTGAATCCCCAGCTTGTGGCCGTGGCGGATGGCGCGACGGATGATGCGGCGCAGCACATAACCACGCCCTTCGTTGGAGGGGATCACCCCGTCGACCACCAGGAAGGCGCAGGATCGGATATGGTCGGAGAGCACCTTGAGCGAGGCGTTTTGCAGATCATCGGTGCCCGCCAGCGCGGACGCCGCCTTGATCAGCGCCTGAAACAGGTCAATCTCGTAATTGGCATGCACCCCCTGCAGGATCGCCGCCAGGCGCTCCAGCCCCATGCCAGTATCGACCGAGGGCTTGGGCAGCGGCGCCATAGTGCCGGAGGCGTCACGGTTGTACTGCATGAAGACCAGGTTCCAGATCTCGATATAGCGGTCGCCATCCTCCTCGGGGGAGCCGGGCGGGCCACCCCAGATCTCGGCTCCGTGGTCGTAGAAGATCTCGGTACAGGGACCACAGGGGCCGGTATCACCCATCGACCAGAAGTTGTCGCTCTCGTATTTCTTGCCGCCAGGCTTGTCACCGATGCGGCTAAAGCGGTTGGGGTCAACGCCCATCTCCTCCAGCCAGATATCGGCCGCCTCGATGTCATCCTCGTAAACGGTGACCCACAACTTTTCGCGCGGCAGGGCGCAGGTAACGGTGAGGAACTCCCAGGCGTACTGGATCGCCTCGCGCTTGAAGTAGTCGCCGAAGCTGAAGTTGCCCAACATCTCAAAGAAGGTGTGGTGACGGGCGGTATAGCCGACATTCTCCAGGTCGTTGTGCTTGCCGCCGGCACGCACGCAGCGCTGCACGCTGGTGGCGCGGCTGTAGGGGCGCTTGTCGTCACCCAGAAAGACATCCTTGAACTGCACCATGCCGGCATTGGTGAAGAGCAGGGTTGGGTCGTTGCCGGGGATGAGCGAGCTGGAGGCGACCACCTGGTGTCCCTTGCCAGCGAAATAGTCCAAAAAGGTCTGGCGGATCTCTGCACTGCTTTTCATTCAATTATCCAGTTCAGTTAAAACCAATCGTTCATTCGCTCTTAAGCGCTGCGGCGACCTGCTCATGGCTAAAGCCGCGATACTGCAAAAAGCGCATCCGCTTAGCCCGCTCTTTCATATCCTCTATCGGCCGTCCGCCATATTTTTTGGCGTAGGCGGCGGCGGCCCGTTCAAACCAGTCGATCTCGCCCTCCTCCACCGCCTGGCGCAACTGTGCGCCAATCAGCGCCTCCTCGACGCCACGCTCGCGCAGCTCGGCCTGGATACGCTGCGGACCATAGCCCTTTTCGCTACGCTGGCGCAGATAGGCCTCGGTGAAGCGCGCATCACTCTGCAGCCGCTCATGGATGAGGCGGGCGAGCACCGCTGCGGCGGTCTCCACGTCCGCCCCCCTGGCCGCCAGTTTCTGCAGCAACTCGCGCGCCGAATGTTCCCGACGGGCAAGCAGACCGATTGCGCTGGCATAGGCATCGGACTCGGTCACGCAATCCTCATCAGAGATCGGCACAGCGGCACTCCTGCCACGAAACTGGCTAGTGTAATTCAATCAACGGGAAAAAGAAGGCGCAAGAGGGCCTTGGTGCAGAAAATTTTCTGCCCTGCGACGGGCGTGCCGTCCGCCCAGCACCAACGGGGCAGGCGGCACATGACAGACGGTGATCAGGCCTCGGCGGCCTCCAGCTCGACCTCTTCGCCACCCCCACTACTCAGCAGGTTGGGCAGCATCTCGGCACGAATACGCCCCTCGATGTTGGCGGCGATCTCGGGATTCTCCTTGAGAAATTGACGCACGTTATCCTTCCCCTGGCCGATACGATCGCCATTGTAGCTGTACCAGGCGCCCGATTTATCGACAATATTGAGCTTGACCCCGAGGTCGATGATCTCCCCCTCGCGGGAGATCCCCTCGCCATAGAGGATATCGAATTCGGTCTGTTTGAAGGGGGGCGCCACCTTGTTTTTCACCACCTTGACGCGGGTCTCATTACCGACCACCTCGTCGCCCTTCTTGATGCCACCGATACGACGGATATCGAGGCGCACCGAGGCGTAAAATTTAAGGGCATTACCGCCGGTGGTGGTCTCGGGGGAGCCGAACATCACGCCGATCTTCATGCGGATCTGGTTGATAAATATCACCAAGGTGTTGGAGCGTTTGATGTTGGCGGTGAGCTTGCGCAGCGCCTGGCTCATCAGGCGCGCCTGCAGACCGACATGGGAGTCGCCCATATCCCCTTCAATCTCCGCCTTGGGGGTGAGGGCGGCGACCGAGTCGACCACCACCACATCGACTGCACTGGAGCGCACCAACATATCCACGATCTCCAGCGCCTGCTCACCGGTATCGGGCTGCGAGACCAGCAGCTCGTCCACATCGACCCCCAGCTTACCGGCATAGACCGGGTCCAGGGCGTGTTCGGCATCGACGAAGGCACAGGTGCCGCCCACCTTTTGCGCCTCGGCGATCACCTGCAGGGTGAGGGTGGTCTTGCCGGAGGATTCCGGCCCGTAGATCTCAACCACCCGCCCCTTGGGCAGACCGCCGATGCCCAGCGCCACGTCGAGCCCCAGAGAGCCGGTGGAGATCGCCTCGATATTACGCACCACGCTCTCGTCGCCCATGCGCATCACCGAGCCCTTGCCAAACTGCTTTTCGATCTGCCCCAGTGCCGCTGCCAGTGCCTTCTTTTTTTGCTCGTCCACGATTTGGTACTCCGTAATAGTGAATGGGTTTGCCCCGCCTTGTCTGAGGAGAAATCTAGTCGATACTTAATGCCGTGTCAATATTTTTTATCACCTTTACATTATTTACTTCGCAAACATTTATATGTATCCTGCGCACCCATAATCACAACAGAGCAAAATGGGGTAGAGTCCATGGCCATAACCGATAACGCAGTACAAAAGACACTGGCCAAGATGAAGTGGGGGACGCGGCAGCGACTCCAATATATTGAAATAATGGCGTTTTATTGCGGCCTAGTGACAAGAAACGATGTCGCCCGCGCCTTCGGCATCTCCGACCCGGCCGCCACCAAAGACATCAGCCTCTACGGTCGCCTTGCCCCCAACAACCTCATCTACAAGCAGGCATTGTTCGGCTATATCCCCGGCCCGGAGTTCCAGGAGTGCGTCGCCGACCTCTCCCCCGGGGCGGTGCTGCCGATGATCGCCCACAACCTCAGCAGCATGAGCGGCCCCTACGGCGAGCAACCCATCTTCGCCATCCCCGCCGAGACCCTGCCCATACCCGCCCGGCTACCGGACCGGCTCCTCACCGCCCAGGCACTGCGCGCCGTGGCGCAGCGAAAGAAGCTGCGCATCCGTTACCGCTCCCTCTCCGATCGTAACAGTGATGCGGCGCGCCTCATCGAACCCCACTCCCTGTGCCACAACGGACTGCGCTGGCACCTGCGCGCCTACAATGAGGAGACCTTCGATTTTCGTGACTTTGTGCTGTCGCGTCTCGATGAGGCGCAGATGCTGGAGGCGCCCGCGGAGTCGAGCGCGGAACATGACGAGGAGTGGGTTGAGACCCTCACCCTGGAGCTGACGCCCCACCCGCGCCTACCGCAGAAAAAGCGACTCAATCTGTTGCTGGACTATGGGGTAGCCACGACAGAGGGGGGCGAGGTGATCACCATCGAGGTACGGCGCGCCCTGCTCGGCTATCTGCTGCAGCAGCTATCGGTCGATACCACGCCGGACAGCTCACTCAACCCCCACGCCTACCAGCTTGTGATCGCCAACCGCGAGGAGGTGGAGCCGTTTGCCGAGTGGGCCTTCGCGCGAAAAACAGGTGACGGGTAACGGGTAACGGGAAAACCTTTTTAGTTCTGCTATCTGCTATCTGCTATCTGCTATCTGCTATCTGCTATCTGCTATCTGCTATCTGCTACCTACTACCTGCTACCTGTCACCGTTCCTTAAACACCAGCGCCGCAACACCCGGTACTCCACCCCTGCGGGGGTGCTGAGCGATTCAGCCAGCACGAAGGCATCGACCAGCCAGTGGAGGGTGGGCGCCTCAACCATCGGCATCTGCCGGGCCTTGCGCAGCAGGGTGAGGTGGGGATGGTAGGGGCGGCGCTCCGGCTGCAGACCACACCCCTCCACCACCGCATTTAATGCGCCGACCAGTGCCGCGAGTGGCGACGGCGTCTCGCTGCAGCCAAGCCACACCACCCGTGGGCGCGGCCAGTAACCGAAACGGTCCAGGGTCAAGGCAAACGGCGGTAGCACAATGGCATCCGCCGCCTGCTCCAGGCAGTCGCGGGTCTGCGCCTCGATACTGCCAATAAAGTTAAGGGTGAGATGGAGATTGGCCGGGGGGTGAGGCCTGCCGCCACACCCCCGCTGCAGCTTGAGCAACGGGACAAGCGACCCACGCAGCGCCTCGTCGGGCCAGAGGGCGAAGAAGAGACGCGACGGCCCGCTCATTGCAGACGGGTAATCAACCCTTGCAGGGCGTGGGCCACCGCCTGGCCACGCACCGCCTCACGGCCGCCATCAAAATGACAGCGCTCGGTGGTCACCTCGCCCCCTGCCACCGCCCAGGCGAAACAGACGGTACCGACGGGCTTCTCCGCGCTGCCGCCCCCCGGCCCGGCAATACCGCTGATGGCGACGCTGCACTGGGCGCGACTCTGCGCCAGCGCGCCACGGGCCATCTGCGCCACCGTCGCCTCGCTCACCGCGCCGTGGGTCAGCAGGGTCTCGGGCGAGACCCCCAGCATCTCCTGCTTCGACTCATTGGTGTAGGTGACAAAACCGCGCTCAAACCAGTGGGAGCTGCCGGGCAGATCGGTGCAGGCCTTCGCCACCCAGCCGCCGGTACATGATTCGGCAGTGGCGAGCATCATGCCTCGGTCACGCAACAGGGCAGCCAGCGCCATCACCCGTGCCTCAATTTCAGTTTGCCGCCCGCTACTCATGATGCATAATTCCAAGAAGTTGCACTATTCGATTCTGGACGCAAAAAGCGATTACGCAAATTACCGCGCACCGAGAACGGAACAGATGGAAATCGCCTCCTCCACAATTTATTCCTCTCCCCCGGCACGGCAACAGGGCGGCAGACCGGAGACCAACTTGCCTCTCAGGCCACCAAGGGAGATGGGGGAGACGGGGCGGGAAGAGTATGCATCGCCGGCACCCCCTCGCCCTGACGACACACCGCAAACCGCTGAGCTACCAGCCGCCGCCATACCAGCGCCCGTCGACTCGCGCCAGCTGGTGCTACAGAGCCGCTACCGCCAGGCAGAGGCGCGGCAGGAGCCGTCACCCCAGCGCGAGGCCTACCGCGTGGATAATGAACCGCTACGGATTCAACAGGCACTGGGGGCCTATCGCAATGCCAGCGGCCTGGCGGATGAGGGGGGAGAGCTGATGCCCCGCCTCGACAGCTACGTCTAAAGCCTGGGGCCGCCCTCACAGGCCGGGCATCATCTCCACAATCCTCAACCCCAGCCGGTACCCTCCCTTTTCGTTCCCGGTACAACGCACCACCTCGGCCCGTGCCTGGAGCGGCGGCACAATCGCCTGCTCCGGGATCATCTCCACCATCACCACGCCCCCCTCGGCCACGGCCAGGGCACAGTCAAGTTGCAGCCCGGTGGCACTCAGATCGGTGGCCACCGCCTGATGCACCGTCTCCTCGCCATCGATGCGCAGGGTGGCCGGACACTCCAGCCCCATACGCGTAAAATCCCGTTTCTCTTCGTAGTCGCCTCTGAACAGCATCGTCTCGTCTCCCTCGGTTCGCGGCCCATTGTTAGCAAACCTTCTCTGCGGCCGCAAGTCTCTCGCCAGCCCCTAGCCACCGGGCAATCTGGCTAGCCACCCGCCTTTTCCGCTACACTGCGCCGCATGAAAACAGCAACAGAAACAACCACCGCCGCCGGCGCACACACCCCAATGATGCAGCAATATCTGCGCATCAAGGCGGAGTTTCCCCAGATGCTGCTGTTCTACCGCATGGGGGATTTTTATGAACTCTTCTATGACGATGCCAAACGCGCCGCGGCACTGCTCAACATCACGCTCACGGCACGCGGCTCCTCGGCGGGGGAGCCGATAGCGATGGCCGGAGTGCCCTACCACGCGGCGGAGGGGTACCTGGCGCGCCTCATCAAACAGGGCGAATCGGTGGCGATCTGCGAGCAGATCGGCGACCCCGCCCAGTCGAAGGGGCCGGTGGAACGCAAGGTGGTGCGTATCGTTACCCCCGGCACCGTCACCGATGAGGCGCTGCTCGATGAGCGGCGCGACAATCTCATCTGCGCCATCGCGCAACGGCGCGAGCAGTTCGGACTGGCCACCCTCGACATCACCAGCGGCCGCTTTAGCGTGCAGCAACTGCAGGGCGAGGAGGCGCTGGCCGCCGAGCTGGAGCGGCTGCATCCGGCGGAACTGGTGGTGAGCGAGGAGCAGACCGGCCTGCCCGCACGCACCGGGCTGGCGCGCCTCGCCCCCTGGCACTTTGAACACGACAGCGCCCACCGCCTGCTCTGCCAGCAGTTCGCCACCCGCGACCTGAGCGGCTTCGGCTGCGAGGGGCTGCCGGAGGCGACCGCCGCCGCCGGCGCCCTGCTCCACTACGTGCAGGAGACCCAGCGCGGCACCCTGCCCCACCTGCATGGCCTCACCCTGGAGCAGCACGATGAGGCGCTGCAGCTCGATGCGGCGAGCCGTCGCAATCTGGAACTGGAGAGCAATCTCGCTGGCGACCACCGCCACACCCTGGCCGGGGTGATGGATCGCACCGCCACCGCCATGGGCAGCCGCCTGCTACGACGCTGGATCAACCGCCCGCTGCGCGACCACGCGCTGCTGCGTGGCCGCCAGCAGGCGATCGAGACCCTGCTGGAGCGCCAGCTGTTCACCGAGCTGCACGAGCGTCTGCGCGGCATTGGCGATATCGAACGCATCCTCACCCGCATCGCCCTCAAATCGGCCCGCCCACGCGACCTCACCGCGCTGCGCGAGGCGCTGCGCCGCCTGCCGGAGCTGCAACAATCGCTCGCCGGCCTCGACTCACCGCCGCTCGCCGACATCGCCCGGCGCATCGCCAGCTACCCCGCGCTTTACGCGTTGCTCTCCCGCGCCCTCATCGACGAGCCGCCGCTCCTCATCCGCGACGGCGGGGTAATTGCCGCGGGCTTTGATGCCGAGCTCGATGAACTGCGGGCGATCCGCGAAAATGCCGGACAGTTCCTGCTTGGACTGGAGGCGCGCGAGCGCGAGCAGAGCGGCATCGCCACCCTCAAGGTGAGCTACAACCGGGTGCACGGCTACTACATCGAGGTGAGCCGAGCGCAGAGCGAGCGGGTGCCGGTCACCTATGTGCGCCGTCAGACCCTGAAGAACGCCGAACGCTACATCACCCCGGAACTGAAGGCCTTCGAGGAGAAGGCGCTCTCCGCCGCCGAGCGGGCGCTCTCACGCGAGAAGGGGCTCTACGAGGCGCTGCTGGAAACCGTTGGGGCCGAGCTTGCCCCGCTGCAACAGAGCGCCGCCGCCCTGGCCGAACTCGATGCCCTCAACAATCTCGCCGAGCGGGCCGAGAGCCTGCGCCTGGTGTGCCCGTCACTGAGTGACAAAGCCGGTCTTGATATTCGCAGTGGTCGCCACATCGTGGTAGAGCAGGTGATGGCGGAGCCATTCATCCCCAACGACCTGCGCTTCGATGAGACACGGCGCATGCTCATCATCACCGGCCCCAACATGGGCGGCAAATCGACCTACATGCGCCAGACCGCCCTCATCGTGCTGCTGGCCCACATCGGCAGCTTTGTCCCGGCAGAGCAGGCCACCATCGGCCCGGTGGATCGCATCTTCACCCGCATCGGTGCCTCGGACGACCTGGCCAGCGGCCGCTCCACCTTCATGGTCGAGATGACCGAAACGGCCAACATCCTCAACAACGCCACCGCCCAGAGCCTGGTGTTGATGGATGAGATCGGCCGCGGCACCTCCACCTTCGACGGCATGTCACTCGCCTGGGCCTGCGCCCGCCACCTGGCGACCCGGCTGCAGGCATTCACCCTCTTCGCCACCCACTACTTCGAGCTCACCGCCCTGCCCGAGAGCCTGCCCCACTGCGCCAACGTTCACCTTGATGCGGTGGAGCATGGCGAGAAAATCATCTTCATGCACAGCGTCAAGGAGGGGCCCGCCAACCAGAGTTACGGCCTGCAGGTGGCACAGCTGGCCGGGGTGCCGCGCGAGGTGGTGCAGCAGGCAAAACAGAAGCTCATCGAGCTGGAGCAGGGCAGCAGTGTGCGCACTGAACACGACTCCGGCGAGGCGCAGCTGGCGCTGTTCACCGCCACCCCACCCCACCCGCTGCTGGGGGCGGTGGAGTTGCTGGAACCGGACGAGATGAGCCCGCGTGAGGCGTTGCAGGCGCTCTATCGCCTGAAGGGGCTGCTATAGCGGCAAGATCCCCTATACTGGTGGCAACCCCAAGGAGTCACATGTCAGAGCCTCACACCACCACCGCCCTGCACTGGCGGCGCACCAAGATCATCGCCACCCTCGGCCCCGCCAGCAGCTCCCTCGCCGCCATCGAACGGCTGATCAAGGCCGGGGCCAACGTCTTTCGCCTCAACCTCTCCCACGGTGACCACGACAGCCACCGCCAGCTCTTCGCCCGTGTGCGCCGCTGCGCGAAAAAACTCCGGCAGCCGGTGGCGATCCTGATGGATCTGTGCGGGCCGAAGATCCGCGTCGGCAGGCTGGCCGACGGCCAGATTAAATTGGTCGAGGGGCAGGCGGTCACCGTTACCTGCCGCAACGTCATGGGCGGGCCGGGACTCATCCCCTCGCAGTATCGCACCCTCTACCGGGATGTAACACCGAGCGAGCGGATCTTCCTCGATGATGGCCACTTCGAACTGCTGATCGAGGCGGTGGAGGAGAAGGAGATCCGCTGCCGCGTCATCTTCGGCGGCACCCTGAAAGAGCACAAGGGGATGAACCTGCCCGACTCACGCCTCACCGTTGCCGCCACTACCGCCAAGGATCGCCGCGACGCGGCACTGGCCGTAGAGCTGGGCGCCGACTTCATCGCCCTCAGCTTCGTGCGCCGCGCCATCGAGGTGGCCGCCCTGCAACGCCTGCTCGCCAAGCTGGGGCGCGAGATCCCGATCATCGCCAAGATCGAAAAGCCAGAGGCGGTGGAGAATATCGAGGCCATTCTGCAACAGGCCTACGGCATCATGATCGCCCGCGGCGACCTGGGCATCGAGCTACCCGCCGAACGGGTGCCGCTGATCCAGCGTGAACTCATCCGCCTGGCACGCCGGCACCACCGGCCGGTGATCGTCGCCACCCAGATGCTGGAGTCGATGATAACCCGCTCCCGCCCCACCCGCGCCGAGGTGGGTGACGTGGCCAACGCCGCACTGCTTGGCACCGATGCGGTGATGCTCTCCGCCGAGACCGCCAGCGGTCGCTACCCGGTCAAGGCGCTTGGCACCATGGATCGCATCCTGCGCGAGATGGAACAGTACCAGTGGCAACACAACCAAATCGGCGAGCCGCTCGCCACGCCCCACGAAGCCAAACTGCCGCTGCGCGAGGCGGTGGCGCGCGCCGCCACCTCGCTGGCCGAGAGCCTCAAACTGCAGGGCATCCTCATTCCCACCAGCAGTGGGCTGACCGCACAGATCATCGCCGCCGCCCGCCCCACCGCCCCCTGCATGGGGATCACCACCGATGAGCGGGTGAGCCGTCGCCTCTGTCTGCACTGGGGCATCGTGCCAGTCACCGTCACGGTGGAGGCCAGTCGCAACTGGCGCGAACTAAGCGAACAGGTCGCCCTCAGCCACCACCTGCTCCACAGTGGCGGCTCAGTACTGCTGGTCTCCGGTTTCAGCGACGACCCCAGCCTCAACGAACCGGTGCTGAAGATCATGCACCTGACGGAGGCGCCACCCAATGCGTGAACTGCTGGTGGTACGCCATGCCATCGCCGAGGAGCGCGCCCCCGGCATGGACGATGCGCTTCGCCCACTCACCGCGGAGGGGCGCAACAGAATGGTCGTAGCCTCGCGGGGGCTACAGCGCCAGCACGAGAACATCGACACCCTGCTCAGCAGCCCATTGTTGCGCGCGCGACAGACCGCGGAGATCCTTGCCGGCAACTACCCGCACGCCACCCTGCAAACCTGCGCGGCACTCACCCCTGACCTTGGCAGCAGCAAACTCGTGCGCGCACTCAACCAGACCGGCGGCACCTCGCTGGCGATCGTCGGTCACGAGCCGGGGCTAAGCCGGCTCATCACCGCCCTCATCTGTGGCGAGGAGGGTGATGGGTTTGTGCTAAAAAAGGGGGGAGCGGCACTGCTTCGCTTTACCGACCAAATCGCCTTGGGGGAGGGTTCACTGCAATGGCTGCTGACACCCAGACAACTGCGCCTGCTGGGCCGCCACAGCTAGCCAGACTCCCGTCCGGGGAGGGGCTGCAGCAGCTGCTGGCGCTGCAGTGTGGCGAGCTTTGTGAGCAATACAGCCGCTTTATGCAACAGGGTGACGCGGAGGCCCTGCATGACTTTCGCGTCGCGGTGCGACGCCTGCGCAGCCTGCTGCGCAGCTACCGCAAGCTACTCGATAGTGACGCGCAACTGACAGAGCAGCTGCGCGCACTGCAACAACAGACCAACCACGCCCGGAATCTGGAGGTCTTTGTCGCCCAGCTGCAAACACACTGTCCAGCCCAGCCCCAACTGCTCGCGCCCATGCAACAGCAGCTGGCGCGCGCCCGCCACCAACTTCACCGCGAACTGCCCGCGCGGTGGGCTACACTGCTGCCGCTGCTGGAAAGCCCCCCGCGATGTAACCACATAAAAAAGAAACACGATACCTTCGGCGCCCTTGGCCGCCGTCTGGGACGCCGGCAACTCAAACGGCTGAAAGGGGAGCTGAAGTCGCTACGGCGGCAGTGGGACGAGACGTTGGTCCACCGGCTGCGCATTCACACCAAGAGACTGCGTTACCTGCTCGAACCGCTGGCCGCTGAGCCGAGAACAGCGATGGCAGTAGCCGCCCTGAAACGGTTGCAGGAGGAGCTTGGCGACTACCGTGACCTGCAACTGCTGCGCCAGCACCTTGCGACGCAGTACCCCGACAACAGCGCCGTCGCCGCGCTCATCACTTCGCTGCAGGCGCCGCTGCAACAACAGCGGCGGCGGGCGGAACGATATCAACGGCGACGCGGGCGGGATAAACTGCTCAAGCCGCTCCGCGCGGCCTTGCGGCGACGGGCAAGGTAGCCACCACCGTGGCGGCGACAGCCTCATATCCTGACCATTTGTGGTTTAATAACCACCCACCTCAAACGGAAGCGCGGCGTGATCTCCGAACAGTCGATGCAACTTGTCCCCTACGCTGAAGATCCGCTGGCACGGCTGGCCACCCGTCTGCTGAGCGATCACCGCGCCCGCCTGCCGCGCCTCGACGGGGTCACTGTGCTGCTTCCTGATCTGGAGGGGGCGGTACGGCTGCGTGAGCTGCTGCTGCACCAGGCGGCCACACTCGGTGTCGATGCCCTGCTCGGGCCGCGTATCACCACCCTGCGCGGCTGGCTTAACGACCAACCGGTAACGGTTGGAGCGACGGTGGTCAATGATCACCAGCGCATGCTGATACTGGTGGAGGCGCTGCGCGAACATCGGGGGCTGTTTGGTGACGCCAATCTGTGGGCGCTGGCCGATAGCCTGCTGCAACTGTTCGATGAGCTCACCCTCAACCAGGTCGAGCTGCCCGCCGATCTGCCGCAGTTCGCCGCCCGCATCGCCGCCGGATATGGCCTGACGGGAAATGAACCCGCGGCACTGGATCGCGAGGCGCGACTGGTGCACACCCTGTGGCACGCCTGGCATCAGCAACTGCATGCCAGAGAACTTATCGATCAACAGACCCACCACCTGCTGCAACTCTCCCACGCGCTGCAACAACCGCCCTCTCCGCCGCTCTATCTGGTGGGCCTCCCTACGCTGCGCAACGCCGAGCGGCGCTGGCTGGGGGAGATGCTGCAGACGGGCAGGCTCACCCTGCTGTTGCACGGCGAGGGTGGCCATGAGGCAAAGGGGGGAGAGGAGCCACCCTACCGCTACCACCCGCGCACGCCGCTCTGCTCGTTGTTCAAGTCGCTACAGCAACCGCTGCCACAAAAACAGCAAGGCGGGGCCGCCAACCGGCTCTTCGACACCCTCTATCACCCGGATGACGACCCCTCCCCGCTGCGCGAGCGGGCACGGCGCTTCGCCACGCAACACCCCACCTCCCCCATCGCCGACACCATCAAGCTGTTCCATGCCGACGGTGATGAGCAGGAGGCGCGCGCCGTGGAGCTGCAGGTGCGCCGCTGGCTGCTGGCGGGCCACCGGCAGATCGGCATTGTCAGCGAGAATCGCCGGCTGGCACGCCGGCTGCGCGCCCTACTGGAGCGTGCCGGGGTCGCACTGCACGACGCCTCGGGCTGGGCCCTCTCCACCACCAGCGCCGCCGCCGTGCTGGAGCACTGGCTGCAGTGCATCGAGGAGGACTTTAGCTACCAGGCTATGCTCGACCTGCTCAAATCCCCCTTCATCTTTGCGGCGCGAGAACGCGAGGAGTACCTCGCCGAGGTCTACCGGCTGGAGCAGGATATCGTGCTGCACGAGAACATCGGCAGCGGTCTTGGCCGCTACCTGCGCCAGACCCGCTTTCGCCAGCACCGTCTGCCGACAGAGCTGGCCGCAGGACTGAACGGTGTGCTCGCCCTGCTCGAATGTCTGAGCAGGGTGGTGCAGCCCCTGCTGCCACTGCTGCAGGGGGAGCACCCGGCCTCGCGCTATCTTGACACCCTGCTGGAAAGTCTGGCGCCGCTAGGGCTGGCGGAGGGCCTGGCGGCGGATGCGGCGGGGCGGCACCTGCTAGACACCCTGCAACAGATGCAACGGGCGGTGCGGGGTGAGGCGCAACCCCTCTCGTGGCTGGAGTTTCGCGGCTGGCTGGGACGCACCCTGGAGCAGTCCCATTTTCGCCTTGCCAGCCCGGGCCACGCCGTCACCCTGATGGGGCTGGGGCAGAGCCAGCTGCAACGCTTCGACGCCCTGATCATCGCCGGCATGGAGCGCGAATTCCTGCCCGGCAGCCCCGCCGTCAGCCCCTTCTTCAACGACGCGGTGCGCCGCGAGCTGGGGCTGCCCTGCGGCGAGGAGCAGTTGGCCGAGCGCCTCTTCCACTTCCGCCGCCTGCTGGAGGCAGCGCCCCACCTGCTACTCACCCTGCGCCAGCAGCAGGATGGGGAGGAGATCCTGCCCAGTCCCTGGCTGGCGTCACTGCGCAGCTTTCACCTGCTGGCCTACGCCGATGCGCTGGAGGATATCGAACTGGCGCAACTGCTCGCCTCCCCCGACAGCCAGGTGGTGGATCGCCGCGCCCCCCTGCCGACGGCCACTCTTCCCCCCGCCCCGGCGCTCGCCACCTCGCTATTGCCGCAACGCTACTCCGCCTCGGCCTACCAGCAGCTGATGGACTGCCCCTATCAGTTCTATGCCGCGCGCGGACTGCGCCTCGCCCCCCCCGAGGCGATTCGCGAGGCGCTGCAGAAGAGCGACTACGGCGAGCGGGTGCACCGCATCCTGCAGGCCTTCCATGGTGAGGTGGCGGGGCTGCCAGGCCCCTTCCGCGGCAAGCTCGATGAGCGCTCACGCCACCGCGCCCAGCTGCTGCTGGAGGAGATCAGCCGCGCGGTCTTCGCCGTCGATCTGGAGGACAACTTTCTGCATCGCGGCTGGCTGCAGCGCTGGCTGGAGAAGATCCCCGGCTACCTTGACTGGCAGCTCCAGCGCGAACAGGAGGGCGAGGTCGAGAGCGTCGAGGTGGAGCTGTGCACCGAGGGCTTTGCCCCGCAGCTGGAGCTACAGGGACGTATCGATCGCATCGACCGGCAGCAGGAGGGGGTGGCGCTACTCGACTACAAGACCGGGGGTATGGCCAGCGAGGAGGAGGTGCTCAGCGGCGAGGCGGTGCAGCTCCCCTTCTATGCCCTGTTGGCAGATCACCGGCAGCTGCCCGTCGCCCAGGTGGAATACCTGGCGCTAGATGGCAACAAACTCGCCAGCAAGGTAGTACTGCGCGATGCGGCGCTGGCGCAACTCCGTACAGAAACCGGGGAGCGGCTGCAGGGGTTGCAGAGGCAAATGGCCAACGGTCAGGGGCTGCCCGCCTGGGGCGATGAGGGGGTATGCGGCTACTGTCCCATGGAGGGGCTATGCCGGCGCGGCACCTGGCCCACGGAGTCCGGGTGGGAGCACTCTCCTGCATAAACCCCCGCTCGGCAAAAACTCCAGCCGTAAAAAAGGCGACTATAAAAAGTCGCCCGATACTATCTTCCCTCATGGCATCCAGCCAACACCACTCCCTCGGCGTATCATCCTGATCAATCCATTAAGGTGGAAGCCCGCTCCACTTGTTGTTATTCCCTTTGGCAAATCCCTGCTCTATCACTCCTGTGTACCCAACCATCTCCCTATGGCCGCTCATCCCTAAATCCCCTGTCTACTGCCCTGTACCTCCCACGACACTCCCTGTTGCAGAGTTCCATCTCTGCCGGTCACATCCGCTGACCTCTCTCCTTGCCGTCCTCCCTGTCTACCTCCCTGTTGCGCTACAGAGTAGCAATATCCCCGCTGCCGACAAGAGGGGGGTGCGCCCCTGTAAGGGTAATCCCCAATACACAGAGCAAAAAATTTAATATGTTATTCAATAAGTTACTATAATCCATATTAAAATCGGGTACTATTTTGATACGGTCTAACCCCGGCACGTCCTACGTCCGTATAGGAATTGTCCTACACGCCCGCCGATGTTTACCATCCTCATTAAGGCCATTATGCTCTCACCATGACCAGACAAGCCGGCCCCAGCTCCCCACATATCAACGCCACCGTGATGGCCTCGGCCGGTACCGGCAAAACCTGGCTACTAGTCAGTCGCCTGCTGCGGCTGCTGCTGCACGGGGCCCGCGCCGATGCCATCCTTGCCATCACCTTTACCCGCAAGGCGGCGGCGGAGATGCAGAGCCGCCTCGCCGAACGCCTCTTTGCCCTCGCCGCGGCGAGTGATGCGGAGTTGGCCGGGCTGCTGCGCGAGCTGGCGCTCACCCCCGACGAGGCGACCCTGGCCCGGGCACGAGGCCTCTACGAGGCGCTGCTGCAGAGCGGCCGCAGCGTGCGCACCACCACCTTTCACGCCTTCTGCCAGGATATTCTGCGCCGCTTCCCGCTGGAGGCCGATGTGCCACCTGGCTTCGAACTGCTGGAGAGCAGTGGCGAGCTGCTGCGCACCGCTTGGGATCTATTGATGGAACAGGCAACCCTGAATCCCGATAGCGACACGGCGAGGGCACTGGAGCAGCTGCTCGGCTACAGCGGCGGGCTGCATGGGCTGCAACAGGCGCTCTTCACCTTCCTTCACCATCGCGGCGACTGGTGGGCCTATACCGAGGGGGAGGCGGAACCACAGGAGTTCGCCCTTGAGCGGCTGCGCGTGCAGCTTCGGCTGAACGATGACGAATCGCCGCTACAGGGCTTTTTCACCACGCAGCGCGAACAGGCGCTGGGCGACTACTGCGAGCTGCTGAACCAACACCCTATCGCCACCCACAACACCCGCCTTGAACTGCTGGCCAAGGGGCGCGACCCCGCCCTGACGCTGGAGGAGCGCTTCGGCCACTGCCGCGAGGCCCTGCTGACCGGCAAGGACGAGGCACGTGCCTGCAAGCCCTCTGCGGCCCAGGCAAAAAAGATGGGCGATGCGGGACAGCAACGGTTCATTGAACTGCACAGTCAGCTCTCTGCCGCACTACTGCGAACCCTTGATCAACTTGCGGCCGGGGCCACCCTCAACGCCAACCGTGCCTGGTATGCGGTGGGCGGCCAGCTGCTCACCCACTTCCAGCGGCTCAAGGCCGAGCGCCGCCAGCTCGACTTTACCGATCTGGAGTGGCGTGCCTATCGCCTGCTGCACCGTGCTGACAACGCCCAGTGGGTACAGTACAAACTCGATCAGCGTATCGAGCACCTGCTGATCGATGAGTTCCAGGACACCAACCCCACGCAGTGGCGTCTGCTGCAACCACTACTGCAGGAGATGGCGGCAGGCGGCGGTGAGCGCATGCGCAGCGTCTTTCTAGTGGGCGATGCCAAGCAGTCCATCTACCGCTTTCGACGCGCCGAGCCGCGCCTGTTTCAGGCGGCCCACGAGTGGCTGCAACAGCACCTTGACGCCCAGGGTTACCCGCTGCATACCTCCTGGCGCTCGGCCCCCGCCATCATGCAGTGCGTGAACAAGCTGTTCGGCGACAACGGTCCGCTGCAAGAGGCGCTGCACCAGTTCACCCCGCACGACACCCACCTGCACGGGCTGTGGGGGACGGTGACGGTACTGCCGCTCATCAGTCAGGACGAAGGGGAGGAGCCGCCCCCAACCGCCGCCAGCGCCCTGCGCAACCCGCTGCTGCAGCCCCGTGTGATCAGGCGTGACGAGCGCTACCGGCGCGAGGGGGAGCTGATCGCCGGCGAGATCACGCGGCTAATCGCTGCGCAAACCCCCGTCGGCGCCAGCGGTTCTGCCCGCCCCATGCACTACGGCGACATCATGATCCTGGTGCGCAGCCGTGCCCACGTGGGCGAATACGAAAGGGCGCTGCGCCGGACCGCCATCCCCTACATCGGCGCCGAACGCGGCACCCTGTTGCAGAGCCTGGAGGTGCGCGACATGGTGGCGCTGCTGGAGCTGCTGATCACCCCCTACAGCAACCTCGCCCTAGCTACCGTATTGCGCTCGCCGCTCTTTGCCTGTGGCGATGAGGCGCTGATGCAGCTGACGACGATGGCCAAGGAGAGCGGCAACTGGTATCAGCGCCTCACCACGCTAGCGCAGCACGACCCGGAGCATCCACTGCACCGGGCCTGGCAACTGCTCGGCCGCTGGCGCGCGCAGGCCGGCAAGGTGCCAATCCACGACCTGCTGGACCGCATCTACAACGAGGGCAATGTGCTGGCCCGCTACCAGGCCGCCTACCCGCTCCACCTGCACGCCCGCTGCGACTCCAACCTGACACGCTTTCTGGAGCTGGCGCTGGCCATCGACAGTGGCCGCTATCCCAGCCTCGGGCGCTTTCTCAGCCGCCTCGGGGAGATGCGTGAAAACAGCGACGAGGCGCCGGACGAGGCACCCGCCAGCGGCAGCGGCGAACGGGTCAGGCTGATGACCATCCATGCCGCCAAGGGGCTGGAGGCACCGGTGGTATTTGTTGCCGACGCGGCCCGCAACGGCTTGCGCGATCGTCCCTTTCGCGCCCTTGTCGACTGGCCCGCCGAGGCCCCGCGCCCACAGGCCTTCCTACTGGTCGGCAAAA
Organism: Gammaproteobacteria bacterium; assembly: GCA_026196575.1. GTDB lineage: Bacteria > Pseudomonadota > Gammaproteobacteria > Thiohalomonadales > Thiohalomonadaceae > JAPHSX01. The sequence goes on along the minus strand of JAPHSX010000010.1, from coordinate 71,383 downwards.
AAGGGCAGCAGGAGCACTTCACCCGCGAGGCACTGGCCCGCGAACAGCTGGAGGAGCGGCGCGAGGATGCCAACCTGCTCTACGTCGCCCTCACCCGCGCCCGCCAGCACCTCTACCTGAGTGGCTGCGCCCCGGCGCGTGGCGAAGGGTTGGGGTTGGGCTGGTACGGGGCGGCGCGTGAGGCGCTCGACCCCTTGGGTGAGCTCCCGCTGGATCTGCCCTGCCAGTTGCAGAGCGGCACCCCGCCGCCCCTGTGTACCGCAACGATCGCCCAGACAGAGGAGACCAGCGCGGCCGTTCCCAAGGCCCTCTCCCGCCCCCTCACCCTCACCCCGTCAAACCATGAGATTGCCCCCAGCCACCACTTTGGCGAGGGCCTCATCACCACGCCTGCCGATGGCGACGAGGATGGACGACGGCGTGGCATCGCCATCCATCGCCTGCTGGAGCTGATGAGCGGGGATCAGGGGGCAACCCGGCAGGAGATCACCGCGCGGGTGGCGCGGGAGCTGGGGATGGAGGACGATGGGACGGGGGAGCTGCGACAGTGGTCAGACGAGGCGTGGCAGCTTCTTGCCGAGCCCGCCCTGCAGAGGATAGTGCGGCCGGTGGGAATGGAGGCGTTGAATGAGGTGGCGATCATCTACCCGCATCAGGGGCGCACGGTTCACGGGGTGATCGACCGTCTGCTACTGGGCGAGGAGGAGGTCTGGGTCATCGACTACAAGAGCCACCGCCAGGCCAGCCGCGACGATCTGCCCGCACTGGCCGCCCCCTACCGGCAACAGCTGCGCTACTACGCGCAGGGGGTGGCCCGCCTCTGGCCGGGGCGGCGGGTGCGCACCTTTCTGCTCTTCACCCATTGCCGGGAGCTGTTCGAGACCACCGACCAGAGCGCTGACGGATGAAAAAGATCGCGGTTTCTTCATCCCGCGCCCGTCACAGCAGCCCCGGCTTAATCGCGAAAGTTGGTAAATTGCAGCGGCTGCTCCAGACCCGCTCCCTTGAGCAGGGAGATGGCCTGCTGCAGGTCATCGCGGTTCTTGCCGGTGATGCGCACCTGCTCCCCCTGAATCGATGCCTGCACCTTTAGCTTGCTCTCCTTCACCAGCTTGACGATTTGCTTGGCCAGCTCCTTCTCTATCCCCTCCTTCACCAGCAGCTTCTGGCGCGCACGCAGATTGCTGCTCTCCACCTTCTGCTTCTCCAGGCTCTGGATGTCGAGGCCACGCTTGACCAGCTTCTGATTGAGCACCGTCATCATCTGTTCGAGTTGAAACTCGTTCTGCGCCTCCAGCGTCAGCCCCTCCTTGGTCTCCTCGATGGTGGCATTGCTGCCCTTGAAATCAAAACGGGTGCCAATCTCACGATTGGCCTGATCGACCGCATTGGTCAGTTCGTGACGTGCAAGTTCGGAAACCACATCAAATGAAGGCATTGCTCTCTTCCTCAGTTCAAATCACAGCCGCAATTCTATAACCACGCCGGGGCGGCCATGGTACCCCGCTAAATCCGTTGACGCACATCAAACTGAGATAGAGGTTTGACCTCATGACCACTACCCGCGAGGGTGGTGGGTGGCATGCAGCCCTTTCAGGCGCTCCTGCGCCACGAAGGTGTAGATTTGCGTGGTCGACAGCGAGCTATGCCCCAGCAGCAACTGCACCACCCGCAGATCGGCGCCATGATTGAGCAGGTGGGTGGCAAAGGCGTGGCGCAGGGTGTGGGGGGAGAGCGGCTTGTCGATCCCCCCCTGCCGTGCGTAGCGTTTGATCAGTTGCCAAAAGGCCTGCCGACTCATCACGCTGCCGTGTTTGCTGGGAAAGAGCGCCTCGGCACGTCGACTACCCAACATCAACCCCCGCCCCTCGCGCATGAAACGCTGCAGCCAGTAGAGCGCCTCCTCGCCCAGCGGCACCAGCCGCTCCTTGCTCCCCTTGCCCATCACCTTCACCAGCCCCTGCTGAAAGTTGACCTGCAACAGCAGCAGGCTCACCAGCTCCGAGACGCGCAGGCCGCTGGCATAGAGCAGCTCCAGCATCGCCCGATCACGCAGCCCCATCGGGGTGGAGAGGTCGGGGGCCGCCAACAGGCGCTCCACCTCCTCCTCGGTCAGGGTCTTGGGCAGGGTACGCCCCAACTTGGGGGCGTCGATGCGCACACTGGGGTCCTCCTTGAGCAACGACTCGCGCAACAGATAGCGGTAGAAGCGCCGCATGCTGGAGAGAAGGCGCGCGCTGGAGCGCGGTTTGGCCCCCGCGGCCACCCGTTGCTGCAGATAGGCGAGCAGCTCGTGGCGTGCCGCCCCCTGCAGAGTCGACCCCCTTGCAACGAGCCACCGGGCCAGCGACTGCAAGTCACTGCGATAGGCGCTCAGGGTGTTTTCACTCAGGCCACGCTCCAGCCACAGGGCATCGCTAAAGCGGGCAATAAGTGCGGCATCCTGCTCGGGGATAGGCTCAGACATGGCCCTCATGATGCAACAGCCAACGCTTGATCTCCAGCTCAACCCCACCGCTCTTTCCCATGTAACCACCCAGGCCGCTGGCGGCGACCACCCGGTGACACGGGATCAAAACAGGGAGCGGGTTGGCGCGGCAGGCCGCCGCCACCGCCCGCGCCCCACTGCCCAACGCGGTGGCGAGTTCGCCATAACTGCGGCTCTGCCCGGCGGGGATCTGCTGCAACAGCTGCCACACCCGACGCTGAAAGGGTGTGCCATGAAGCGGCTGCAGCGGCGGCATCACGGTCGTGGCGTCACGAAAGTAACCCTCCAGCAGCGCCACGGTCTCTATCGTGGCGGGTGCTGCCGACGGCATCACGGGGATGGCGGAGGGGAGAAGATCGATTGCGCTCAACCGCCCCTGCTCCAGATAGATGGCGATATAGGGGAGAGCCGGCAGCGGCGACGCCAGCAGCGCCTGACAACACTCCAGGGACGGGATTGCGTTAACCCCGCTCACCCTGCAGCCTCAACTGTTGCAGCTCATGGCGCAATACCGAACGGCGCTCCGGGCTCTCGGTTACGCGCAACAGCTGCCGATAGATGTAGGTGGCATCCTCCCTCAATCCCGCCTCGGCCAGGCTTTTCGCCGCCTGATAGCGTGCGGTCTGTGCCCAAGGATCCATGCTGTCGTTATCGCTCAGGGTGGCGGACTGCAGATAGAGTCGCGCCGCCTCGGTATGCAACCCCTGCGCCTTGCGCGAGTCGGCCATCCAGAAGAGCAGTTCACGGCGTAGGGGAATGGCAGCCACATTTTCATACAGCGTCGCAAGGAGGCGGAAGGCACGCTCATGCTCCTGCACCCCCTGCAGCTGGAACAGCAGCTGGATCAGCTGATCGCGCTGGGCATCATCAAGGGAGCCGGCCGAGGGCATCAGGGTGGCGAGCAGGTTATCGGCCTCGGCAAAATCACCCGCCAGCAGAAAGACCCTGGCACGGCGCAGCTGCCAGGCGAAGAGTGCGGTGCCGCCAGGGGGCTGTGGCAGCCGCTGCAACAGACGCGAGGCGAGGGTGAGATCGGCCTCCCTGATCGCCTCATCCACCAGGCGGTAGGCGACGCCTTGTGGCAACGCCCCCTCCCCGCCATAACGGCCGCCCTCCAGATAGAGGCGACGCAGCAACACCACCCCCTCATCACCCATCTCCTCAAACAGCGTCAGCAGTGCCTGATGCGCCTGCTCGCGCAGCGCCGCCTCGTTGGCGCGCTGTGCCAACAGGGCATAGAGTGCCCGTTTACGCACCGGATAACGCGCCTCGGTCTGCTGCGCCGCAGCCAGCCAGGCAGCGTCATCACCCCGCAACAGCTGCCCCTGATTGCCTACTTTTTCGGCATAGAGGAGATAGGCGTGCCACAGATCCTCCGCGGTAAAGTCAAAGAGACGGCGCTCGCTCCCGGCGATCTGTACCGTACTCTCCAGTGGCAACAGGCGCTCCAGTGCGATAATCAGGGCGGCGTGATCCTGCAGTTGTTGCGCCGCCTCGGCCATCACCCCCAGCCAGAGCCAGCGCAGTGGCGCCTGCTCCTCGGTGGCAACCACCGTGCGTGCCCGATTAAGCAGCTCGACCATCCCCGCACCCACGCCATGACGTAGCGTTGCCAACGCCTGCAGGGGGGCAACCACACCGTCCGGGGTCATGGTACGCAGCAGGGCAAGCGCCTCTCCGGGGCGCCCGGCGGCCAGCAGCACCTTGGCGCGCAGCAATCGCGCCTCCCCCTCCTGTTCCCCGTAATCCTGTTGGTAACGCAACATCGCCGCATAGGCGTCATCAACGCGCCCCTCCTCCAGATAACTCTGCAGAACCAGACGACGCAATTGCCGCAAGGAGTCGCTCGTCAGAGCCCCGGCATCGGTCTGCCAGATCAACTCACGCAGAAGCCGGCGGGCGGTCCGATAGTCGCCGCTATTAATCAGGGCGGTGGCGTGGTGCTGCGCGCTCCAGTGACGAAACTCCTCGGGCAGGGTATCAGGGTAGGCGGCGATCTGTGCGACCAGCTCCGGCCAGCGGCCGTGCTCCGCCATGATACGCAATCGTACCCGCTCCCAGCGCAGCCACTGCCTTTCATCCTCCTGAAGGGCCGGCTGATTTTGGCTGAGCAGGGAAATGGCCAGCTGCGAGGCACCGCCCTTGGCCAGACGCGTGATTTCGGCCAGTTCCAGCGGGTACGCGGATGTGGGCAGCAACAGCAGGAACAGGGTGATCATAAAAACAAAACGGGCCCCACCATGTTGGTGGAGCCCGTTCAGTAGTGCGCGAGCGGGTTGCAGAGTCTTCACCCGCAACATACCCGCAAGAAGCAGCCCTGAATTAGAGCTTTTCCTTGATGCGGGCTGCCTTGCCGGTGCGCTCACGCAGATAGTAGAGCTTGGCGCGACGCACATCACCACGACGCTTCACCTCGATGGAGTCGATTGTGTGGCTGTAGGTCTGGAACACGCGCTCCACCCCCTCGCCGTGGGACATCTTGCGCACGGTGAAGGCTGAGTTGAGGCCGCGATTGCGCTTGGCAATAACCACGCCTTCGAAGGCCTGCAGACGCTCACGCGTGCCCTCCTTGACCTTTACCTGCACCACGACCGTGTCGCCGGGACCGAACGCCGGTACCTCACGGGTCATCTGCTCTGCTTCGAGTTGCTGGATGATGTTGCTCATTACTAAAACTCCCGGAAAAAAGTCCGTCGATTATACACGTAAAATTTAAATCTGTTCATACTCATGAATGAATTCCTGCAACAAGGCCTGTTGCGCCTCACTCAAATCCTTTGCCGCCAGCAGATCGGGCCGTCTCAGCCAGGTTCGCCCCAGCGACTGCTTCTCGCGCCAGCGGGCAATCGCCTGGTGGTCGCCGCTCAACAACACAGAGGGAACCGCCTCTCCCTCAAACACCTCGGGCCGGGTGTAGTGGGGACAGTCGAGCAGCCCCTCGCTGAAGGAGTCCTGCCCGGCGGAATCCTCATGTCCCAGCGCACCGGGCAGCAGACGGGTGACGGCATCGATCAGCACCATCGCCCCCAGCTCGCCGCCACTCAGGACATAATCACCGATGGACCACTCCTCATCCACCTCGGCCTCGATCAGGCGCTCATCGATCCCCTCGTAGCGGCCGGCGACAAGCACCAGATGCTCATGGCCGACCAGTTCGCGCACCCCCTGCTGGGTCAGCGGGCGCCCCTGCGGCGAGAGATAGACCACATGGGCCGTGCCGCCACCCGCCGCGCGGGCGTCATGCAATGCATCACGCAGCGGCTGCACCTTCATCAACATCCCGGGGCCGCCACCGTAAGGGCGATCATCCACGGTGCGGTGACGATCGTGCGCATAATCACGGGGGTTCCACACCCCCAGTTCAACTATTTTGCGCTCCAGCGCCCGGCGGGTGATGCCATAGTGGCTGATCGCCTCGAACATCGGCGGAAACAGGGTAACAACATCAATGCGCATCGCCCTAGAAATCCGGGTCCCAATCGACCCTCATCACCCCTTCATCGAGCAGCACCTCAACCACAAACTGCCCCGGCAGATAGGGGATCAGGCGCTCTACCTCTCCATCCCGCACCACCAGCACATCATTGGCGCCGGTCTCCAGCAGCTGTTCCACCACGCCCAGCCCGATGCCCTCGGTATTAACCACCGTCAGGCCCACCAGTTCAGCCCAGTAGTACTCGCCGGGTCCCGCCTTGGGCATCTGTTCGCGGCGGATCGCCACATCCATCCCCAGCAGCGCCGCTGCCTGGTCGCGATCGTCATACCCTTTAAGCCTGGCGACGATCCCCTTGCCCTGCGGGCGGCCATCGAGCAGCTCAGTCGCTAGCCACTCCCCGCCGCGCCGCAGATACCAGGTGCGATATTCGAGAATATTGTCACGTGGCTGGGTGTGGGAGAAAACCTTCACCCAGCCACGCACCCCGTGCAGGCCATTGATGCGGCCCATCACGACATACTCCTGCTCCTGCTCATCCGCCATCACCAGCCTCTCCCCCGCGACACGCCATGGTGCCGTACGGGAACCGTAACGGACGAAAAATCAGGCCTGTTTTTTCAGCAAGCTGGCAACGCGGTCCGAGGTCTGGGCACCCTGCGATACCCAGTAAGCGACGCGCTCGTGATCGATACGCACGCTCTCCTCGTTGCCACGGGCAACCGGGTTGAAGAAACCGACGCGCTCGATAAAACGGCCGTCACGACGGTTGCGGCTGTCGGTCACGACGATTTGATAAAAGGGGCGCTTCTTCGCGCCACCGCGCGACATACGGATGGTTACCATGCCAATGAATTCCTCATCATCACAAACAAACGGGGCCGCCAGATAGCGACCCACAGCACAATTGAGCCCGGCATTTTACGACGGATCAAGAAAAAAGGGTAGTCCTATCAGAAAGGTAATCCGGTGGGCATTTTTCCCTTCAAACCACGCATCATCTTGGAGAGCCCGCCCTTGGACATCTTTTTCATCATCTTCTGCATCTGCATGAACTGTTTGAGCAGGCGGTTTACATCCTGCACCTGGGTGCCGGAGCCGGCGGCGATACGCTTTTTGCGCCCCCCCTTGATAATGTCGGGACGCTGGCGCTCATGTCGGGTCATGGAGTTGATGATCGCCTCCAGACGCCTGAACTCCTTGTCATTCACCTGATTCTTCGCCGCCTGGGGTACGTTGGCCATCCCCGGCAGCTTATCCATCAGGGCACCCACCCCACCCATACTTTGTAGCTGGCGCAACTGGTCGCGAAAGTCCTCCAGATCGAAGCCCTTGCCGCTCTTGAGCTTTTCGGCCATTTTGGCCGCCTGCTTCTGATCGACCTTATCCTGCACCGCCTCGACCAGTGAGAGCACATCGCCCATATCGAGGATACGGGAGGCGAGACGGTCGGGGTGGAACGGCTCCAGCGCGCTCGATTTCTCCCCAACGCCAAGGAACTTGATCGGCTTGCCGGTGATCTGGCGCACCGACAGGGCGGCCCCGCCACGGGCATCGCCATCGGTCTTGGTCAGGATGACACCAGTCAGCGGCAGGGCATCGCCAAAGGCCTTGGCGGTGTTGGCGGCATCCTGGCCGGTCATCGAGTCGACCACGAAGAGGGTCTCGACGGGATTAACCGCTGCGTGCAGCCGCTTGATCTCGCCCATCATCTGCTCATCGATGTGGAGGCGGCCGGCGGTGTCGATCAGCACCACATCGATATATTTCTTGCGTGCCGCATCAATGGCATTGCGGGCGATCTCGACCGGGTCCTGATCGGCGCGACTGGGGAAGAACTCCACCCCCACCTCGGCGGCCAGGGTCTTCAGCTGCTCGATGGCGGCAGGGCGGTAGATATCGGCACTGACCACCAGCACCGATCGCTTTTTCTTCTCCTTCAGCCAGCGTGCCAGCTTGCCGACGCTGGTGGTCTTGCCCGCCCCCTGCAGACCGGCCATCAGCACCACGGCGGGGGGCTGAGCGGCGAGGTTGAGCTCTTCGTTGGCCGCGCCCATCAGGGCGATCAGCTCCTCGTGTACCACCTTCACCAGCGCCTGACCCGGGGTGAGGCTCTCCATCACCTCCCGGCCCACCGCACGCACACGGACGTGCTCTACAAAGTCGCGCACCACCGGCAGGGCCACATCAGCCTCCAGCAGTGCCATGCGCACCTCGCGCAGGGTATCTTTAATATTTTCTTCGCTCAGGCGACCACTGCCGCGCAAATTGCGCAGGGTCTGGGTCAACCTCGATGTAAGGCTATCGAACATAATTCAGGGTGTTCCCGATTGGCTGGCCGTGACAAGGCACGGCGGGTAGAGAGTGGCTGGCGCGCATTATAACGCCAAACGCTCCCCCCCTGTCAGATGGCATAGCGGGCGGTCGTTGATCAGCTCCTGGCACTCGTGGTAGATCATCTCCTCCTCACCCGGCTTGGCGTGACTCAGGTAGATCCGCGGGTGGTGACGCAGCTTCTGCAAATCGGCGGCCAGCAGTTGCGGGCAGTAGTGTTTCGACATCTCGCACAGTGCCAGCTCGCCGCTGGAGAAGGCCGCCTCGACGATCAAGTGATCGAGACGGTCGAGGGCATTAAGCCCCTCCCACAGAGTATCGTTGGTGGTGGTATCGCCACTGAAGGCAAAGACACCACCGGGGTACTCCACGGTATAGGCAACGGTGGGGACAATGTGATTTACCGGGATCATGCCAAAGCGGGTATCACCGACGGTGACCTGCTCCCCCGGCGCCATCGGTTGCATCACCAGCACCGGCAACGCCTCACTGGGCAGAGCGGTAAAATCGGGCCAGACCACCCAGTTAAAGATATGGTCGCGTAACGCCTTGAGGGTATGCGCCAGCCCGTGAACCACCACCGGTTGCTCCAGCCGGTCAAAGACACTATCCAAAAGCAGCGGCAGCATCTGGATATGATCGAGATGTGAGTGGGTGATAAAGATATGGCGAATCGCCGCCAATTCATCCAGCGACAACTCACCAACGCCACTGCCTGCGTCGATCAGCACATCGCTCCCCAAAAGAAACGAAGTGGTCTTGCGCCCACTGCCGCCAATGCCTCCACTGCAACCCAGTACCCGTATCTCCATTCAGGTTCTCCACACCCTCATTTGCGGCATTGCCAGCGCCTCGCTCATCCCCACCCCAACGCGAGGCGGCTCTGTTTGTCGAACTATATGGCGATAACCTGCTGATTACAACGCACCGGTTCGCACCGCCAATCCGGCACCCTAGCAAAATCCAGCGACACATTTCAGCGAAATTGCTCACAAAATCAGCGCCACCATCACGGTGCAACGAAAAGGGCTTCAACCCTCCGGTCTCCTGTGCGAACATTGCGCCTCAACCGGTTAATAAAAGCAAGGGACGATGAACTCCGCTGTACTCACTATCACCCTCCTCCTCTACCTGCTGGCCGCAGGCCTGCTGATAAAGCGGCTGGCCTCGGGCATCGAGGCCCGGGGTAGCACCAAGGCCGCCGCCCTGGCCAGTGGCCTCATTGCCACCATACTGCACGCCGTTACCGTTTACCACGGGGTGGTAACCGCCGAGGGGCTCAATTTCTCCTTCTTTCTCGCCCTCTCCTTCACCAGCTGGGTGGTGGCGACCCTCATCCTGCTCAGCGCCCTGCGCCAACCCATTGAAAATCTTGGGATTATGGTCTTTCCCTTCGCCGCACTGAGCCTGCTGTTACAAAATTTACAGGAAAGCCAGGGCACCCTGATCTCCTCCCCCACACCGGGGCTGGATGCACATATCCTGATCTCGGTCATCGCCTACAGCCTGCTCACCCTCGCCGCGCTTCAGGCCATACTGCTGGCGGTGCAGAACCAACAGCTGCGCAACCGCCACCCCGGTGGTTTCATCCGCGCCCTGCCCCCACTGGAGACCATGGAATGCCTGCTGTTTCGCCTCATCGGCATCGGCTTCCTGCTGCTCAGCGTCTCACTGTTAAGCGCCATTCCCTACAGCCAGAATATTATCGAACAGCACCTGCTCCATAAAACCGTGCTCTCCGTCGCCGCCTGGATAGTCTTCGCCACCCTGCTGTGGGGCCGCTGGCGTTTTGGCTGGCGCGGCCGTACCGCGATCCGCTGGACCCTGGGTGGTTTTGCGGTATTGATGCTCTCCTATTTCGGCAGCAAACTGGTGCTGGAACTCATCCTCGGCAGCTGATTCGCAGACCATTCACGCCTGTGCATGCCTTGACATTCACTACCCGGCCCCCTGTAATTGCCTCTCCTTTTCGTTTATGAGATGTAACCCTCTTTGCTAAATGACATTCCCATATGGGTTTTACTCAGCCTGATTGCCTTTCTGATCCTCGTCTCCGCCTTCTTCTCCGGCTCGGAAACAGGCCTGATCAGCCTGAACCGCTACCGCCTGCGCCATCTGGCCAGCGACGGCCACGCCGGGGCCCGCCGTGCCCATGAGCTGTTAAAGCGTCCGGATCGCCTTATCGGCCTGATCCTGCTGGGCAACAACTTCGTCAACATCCTGGCCTCGGCCATCTCCACTATTCTTGCGATACGCCTGTTTGGCGAGGAGGGAGTGTGGATAGCCACCGCCGTTCTTACCGTGGTGGTACTGATCTTTGCCGAGATCACCCCCAAGACTCTCGCCGCGATGCGCCCGGAGCGCTTCGCCTTTCCGGCCGCCACCATCCTCAAGCCACTGGGTTGGGCCCTGACACCACTGGTCCTGATCTTCAACACCATTCCCAGCGCCATGATGCGCCTCTTTGGCATCAGTCAGGAGGCACTGACCGAGCACAGCATCAGCCGCGAGGAGCTGCGCACCGTGGTCAACGAGGCGGGCGCTATGATCCCGCAACGCCACCAGAAGATGCTGCTGGGCATCCTCGACCTGGAGAAGGCGACGGTGGAGGACATCATGGTGCCGCGCAACGAGATCGTCGGTATCGACCTGGAGGATGAGTGGGAGCAGATCCTCAAGCAACTGCACAACAGCCAACACACCCGCCTGCCGGTCTATCGCGGTGACATCGACCAGGTGGTCGGCATCCTCCACCTTCGCAACTTTCTCGGCCTGCAACGCAAACAGGAGGTGACGAAGGAGGATCTCGAGCAGATCGTACGCGAAAGCTACTTCATCCCCGAGGCGACCCCACTCAACACCCAGCTCCTCAACTTCCAGAGTCAGCGCCGACGCATCGGACTGGTGGTAAATGAGTACGGCGACATTCAGGGGCTGGTAACGCTGGACGATATCCTGGAGGAGATCGTCGGTGAATTCACCACCGATCCGGCCACCAGCAGCAAGGATATTCACCCGCAGGAGGATGGCACCTTCCTGGTCGATGGCAGTGCCAATATTCGCGAACTGAACCGCATCATGCAGTGGGATCTGCCGACCAACGGCCCCAAAACCCTCAACGGCATGATTACCGAATATCTGGAGACCATCCCCAAGGCGGGCACCAGCCTGTTGCTGGAGGGCTATCCCATCGAGATCGTGCAGACCGGTGCCAACACCGTAAAGACGGTGCGCATCGACCCGACGCAACGTAAAACGGTGGACGAAAGCACCAATGTCCTTTAACAACGTGACTCATGTTGCGGAATTCGCACGAAAAGGATGTGCCGGCAGACAATAACTACTACTATAATTGCCGGTAAATCAGCAATCCCGGAGTTTTCCAGTGTCAAAACTGACCCTGTCATTTAAAGGCAAGATGCTCAAGATTTTTCAGGTGAGCGAAGGCGAGATGGTGATCGGCAGTGATCCCGCCAGCCAGCTGCAGATTGACAGTCTTGCGGTACAACCGCGCCACGCTACCATCACCACAAAAAATAATGTATCAGTGCTGCGTAACCTCGGCACTCCTGAGGGGTTGCTGATCAACGGCGCCACGACACGGGAACAGACCCTCAAGGACAACGACCAGATTCAGATCGGCAAACACAGCCTGCTCTACTCCTTCACCCCCACGGCCAGCGAGGATGATGGAGAGGGCCTCAATGCAGCGACAAAAGCGGCGCCCAAGAGTGCCTGGCTGCAGATTCTCAGCGGCAACAATGTTGGCAAGACCATCAGTCTGAAAAACAATCTGACCAACCTTGGCAAGGCCGGGGTACAGACCGCCGTTATCGCCCGCCGTGGCGACGGTTACTTCATCACCCACCTTGAGGGCGGACACAGCCCCAAGGTGGATGGCGTCCCCATCGGCGAGGAGAGTCGGCAGCTGAAAGATGGCAACATCATTCAGCTGGGTAACGTGAAGATGCAGTTTACTCTGACCTAGGAGGTGGCCAATGAACATGGAAAACCCCACTCACAACCGCCGCCACTTCACCCGCATCCCCATGGATTGCGCGGTGACCCTGGCCTGCGGTGCACAGCAGTGGCAGAGTCAACTGCACGATATCTCGCTCAAGGGGGCACTGCTGGCGGCGCCGGAGAACTTCGTTGAGTGCCCGCCGTGCAGCTGCCGGCTGATGCTCGCCCTGAACGCGACCGACACCACTATCATGATGGTCGGTCACATCGTGCACCATGAAGAGGGGCAGCTTGGATTTCGCTGCGACAACATCGATCTCGACAGCATCACCCACCTGAAACGGATGGTGGAACTCAATCTGGGGGATGAAGGGCTGCTGGAGCGAGAGCTGGGGGAGCTGCTGGCAGTCGCGCCGTAGCCACCCTGGCGCACATCCACTCAGGCGCAGCTAGAAATAGTCGAGTGCCTCGGCAAGCCGGCTCACTCCAATCACCTCCATCCCCTCAATGGCACGCTTACCCAGATTCGCCTTCGGTACAACAGCACGCGTAAAGCCGTGCTTGGCCGCCTCCCTGATGCGCTCCTGACCATTGGGCACCGGACGAATCTCACCGGCCAGCCCCACCTCACCAAAGACAATCAGCCCCTGCGGCAGCGGGCGATTGCGCAGACTGGAGAGCACCGAGAGCAGCACCGCCAGATCAGCCCCGGTCTCGCTCAGGCGCACCCCGCCCACCACATTGATAAAGACATCCTGATCGTGGGTCACGACCCCGCCATGACGACTCAACACCGCCAGCAGCATCGCCAGACGGTTCTGCTCCAGTCCCACGGTGACGCGCCGTGGATTGCCCAGATGCGTCTCATCCACCAGTGCCTGCACCTCCACCAGCAGCGGGCGGCTCCCCTCCATCGTCACCATGATGGCGCTGCCGGAGACCGCCTCCTCATGGCGTGAAAGGAAGATCGCCGACGGGTTGGCGACCTCCTTCAACCCCAGCTCGGTCATGGCAAAGACCCCCAGCTCGTTGACCGCGCCAAAACGGTTCTTGAAGGCGCGCACCACCCGGTAGCGGCTACCGCTGTCACCCTCGAAGTAGAGCACCGTATCGACCATATGCTCCAGCACCCGCGGCCCGGCGAGCTGCCCATCCTTGGTGACGTGGCCGACAATAAAGAGCGAGACCCCGCTCTGCTTGGCATAGCGCACCAGTTGTGCCGCGCTCTCGCGCACCTGGGCTACCGAGCCGGGGGCCGACTGCAGCTGTTCGGTAAAGATGGTTTGAATGGAGTCGATCACCACCACCTGCGGGCGCTCCTTCACCACCGTGGCGATGATCCCCTCGACCCGGGTCTCCGGCAGCAGGCGCATGTTGTCGATGGCAAGTTTGAGCCGTTTGGCACGCAGGCTGATCTGCTGGGGCGACTCCTCACCGCTGACGTAGAGGGTGGTAAATTGCTGATCCAGCTCGGCCAGGGTCTGCAGCAGCAGTGTCGACTTGCCGATGCCGGGGTCACCGCCAATCAGTACCACCGAACCGGGCACCAGTCCGCCGCCCAGCACCCGGTCAAACTCACCGATCCCGGTCGGGGTGCGCGCCACATCATCGGCGCTGATCTCGCGCAGCAGCTGCACGGCCGCGCCTGCCGCCTCACCGGTGTAACCGCCAAAGCGGCCGCCGCGCGACAGAACAGGCTGCACCACCACCTCCAGCATGGTGTTCCACGCCTCGCACTCCGAGCACTGACCCGCCCATTTATTCGCCGTGGCGCCACAGGCGCTGCAACTGTAGTTAACCTTTGCCTTGGCCATAGACGTTCAACCCCTCTCGATGACGCGCACCCGACCGGTAACACCGCACAGCAGCTCATAGGGAATGGTGGTGGCGTGTTCGGCGATCTCCTCCACCGGCAGCCCCTCCCCCCACAACACCACCCCGTCACCGATAGAGGCCTCCGGCTGGCCGCGCAAATCCACCGTCAGCATATCCATCGAAACGCGCCCTACCAGCGGGACCCGCCTGCCGTTAAGCAACACCGGGGTACCGGCGACGGCGTGGCGCGGATAGCCGTCACCGTAACCCACTGCCACCACACCCACCGCCATCGCCTCGGGACAGCGCCAGCTGCCGCCATAACCGATGGCGTCGCCCTGCCGCAGACGGTTGACCGCGATCAACTCCGAGCGCAGGGTCATCACCGGGCGCAGGCCGTGCTCTGCGGCACGGCCACCGACAAAGGGGGAGACCCCGTAGAGGGCAATGCCGGGACGATTCCACTCGGCATGGCTCTGCGGCCAGCCAAGGAGTCCGGCGGAGTTGGCGATGGTACGCTCACCGGGCAGACCTTCGCAGCTGGCGTGAAACAGGTTTAGCTGCCGCACAGTGCTGGCATCCTTCAGGTCGTCGGCATTGGCGAGATGGGTCATCACTCCGTTCACCACCACCCCACTGATCGCCGCCAGACGTTGCCACTGCGCCCGTGCCTCATCGGCCGGAACGCCCAGACGGTGCATGCCGCTATCGACCTTGAGCCAGACCCGCAACGGGGGGCTTGGCGGCCGCTGCTCCAGAATCGCGATCTGTTGCGCGTGATGAATCACCACATCGAGGGCGTGCTGGCAGATAACGGGAAGTTCGTCGGCATGAAAGAAGCCTTCGAGCAGGGTGATGGGGGTGGTGATCCCCGCCTCGCGCAGCCTCACTGCCTCTTCCAGACAGGCGACCCCGAGGGCATCGACCTCGGCGAGGGTACGCGCCACCCGCTCCATGCCGTGGCCATAGCCGTTGGCCTTGATTGCCGCCATTACGCGGCTGGCGGGGGCGGCGGCGCGCAGACGCAGCAGATTGTGACGCAGGGCTCCCAGATCCAGGGTGATCTCGGTGCGGCGCATCAGCCGAACTCTCCACCGCCATAGTGGTCGTGTGCCAGATTTTCAAAGCGGGTGTACTTGCCCAGGAAGGCGAGCCGCGTGGTGCCGATAGGACCATTGCGCTGCTTGCGAATGAGGATCTCCGCCGTCCCCTTGTACTGGCTCTCCTCGTTATAGACCTCGTCACGGTAGATAAAGACGATGACATCGGCATCCTGCTCGATCGCGCCCGACTCACGCAGGTCGGACATAATTGGCCGTTTGTCGGTGCGCTGCTCCAGGCCACGGTTAAGCTGGGAGAGGGCGATCACTGGCACATTGAGCTCCTTTGCCAGTGACTTGAGGGAGCGGGAGATCTCGGAGATCTCGGCGGTGCGATTCTCCCGGGCATTGCCCGAGCCCTGCATCAACTGCAGATAGTCGATGACAATGAGGCCAAGGCCGTGCTCACGGGCCATGCGCCGGGCGCGGGCGCGCAGTTCAGTGGGGGTGAGACCCGGGGTATCGTCGATATAGATGGGGGCCTCGGAGAGGATGCCCACCGCCGAGGTGAGGCGTGGCCAGTCGTCATCCTCCAGCTTGCCGGTTCTGACCTTGTGCTGATCGATGCGGCCCAGCGAGGACATCATACGCATGGCCAACTGCTCGCCAGGCATCTCCATGGAGAAGACCGCCACCGGCACCTGCCCCTTGATCGCAGCGTTCTCGGCAAGATTCATCGCAAAGGTGGTCTTCCCCATGGAGGGGCGGCCAGCGACGATAATAAGGTCAGACTTCTGCAGGCCGGAGGTCTTTTCATCAAAGTCGTCAAAGCCGGTGGCCACCCCGGTGATCGGGTTATCCTGGGTAAAGAGGTAGTCGATGCGCTCCACCGCCCTGGTCAACAGCTCCTTCATACCGACAAACCCCTTGTTGCCACGCGCCCCCTGATCGGCGATATCGAAGACCTTCTTCTCCGCATCATCCAGCAATTCGCTGATCTTGCGCCCCTCGGGCTGATAGGCCGAGTCGGCGATATCATTGGAGACCTGGATCAACTGGCGCAGCACCGAGCGCTCACGCACAATTCGTGCATAGGACTTGATGTTGGCAGCGCTGGGGGTGTTGCCGACCAGCGTCCCCATATAGTTGATGCCACCGACATTCTCCAGCTCGCCATTCTTGTCGAGCCACTCGGCGAGGGTCACCACATCAAAGGGAGAGCCCTCTTCGGCCAGGGTCTTGATGGCACGGAAGATAAAACGGTGATCGCGACGGTAGAAATCGCCCTCTGCCACCTCATCTCCCACCTTGTCCCAACTGCTGTTGTCCAGCATCAGGCCGCCGAGCACCGACTGTTCTGCCTCGATAGAGTGGGGGGGAACCCTGAGCGCCGCAGTATCGGCGTCACGGTTAATGGGGATCGGAGAGTCCGGCATCAGTCACTATTACCCGCATGAGAGGAGACGATTTGGTATCCGCCGCTGAGCATGCCGCAGTCAGGAGTTCCGGGGAAGGGCGCAAAAAACATGCCGCGCCGTCGTTGTAACGACGGCGCGGCAGGGGCACAACAGGCCACGATGTTACTCGGCAACAACCTCAACGGTAATGCCCTGGCTGACATCGGTGTGCAGCTGTAGCATCAGCTCGAAGGCGCCGGTCTGGCGCAGTGAACCCTCCGGCAGCTTGACCTCGCTCTTGGCAACCGCCACCCCGGCGGCAGTGATCGCCTCGGCAATATCACCGGCGGCAATAGAGCCAAACAGCTTGCCCTCTTCACCGGCCTTGGAGGCAATGGTGACGGTTGCCAGCTCGGCCAGCCTGGCCGCACGGCCCTCGGCGGCGGCCAGCTGCTCGGCGGCCTTCGCTTCCAGCTCCGCACGACGCTCATCAAACTTGGCAATATTCTCCTTGCTGGCCATCACCGCCTTGCCCTGCGGAATGAGAAAATTACGACCGTAACCGGATTTCACCTTAATCTGCTCGCCCAGGTTACCCAGATTGCGAACCTTCTCCAATAGAATCACTTCCATCTTAACCACCTCAACTTAATAATCATCAACCGTTATCCACACCAGATGTGGACATCACCCAATATCACCCTGCTTGCCGTAACCGGACTTGCCTCGAAAATCGAACCAGTTATCCAGTACACCGGCCACGGCCAGCAACAACACCGCCGGCCCCGTCAACAGGAGCAGCGCAACGTACATCGCAATCAACCACCCCTTATGTCGCCTTTTCCGATGCACCAGGGCATGTGCCACGGCAACGCCCTGCAGGGCGAACCCGACCTGAAGCAGCACCAGCAGGTCACGCAACAACCCGACCGCATCCCCACCCCCCAGTTGCCACAACAGATGAAGGGCGGCAAGAGAGAGCACGGCGGCACCCAGCGTCTGCCCCAGCCGCAGGCGGCGAAACTCGTCGCCAAAACCACCGGGATTAAACTGCACCGCCTGCCACCAGCGCCCGAGGAACAGACAGCCGAGCAGGCTGGCCACCATCCCTGCCGCCATCACCCCGCTCATTCGCGCTGCCAGTTCGAGCAGGTTGGCCTCGATCTGCGGCAACTCCGCCTCGGGGATCTGCTGCAACATCGGCGCCAGCAACTCCTGTAGCAGCGCCAGCCACCACTGGGTCGGGGCGTCGTTCACCAGGTAGAAACCCAGTAACAACACGCCCCCGAACAGCAGCGCCAGCACGATGCTGCGGGCGGGTGCGGCGGTGCGGCGCAAATTTGCCGCCAGCACCCACACCGGTAACCACAGCACCAGCAGAAACACCCCGCCGAGCTGCGGCGGCAGTTGCAGCACCACCATCAGCACGGTTACCGCCAAGGTGGCGAGCAGGCTGAGCTCAAGCCCCGCCCGCACCCCCAGATGCAAGGTGACCAGGGCCACGCTCGCGCCACTAAAATAACTGAGTGGTGGCAGCAGCAGGGCCAGTATGGCCATCACCGCTGTCACCAGTACCGCCGGCGCCCGCCCCTTGAGCAGATAGGCGGCAAGAAACCGCATCGCCTACTTCGCCAGCGCTACGATCTTCTACTGATGCGAATCACTGTAAGGCAACAGTGCCAGAAAGCGAGCGCGTTTAACCGCGGTCGACAGCTGACGCTGATATCTGGCCTTGGTGCCGGTGATACGGCTGGGAACAATCTTACCGGACTCGGTCACATAGTTTTTCAGGGTCACCAGATCCTTGTAATCAATCTGAACCACACCGTCAGCGGTGAAGCGGCAAAACTTTTTACGACGGAAATAACGGGCCATTTCGGTCTCCTCATCAATCCTGTTAGTACATCAATTTAATCTTCGACCCACATCAGAGGGGTTCAATCCGCTCCGCATGGAGAATCAGTCTGTTCTCACCCTGGCGGTTATTCGCCCGACTGAGAAAACCGCAAATCCTTAGCTGTTGGCCACTCTGTAGTGCCTTGGAGCGTTCCAGCAACTCGACTCCGCTTGCAATGACGGCGATCGTGCAGATCACCTGTCTTGGCATGCCGGCCTCCTGCTGTATCGACTCATGACGCAGGGTAAAGCGCGTGATGGGGATACCTGCCGGGCTGGTGCGGGTCTCGGGCGGTTTGCCCAGAGTACCGCTAATCACCAGACGGTTATCCATCGCGTCGCCTCACTCACTCGGCGTCAGCGGCACCCTCTTCGTCCCCTGCAACCTCGGCTTGCGCCGCAGGAGCATCGCTCTCGGCGGCAGACTCTTCACGCCGCTCATCCTTGGCCCTGACCAGAGGAGAGGGCTCGGTGACCGCCTCTTTCATGCTCAGCACGAGGTTACGGATCACCGCATCGTTGAAGCGGAAGGCGGACTCCAGCTCCTGCAGTGCGTCTTTGCCGCACTCCACGTTCATCAGCACGTAGTGGGCCTTGTGGATTTTGTTGATGGGATAGGCTAACTGACGGCGGCCCCAATCTTCCAGACGGTGAATGCTGCCACCGTGGCCTTCGATGCTGGCGCGATAGCGCTCGATCATGGCCGGAACCTGCTCACTCTGGTCAGGATGGACCAGAAACACGATTTCGTAGTGCTTCATTAAAAGCTCCTTACGGTTTGTGCAGCCCTGAACCCAGTGTTCAGAGCAAGGAGTTATCGATTTGTCTCCCCGGCCGGTCAGACCCAGCGAGGAGGGCGCATTCTACTGGAAGCGGCAACAGGGTGCAATCGTGAAACATCCGGGTTAATGCCCTGGCGGGTAGCCAGCCCGCCCCCCGCAACACAGCAAACCGCTGCCGTTCAGAGGCTGCGTTGGCGCAGCGCCTCGAACAGGCAGATCCCGGTGGCCACCGAGACATTGAGGCTCTGCACCGTGCCGGCCATCGGGATGTAGACAAGATCATCGCAGTGTTCACGGGTAAGGCGGCGGATCCCCTTGCCCTCGGCCCCCAGCACCAGCGCCAGCGGTCCCTTCAGATCCCGCTCATAGAGCGACACCGCCCCCTCCTCCAGTGCCGTGCCGACCACCCATACCCCGGCATCGCGCAGCGTTCTGAGGGTACGGGCGAGGTTGGTCACCTGCACGAAGGGCACCGTCTGTGCCGCGCCACAGGCCACCTTCTGCACCACCGGGGTGAGGCTGCAGGCGCGATCACGCGGCGCGATCACGGCGTGTACCCCGGCTGCGTCGGCACTGCGCAGACAGGCACCAAGGTTGTGGGGATCGGTAACACCATCAAGCACCAGCAGGAAGGGTGGGTCCTCGAGATCGGTGAGGAGCTGCTCGAGAAAGGTCTCATTGCGAACGGCGGCGCTGGCCGCCGAGAGCTGTGCCAGCTGGGCAACAATACCCTGATGTTTGCCGCCGGGGGCCATTTTATCCAGCTCGGCCCGGTTCAGGGGTTGCGGCCTGAGCCCCTTTTTCGCCGCCAGATGCAGCAGGCCGTGCAATCGCTTGTCGTGGCGCTGTTTGTCGCACCACAACTGCTCGATGGTCACGCCATCCTGCTGCAGCGCCGCCTCCACCGCATGCAGGCCGAAGATCAGGGCACCGCCACTCATCGCTTCTTGCTGCGACGCTTCGGCTTGCGCGGTTTCTCCTCCGGCGGGGGGGCGGCAACCTCCTCCTGCATCAAATCAAAGTCGATCTTCTTGTCATCCAGGTCAACGCGGGCAACCAGCACCTCGACGCTGTCACCCAGACGATAGATCTTGCGGCTGCGCTCACCCACCAGACGGTGGTGGGCGGGGTCGAAGTGGTAGTAGTCGTTCTTGAAGCTGGAGACGTGAACCAGCCCCTCGACGTAGATATCCTTCAATTCAACAAAGATGCCAAAGCCGGTAACGCTGGAGATCACCCCCTCGAACCTCTCGCCCACCTTGTCGAGCATGAACTCGCACTTGAGCCAATCCATCGCATCGCGGGTCGCCTCGTCGGCACGCCGCTCGGTCATTGAGCAGTGCTCACCAAGCAGCACCATATCGTCGTGGCTGTAGCGGAACTCCTCCACCGGCTTGCCGGAGATCACATGGCGGATGGCGCGGTGTACCAGCAGGTCGGGATAACGACGAATGGGCGAGGTAAAGTGGGCATAGGCATCAAAGGCCAGGCCGAAATGGCCCTTGTTGTCGGGACTATATACGGCCCGCTGCATGCTACGCAGCATCACCGTCTGAATCAGGTGGGCGTCCGGACGCCCCTTGATGCTTGCCAGCAGCTCGCCGTAATCGGCCGCCGCCGGCTCATCCCCCCCCTTGAGGTCGAGTCCCAACTCACTGAGAAACTCACGCAGTGCGGTCAGTTTCTCGCTGTTGGGCCGGTCATGGTCACGGTAGAGGGCGGGGATCTTCGCCTTGCTGAGGAACCTGGCAGTAGCCACATTGGCCATCAGCATGCACTCCTCGATCAGGCGGTGGGCATCATTGCGCTCGGTGGCCACGATGCGGTCGATCTTCTTGCCCTCGCCAAAGACAACACGCGTCTCGGTGGTCTCGAAATCGATGGCGCCGCGCTCTTCACGCCGCCGGTGCAGCAGCTTGAACAGGGTATAGAGATTCTCCAGATGAGGCCGGACGGCATCGTACTCGCGGCACAGCTCACCGTCGCGTTCCACCACGATGGCATTCACCTTGTTGTAGGTCATGCGGGCGTGGGAGCGCATCACCGCCTGGTAGAAGCGGTACTCGTGCAGCTTGCCCTTCTTGCTGATATCCATGTCGCAGACCATGCAGAGACGGTCGACAGCGGGATTGATCGAGCAGAGGCCGTTGGAGAGCTCCTCGGGCAGCATCGGCAGTACGCGGCCGGGGAAATAAACCGAGTTACCGCGCTCACGCGCCTCCTCATCCAGCGTCGTGCCGGGCGCCACATAGTGCGAGACATCGGCAATGGCCACCACCAGGCGCCAGCCGCCATCCGCGCTCGGCTCACAGTAGACCGCGTCATCGAAGTCCATCGAATCTTCGCCATCGATGGTCACCAGCGGCATCGCGCGCAGGTCGGTACGCCCTGCCTTCGCCTCATCCGGCACCCCGGTGGGCAGTGCCGCCACCATCTCGCGGACCGGTGCCGACCACTCCATCGGCAGATCGTGGGCACGAATCGCCACATCGATCTCCAACCCCGGCGCCATATGGTCGCCCAGGATCTCGATGATCTTGCCAGTGGCCTGGCGGCGCGCGGTGGGGTACTCGACGATCTCCACCACCACCAGCTGGCCGTTGACCGCCCCCATCTCCTGACCACTGGGCACCAGAATGTCCTGATTGATGCGCTTGTTGTCGGCGATCACATAGCCGACGCCCTGATCAATAAAGTAACTGCCCGCCACGTGCTTGTTGGCATGCTCCAGCACCTCGACAATGGCCCCCTCACGACGGCCACGGCGGTCGACACCAGAGACCCGCGCCACCACCCGGTCACCGTGCAGACAGTTGTGCATCTCGCGGGCAGAGAGAAACAGATCGTCGCCACCATCGTCCGGCACCAGAAAACCGAATTCGTCGGCATGGCCAATCACCCGCCCACGCACCAGGTCCATCTTACTGACCAGGCCAAAACCGCCACGACGGTTAAACAGCAGCTGGCCGTCACGCTCCATCGCCCGCAGGCGGCGGCGCAACGCCTCCAGCTGCTCCTCGCTCTCCATCCCCAGCGCTGCGGCGATATCATCGCGATACATCGGCTGCCCGGCCTTCGCCAGCAGCTCCATGATGAACTCACGGCTGGGGATAGGGTTGTCATATTTCTGCGCTTCGCGCGCCTGATGTGGGTCTTTTTCTGCTACGTGCTTTGGCATCTACTCTCGTTCCTGAGCCCGGTCGGGCGTTAT
Source organism: Gammaproteobacteria bacterium (assembly GCA_026196575.1). Lineage (GTDB taxonomy): Bacteria > Pseudomonadota > Gammaproteobacteria > Thiohalomonadales > Thiohalomonadaceae > JAPHSX01. Next base: position 49,024 of record JAPHSX010000010.1, on the reverse strand, counting down.
CAAGCGGGCTATTCTAACCGAATAGGAAAAAAATTGCGGCAACCCTTTCACACAGCGTTGACAAGGGACAAAAGGCGCTGTAAAGTTCGCCTCCTCTCGGGCCGCAACGCCAGTGAGACCTGCCGAGGTGGTGAAATTGGTAGACACGCTAGCTTCAGGTGCTAGTTGGGGAAACCCAGTGGAAGTTCGAGTCTTCTCCTCGGCACCAATCCAAAAGCCCCGCTCTTTGAGCGGGGCTTTTTCATTTCCGCCAGATCCCCCTCACCCACAAACTGCCAGCGACATGTACAAGAAGTACATCTTCCCCTTGATGTTTTTGTGATTGCAAATTATTATCATTTGCAACACACATCAATTGCGGAGCCCCCACCGATGAGACAGTTACTCCTGAGTCTGTGCCTATTAATCACCCCCGTCGCCTTCGCCGGGGAGAGACAACAGCTGCTGCAGCTGCTCGACTATGTCGGGGTCGACTATGCCGAGGCCGTGGCAGAGGGCGAGGTGGTAAACGCCGCCGAGTATGCGGAGATGCGCGAATTTGCCGGGGCCGTTGCCACCACCCTCAAGGCGCTTCCCTGGCACGAGGCCAAGGCCACACTGCAACAGGAGGCTGTCGCACTCAAGGTGGCCATCGAAGGTAAGCGCCCCCCCGCCGACATTGCCGCCATCACCGGCAGCATGCGTGGCCGCGTGATGAGCAGCTATGAAGTAGTCGCCGTGCCTGTGCAACAACCCGACACCACCCTCGCCAAACAGCTCTACAGCAGTAACTGTGCCGCCTGTCACGGTGTGGGCGGTATGGGTGACGGTCCCGCCGCCAACGGCCTGGAGCCCGCCCCCACCAATTTTCTCGATTTGGAGCGCGCCTCCCAGCGCAGTCTGTTCGGCCTCTACAACACTATCACCCTCGGGGTCAGTGAGACCGCGATGGGTCCCTACAGCCAGCTCAGCGACCATGAACGCTGGTCACTCGCCTTCTATGTCGGCACTCTTGCCTACCCTGCCGCCGCAAAGGGCGTGATGGACATCGGCACCACCCCCATTGCAACGTTGCAACAACTCACCACCACGACCCTGGCTGAATCGCACTCCCAGTATGGTGAGGACGGCGCTGCGGCAATGGCCTCACTGCGCCGCAATCCGGCAAGCCTCTTCGCCAAGAACAGTGATCCGCTCACCCTCGCCCGCACCCTGTTGTCGCAAAGCGTCAGCCGCTACAGCCAGGGCGCGCCCAGTGAGGCCCAACAGCTGGCGGTGACTGCCTACCTGGAGGGGTTCGAGATCGCGGAGTCTAGCCTTGGGGTCAAGGATGCGGCGCTCAGCAAGAGGATAGAGGGGCGGATGGCCGCCTACCGTAACCTGCTGCGCAACGGCGCCCCGCTGGCGCAAGTGAGCGAGCAACAGCAAGAGCTCGACGTCATGCTGGCTCAGGCCGAAGAGGTAATGGCACAACAGGGACTCTCCAGCTGGGGCGCCTTTACCAGCGCCCTGGTGATCCTGCTGCGCGAGGGTCTGGAGGCGATCCTGGTGCTCGCCGCCCTCATCGCCTTTCTCATCAAAACCGGGCGCCGCGACACCCTGCCCTACCTGCACGCCGGCTGGATCGCCGCCATCATTGCCGGTGGCGTCACCTGGTGGGCCTCGGTCAGCCTCTTCACCATTAGCGGGGCGATGCGCGAGGTGACCGAGGGCATTGCCGCCCTCGCCGCCGCCGGCATCCTCTTCTATGTCGGTTTCTGGATGCACGGCAAGACCAGCAACCGGGCGTGGCAACAATTTATCGAGGGCAGCGCAGGCAAGGCATTAAAGGGCACCACCCTGTGGTCGATGACGGGGCTGGCCTTTATCAGTGTCTACCGCGAGATGTTCGAGACCATCCTCTTCTACCAGGCGATCTGGGTACAGAGCGATAGCGCCGGCCATGGCATGATGCTCGGCGGCATGGTCAGCGCCGCCGTCATCCTGCTGATCCTGGGCTGGTTCATCCTGCGCTACAGCACCCGCCTGCCGCTGCGCCAGTTCTTCGCCGTGACCGGTGCCTTCCTCTTCCTGCTCGCCGTGATCTTTGCCGGCAAGGGAATTGGCGCACTGCAGGAGGCGGGCAATATTCCCTACGACCCACTGCATCTGCCGTTAATTGGCGCGATTGGTTTCTCGGACAGCGTGCAGGGGCTGCTGGTGCAGGGGGTGATGGTGGCACTTACCGCATGGCTGCTCTGGGGACGAAATAGAGGCGCGGTGGCGTAAACACCGCGAAGAGCGCAGGAATGAAAAAGGGCCTCAACCGAGGCCCTTTTTTACGCCGGATGCGAACAGATCAAACCTGATAAGGGTCACGCAGGACAATAGTGTCTGCCCGATCCGGTCCGGTGGAGATAATGTCCACCGGCACACCCACCACCTCTTCAATCTTCTTGATATAGGCCTTGGCGTTGGCGGGCAGTTCATCATAACTGCGCACCCCGACGGTGGTCTCGGACCAGCCGGGCAGCTCGATGTACTCCGGCCTGCACTGCTCGTAGGCATCGGCACCGATAGGTGGTGCATCGACGTGGACGCCATCCACACTGTAACCGGTGGCGATCTTCAGGGTCTCAAGACCATCCAGCACGTCCATCTTGGTCAGACAGATGCCGGAGAGGCTATTGATCTGGGCAGAGCGGCGCAGGCTCACCGCATCGAGCCAGCCGCAGCGACGCGGGCGGCCGGTGGTGGAGCCAAACTCATGGCCGACACGCGCCATGTGCTCACCCATGGTATCGCGCAGGTCGACGCCATCGTAGAGCTCGGTGGGGAACGGCCCGGCGCCAACACGGGTGGTGTAGGCCTTGGTAATGCCGAGGATGTAGTCAAGGTCACGCGGACCCACGCCGGTGCCGGTGCAGGCGCCGCCGGCGGTGGGGTTGGAGCTGGTGACATAGGGGTAGGTGCCGTGGTCGATATCGAGCAGGGTGCCCTGCGCCCCTTCAAACATGATGTTCTTGCCCTCGGCACGGTACTTGTGCAGCAGGCCGGTGACATCGGTCACCATCGGGCGGATGCGCTCGGCCCACTCCAGCCCCTGCTCCAGCACCTGCTGGAAATCGACGGTATCGGTCTTGAAGTAGTGTTTGAGGGCAAAGTTGTGGTAGTCGAGCACCTCGCCAAGACGGGCGGCGAAGCGCTCACGATGCAGCATATCGCCCACCTTGAGACCACGACGGGAGATCTTGTCCTCATAGGCGGGGCCGATGCCTCGGCCGGTAGTACCGATCGCCTTCTTACCGCGTGCCAACTCGCGCGCCTGATCCAGCGCGATGTGGTAGGGGAGAATCAGGGTACAGGCCTCGGAGATCTTCAGGCGTTCAGAGGCGGGGATACCGCTCTCCTCCAGCATCTTCAGCTCGTTGAGCAGGGCGTCGGGGGCCAGTACCACGCCGTTGCCAATCAGGCACTCCACACCCTTACGCAGGATACCGGAGGGGATGAGGTGCAGCACGGTCTTCTTACCGTCAATCACCAGGGTGTGACCGGCGTTGTGACCACCCTGAAAACGCACCACCGCGTGGGCGGTCTCGGTGAGCAGGTCGACCACCTTGCCCTTGCCCTCATCACCCCATTGGGTCCCGATTACGACAACGTTCTTACCCATAATCTTGCTCTCAGTTCACACGCAGCCAGACACTGCCGATCGATGAACCTGCTGAAGCCTCATGATCGGCGCAAAGGCGCCATAGTGCGGTGTGTAGTTTTTGGTGGAAAGAAAAAAAAACCTGTGGTTCGATAAACCTATTTATTGACCGTTACCGGCTGCCACGTGCCATTCAGCCGTTGCAGCTCACGGTCGCATCCCATCTCGCTGGCGCCGCCCACTTGTCCAGGAAGGGCCTGAATCACCCGTTCACCGGCCTGGCGCAGGGTCTGCATGGCGCAGACCAGTGCCGCCTCATCACCACACGGCACAAAGATACCACGAACCTCGGGGGTAGTGGCAGCCACCAGGGAGAGCACCTTGCGCAGGTCGGTACTAAAACCGGTGGCCGGACGGGCGCGCCCGAAGACCCGGCCAATATCGTCGTAACGCCCCCCCTGGGCGATGGCCTGCCCCTCCTCCGCGACAAAGGCGGAGAAGACCACGCCACTGTGATAGTGGTAGCCACGCAGTTCGGCCAGGTCGAAATGCACCTCGAGCCCTTCAATGCCGCGGATCGCCACGGCGATCTGCCGCAAATTCTCCAGGGCGCCCGCCACCGCCTCGCCGGCACCGGCAAGAAGTGTGGCGGCGCTCTCCAGCACCGACTCATCACCGTGTAGCTCGGCCAGGCGGGCGAAGATCGAGTCATAGGGCTCGGCCAGGGCGGCATCCGCCAGCAGCTCGGCAATATCCGGCTTCGATTTGCGTTGCAACGCCTCGAACAGCTCGGCCTCCAGCTGTGGCGACAACCCCGCTGCCGCGGCAAGACCACGAAAGATCCCTACATGGCCCAAATCCAACGTGATCCTATTCAGCCCCGCCAGCTGCAGGGTGGCCACCATCAGGCGCAGCACCTCGATGTCACTCTCCACCCCGGCATGGCCGTAGAGTTCAGCACCCACCTGCATCGGGGTGCGGCTGCCGCCGTGCGTCTTGGGGACGGTATTGAGGGTGGTGCCCATGTAACAGAGGCGGGTGGGCTCCTCGCGCTTGAGCAGGTGGGCATCGATGCGCGCCACCTGCGGGGTCATGTCGGAGCGCACCCCCATCAGGCGGCCGGTAAGCTGATCCGTGAGTTTGAAGGTGTGCAGGTCGAGATCGTTGCTGGTGCCGATGAGCAACGACTCCAGATACTCGATAAAGGGGGGCATCACCAGCTCATAACCCCAGCTATTGAACTGGTCGAGCAACCGGCGCAGCGTTGCCTCCAGTTGTGCCGCGCGTGGCGGCAACAACTCTTCAATGCCCTCGGGCAGTAACCAACGATCGTTTTCCATGATTAGCCGTTCTTTAACCAGTAGAGAAACAGGGCGCCGCTGATCATCGTCACCAGCCCCGTGATACGAATCGAGCGCGCGTCCATCTGAGACATGGCGAAGATCGCCTTGCGGTAGCCACGCGGCGAGATCGCGGGCAACAGCCCCTCGATCACCATCACCAGCGCCAGCGCGGACCAGAGTTCGGACCAGCCCATCTCTTCACACCCCACACAAAAAAATGCCGAGTAGCATTAGCTACCCGGCGTGCATTATGCCCGTTTCCTACTTGCCCCGCCCGGAATCGTTCTTGAAGTAGTCAAAAAACTCCGACTCGGGGTCGAGCACCAGCACATCTTCCTGTTTATTGAAGACATTCCTGTAGGCATCGAGGCTGCGGTAGAAGGCGTAGAACTGCTCATCCTTCTGGAAGGCGCTGGCGAAGATCTCGGCGGCCTTACCGTCACCCTCACCGCGCAGGCGCTCGGCATCACGGTAGGCCTCGGCCAGAAGCACGGTGCGCTGGCGATCGGCATCGGCACGAATGCGCTCCGCCGCCTCGCGACCACGGGAGCGCAGATCCTTGGCAACGCGCGAACGTTCCGCCTCCATCCGGTCATAGACCGAACCGGAGACCTCCGGCGGCAGCTCGATGCGCTTGATGCGCACATCAACCACGGCAATACCAAACTGCTTCGCCTGCTCCTCAATCTGCGCGGTGATGACATTCATGATCTCGGCACGCTCACCGGAGATCGCCTCCTGAATGGTACGTTTACCGAACTCGCCACGCAGCCCGTTCTTGATGATCTGCGCCAGACGCTGACCGGCGCGACGCTCATCACCGGCCATGGTCTTGTAGTAGTTCGCCACGTCGCTAATGCGCCACTTGATGAAGGAGTCGACAATGACGTTCTTCTTCTCCAGCGTCAGGTAACGCTCGGCCTCGGCATCCAGGGTGAGGATACGGCTGTCGAACTTGCGTACAGTGTTGGCAAAGGGCACCTTCCAGTGCAGACCCGGCTCATAGTCGGCGCGCTCAAACTCACCGAACCAGAACTTCACCGCCAGCTCTCGCTCATCGACGATAAAGAAGCCCATCGACAGCAACCACAGAATAACGGCCGCGAGAATCAGGGAGAGGGTTTTCATCGGGGACATTAGCGCACCTCCCTTGTACGAACATCACTGCGCAGACGCGTCTGATCCGGCTGAATGGTCTGCGGCTGCTGATAGCTGCTGCCCGGCTTGCTGAGGCGCGCCGCCGCCTCCGGATCGCGCTGCATCAACTTGTCCAGCGGCAGGTAGAGCAGGTTGTTGTTGCCCTTGGTATCGACCACCACCTTGCTGCTCTGTGACAGTACCGATTCGATGGCATCAATGTAAAGACGCTTGCGGGTAACGGCAGGAGCCAGTTTGTACTGCTTCAGCACGCTGAGGAAGCGGGCAGTCTCACCCTCGGCCTCGGCAATCACCTGCTCCTTGTAGGCATTGGCCTCCTCAAGCAGACGGGCGGCCTGGCCACGGGCATTTGGCAACACATCATTGGAGTAGGCCTCGGCCTCGTTTTTGAAACGAACCTCATCCTCACGCGCCTTGACCGCATCGGCAAAGGCGCCCTGCACCTGCTGCGGCGCCTGGGCATCCTGCATCGTCAGACTGGAGATCACCAGACCCGCCTGATACTGATCAAGAATGGTCTGCATCAACGCCTGAGCACGATCCACCACATCGGCGCGACCGCCGGTGATGATAAAGTCCATCTCGCTCTTGCCGACAATCTCGCGCACCGAGGTCTCCATCGCCTGGCGCAGGGTATCGTCCGGATCACGCACATTAAACAGATAGTCGCGCGCATCCCTCACCTGATACTGCGCCGCGAATTTGATATCAACGATATTCTCATCCTGGGTCAACATCAGCGATTCGTCACCGCGAAAGCCCAGTTCGACACTGCGCACATTATCCACGTTGACCCGCTCCACGCTTTGAATAAAACGCGGATACCAGTGCAGCCCCGGCATGGTGGTCTCTTTGTAGGCGCCGAATTGCAGCACGACACCACGAATACCCTCTTGAATGGTGTACAAACCGGAGGCACCCCACACCACCAGCAGCACCACTGCAAGCAGCGCCAGACCGCCCGCGCCCATGCCGCCGCTGGAGGGGGTGGCCGCGCCACCGTCCCGCTTGCCACCACCACCGAACAGGCCGTTAAACTTGTCCTGCAGCTTCTTTACCACCTCGTCAAGGTCAGGCGGGCCCTGTTCATTGTTACGGCCACCCCAGGGGTCTTTACCCCCGGTGTTACCCGGTTCATTCCACGCCATTTGACTCTCCGATTCTGTTAATTAAGCGAAAAACTCGCTGTTCGACCAACTATATTGCGCAAATTCTAGGGGGGTTACGCTGGCGCCGCAAGGCAAAATCCTCACAGCGGATTCACGCCGAAGGCAGGATCTGGCTAAATTCCGGCTGCTTACGCAACGACTCAAAAGAGTGAGGGGCAATGTTGATTTCGATCGACCACACCCCGTCCTCGGCCATCTGCTCATCCACCACCACCCCCATCTGATGGAGCCGGGCGCGCAGGCGCCCGGCGGCAGGCGGCAGGTCAAGGTGATAGTGGCGGCGTTCGGTATTGAGCCACTCGGTCAGCACCTGCAGCAGTAGCTCAGTCCCTTCCCCGCTTGCCGCGGAGAGGTAGACACGCAACACCTGCCCCTCGGCGTCGCGCTCCACATGAGGGGCCACCCCATCGGTGGCGTCAATCTTGTTGTAAATGGCGATCTGCGGCACCTTGTCGGCCTCGATCTGCCGCAACACCACATCGACCTGGGCGATCTTGGCCTCGCGCTCCGGGTCGGAGGCATCGACCACATGCAACAGCAGATCCGCCTCGCGGGTCTCCTGCAGGGTCGACTGAAAGGCCTCCACCAGGTCATGCGGCAGGTGGCGGATAAAGCCCACGGTATCGGCAAGGATCAGTGGATTGCCGGGTTCCACCTCCAGACGGCGCAGGGTGGGGTCGAGGGTGGCGAAGAGCTGGTCGGCGGTATAGGCATCGCTGGCGGTGAGACGGTTGAACAGCGTCGATTTGCCGGCGTTGGTATAACCGACCAGCGAGACCGTCGGCACCTCGGCGCGCTGGCGCGACCGGCGCCCCTGCGCGCGCTGCTTGCGCACCTTGTCCAGCCGCTTGTGCAGCGCCTTGATACGCTCATTGAGCAGCCGGCGGTCAGTCTCCAGCTGGGTCTCGCCCGGGCCGCGCAGGCCGATCCCCCCCTTCTGGCGCTCCAGGTGGGTCCAGCCACGCACCAGCCGGGTGGAGAGGTGGCGTAGCTGTGCCAACTCCACCTGCAGCTTGCCCTCGTGAGAGCGGGCACGCTGGGCAAAGATATCGAGAATCAGACCGGTACGGTCCAGCACACGGCACTGCAGCAGGCGCTCAAGATTGCGCTCCTGGGCAGGGGAGAGGCCGTGATTCACCAGCACCAGTTCGGCCTCCTCGGCAAGCACCAGCTGGCGGATCTCCTCCGCCTTGCCGCTGCCGACAAAGAACTTGGCATCCGGTAAGCGCCGCGCGCCGCTTACCGCGGCCACCGGCAGGGCGCCGGCGGAAAGCGCCAGATCACGGAACTCCTCCAGATCCTCGCGTTCACTCTCCTGATGTAGATCCAGGTGGACAAGAACGGCGCGCTCGCCGCTCTGGGGGCGATCAAACAAGATCACCCCCAACAAGGGATAAAGTGTGCACGATGGGGTTAGAAATTGTGTTGCGGACCGTCGATATCACCCGGCAACTTCTCGGCAAAATCGAGACGAACGTTGCGCGCCGGTACCACGGTGGAGATGGCATGTTTGTAGACCATCTGGCTGACGGAGTTCTTTAACAGAACGACAAACTGGTCAAATGACTCGACCTGACCCTGCAACTTGATGCCGTTGACCAGGTAGATGGAGACGGGAACTCGTTCCTTGCGCAGGGCATTCAGAAACGGGTCTTGCAGTGCTTGCCCTTTACTCATGGGGTTACTCCTTTTGTTATTATGTGGCGCAACGGGCGCCGCTAAAAAAGTCATCGTCATTACTTCTCAATCAGGTGATACGGTTGATTGCGGGTGGTTTGAACAAAAAACAGGGATTTGGTTCACTGCCACCGGCTTAATTATGAATACAACAGCCTGCTAAGTTATGGCGCTATCATCCAAGAATTTCAAGGTCTTTTCCAGCAAATTGTCGCTTAGGGCGTCAAACCAGGTGAGCGCCGTCTCGCTGCGCAGCCAGGTGTACTGCCGCTTGGCGAGCTGCCGCGTGGCGATAATCGCCCGCTCGCTCATGGTCTGCCGATCCCACTCTCCCGCCAGATAACGCCACGCCTGGCGATAGCCGACACAGCGAATGGACGGCAGCTCGGGGGTAAGATCGCCTCGCCGATAGAGCGCCTCCACCTCCTCGATGAAACCCTGTTGCAGCATCATTTCGAAACGCTGGGCGATGCGCTGGTGCAACACGCTGCGCTCGGCCGGAGCCACCGCCAGCTTCACCGCGCGATAGGGAAAACCGCTCCGCTCCTGCGCCCGCCACAACACACTGAGCGGCCGTCCGCTCAGCTCAAATACCTCCAGTGCCCGCGACAGACGCTGCGGATCGTTGGGATGGATGCGTGCCGCCGACTCTGGATCAATTACGGCGAGTCGCTGGTGCAAAGCCGGCCACCCCAGCTCTGCCGCCTCCGCCTCGATGCGTGCACGCAGTTCGGCACTCGCCGGCGGCAGTGGTGAGAGCCCCTGTTGCAACGCCCGGTAGTAGAGCATGGTACCCCCCACCAACAGGGGAATGCGCCCGGCGGCGGTGATCTCCGCCATCTCGCGCAGCGCGTCGTCACGAAAACAGGCGGCCGAGTAACTCTCCGCCGGGTCGATGATATCGATCAGGCGGTGCGGCGCACGCGCCAGGGTCTCGGCATCGGGCTTGGCGGTGCCGATATCCATCCCCTGGTAGATCAGGGCCGAATCGACACTAATGATCTCGCAAGGGAGGCGCTCCACCAGGGCGAGGGCGAGCGCGGTCTTGCCAGAGGCGGTCGGCCCCATCAAAAAGATGGCGGGCGGGAGAGTGTGGCTCGGTTTCAAGGCGATGCAGTGTCAACGTGATGAGAGGCAAGTGTAGCAAAGTGACTATGCAGTTGTCGCAAAGAGCGCTGCCAGCCGCTCCTCACTGAGGGGGCGCCACGGCAGCTCCGCCTCACTCACCCCGCCATCGCGCAGCAGTTGCTCCAGTTCACGCAGCAGCACCGCGCCAGAGGCCATATCGGCCGGCGGCAAGAGGGGAGCCAACAACCCGGCGACTTCTTCGACAAAGGCCTCCCGTGCGCCCTCAATATCTGGCGCCGCGACCAGAAAAGCGCACAGGGCGCACAGCAGCTGCGCCGGCTCCACACTGCGCAACGACAGAGGCAACTGACGCACTACCACCGCCTCCTCGCCCAGCCGTTCCACCTCCATACCGAGCCGCAACAAGGTGGCGGCGTGGCGCTCCAGCTGCCCGATTTGCCCGGCCGCTAGCCGCACGGTGGCAGGGATCAGCAGCGGCTGGCTGGCCATCTCGCCACTGGCCAGCGCGTCACGCAGCCGCCGTGCCAGCAGCCGTTGCCGTGCGGCCGCCACCGCCAACACGCCAGGGACGCCATCACGCTGCAACAGCAGATAACTGCCGTGCACCACGGCCAGCAGGTGGGCAGAAACAGGGGCAGGCACTGCCACGGCACCACGCGCGGGGCGGGGTGCAAGGGTGAGTGACTGGCGGTAGAAGGCAGTCTGTTCGGCCACCCGCGCCGATTCGGGTATGGCGCCCTGAGGGCGGCCCGTGCGTGACGCCACCGGACACGGCGCCTCCTGGCGGGGCTGTGGCTCAGTGCCACCTTCAAGCACACGCAGCAGGGCGCGCAGCAGAAAGTCGTGAACCAGGCGGGCCTCACGAAAGCGCACCTCGTGCTTGGTCGGGTGGACATTGATGTCAACCTGCTGCGGCGCGATCTCCAGATAGAGGAGATAGGCCGGATAACGTCCCGGCTCCAGCACCGTCTGGTGTGCCTGGCGCACCGCGTGGCTCACCAGCTTGTCGCGAATCATCCGCCCGTTGAGGTAAAAGTACTGGGCATCGGCCTGACCGCGCGAGTAGCCGGGCGCGCCCACCCAGCCCCACAAACGCATACCGGCCGCCTCGAACTCCACCTCCAGCGCGTGCTGCAAAAAGCTCTTGCCGAGCACCGCGGCGACACGCTGTGCACGCTGCTCCGGGGCATCAACAGGGGCGAGATTGAACTGCTGGCGCCCGTTGTGCAGCAGCCGGAAACCGATGTCGTAGCGACTCAGGGCGAGGCGCTTCAGCACCTCTTCCAGGTGCAGGTATTCGGTACGCTCACTGCGCAAAAACTTGCGCCGTGCCGGGATATTGTAGAAGAGTTCGCGCACCTCGATACGGGTACCTGGCGGCATCGCGCAGGGGAGCAGCTCGGTCCCGCTGTTGCCGCTCGATGGCATGAGCCGCAGACCCTGTTCCATCTGCGGCTGGCGGCTGGCAACAGAGAAACGGCTCACCGAGGCGATACTTGCCAGCGCCTCGCCACGAAACCCCAAACTGAGAACCTGCTGCAGCTCCTGCTGGCTGTAGACCTTGCTGGTGGCATGGGGGGCGGTGGTCAGCGGTAGATCATCAGGATGGATGCCAGCACCGTCATCAAGCACGCGAATGAGCCGCAATCCCCCCCGCTCCACCTCCAGTTCGATGTAACGGGCACCGGCGTCGATGCTGTTCTCCAGCAGCTCCTTGACCACCGAGGCGGGACGCTCCACCACCTCACCGGCTGCGATCTGATTGGCAAGGTGGACGGGGAGCGGCTGAATGCGCCGCTGCGCTGCGTGAAAGGCGCTTGAATTCATACCCCGCAGCTTAAAGGAAACAGCAGGGGAGAAAAAGCCGTGTCTTAACTGTCTGTGGGGATCCGCAGGACCTGCCCGATGCGCAGGCTGTTATCACGCAAATTGTTGGCACTGCGCAGGGTGTCGAGGCTGATCTGGTAGTGGCGCGCGATCTCGGAGAGGGTATCGCCGTGGCTAATGACATGCTCGCGTTTTTTGTTCATCGCGAGGATGGTGCCGGGAGGCGGATTTTGCGTGAAGTAGTCACGCACGCCGCTCATCATCGCCTGCGCCAGCTTCTGTTGATGGGCCCCATTTTGCAGCTTGCGCTCCTCGGTGGGGTTGGAGATAAAGGCGGTTTCGACCAGGATCGATGGGAGATCGGGTGATTTGAGTACACGGAACGCCGCTTGCTCAACCCTGCGCTTGTGCAACTTGCCCACCCCTTTCAGCCCGCTGAGTACCCGTGAGGCGACATCGCCACTCATCTCAAGGGTAGCGGTCTGCGAGAGATCGAGCAGCACCGAGGCGAGCAGGTCATCCTTGCCGTCGAGGCTGACCCCGCCGATAAGGTCGGAGGCGTTCTCCTTCTCGGCCAGCAGCCGTGCCTGCTCACTGGAGGCACCGTTGGGTGAGAGGGTGTAGACCGAGGAGCCGTAGGCGCGCCGATCCCTGAACGAGTCGGCATGAATCGAGATAAAGAAATCGGCCTGATGCACTTCACGCGCCAGCTTGACGCGCTTTTTCAGCGAGATGAAGTAGTCACCGTCACGAATCATCACCGCACGCATTCCCGGCTCGTTATCCACCAGCCCCTTCAACCTGCGGGCGATGGCCAGCACCACATCCTTCTCCCTGACACCGTTGGGGCCGATGGCGCCGGGATCCTCACCACCGTGACCGGCGTCGATGGCAATCACCACCTCCCGCGCCTTCTGTTTACTGGAGAGGCTCTTGATGGTGGTTTGAGTCAAGGTCGGCGTTAGCGTACTGTCTTGCAGATCGATCACCAGGCGGTGACCATACTCCTCATTGGGGTGCAGGGCGAAACTCTTGGGCTGCACCGCCCCCTTCAGATCCAGCACCACCCGCAGATCCTTGCCGCCACGCTGTGCGCTGCGCATACCGGAGAGCAGGCTCTGGGAGAGGTCGAGATGGTTGATCCCGGTGGCAAGGCGGACATTCTTGATATCAATCACCAGGCGGTCAGGGTTCTTCAGCGTGAACAGCGAGTGCTCGACCGGTCCGCTGGTATCGAAAACCAGGCGGGTATGGTCAGGGGCGGGCCACATACGCAGGCCATCTATGGTGCCGCTGGCCCAGACGGGCGCGCCAATAGAGAGAATCAGCAATGCAATAAGGCGATATCCTGACCGTACCATCTGCTCCACCCACCATCGAAAAGCAATGCTTCTCTTTATTATTCAATAAGTTAAGCTATCATATTGCTATAAATTATAGCTTATGATTCTAACTTTAAAGGAAATATCAGAAAAATCAAGTCACTATCCATTCTCCGCGATGCAGCGCAGCACCCTCTCCCCCCTCGCGGTGTGGCTGCCCAGAAGGAGCTGGCGACCACCGTCAACGTAATCGATGGTGATCTCAAGGTCGGCAGCGGGCAACACCCCCGCCCCCCGCTGCGGCCACTCCACCAACAGCACCGCCTCGCCGTCGAGGTAGTCACGGATCCCCATATACTCCAGCTCCTCCGGCTCACCAAGGCGGTAGAGATCGAAGTGGTAGAGACGGCGCCGCCCCAGCTCATAGGGCTCGACCAGGGTGTAGGTAGGGCTTTTTACCGCCCCCTGATGACCGAGGGCACGCAGAAAACCCCGCACCAGTGTGGTCTTGCCCGCCCCCAGATCGCCATAAAGATAGAGCGACTCGCCACCCGTGGTACAGGCGGCAAGGCGGGCCCCAAGGGACTCCATTGCCTCACTATCGGGGAGAAACAGCAGAGGGAGTTTCATCGCGGCTCAGGGATTGCACAAACTACGCAGCGGTGAGAGCAGGTCACTGGCGAGCAGACCGCGCTCGCCCTCGGCCGCCGCGCGATCCGCCGCCTCGGCGTGCAGCGTCACCCCGGCGCGGGCCGCCTGCTCCAGCCCCAGCCCCTGCGCGATAAGGGCGCCAATCACGCCGCCGAGCAGATCCCCCATGCCGCCGCTGGCCATCCCGGGATTGCCCGCATCACAGACGGCAGGCGCACCGCCCAGTGCCTCGACCACACTGCCGGCACCCTTCAACACCACCACGCCACCGTAACTGGCGGCGATGGAGGCGGCACTACTGAAGCGCTCCTGCTGCACCTCATCGGCGGTACAACCGAGCAGTCGCGCCGCCTCACCGGGGTGCGGGGTAAGCACCCACTTATCGTGGAAGTAGGGCTGCACCGCGAGCAGATTGAGGGCATCGGCATCGACCACCAGCGGCAGGGCACAATCGAGCACCCGCGACAACAGGGCGCGCCCCCACCCCTGCTGCCCCAGGCCGGGGCCAATCACCACCACCGTGGCACGCCGCAACAGCGGAGCAAGCTCACTCGCCTGCTCCACGCCGTGGCACATCAACTCGGGGCGGACGGCGGTAATGGCCGCCACGTGCACAGCGCGGGTCGCCACGCTCACCAGGCCGGCACCACAACGCGCTGCTGCCTCGGCGGCCAGGCGTACCGCCCCGCTCATGCCGTGATCGCCGCCAATCACCAGCAGATGGCCAAAATCACCCTTGTGGCTGTTGCGCGCGCGCCTGACCAGCAGCGGGCGCACCGCCTCGTAGTCGAGCCGCTCGGCACAGGCTGGGAGGTGTTTATAGACCTCATGCGGCAGGCCCAGCGTGGCAAGGCGAAGTTTGCCGCAGTGATCCGGGCCGGCGGCGGTAAACATGCCACGCTTCAGCCCAACAAAGCAGACGGTGACATCGGCGCGCACCGCCGCCCCCATCACCCGGCCATTATCGGCATGCAGTCCGGAGGGAATATCGGCGGCAATCACCGGCGTGGCCGCGGCGTTGATCGCCTCGATCGCCTCGCGCCACACCCCCTCCACCGGGGCATTGAGACCGGTGCCCAGCAGCGCATCGACGATAAGGTCAAAGCCATCCAGTGCCTGGCCGTCGTAGTTGATCATCGAGACCCCGGCGGCGATTGCCTCGTCACAGGCATGACGCGCCTCGCCCTGCAGCTCGCCCGGGTCGACCAGATGGTGCAGCTCTACGGTGAACCCCGCCTGGCGTGCCAGCCGCGCGGTCACATAGCCATCGCCACCGTTATTGCCACCACCGCATAGAAAGGCAAGGCTGCGGGCACGCGGAAAGCTGCGCCGGATCTCGTCAAACAGCGCCTGCCCGGCGGCACCCATCAGCGTGTTGCCGGAGATACCGTAATAGTCGATCGCGAGGCGATCCAGCTCGCGCAGCTGTGCGGCCCGGTAGAGGGCATAGGGTAATTTCGTCATGGCAGGTATCATATCGGTAATGCGCCCCACACAGAACCATTTCGATACCACTCAACTGCTCGACCAAATTCACCGCTGGGGCGAGGAGCTCGGCTTCTCGCAGCTGGGGGTGAGCGGTGTCTCACTCGATGCGGCCGAGGCGGCACTCAATCGCTGGCTGGCACAGGGTTATCACGGCGAGATGGGCTACATGGCGCACCACGGCACCAAACGCAGCCGCCCCGCGGAGCTGGAGCCGGGCACCCTGAGCGTGATCAGCGTACGCATGGCCTACCTGCCCGAATCGATGGCGCAGGCCATCACCACCCTGGAGGACGGCCGCAGGGGCTACGTCTCGCGCTACGCCCTGGGGCGCGACTACCACAAGATGATGCGCAAGCGGCTGCAACAGCTGGCGCATCGAATAACTGACGAGATCGGCGAATTCGGCTATCGGGTATTTGTCGACAGCGCCCCGGTACTGGAGAAGCCACTGGCGCAACAGGCGGGGCTGGGGTGGGTCGGTAAACACTCCATGGTTCTCTGCCGCGAGGCCGGCTCCTGGTTCTTTCTGGGCGAGATCTACACCACCCTGCCGCTCCCTGCCACCACCCCGGTCGAGGCGCACTGTGGCCGTTGCAGCGCCTGCATCGATATCTGCCCCACCGCCGCCATCGTGGAGCCCTACGTGGTTGATGCCCGCCGCTGCATCTCCTACCTCACCATCGAACACAAGGGGGCGATCCCGCTGGCGCTGCGCCCGCTCATCGGCAACCGCATCTACGGCTGTGACGACTGCCAGCTCGCCTGCCCATGGAACCGCTTTGCCACCCTCACCGCACAAGCCGATTTTCTGCCGCGCCACCACCTCGACCACAGCAGCCTGGTCGAGCTCCTCGCATGGGACGAGGCGACCTTTTTGCACAATACCGAAGGCTCGGCGATCCGCCGCATCGGCCATGAGGCGTGGCAGCGCAATATCGCCGTGGCCATGGGCAATGCGCCATACGACAGCGCCATTGTCGAAGCGCTACAACGTCAGCAAACACACCCCTCGGCGCTGGTGGCTGAACACATTGAGTGGGCAGTTGGCCGGCAGGACGCCGCCCGTGAGGCGCATGGCAAAGGCTGACGCGGTTGGAGAGTTATGCGGAAGGGTGTATCGAGAATGTGGGATATAACGGTGAGCACGCTGAGGCAGCGCACCCTGTGCCCTCAGCGGTTTGGCCGGGAGATCAACAGATGGTCACGCCATCTCATCCAGCAGTGAACCGATGGTGTCGTCCAGGGTACTTGCCATCCTGGCACTGGCCTCAACCTGCAGCTGGTTGATATGACTCTCGACCAGTGGCTGTGCAATATCACGACCCTCCCCCGTGGAGGCCCTGGCGATCTCGTCGGCGTTACGCTCCAACCCCTGCATACCACGCTGCATGCCGGAAATCGCGCTGCCAAATGCGGTCTTTACTTCCATCAGTGCACCCCCTGCTTGATAACCACCTGCCTCAATCATAGGGTTGTTTCACTTCAATGCCAAGGCCGACCATCATCGTGTCACCATCGCCCGGCACGCGCTTACCCCACAAGGGGTAGCAACACGCGCCGCACAGCCATGGTAGAATCGCAGCCCTCGAACACCGGTCACTTCAAGCAATTCGAGGCGCCATGCAACAATCTCAACCCAGCATTACCACAGTCATTCTCGCGGGCGGCGCCGCACGGCGCATGGGCGGTGAGGACAAGGGGCTGATTGAACTCAATGGCAAGCCGCTAATCGCGCACGTCATTGAACGCCTTCTCCCGCAATCCCCCTCCCTGTTGCTCAACTGCAATCGCAGCCAGAGCAACTATGCGCAGTTCGGTTATCCGCTGATTACAGACACCCTTAGCGGTGGCCTGGGGCCACTGGCCGGCGTGGTGAGTGCACTGGAGCAGAGCAACAGTGACTATCTGCTCAGCGTCCCCTGCGACGCCCCACTGCTGCCTCTGGATCTGGTTGCACGGATGCTGCGGACAATGGAGCAGGAGGGCGCCGATGCCTGCACCGTAACCGACGGCGAGCGCCTCCATCCGGTGGTGCTGCTGGTGAAACGTCACCTGCTGGCCGGACTGCACAGCTACCTTGCCGACGGCGGGCGCAAGGTGCATGACTGGTTCTACAGCGTGTCCCACTGCAGCGCCGATTTTTCCGATCAGCCAGAGGCCTTCATGAACATCAATACGCCGGAACAACTGGCGGCACTGCAACAGCGGCTGCAACACCGTGCTGGCTGAGTTTTCCCGCCCCCTGCTCGGCTTCGTCGCCTATAGCGGCACCGGCAAGACCACCCTGCTGGAGCAGTTGATCCCGGCACTGCGCGCACGCGGTCTGCGCATCGCATTGATTAAACACGCCCATCACGATTTTGACATCGACACCCCCGGCAAGGACAGCTACCGCCTGCGCCAGGCAGGGGCGACACAGGTAATGGTCGCCTCCGCCAAGCGCTGGGCGCTGGTCACCGAGCACACCCTGCCTCGCGACGAGCCAGAACTGGCAGAGCTTCTGCCGCACCTCGACCCCGACTGTTTTGATCTGCTGCTCATCGAGGGTTTCAAGCACGCCCACTTTCCCAAGGTCGAGCTATGGCGTCGTGAACTCGGCAAGCCGCTACTCCATCCGCAGGATAAAAACATTATCGCCCTTGCCTGTGACAACGCCCCCCCAACCAAGCCCGCGATCCCGCTGCTCGATATCAATGACATCGCCGCCATCGCCGACTTTGTCGTCGGCTGGGTCGCACAACAGAGAAAACCCACCAACAACAGGTACCGTTATGAGTAAAGAAGAGAAAAATATCCCGGCCGATTGCGACAGCGTCGGCCTGCAGGGGTTGGTGAGCGTCGACCAGGCGTTGCAGCGCATTCGCGCCGCCCTTATCCCGATCAGCGGCTTTGAGCGCTGCGCACTGCGCGATGCGCACCGGCGCATCGTCGCCGAGTCCGTTATCTCTCCGCTCAATGTCCCCGCCTACATCAACTCGGCGATGGACGGTTACGCCCTCCTCGCCGCTGACCTTCCCGCCAGCGGCGAGGTGACGCTGGAGGTTATCGGCAGCTCCTTCGCCGGGATACCCTATGCAGGCAGGCTGCAGCCGGGCCAGGCGGTGCGCATCATGACCGGGGCGATGGTGCCCGAGGGGGCCGACACCGTCGTCATGCAGGAGCTGGTGCGACGTGATGGCGACCGGGTCACCATCGAGGGCGGCCGCCGTGCCGGCGAGAATGTGCGCCACATCGGCGAGGATATCGCCAAGGGAGGCGTGGTGCTGATGCCGGGGCAGAAGATCCGCGCCCCGGAGCTGGGGCTGCTCGCCTCGCTCGGCATTGCCGAGGTGACGGTACGCCGCCGCCTGCGTGTCGCCACCTTCTCCACCGGCGATGAGCTCTGCTCCATCGGCGAGCAACCGCGCGAGGGGCAGATCTACGACAGCAACCGCTACAGCCTCTTTGGCATGCTGCGTGATAGCGGCGTGGAACATATCGATATGGGGGTGATCCGCGACGACGCCGAGGCGATTGGCGAGGCCTTTCAAAGCGCCTCCACCATCGCCGATGTGCTCATCACCAGCGGCGGAGTCTCGGTCGGCGAGGCCGATTTCGTGAAACAGACCCTCGATCGCCTCGGCCAGGTCGACTTCTGGAAGATCGCAATGAAACCCGGCAAACCGCTCGCCTTCGGCAGCATCAATAACGCCCTCTTCTTCGGCCTGCCCGGCAATCCGGTTGCGGTGATGGCCACCTTCTACCAAATCGTCCTGCCCAGCCTGCGTTATCTCAGCGGCGAGGGCACCACCCAGCCGTTGCGCTTACGGGTGCGCGCCGCCGACAGACTGAAAAAACGTCCTGGACGCCAGGATTTTCAGCGCGGCATCCTGAAACCCGATGAGAACGGCGAGCTGCGGGTACACACCACCGGTAATCAGGGCTCACATATCCTCAGCTCCATGAGCCAGGCCAACTGCTTTGTTAATCTGCCCGCCGAGAGCGGAATGGTAGAGGCGGGGGATTGGGTAGAGGTGGAACCATTTGAGGGGCTGTTCCGGTAGCCAGCCATCGATAGCGCAAAAAGGCCGTCTCTCGACGGCCTTTTTTGTGCGCTTATTAAGAGAGCCGTGAATCAGGCTGTCTTTTTCACCGCACGCTTTACACGACGCTTCTTGCGCGGAGCAGCCTTGGCCTTGGTGGCCCTAGCCTCTCTCTTCTCGGCAGCGGCAACGGCCTTGGCTACTGCCCGATTGTAGGCCTTGGCCTGAGCGGCCTCCACCTTGGCCAGCACGGTAGACATCGCCGCCGCCATCTTTACCTCGAATTTGGCGGCGGCAAGGGCAGCCTTGGCTACAGCGGCAGCTTCAGCCTTCTTCACTACAGCAGCCTTGGCGGCAACGGTTTTGGTGGTCCTTGCCCTGACGCGTGCGGCCGTCAGTGCATCACTGGCCTTGTTGGCTGCAAGCTGGGCTTTGGCCAGCGCTGCAACGGCCTTGGCATGACGCACTGCCGCACCCTGCGCGGCGTTACTCTTTACCACATCTTGTTTAACCGCTTTTTTCGCAGCCGGACGACCACGACGCACAGCCTTCTTCACGCCGACACTTTTTTTGGTTGCAGCTTTCTTGACACGTGCCATCTAACGACTCCTTCAAACTATAATAAAAACGACGACATAATTATAAGCACATAACTATCGAATATGCATAAGCATTTGCCGGAAAAAAGCCTTTTTTGCCATTATTTTTATTTAATTTCAGAAAATTTTGCGCTTTTTCGCCGATTTGTTCTTTCATTTTGTTCTATCGCCCGCACGTCAACGACTATTGGCTGGCATCATTTTATTTTTTCGATGCCTTGCAACGACGAACCGAGAGCTACCTTCCATACAGACTTTCTGCAAAACGAATAACGAAAGAGAGGTTTCAGATGAGCGACAAAGATTCGATAGAGGCGGAAATTATCGACGCGGAGGAGTCGCAGGATTCGCCAGAGAAGAAAAAACAGCTTGCCGTACCCGCCAGCGTACTCCCCACCACACTCTATCTGCTGCCCCTGTTTGATCGTCCCTTTTTTCCGGCGCAGGCGTTCCCACTGATTATGGATGAAGAGCAGTGGCTCGAATCGGTAGAGAAGATCGGCGAGAGCACGCACCACATGGCGGGGCTGGTGCTGATCAAGAACGACAGACTAACGGAGCTCTCTGCCAACGACTTTTATACTACCGGCAGCGTGGTGCGCCTGCACAACCCCACCCGCGCCGATGGCAAGTTGCAGTTTATCGCCGAGGGTCTGGAGCGTTTTCGCATTGTGAAATGGCTCTCCAGAAAACCACCCTACAAGGTGCAGGTGGAATATCCAGGGGAAGAGAGGAGCCACAAACGCGAGAAGGATGAGGTGCGCGCCTACGCCATGGCGGTGATCAATACCATCAAGGAGCTGCTGCCGCTCAATCCTCTCTACAGCGAGGAGTTGAAACACTTCCTCAACCGTTTTGGCCCGAACGAACCCTCGCCGCTCTCCGATTTCGCCGCCACCCTGACCACCGCCAGCAAAGAGGAGTTGCAGCAGGTTCTGGAGACCATCCCTATCGTGGCGCGCATGAAAAAGGTGCTGGTGCTGCTAAAGAACGAGCTCGAGGTGGCGAAGATCCAGACCCGCATTCGCTCGCGCCTGGAAGAGCGCATGGACAAAAAACAGCGCGAATTTTTTCTGCGCGAACAGCTCAAGGAGATCCAGAAGGAGTTGGGGCTGGAGAAAGATGATCGCACCGCCGAGCTGGAGCGCTTTGGGCAACGTCTGCAGGGGCTGGAGGTACCGCAACACGCACAGCAACGCATTGATGAGGAGCTGCAGAAGCTCTCCGTGCTGGAGGTCGGTTCGCCGGAGTACACGGTGACCCGCAACTACCTGGAGTGGATGACCAACCTGCCGTGGGGCAAGTGCACCAAGGATCTCCTCGACCTGAAGCGTGCGCGCAAGGTACTGGATGCCGATCACGATGGCCTGGAGGAGGTCAAACAGCGCATCCTGGAGTTTCTCGCGGTCGGTTGTCTCAAGGGGGGTGTCTCCGGCTCCATCATCCTGCTGGTCGGCCCGCCCGGCGTCGGCAAGACCTCCATCGGACGCTCCATCGCCACCACTTTGGGGCGGGAATTTTTCCGTTTCTCCCTTGGCGGCATGCGCGACGAGGCGGAGATCAAGGGCCACCGTCGCACCTATATCGGCGCCATGCCCGGCAAGTTCATTCAGGCGATCAAGGAGGCGGGCAGCTCCAACCCGGTGATAATGCTTGATGAAATTGACAAGATCGGCGCCTCCTTTCAGGGCGACCCTGCCTCGGCACTGCTGGAGGTGCTGGACCCGGAGCAGAACCAGGACTTTCTCGACCACTACCTCGACGTACGGTACGACCTCTCCAAGACCCTCTTTGTCTGCACCGCCAACCAGCTCGATACCATCCCCGGCCCACTGCTCGACCGCATGGAGGTGATTCGCCTCTCCGGCTACATCACCGAGGAGAAGCTGGCCATTGCGCAGCACCATCTGTGGCCGCGCCTGCTGGAGCGCACCGGGATCAAACCGGGGAGGCTGAAGATCTCCGAGGCGGCACTGCGTGCAGTGATTGAGGGTTACGCCCGCGAGGCCGGGGTGCGCAACCTGGAAAAACAGCTGGGGCGCATCGCACGCAAGGCGGCGATCAAGTTCGTGCAGGGCGAGAAGCGGAGTATCAGCATTGGCCCCCGTGTACTGGAGGAGTACCTGGGCAAGGCGATCTTTCAAAAGGAGAAACCAATCATCGGTGTTGGCGTGGTCACCGGGCTGGCGTGGACCGCCATGGGAGGCGCCACCCTCAGCATCGAGGCCACCGCGGTACACACCAAACACCGTGGTTTCAAACTCACCGGCAAACTGGGCGAGGTGATGCGTGAATCGGCCGAGCTCGCCTACAGTTACATCGCCTCGCACCTCAAACAGTATGGCGCCAGCGAGCGCTTTTACGACGATGCCTTTGTCCATCTGCATGTCCCGGAGGGGGCCACCCCCAAGGACGGCCCCTCGGCGGGGGTCACCATGGCCACCGCGCTGCTCTCGCTGGCCAGGGGCAAGAAGGTTCCCCGCCCGCTGGCGATGACCGGTGAGCTCACCCTCACCGGGCAGGTGCTGCCGGTAGGTGGTATCCGCGAAAAGGTGATTGCCGCCCGGCGCATCGGCATTCGCGAGCTACTTCTGCCCGAGGCCAATCGCGGCGACTTCGAGGAGCTGCCCGGCTACATCAGGGAGGGGATCACGGTAAACTTCGCCAGCCACTACCGCGAGGTGGCACGGGTGGTGTTTGGCGAGTAGCGCCTGTCAGACTTAAGAGTCATCCTTCCAGTACCACCAGTGCAACTTCTGCGGCTCATGGACAGGGTTACTGGCAAAGTAGACGGCGCAGCGAAACGTGTAGAGCACGCAACGGTCTACCGGCGCGCCGCGCAGCATGATCAGGCGCTGGTACATCTGCTGTGGATCGGCACCCTTTAGTTCGGCGATCCGCTGGTAACCCAGTTCGCGAAGCCGCTGCGCCATCTTTTCCCCAATCCCCGGGATACGGCACAGCTCATGGCGACAACGGCTCATCGCATCAGTCACCGACAAGGGCGGCGAGCAACGCGAGATGCGCGGGAGAGTCGTTCAGCGCCGCAATGTAATGATATTCCCGCCCGCCCGCCGTCTTAAAATAGTCACGATTCTCCACCGAGATCTCCTCCAGCGTCTCCAGGCAGTCGGCGGAAAAACCGGGACAGATCACATCCACCGCCTTGACGCCCTGCAGCGGCAGTGCCCGCAGGGTAACGTCGGTATAGGGTTGCAACCACTCCTCGCGGCCAAAGCGCGACTGGAAGCTGAGCAACCACTGCTCTGAAGTGAGCCCCAGCGCCGCGGCCAGCAGGCGCGCAGTGGTCTGACACTGCGCGTAGTAGAGATCCCCCTCGTCGCGAAAACGTACTGGCGTACCATGAAAGGAGATCACCAGCTTGTCGGGCTGCGCGTGCTGTTGCCACGCCGCGCGCACCGAGTCGGCCAGGGCCTGAATATAGCGCGGATGGTCGTGGTAATCGGCGATGAATCGTTGCGGCGGCACAAAACGGTGGCATTGCAGCGCCGCGGCCAGCGCGTCAAAACTGGAGCCGGTGGTAGAGCAGGAGTTTTGCGGGTAGAGCGGCAGCACCACCAGCTCGCCGACCCCCTGGTCGCGCAGCTCCTCCACGGCGTGTGCCACCGAGGGGTTACCGTAACGCATGCCGAGGGCAACCTGGAAGCGCCCCGGACTCTGCCCATCCAGCAGCGCCTGCAACCCCTGCTGCTGTTGGCGTGCGATCACCAGCAGCGGCGAGCCCGCCTCACTCCACACCCCCTGATAGGCACGGGCCGAGCGGGCCGGACGGGTGCGCAGGATGATGCCGTGCAGGATCAGCCACCAGAGCGGACGCGGTAGATCCACCACCCGTTTATCCCACAGAAACTCGGCCAGATAACGGCGCAGGGCGGCCGGGGTCGGGGCATCGGGGGTGCCCAGATTGATCAGCAGAACGCCGATTTTTTTCGGCTGACTCATTTCAACTCCTTGGTGGCACGCGGTTCGCTCCGAGGTAACTACTCCCACGGGTATCGCTGTTTCGTAGAAGCGGCTCTGCCGCGATAGAGGGCGAGGGAGCCACCGGCCCATCGCGCCATAGGCGCTCCTACGGTTTTTATCGTTGCCCCGATGTGAAGAGGTGGTAGCTATATCAGGGGGCGAGTAGATACGCTCCGAGTATAATTCGACAACCATAAAAAAACCCGCGCCGTTACCGGCGCGGGTTTTTTAACGGCTACACAACAGGATCAGCTCAACGCCGCGAGAACCGCATCACGGTTCTCTTCCACGCTCTTGCCTGTTCCCTCTACCCTGGCGTATCGGGGGGCGCCAGCCTCACCGCTCGCGGCCCATTTGGAGTAGAACTCCACCAGTGGCTGGGTCTGCGAATGGTAGACATCCAGACGCTTGCGCACCGTCTCTTCATTGTCATCGGCGCGCTGGATCAGATCCTCGCCGGTCTCGTCATCCTTGCCTTCGACCTTCGGCGGATTGAAGATGGTGTGGTAGGTACGGCCCGAACCGGGATGTACCCGCCGCCCGCTCATGCGCTTGATGATCTCGCCATCATCGACATCAATCTCCACCACATAGTCGAGCGCCACGCCCTGCTCCTTCAGCGACTCGGCCTGCGGAATGGTGCGCGGAAAACCGTCAAACAGGAAGCCATTCTTGCAGTCGTCCGCGCCAATGCGCTCCTTCACCAGACCGAGAATAATGTCATCGGAGACCAGACCACCCTCATCCATGATCTTCTTCGCCTCCAGACCCAGCGGAGTGCCCGCCTTGACCGCCGCACGCAGCATGTCGCCGGTCGAGATTTGCGGAATCTGGTACTTCTCACAGATATATTGAGCTTGAGTACCCTTACCGGCGCCCGGCGCTCCCAATAGAATCAAACGCATAACATACCCTTTTCGTTCGTGGAAATTATTATCCCGCTGATTATGCACAGTGCGGCCAGAGGTGGCAAACGCTCTGTTAGCGGCAAATCAGCCCCAAAGTCGACCATAAAAAGGCGACCGAGCCTCACGGCGTCGACCCGCGACGGCGCGAACGGCGGCGCTGGTCGCTCACCGTATCGGGATCTAACCCCCGCAGTCGCGCCATGTGACGGCGCAGCGGCAGGGTGATGGGGGCGATCTTTTCATGCATCACGGTGCCGACCGCATCGCTCTGACTGAAGACTGGATAGAGCAGATGTTCGCTGCTGTAAGCGAGCATCAACAGTGCCGTCAGCTCCCCGGCCAGTTCTGGCAGTTGCTGCAACAGCGCCTGCAGTGGCGGCTCCTCCTCAAGCCGCTGTGCCACCAGCGCCTGCGCTGTGGCGAGTTCGCGCAGCGGCTGCCGCTGTTGCGAGCGGTCGAAGTAGCGGCCGAGGGCATTGAACAGGGCGCTCGCCACCTCCTGATCGGCGGGCTGGAGCATGGCGTCCTCGGCGATGGCAAGAAAGCTCTGCCCCGCCTCATCCAACAGCTCCAGCAGCTGTTGGGCGTAACGATTACCGACCAGCGCCTGTAACCGTTCACGATACCGCGCCAGATCGGTACGGGCCGGCTGCTTCTGCGGCAGGTCATGCGGCAGCGCTTCGAGAAAACCGATACGGTAGATCTTGTTGCGCTCACCGCCCTGCCAGAGCGCCCTCTTCTGCTCCTCATCGAGCAGTCCCGGCTGCAACACCAGACGCACCGTATGCAACATAT
This sequence comes from Gammaproteobacteria bacterium, assembly GCA_026196575.1. Lineage (GTDB taxonomy): Bacteria > Pseudomonadota > Gammaproteobacteria > Thiohalomonadales > Thiohalomonadaceae > JAPHSX01. The sequence goes on along the minus strand of JAPHSX010000010.1, from coordinate 23,382 downwards.
CGCGCGGTTCGCTCTCAAAGGGCAGGTGCTCAATCAAATGGTCCGCCAACACCTTGCCCATGGGCGCCGCCACCACGGCGGGGCTCTCCAGCATGCGTCGCGCATGTTCCGAATAGGGGGCGCACCACCAGGCACGGCGGGCCAGTTCATTGGAGAGGGTGCGTGAGCAGACCACCGCCATCACCGCCTCCGGCTCACCAATCTTCAACAGCCGATCCAGCTGCTCACTGCCAATCTGCCCCATACGCGTCCAGCGGCGCATAAAGAGCGGATAGCCGCCGGGCGAGTCGAGCACCACACTCGACAACATCTCGCGCACCTTGCGCAGATATTGATCACTACGACCGGTCGGATTGAGCTGGAATTTCATCTCCTGCTCACCGTTCAGCCCATGGATCGTCATGCGGCTCTCGTCGATGCGCACCGCCTCGGCATTGGCCAGCAACACATTGAGACGCAGTGCATCTTCGGGACTTAATTCCAAACCACCACTCCAAATGACCTCTACTGTGGGAGGCCCGTCCTCGGGCCGAATGGTCTATCCACATCCTTCGCGGCGAGACGCCGCTCCCACAACCAACAACTTAGTTTAACTGTATGCGGTTGCCCCACGGCACCATCCTCTTCCCCTTGATCAGCCACACTACCGGGAAATGGGGTTCCTGCTGCGGGAAGGTGCCCACGCCATCGGTAAAATAGACCAGCGCATCGGGGCGTCTGTTCTCACGATTTACCCAGTCGAAGACCGGGCGAAAGTCGGTGGTGCCACCACCGGCAAGGTGATGGGGTAGCGCGAACTCCTCCCACGGCTCAAAGCGCCATGGGCCCTCAGCGGCCAGGCCCGAGTCGCAGGCGAGCAGGGTGATGCGGGCGCGGATCTGCCCCTTCAGGGCATTGACCTCGGAGACGAACTCGTTCATCTCCCTGTCGCTCACCGAGCCGCTGGTGTCGACCACCACCACCACATCGAGCTCGTGGCTCTTCAGGCTCGGCATGATGTAGTCGCCCTCGCGGCGCGAGGGGCGCGAGTAGTTGTAGTCATCGCGGGCGGTGGCGTTTAGATAACGGGCCAGGATCATGCGCCACGGCAGCTGCGGCTGCAGCAGGTGGTCGATGATGCGCCGCAGCGGCCCGGAGAGCTTGCCCGCCTGCATCGCCTGCTGCGCGGCCCCGGCCATGCGCTGCTGCCACTGCACGGAGAGGCTCTCCCTCTCCTCCGGTGTCAGTGGCGGCGGCTGGTCGGCGCCCTGCCCTGAACCGCTCCCCTGGCTACCCTGCTGTTCCTGCTCGCCCTCTCCCTGCCCCGGCTCCTGTTTGGGCTTCTCCCTCTTCGGCGCATCGCCGCACCCGCCGGTGTTGTCGGGGCTCTGCTTCTGCTGCTGATTGCCCCCCTCGGAGCCGCGCTCCAGCGACTCGTGGCTACCCCCCGCCCCCTGCCTGCCGCCACCGCTCTCGTTCTCCGCGTCGTAGACATGATCGTCGTGCGGCGTCAGATCCTCGTACTCATCAAGACAGGGGTAGATCTCCTCGGCGGTCATCCCCTCGAAGTCGGGCAGGTAGAGGGCGTCGTGGCAGGGCTTGAGCCCATCAGCGATGAGCAGCGGGTTAATCGCCAAGTCACAGGCGAGGTCCCAGCGGTGCTTGTCTCGGTGCTGGCGGCGGGCGAAGTGCGAGAGGGCGCAGTGCAGCGCCTCGTGGGCCAGCACGAACTGGGTCTGCTCGACGCTGAGTGAGTCGATATAGTCAACGTTGTAGTAGAAGGCGCGGGCATCAGTGGCGACCGTCTTGCACCACTCCCCGTCTGCCTCCACCATCGGCAGGCGCAGCACCAACGCGCCGAGAAAGGGCTTGTCGAGGATGAGCCGGGTGCGCGCCGCGCTCAGTTTTGTCGCTACATCACCAGCCATCTTAAAAACCAAACCCCATTAACCGCAAAGAACGCAAAGGAACGCCGAGAAAAACAAACATTTTTTTATTCATTTTTACCTTAGCGCCCCTTCGCGTCCTTCGCGGTTAATCATCCATTCAGTACAACATCACCTCGGCCACCGCCTGCGCCCAGGGCGAGAATTCGGGTACGGCGAAGATCTCTTGGCCGATCGCACGGTGCAGGTCGGAGACCAGCATCACCCCCATCTCACGGTCACGAAAACGGCCGGCAAATTCGAGAATGGCGCCGTAGACCGCGTTGGCCTCGGCCTGCGATTCGCTCTTCGCGCGCAGGGCCCGCCCCACCAGGGCGGAGGCGACGGCGTACTGCAGGTCGATCTCCCTGGGCAGGGTCACCGGCTCACGGCGCAGGATGGCATCGAGGTCGGGGAGGTTGTCGAGGTTGGCGACGAAGGCCCCCAGCTCGATCCCAGCGGCGGGACCGACACAGGCCTGCAGGGTGTTGACCAGCAGCGAGCCGTGGCTGGCGAACTTTTGCAGGGCACGGTGGGCGAACTCCCAGGAGCGCGGCGAGGGGAAGGCAACCGGGTTGTGGGCCGGGTCGAAGTCAAAGAGCAGCTCGGGGCGAAAGCGCAAAAAGGCGATCACCCGCTCGTCGATGCCGTTGGCATAGGCCCAGGAGACCCAGTCGTCGAGGTTGGTCTCCACCTCGAAGTGGGCGAAGCGATTGGCCAGTGGCGCCGGCATGGTGTAGGTAACGCCGCGATCCCCCTGACGATTACCGGCGGCAAAGATGGCCCAGCCCGCCGGTACCCGGTATTCACCCAAACGCCGGTCGAGGATCAGCTGGTAGGCAGCGGCGGAGACGCTGGGCGGGGCAGCGTTTATCTCATCGAGAAACAGCACACCGACGGGGCCGTGTCGCTCGGCATCGGGCAATACCGCCGGTGGCGCCCACTCGACGAAGTCGCCATGGCGAAACGGGATACCGCGCAGGTCGGAGGGCTCCATCTGCGACAGGCGCAGGTCGATCACCGGCACCTGGTGGCGCGCGCCGACGCGCAGCACCAGCTGCGACTTGCCGACACCGGGCGGCCCCCACAACATCACCGGGGTGTGGTGCCCCTCGCGGGTACTGAGAAATTCCTGTTCAAGAACAGTGGCTATGTGCGCAGGACGCATGAAGGCTCCACGGATTCAGTCAACAATGGTCAGAGAGGCTGATAGCCTACCTCTCTGGCGGAAATGACTCAGGCGCCCTGCCCGGCCTCCTGCTGTGCGGCCACCTGCTTGCGCACCTCATCCATATCGAGCTCACGCGCCTTCTCGATGAGCTGCTCGAACTGCCCCCCCATCAGGGCGCCGGGCTGGGCGTAGATCACGACCTGGTCGCGCATAATCATCAGGGTGGGGATGGAGCGGATCTGGAAGTGACCGGCAAGCTCCTGCTCCTCCTCGGTGTTGACCTTGGCAAAGGTGATATCGGTATACTTCTTCGCCGTCTCTTCGAAGATCGGACCGAACTGTTTGCAGGGACCGCACCAGGGGGCCCAGAAATCGATAATCATAAAATCGCTGCCCGCGGCCACTTCATCGAAGTTATCTTTGGTGAGGTCTACATGCGCCATCTCTTATCTCCTGATTCATCACTCTGCGATCACGCCACACTGCCGCGATCAAAAAAAGTTCTACCGGTGCGTCTCCCCGGCGGCTTTCATACATTAGTGTTTAATGATACACAGATAGGGTGGAAAATGGCCAATTTCAACCGTTCTTGTTGATGAAGCGGATGATCTGCCGCCGCCCTTTTTTGTCGGGGCGGCGTGGTGGATGGGGCTGCATCGCCATCTCCAGCCGCCGCTGCTCGGCCAGCTGCTCGCGTTTGAGACGGGCTGCCTCCTCCTCGGCATAGAGCTCACGGGCCAGGGTGGCCGAGCCGCGCTTGTCGGCAAGCTGCAGCACCGTCACCTCATAGCTATCGGCCCCCTTACGGATGGTCAACCGATCGCCGATGAGGAGGGGGCGCGAGGGCTTGACGCGACTGCCGTTGAGGTGGACATGGCCGCCGTTGATCGCCTCGGTGGCGAGGGCGCGAGTCTTGAAAAAGCGTGCTGCCCAGAGCCACTTGTCGAGGCGCACCTTGTCACATGTCTGGGACTGCATGGCGTGCTACTCCCCCAGCGCCTCCCGATAGGCGCGCACATCCTCCATCATCTGCTGGTAGTAGGCGTAGGGGATCAGGGCATGCTCGGTGGTCTCGCAGGCGGGACAGTGCTGCAGCAACATCACCGCCTCCACCTCCTCATAGGCCTCCCCTTCAATGTGGGAGTATTCCAGCATCCCCTCGAAGTGGCAGTCGATGCAGTGACCCCAGACCCTGAACTTCATGTGTGAATATCCCGAGAAATTGTTATCCGTTAAGGGTGCCGCAAAACCACCCCCATGCCAAGTCAGTCGGCCGCGACGGACGGCGTACCTAGGGGCAACTACCACTTTAGCCCAATTGTCCCAAGGGGATCTCTCACCGAAACTAGAACCAGATGCCGCCTGCCCTCGCCGGGTGGGGCGGCCCCCTCCCCCCTTCGCATCTGGAGTATTGTATGAAACACCCCATCACCCTGCTGTTATCGCTGCTGCTACTCGTGGCCTTTACCCTGCCGGTTGCAGCGGAGATCACCTCGATCTCGTCGGCCATCAACAAGGCGGGGCGCCAGCGCATGCTCACGCAGCGCATGGTAAAGAGCTACTGCATGCTCGGCATCGACGTGCAGCAGGACGTCGCAGAGGAGCAGTTAAGGAAGGCCATTGACCTGTTTGAGCTGCAACTGCACGAGCTGAACGCCTACACCAGCGGCAACGGGGAGATTGGCGCCGCCCTGGCGCGGGTCGAGGCGCTCTGGCAGCCGTTCAAAAAGACCCTGCAGGCCCCGGTGAGCCGTGAAAACGCCCAGCTCCTGCTGGAGACCAATGATGAGCTGCTGCGCGCCGCCAACAAGGTGGTACTGAAGCTTCAGGACACCTCCGGCAGCTCCTTTGGCCGGCTGGTCAATGTCTCGGGGCGCCAGCGCATGCTCTCGCAACGCCTGGCCAAGTTCTACATGTTACGGGCCTGGCAGCTCGACAATGCCGAGATCCGCTCCGAAATGGAACAGTCCAGAAACGAATTCAAGGGGGCGCTGGCGGAGTTGACCAACGCCAGGGAGAACAGCCCGGCGATCAATGCCAAACTGGCGGAGGCCGCCAAACAGTGGGCGCTGTTCGATCATGGGCTGGGGCTCAATGGCGAGAAGCTGGTGCCACTGATCGCCGCCATGACCAGCGAAAAGCTCCTCGAACAGATGAACGAGATCACCACCATGTACGAGGCGCTCTCCGGCGAACAGGTAGTGGGCGGCAGATAGATCACTGCCAACGGCATCGCGCTCATCGACCAGGGGGGACGCACGGCAGGAAGAAAAAAGGCGGCCCCGTCACCGGGGCCGCCTCTTTTTTGGAGCGCCGTCAATCAGCTGCTCATCTCCAGCAACATCTTGTTGAGCTTGGCGACGAAGCTGGCCGGGTCGTCCAGGGTGCCACCCTCGGCGAGCAGCGCCTGATCGAAGAGGATGGAGGCCATGTCATCAAAGCGCCCCCCCTCCTCCGCCTTCAACTTGCCCACCAGCGGGTGCTCCGGGTTAAGCTCCATAATCGGTTTGATGGAAGGGGCCTCCTGCCCGACTGACTTGAGGATGCGCTCCAGATTGGCGCTCATCTCGTGCTCGCCGGTCACCAGACAGGCCGGGGAGTTGGTGAGACGATGGGTGATACGCACCTCCTTCACCCGCTCGCCAAGTGACTCCTGCACCTGCTTGAGCAATGCCTCAAAGTCCTTGGCCGTCTCCTCCTGCTTCTTCTTCTCCTCTTCGTCCTCCAGACTGCCAAGGTCGAGCTCGCCCTTGGTGACCGACTTCATGGGTTTGCCGTCGAACTCGGTAAGGGCGGAGCCGAGCCACTCATCAACCCGCTCGTGCATCAGCAGCACCTCGATCCCCTTCTTGCGGAAGATCTCCAGGTGCGGGGAGTTTTTCGCCGCGGCGAAGGAGTCGGCAGTGATGAAGTAGATCGCCTCCTGCCCCTCCTTCATGCGCGAGACGTAGTCGGCCAGCGAGACGCTCTGCTCGTCGCTGTCGTTATGGGTGGAGGCGAAGCGCAACAGGCCGGCGATCTGCTCCTTGTTGGCAAAGTCCTCGCCCGGCCCCTCCTTCATCACCCGGCCGAACTCCTGCCAGAACTCACGGTACTTCTCAGGCTCATCCCTGGCCATGCTCTCCAGCAGCCCCAGCACCTTCTTCACCGAGCCGCTCCTCATCGCGTCGGTCACCTTGTTGTGCTGCAGAATCTCGCGCGAGACGTTGAGCGGCAGGTCGGCAGAGTCGATCACCCCGCGCACGAAGCGCAGGTAGTTGGGCATCAGATGCTCGGCATCGTCCATGATGAAGACGCGCTTCACATAGAGCTTGATGCCGTTGCGCCGCTCGCGATCCCACAGGTCGAACGGTGCGCGCTTGGGCACGTAGAGCAGCGATGTGTACTCCAGCTTGCCCTCGACGCGGTTGTGGCTCCAGGCAAGCGGCTCCTCCCAGTCGTGGCTCACGTGCTTGTAGAACTCGGTGTACTCCTCGTCACTGATCTCGGATTTGGCACGGGTCCAGAGGGCGGAGGCCTTGTTCACCGTCTCCAGCTCGGGGACCACAGTCTCGTTCTCTTCCTTCTCCTCATCGCCGGAGGGCATCGCCTCCTTTTGCATGAGGATCGGCAGGGTGATGTGGTCGGAGTACTTGCGGATGATGGAACGCAGACGCCAGCCGTCAGCAAACTCCTCCTCACCCTCGCGCAGATGCAGCACGATCTCGGTGCCGCGCTCGGCCCTCTCCACGTTCTCCAGGGTGTAGTCGCCCTCGCCGGCCGACTCCCAACAGACCCCGTGCTCGGGGGTGAGACCGGCGCGGCGTGTGGTGACGGTGACCCGGTCGGCGACGATAAAGGAGGAGTAGAAGCCGACGCCGAACTGGCCGATGAGGTTGGCATCCTTCTGCTGCTCGCCGCTCATCGACTCCAGGAAGGCACGGGTGCCGGAGCGGGCGATGGTGCCAAGGTTAGCGATCACCTCCTCGCGGCTCATGCCGATGCCGTTGTCGCGCAGGGTGACGGTGCGGGCCTCCTTGTCGAAGGCCAGTTCGATCTTCAGATCCTGCTCCCCCTCATAGAGGGCATCATCGGAGAGCGCCTCGAAGCGCAGCTTGTCGCAGGCATCCGAGGCGTTGGAGACCAGCTCGCGCAGGAAGATCTCCTTGTTGGAATAGAGGGAGTGGATCATCAAGTGCAGCAGCTGCTTCACCTCGGTCTCAAACCCCAGTGTCTCTTTATGTGCATCCACGGTCATTGCAAGATTTTCCTCCAATTTACAGCCAGTTATAACGTGACGTTGCTAAAGGTGCGGCTATTCTACCGGAATTCAAGCGCTTTTCTCTGGCCCGCTCGTTTGCACTGTGCTTGAATGTCCCCCACGCTACGGAACGCGAGAAGAGAACGATGAATATCAACACCGTAAAGACCACCCCCTTTACTGATCAGCGCCCCGGTACCTCCGGCCTGCGCAAGAAGGTGGCCGTCTTTCAGCAGCCCCCCTACCTGCACAACTTTGTACAGGCGATCTTCGACACCCAGGTGAGCCTCAAGGGCGGCACCCTGGTGCTGGGCGGCGATGGCCGCTACTACAACCGCGAGGCGATACAGGTGATCATCAAGATGGCGGCGGCCAACGGCGTTGCCCGCGTGCTGGTGGGTCGGGGCGGCCTGCTCTCCACCCCCGCCGCCTCGGCGATGATCCGCAAATACGAGACACAAGGCGGCATCATCCTCTCGGCCAGCCACAACCCTGGCGGCCCCGATGGCGACTTTGGCATCAAGTTCAACACCCCCAACGGCGGCCCCGCCGCCGAGGGGGTGACCGAGGCGATCTTCGAACACACCAAAACCCTTCATGAATACCGCATCATGGAGCTGCCCGACATCGACATCGACCACCTCACCGAACACACCATCGGCACGATGCGGGTGGAGGTGATCGATCCGGTGGCCGACTACGCCGAACTGATGGAGCAGCTCTTCGACTTTGCGGCGATGCGCGCCCTCATTCAAGGCGGCTTTCGCCTCTGCTTCGATGCGATGCACGCCATCACTGGCCCCTACGCCCACGAGATCCTGGAGCGGCGGCTCGGCGCCCCGGCTGGCAGCGTGATTAACGGTGAGCCAAAACAGGACTTTGGAGGCGGCCACCCCGACCCCAACCTCACCTATGCCGAGGAGCTGGTGGCACAGATGTTCGGCGCCGACGCCCCCGACCTTGGCGCCGCCTCCGACGGCGATGGCGATCGCAACATGATCCTCGGCGCAAACTTCTTCGTCACCCCCTCCGACTCGCTGGCGGTGCTGGCCGCCAACGCCGAGCTTGTCCCCGGCTACCGGGGCCGCCTCAACGGCGTCGCCCGCTCCATGCCCACCTCCTGCGCGGTCGATAAAGTGGCAGAGAAACTGGAGATCGCCTGTTTCGAGACCCCCACCGGCTGGAAATTCTTCGGCAACCTGCTGGATGCCGGACGCATCGTCTTCTGCGGCGAGGAGAGCTTCGGCAGCGGTTCGGATCACGTGCGCGAAAAGGATGGACTGTGGGCGGTGCTCTACTGGCTCAACATCCTCGCCGTGCGCCAGCAGTCGGTGGCCGAGATCATGAAGGCACATTGGGCGGAATATGGCCGCAACTACTACACCCGTCACGACTACGAGGGGATCGGGCTGGAGGCGGCCAGGGGGCTAATGGCGCATGTCGAGTCACAACTGCCACAACTTGTCGGCAGGGAGCTTGCCGGTAGCACGGTGAGCTACGCCGACAACTTCAGTTATCGCGACCCGGTCGACGGCAGCGTGAGCCGGAACCAGGGGCTGCGCATCGGCTTTGCCGATGGCTCGCGCATCATCTACCGCCTCTCCGGCACCGGCACCGAGGGGGCGACACTGCGCCTCTATATCGAACACTACGAGGCCGATCCGGGCAGGGTGCGGGGGGAGACGCAGCAGGTGCTCGCCGGGCTGATCACGCTGGCCGCCGAGATCGCCGAACTCAGGGAACGGACCGGACGCAGCGCCCCAACCGTCATCACCTGAGGGCGGTTTGTAACAACTGCGCCAGCTCCTCCGCCGGGAGCGGACGGCTGAAGAGAAAACCCTGCATCAGATCGCAACCGGCCTGTTTGAGAAAATCGCGTTGCGCCTCGCTCTCCACCCCCTCGGCCACGGTCTGCAGGCGCAGGCTCTGTGCCAGGCTGATGATCCCCTGCACGATGGCGGCACTGTCGGGGTGGTGGGTTACCTCCTGCACGAAGGAGCGGTCGATCTTCAGCTGATCGATGGGGAAGCGCCGCAGATAGGCTAGCGAAGAGTAGCCGGTACCAAAATCATCGACCGAGATGCTGACCCCAATCGCCTTGAGCTGCGTCAGGATCTGCTCTGCCTGGGCGGCATTCGCCATCACCGCCGTCTCGGTGATCTCCAACTTGAGCAGCCGGGCGGGGAGCTGGCTGCGCTCCAGGCACCACTTTACGGTGGCGACCAGATCCTCGGCGTGAAACTGCCGTGCCGAGAGGTTGACCGCCATCACCAGCTCGATGCCCGCCTGCTGCCAGCGCCGCGCCTGCCGGCAGGCGGTGTAGATGACCCACTCGCCGATGGAAACGATGAGACCCGTCTCCTCGGCGAGCGGGATGAAGCGTTCGGGGGCGATGAGCTGCCCCTCCTCGTTACGCCAGCGCAGCAACGCCTCGACACCGTAGATCCGCCCGCTCTCCAGCTCGACCACCGGCTGGTAGTGGAGCAGCAGCTCGTTACGCTCCAGGGCCTGTCGCAGACGCAGCTCCAGGTCGAGCCGCTGACGCGCCTCGCTGTTCATCCCGGCGGTGTAGAACTGCACCGTATTGCGCCCCCCCTCCTTGGCATGGTGCATCGCCGTATCGGCGTTGCGCAGCAGGGTGTCGTAGTTGTCGCCATCCTGGGGGAAGAGGCTGACGCCGATGCTGGCGGTGATGTCGATCTCCCGCCCGTCGACCAGCAGCGGCTGGTCGAGCGCCTGCAACAGCCTGTTGCTCAGCAACAGCGCATCCTGCGGCTGGGCCAGGTCGGTGAGTGCCACGGCAAACTCATCGCCCCCCATCCGTGCGGCGGTGTCGTGATCGCGCAGGCAACCTCGGAGCCGTTCGGCCACGGTGCGCAGGATGGTGTCGCCCACCGCGTGGCCCAGACTGTCGTTGACCCGCTTGAAGTCATCGAGATCGATGAACAGCAGCGCCACCGCACGCCCCCGATGCGTGGCATACCCGATCGCCTGGGTGGTGCGATCCTTCAGCAGGTTGCGACTCGCCAGTCCGGTCAGCGCATCCTCGCTGTATTGCCGTTCGAGCTGCTCCTCGTACTGCTTGCGCTCAGTGATATCGTTGATGATGCCGACAAAGTGGGTGGCCACGCCGCTGCCATCCAGTACCGGGGCGATGGTCAGCTCGTTCCAGAAGAGGCGGCCATCCTTGTGATAGTTGCGCAGGATTGCCCCCCCCTCGCGCCGTGCGCGCAGTGCGCCACGGATCTCGTTCACACCAAGCTGCTTCGGATCCTCCCCCATCAGGAAGCGCGGATCGCGTCCCATCACCTCGTCGCAGCGATAGCCGGTGATGCGCTCGAAGGCGGGGTTGACGTAGATAAGCGGGTGCCCCTCGGGGGTGATGGCGCTGAGCATGATACCGTTGGCTGAGGCCTCGACGGCGCGACGGCTCAGGCGGTTGGCCTCCTCGCTGGCACGCAGCTGCAGTTCGGCCGCGCCACGCAGCCGCTCCCGCTCGAAGTTATCGAGGGCGAAGGTGATGTCGTTGGCCATCTCTGTCACCAGGGCGGTCAATGCCTCGTCAAAGAAGCCCGCTTCAGCGGCAAACAGGGTGAGCGCCCCCACGATCTTACCGGTACGACACAGCGGCAGGGAGATGGCCGCCTCAAGCTCCGCCTCCCGGAGCTGACGGTGAACCGGCGCGAGATCCGCTTCGCCCGCCAGATTGTTACAGAGATAGGTTCGCCCCTCACTGAGCACAAACTCCACCGGGCTACGGCGCGTGCCGTGCAGGGTAAAGGGGCGTGCTGCGGCAAAATAGGCCTCGCCAATACCGCTCCACGCCACCGGTACCACCTCGCCGCTCTCGACATCGAGCATGCCAATCCAGGCGAACTTGATACCGCCATGCTCCACCGCAATACGGCAGACCGCGTCGAACAGTTCGCTCTCCCGTTTCAGGTGAACGATCGCCTGGTTGGTCTCGCTCAGGGCGGCGTAGAAGCGGTTGAGCCGTTCGATCTGCTGCTGCGAGGCCGAGAGCTCAGCCACCCGCTGTTCAAGCTCTGCACCGCGCTTCTCCAGCTTCCTGACCAACACCTCGCTGTAGAGCCTGAGCGCCTCCTCCTCACGCAGCACCCCCTTGCGCACCGGCAACGCCCCCCCTTGGGCACTGGCCAGCATCTGCTGCAGGTGCTGTATGAATAGCTCCGGCTCGGCCGGTTTGACGATAAAGGCGTCGGCCCCAAGCTCAATTGCCAGTTGCTCATCCTTCGGTTCGGTATAGGTGGCGGTGTAGACGATAAAGGGGATGGTGGCGAGCTGCGCATCGCCCTTCCACTCGCGCAGCAGGGTGTAGCCATCCATCAGCGGCATCAGCAGGTCGCTGATCACCACATCGGGGGGTTGCCGGCGCGCCGCCCCCAGCGCCTCCTGACCGTTGGCGGCCTCGACCACCTCGAAGCCATGGCCCTGGAGCAGGGCCCGCAACAGGTAACGGTTATCCTCCCGGTCATCGACGATCAGGGCACGGGTCATGCCGCACTCTCCATAAAGGCTTCGACCTGCTCGGCGAAGGTTTGCGGATCGATCGGTTTTTCAAGATAGCCACTGCACCCCGCCGCCAGACACTGTTCACGATCGCCCGGCATGGCGTAGGAGGTGACGGCAATGAGCGGGATGGCGCGCAGGGCCGCAAGCTGACGCAGGGCGCGGGCCACCGCGTAGCCATCCATACCGGGGAGCTGGATATCGAGCAGGATCAGCGTCGGGTCGATCTCGTTGGCCAGCCGCAGTCCAGTGGGGCCATCCACGGCCTCGACCACCTCCCAGCCACGCGCCTCGAGCAGATAGCGGGTGAGGTAGCGGTTCTGTTCGTTGTCCTCGATCAACAGGATGCGCCGGTTACTCTCCATCAGCCACCTCTTCCTCCGTTGTTCCATGCCGCGGCAGCCGCAGGGTAAAGCGGCTCCCCTCCCCCCAACGGCTCTCGGCCTCGATGCATCCGCCCATCAGCCCGGCCAGACGGTGACAGATGGCCAGCCCGAGGCCGGTCCCCTCGTGCTGGCGCGAGAGGGCCGAGTCGATCTGACGAAAGGGCTGGAAGAGCTGCGACATATCCTCCTCCCTGATACCGATACCGGTATCGGTGACCCCCACCACCACCACCTCACGGGGGGGTGCGGACCCACCCTCACTATAGTCGTTTACCCGCTCGACGCTGAGGGTCACCCCCCCTTGTTCGGTGAACTTGACCGCGTTGCCAAGAAGGTTGAGCAGGATCTGCTCGACCCGGCGGGCATCGCCCACCAGCGTCCCGGCCCCCTCCACCCCCTCGACCGTGAGCGTCAACCCCTTCTTCTCGGCCAGCGGGGCGACGATGCCTACGACCTTGGTAATTGAGGCAGCAAGGTCGTAGGGTTCGGCAATGACGTCAAGCTCACCCGCCTCAATCTTGGAGATATCGAGCACGTCGTTGATTAATGCCAGCAAATGACGAGCGCTGTCGCGCACCATGCCAAGCTGTTTTTTCTGCTCCCCGTTGAGCGGGCCGGGGATCTCCTGCAGCACCAGACCAGTGAAGCCGATAATGGAGTTGAGCGGGGTGCGCAGCTCGTGGCTCATGGTGGCGAGGAAGGCCGACTTGAGCCGATCGGCCGACTCAGCGGCCTGCTTCGCCTTGAACAGGGCCACCGTGATCTGACTCAACTCATGGGTTCGCTCCGACACGCGCTGCTCCAGCTCCAGGGCGTGGCGGCGCGTCTCTTCGTAAAGGCGGCTGTTCTCCAGCGCCAGCGCCACCGGTACGCAGAGCTCCTGCACCAGATCGAGCAGCCGCTGCGCCGGCGCCTCGGCCCGGCGGGAGTAGAGACAGAGCAGGCCGACGGTGCGTCCCTGCACCGCGAGCGGAAAGAAGGCGTTCCAGCAGACCCCCTCGGCGTGGACATTGCCACAGGGGAGCGGCGTATTGGCCGTGGCGGCATGGCGCAGCACCGGCTGCCCGCCGAGGTTCTCCACCATGCCGGGGCAGAGGGCGTCGCGCAGCGGCCCGCCGTCGCGGGCACAATCGGCCTCGCCACAGGGGCCGATCCGCGCGGCCACCTCCAGTCGCCCCTGCTCCGCATCGCGCAGGCAGAAGACGCCGCCGTCGAATCCGGTTAACTCCAGCGCCCCGCGAGTCGCCTCCTCCAGCACAGTGGCAAGCTCCAGGCTGCTGGCGGTGGCGCGCAGGGTGCGGTTGAAGAACGCCATCTCCTCATTGCGCTGGCGCAACTGCAGGGTGCGCATATTAACCTGGCGCTTGAGCAGGGCACCCCCCGCCAGACTCAGCAGCAGGACAATGCCCGCGACCAGGGCGGCAACCTTGACCCAGTCGGGCAGTGAAAAGTCGACCTTTTCGGAGATCCAGCGCTCCAGCGTCTGGTAGTAGACCGACCCCGGGTCACCCTTCATCCGCACCAGATGGCGGTCAATGGCGCGCAGCAGCGCCCCGTTTTTCCCCTCGGGTGCGGCGTAGAAGAGGTTGGTGGGGTGGAACACCACCGCCGTATCCTCAAGGTCGTACTGCGCGGCGTGCATCAGGCCGTAGTAACGGTTGGTAATGGCCGCGTCGGCCTCGCCGGCCGCCACCTGCGCAAACATGGTGCGGTAGTCGGGTACCGGGAGCAGGGTCACCTGGAAACCGAAACTGCCTGCCAGCTGCTCGAAGGCGGCCTGCTGCACCGAACGCTCCAGCACCATCACCCGCTTGCCGGCCAGATCGGGAATGGAGCGAATCCCGCTGCCGCGCCGGGTGTAGAGCTGAAACCAGGAGGAGATCACCGGCTCCTGGTGAAAATCGAACTGCGCCTCACGGGTGGTCGAGTAGGCCACGTCTGGCATCAAATCGATCTCCCCCGCCGCCAGCCGGTCGAGTCCCTCGCCCCAGGTGCCGGGGAGATACTCCATCGCCCACCCTTCCTCCCGGGCGATCGCCTCGAGGATATCGACAAAGATCCCCTGCGCCTCTCCTGACTCGGCAATGGCCACCTTCGGACTGTTGTGATAGATACCGACGCGCACCGTCTGCGCGGCCAGCAGCAGCGATGGCACCAACCATAGTAGGAGGGCGAAGAGTGAGCGCCGGAGGCTCAACACACCACTACCCGGCCGGCCCAGCGAGGCAGACCCGGTTGCGCCCGGCGCGCTTGGCGGCGTAGAGGGCGCCATCGGCCCGCCCCACGAGGGGGGTGACATCGTCGCCATCAACTGGCTCCAGAGAGGCGACCCCCAGGCTGATGGTCACCCGCACCGACCGCCCCTCCACCTCCAGCAACAACCCCTCCACCGCGGCGCGGATGCGCTCGGCGACCTGTTGTGCCGTCTCCAGGGGGGTCTCCCCCAGCACCAGCAGGAACTCCTCGCCGCCGTAGCGGCCGAGCTGATCGTAGTCGCGCAGGCACCCCTGCAGGGTGACGGCCACCCGCTTGAGCACGAGATCACCGCCCAGGTGGCCATGGGTATCGTTGATCGCCTTGAAGTGGTCGATGTCGGCCATGATGACGCTGAGCGGGAGCCCCTTGCGCCGGGCGTGGCTCAGCTGCTCGGCCAGCGCCGCCATGATGGCACCGCGGTTGAACGCCCCGGTAAGAATATCGCGCAGCGCCTGCTCCTTCAGCTCGTGCTGCGTCCGGAGCAGCTGCTGGTTGAGGTCATGGATCTGCTGGCAGAAGCGGCTGCGCTCGATCAGCACCGAGAGGTGGTCGGCGATCTCCAGGAAGATCGTCTGATGAAGGTCGCGGTAGGTATTCTTCTTGCGGCTGGAGAAGAAGAGAAAACCGACCGGCTTCCCCTCGGCGACAAGCGGACAGGTGAGGCTGGAGCGGATCCCCTCGGCGACGATCAACTGGGTTGAGATGGAGCCGGGATGCTCCTGCAGATAGGTCTCCAGGTCATTGAGGATGCGTGGCGCGCCGGTGGCAAGAATGGTTTCGAGGCTGCTCCCCGCCAGCGCCGCCTGGTAGCCCCGGGTAAGGCGCATCTTCTCGGGGTGGCTGGAGCGTACCCACCACGCCTGCAGCCGGCGTTGGTCTTCTGTCAGCAGGGCGCAGCCGATACGATCATAGGGGATCAGGGCATGGAAGGTGTCGTAGACCCGCTCCAACACCTCGTGAGTAAATCCGCCACCGCTGATCTCAGTGAAGATCGCCTGTACCCTGCGGTTCTCCTCAAAGCGCTGATCCAGCCAACGCCCCAACTGCGACAACTCCCGCCCCAATTGGGCGACTGGATCGTCACCACCAATTTCTGGCCACTCGACAGTAAATTTGCCACGGCGCATCTCACGCACGGCATCGAGATAGGCGCCCAGCAACTTCGCTTGTTCCAAAGGCAAACTCCTGTTCGGTTGCACGGCTTGTCGTTATTATTACTCTTCAACCTTACGCCGTCACGGCAGCCCGCAACACCCTGCGGCCACGAGACTACTCATCGAGTCTAGTACCGTTACCCATAGATTTCGACACAGCCTGTCACGACACTCACCCGCAAGGTGAGTGGACATTGCCACCACTCCATATGCTGCTAGACTAAATCGCGTAGGGGGCATTAGTCTGCAACGGGCGCTGCACGTGTACAGGGAGAGACAATGAAAACCAACAACTACCATGGCTACCTGCAAAGACGGCTCCTCATCCCGCTGGCGGTGGTGATTGCCACCACCGCCGTCGCCTTTGCCTCTGTCATTGCCTGGCACGTTAATAGCGGTATTAGCAGCGACGCACAGATGCATAGCCGCATTGCCAGTGCGGTCTACCAATCCAGTATCGAGAACGACGTCAACATGATGTTGCCCATCCTGTCGATGCTGCAGCGTGACGAATCGATCCGCGAGGCCTTTATTCACCGTGATCGTGACGCGCTGCTGCGGCTCAGCGCGTCACTCTATGAACAGCTGAACCGCAATCACCACATCACCCATTTCTACTTCACCACCCCCGACCGCATCAATTTACTGCGGGTTCACAATCCGACCCGTTTCGGTGATCGCATCGAGCGTCACACCACCCTTATGGCGGAGCAACGCGGCCAACCGAGCCACGGCCTCGAAATGGGTGTGATGGGCACCTTTACCCTGCGGGTAGTGATGCCCTGGTACCATCAGGGTGAGCTCATCGGCTATCTGGAACTAGGTGAGGAGATAGACCACATCATCAACCGACTTCGCCAGTTACTCCAGCTCGATATCTATCTTTTCATCCGCAAGAGTCTGCTGGATCCTGAAAAGAGCGGTGAGCTGGCGCAACTGACAGGGCACCGCCTCAACTGGGAACGCTATCCCGGCTATCTGCTGCTCGCCAGGGACGAAACCACCCTGCCGATGACCCTGGAGAGAATCCTTAAGGATGGCAGGCGCATCGTCTTTGACCATCAGATCAACATCACCACTGCCGACCACGACTACAAGGCCACCTTCCTGCCACTGCATGACGTCAGCGATGAACAGGCAGGGATGCTGCTCCTGCTGGATCGCACCACACACTGGTGGCAGGCGGGCGGTAAAACCCTTGCTCTCACCGCCCTGCTGCTCGCGGTGGTGCCCGGTTCGGTGTTCATCTTTTTTCTGCGCCTGGCCCGCGCCACCGAACAGACCCTGCAGGAGAAGCAGCGGCAACTGCTGGAGGAGCACGCCCGCATCAAGGAGAGTAACCGGATTCTCACCCAGACCGAGGAGCACCTGCGCCTCAGTCGCGACCGCCTGAGCAAGGCGCAACGCATCGCCCGCCTCGGCAGCTGGGAGTGGGATATTGACGACAACCGGTTTTACTGCTCCGACGAGGTCTACAGCATCCTCGGCCTGACGAAGGGTGGCACGCCGCTAAGTTATGAGACCTTCCGCGATGCCACCGCCGGAAACCGGTCTCAGCTGCTCGACCACGAAATACAACGGGAGATGCAGCAGGCGTTGCAAAACGGCGGTAACTACATCATGGAGCACGCCATTCGCCACCCCGATCGAAGTGAACGGCTGGTGCAGGAGCGCGGCGAAGTGATGGTGGCGCATGGCAGGCCGGTGCGTGTGGCCGGCACCCTCCACGACATTACGGAACAGCGACACAACGAGCAGCATATGGAACGGCTCGGCCAGATCCTCGACCATGCCAGTAACGAGATCTACCTCATCGCGGCGGATACCCTCGCCATCCTGCAAGCCAACCATACCGCCGCTATGCAACTGGGCTACAGCGGCGACGAATTGACCTCTCGCGGTTACCTGGAGATCGCCACCGAACTAACGGATGACCAACTGCGCCGGCTGGCGGCACCGTTGTCCCTGAATAGCGGACAAGAGATCAACTTCGAGACGCACCACACCTGCAAGGAGGGTGAACGCTATCCGGTTGAGGTCCGGCTGCAATTGTCACAGATAGCTGGCCGCGCCATCTACATTGCCCTCGCCCTTGATATCGGTGAACGGCTGGCCCGGCAGCGCGAGATCTACCACCACGAAACACATGACAGACTGACCACGCTACCCAACCGCCTCCACCTGCTGACAGAGCTGGAGCAGGAGATCGCACGCGCGCAACGTTTCTCCAACCCGCTGCTGCTGGCGCAATTCAATATCAACAAACTGGGCGAGATCAATGATACCTTGGGGCACGACAATGGCGACCTCATCCTGCAGCAGTTCGCGCAGCGCCTGCAGCTATCAATTCGCGAAACCGATACCGTGGCGCGGCTTGGTGGCGACGAATTCTGCCTGCTCCTTCCGGGCGCGGGAATCGACGACTGCGATGCCGTCATCGCGAAGATCATACAACCGTTAAGCACCCCCTTTGCCACTGCCTCCTTCTCCCTCAACATCGAGTACAGTGTGGGACTTGCCGTCTATCCGAACCACGCCACCAGCGCCGGAGAACTGCTGCAACACGGAGACATCGCCCTGCGGCGCGCGCGAAAATTCGGCAGCGGCATCGAACTCTACCGACCGGAAATAGATGGCAGCAACGTGCGCCACCTGATCCTCGGCAGCCATCTGCGCAACGCCATTACCCAGGGGGAGCTGCAGCTCTACTATCAGCCCAAGGTGGAGGGCAGCAGCGGGCACGTCACCGAGGCCGAGGCACTGCTGCGCTGGAACCACCCGGAACACGGGATGATCTCGCCCGCCGAGTTCATCCCGATCGCCGAGCGTACCGGTTACATCAAGCAGCTGACACGGTGGGTGATCCGCGAGGCGGCGCAGCAACAGGCGCAGTGGCGAACCGCGGGGCCGCGACTGCGCGTCGCCGTCAACCTCTCCGCGCACAACCTGCTCGATCCCGATCTGTTCAATTATATCCTGCAGCAGGTGCAACAGAGCGGTATTCCCCATGGGTGCCTGAGCTTCGAGGTAACCGAATCGGCGGCCATGATCGACCCCGACTACACCATTGCCACACTCAATGAACTGAGCAGCCTTGGCCACCGCATCGCCATCGACGACTACGGCACCGGCTACTCCTCACTCGCCTACCTGCAACGCCTGCCCGCCGACGAACTGAAGATCGACAGCAGCTTTATCTTCCGCATGCTGGAGGATGAGGAGAGCGCCACCATCGTGCGTTCCACCATTATGCTGGGGCACAACCTCGGCAAGAGCGTGACCGCCGAGGGAGTGGAATCCGCCGCCCTGGTCACCGCGCTGCTCGCCCTGAAGTGCGACATGTTGCAAGGTTATCACTACAGCAAACCGTTACCGGCCGGGGAGTTTAGCACCTGGCTCAGCGCGCGGCAGAACATGCCACGGCAAATTTCGGCGCGCTAGCGCGGCAACGAGCGCAGGGCGGCGATGCGCTCTTCGAGCGGGGGATGGGTCATGAACAGTCGCTTCACGCCATGGCCAATATGGCCGGAGATGCCAAAGGCGGCCATCTGATCGGGCAGTTCGTTCTCGCCGGCACCGCGTTGCAGGGCCTGCAGCGCACTGATCATCTTCTCCCGGCCGGCGAGGCGTGCGGCCCCGGCATCGGCGCGGAACTCACGCTGGCGCGAGAACCACATGGTGATCATGCTGGCGAGGATGCCGAGCACCATCTGGGCGAAGATGGTGGTGATCCAGAAGGCCGGGCCATGGCCGCGTTCGGTCTTGAACACCGCCCGGTCGACCAGGTGACCGATAATGCGCGAGAGGAAGATGACGAAGGTGTTCACCACCCCCTGGATCAGCGCCATGGTGACCATATCGCCATTGGCTACATGGCTCACCTCGTGGGCCAGCACCGCCTCGACCTCGTCCTGACCCATGCCCTGCATCAGACCGGTGCTCACCGCCACCAGCGCGTTATTGCGACTCATGCCGGTGGCAAAGGCGTTGGGTTCGGGGGCGCTGTAGATCGCCACCTCGGGCATGCCGATGCCGGCCTGCTGGGCCTGGCGGCGCACAGTCTCCACCAGCCAGCGCTCGGTCGGGCTGCGCGGCTCGGTGATCAGCTGGGCGCCGGTCATCTGCTTGGCGGTCCACTTGGACATGGCCAGCGACATAAAGGAGCCGACAAAGCCGACGATGGCCGAAAAGGCCAGCAGGCCACCAAAATCAATGCCGCCGGATTGATCCAGCATGGCACCCACGCCGGTAACGGCGAGGATGATCGACAGCACCACCAGAATGGCGATGTTGGTGGCAAGAAACAAAGCGATTCGCTTCATTAGATTGACTCTCCAGATGGTTTGGGTCCAATCGTACACGTTGGCCCGGAAACTCCCTAACGCGGCGCTACCATCGCGCCACCGCAAAAGATTCACGAGTTAGATAGGGTTATTAGCCGCGAGTTCAAGATCCCCCTGCGCTGTTTTGTCCACCACCGCTCATCACCGGCGGCAGTCTGGCGCGCCACTGTGCCATCCTGCCACCCAGTGGAGAAAATGAGCTACATTGTTTGCTGAACGCGGGCTCTGTAAGGTGGGGCCTGATGAATCACCAAAGAGTAAGGGAGCTGTTCATGCAATACGTCAAGCGCTTCGCCGAGCTGGGGATTACCGATGTGCCGCTGGTCGGCGGCAAGAACGCCTCGCTCGGCGAGATGTATCGTGCCCTGGGCGGTGAGGGGGTCAAGGTACCCAACGGCTTTGCCACCACTGCGGAGGGGTTTCGCCTCTATATCGAGCACAACCAGCTGCATCAAAAAATCGCCACCGAGCTGGCGCAACTCGATACCCGCGATGTCGACGCGCTGCAGCGCTCCGGGGCGAAGATCCGCCAGTGGATCAAGCGTGGCGAGATACCGGCGGAGCTGGCCGCCGAGATCCGTGAGGCCTACCAGGAGCTGGAGGCGGAGTACGGCGAGAATACCGATGTGGCGGTGCGCTCCTCGGCCACCGCCGAGGACCTGCCCACCGCCTCCTTCGCCGGGCAGCAGGAGACCTACCTCAACATCCGCGGCACCACTAACCTGCTCGCCACCTGCAAGCAGGTCTTCGCCTCGCTCTTCACCGATCGCGCCATCTCCTATCGGGTGGACAAGGGCTTTACCCACATGGATGTGGCCCTCTCCATCGGCGTGCAGAAGATGGTGCGCTCGGACAAGGCCGCCTCGGGGGTGATGTTCTCCATCGATACCGAGACCGGTTTTCGCGATGTGGTCTTTATCACCGCCGCCTACGGGCTGGGGGAGAATGTGGTGCAGGGGGCGGTCAACCCCGACGAATTCTACGTCTTCAAGCCGACCCTGGCCGAGGGGAAACGGCCGATCCTCAAGCGCCAGCTGGGGGAGAAAGCGCTGAAGATGATCTACACCTCCGACCCGAATGCCGGCATGTCGACCACCAATGTGCGGGTGCGGCTGGAGGAGCGGCGCAGCTTTGCCATCAGCGATGAGGAGGTACTGCAGCTGGCGCGCTACGCCGCCACCATCGAACGGCACTACGGCCGGCCGATGGATATCGAGTGGGCCAAGGACGGGGACGATGGCGAGCTCTACATCGTGCAGGCCAGACCGGAGACGGTGAAGTCCGCCGCGGATGTGACCATACAGGAGATCTACCACATCAAGTCACATGGCCGGATTCTCTCCACCGGCAAGAGCGTGGGGCAGAAGATCGCCGTCGGCCAGGCGCGGGTGATCCTTGAGGCCGCGCACATGAACGAGCTCAAACCGGGCGAGGTGCTGGTGACCGATATCACCGATCCGGACTGGGAGCCGGTAATGAAGATCGCCTCGGCCATCGTCACCAATCGTGGCGGGCGCACCTGTCACGCGGCGATCATCGCCCGCGAGCTGGGGATCCCGGCGGTGGTCGGCACCGGCGACACTACGCAGACGATTCAGAGCGGGCAGTGGGTCACCGTCTCCTGCGCCGAGGGTGACGCGGGTTACGTCTACGAGGGAATTCAGGAGATCGAGATCGAGCGCATTGACCTGGGGGCGCTGCAACAGCCCCAGACCAAGCTCATGCTCAACCTCGGCAACCCGGAGCAGGCGTTCGAGGTCTCGCGCCTGCCCGCGGCCGGCGTGGGGCTGGCCCGTCTGGAGTTCATTATCAACAATGCGATCAAGGTTCACCCGCGCGCCCTCATCGAGCTCGATTCGCTCGATGAGGAGACGCAGCTGAAGATCGAGAAGATCACCGCCGGCTATCCCGGCCCCCGCGAATTTTATGTGGAGCGCCTGGCCGAGGGGGTCGGCACCATCGCCGCCGCCTTCTATCCGCGCCCGGTGATCGTGCGCCTCTCCGACTTCAAATCGAACGAATACGCGCAGCTCATCGGCGGCGAGCGCTTCGAGCCGAAGGAGGAGAACCCGATGATCGGTTTTCGCGGCGCCTACCGCTACCCCTCGGCCGAATTTGCCGAGGCGTTCTCGCTGGAGTGCGCGGCGATGAAGCAGGTGCGCGAGACGATGGGGCTGGATAACGTCGCCCTGATGGTGCCCTTCGTGCGCAGCGTCGATGAGGGGGAGCGGGTGCTGGCGATCATGGAGAAGAACGGCCTCAAGCGCGGCGAGCAGGACCTCAAGGTCTACATTATGTGCGAGATCCCGGCCAATGCCCTGCTCGCCGATGAGTTCCTCGCCCACTTCGACGGCTTCTCCATCGGCTCCAACGACCTCACCCAGCTGACCCTCGGGGTGGACCGCGACTCGGGGCTGGTGAGCGGCATCGACGAGCGCAACCCGGCAGTGCTGAAGTTGATGGCGATGGCCATTGAGGCGTGCCAGCGGCACGGCAAGTATGTGGGGATCTGCGGCCAGGCCCCCTCGGACTTTCCCGAGATCACCGAGTGGCTGGTGGAGCGGGGTATCGAGTCCATCTCCCTCAACCCCGACAGCGTGCTGCGGATGACCCAGGTGGTGCTGGAGGCCGAGCAGGCCCTGCGGGGTTGATCGCACTCATACACCGCTTCCTCGAAGCAGCGCCTCCGCGTCTCATTGGCAACACCGCGGGCGCTGGTAGTACCGGGTAGTGGCGGCTGCCAACAGGAACTTCGTCATGAAGCAAAAGTCAGACGGGTATACCCTCAAAAAGGATGACGGGCACGCAGATGTTTGAAACAGTCTTTGTTCAGGTCGGCGCTATTCTTGGCATTGCCACCTTGGCGGGACTGCTCGCCCGTCTGCTTCGCCAACCGCTCATCGTTGCCTTCATTGCGGTGGGGATCCTGGTCGGCCCATCCGTGCTGGGGATGGTGAGCCATCACAGTGAAATCGAACTCCTCTCTCGCCTCGGTATCGCCCTGCTCTTGTTCGTGGTGGGTCTCAAGCTCGACTTGCACATTATCCGCACCGTCGGCCCCGTTGCCCTCGCCTCGGGCCTGGGCCAAGTGCTCTTCACCTCGGTGGTGGGTTATCTCATCGCCCTGCTTCTTGGCATGACGCACATTGCCGCCCTCTATGTGGCCGTGGCACTGACCTTCTCCAGCACCATCATCATCGTCAAGCTCCTCTCCGACAAGCGTGAGGTGGATGCGCTGCATGGGCGCATCGCAGTGGGTTTTCTCATCGTGCAGGACATTGTCGTGGTGCTGGTGATGATCGGCCTGACCGCGGTCGGTCAAGGGGGGGCGGATACCAGCCTGTGGCAAGAAGGCCTGTTTATCCTCCTCAAGGGGGGGCTGATGCTGGTCACCGTCG
>JAPHSX010000023.1 GCA_026196575.1 Gammaproteobacteria bacterium | reverse complement strand
CCAGCGCGCCAAAGGGGCCGCCCCCCTGCTCCACCGAGACCGCCCCCAGGGCGATCGCCTGGCGTAAAAAATCAGTGTCGTTCATCCCGCCTCCTCCACGGCATCTCCTGCCACATCACCGACATCACCCTGGCTCCACAGCCCGTGCCGGACAGTCACGACGCAGCGGGCAGCCGTTGCAACGGGGTGTTACCCGGCAGTGCTCCTTGGCGTGGCTGACGATCAGCGCGTGATACTCATTGAACAGCGCCACCCGCCGCGGCTCCCGCTGCAGCCCCGCCTCGAAGTGGCGGCGCAGCGTCTCATAGCCGCTCTCCTGTGCAATCAGACCGAGACGGGAGAAGATCCGCCGGGTGTAGGCGTCGATGACAAAGACGGGGCGCTGAAAGGCGTAGAGCAGGATATCGTCGGCGGTCTCGGGGCCGACCCCGTTGACCGAGAGCACCGCGTGTCGCAGCGCCTTATCCGACAGGGCATCCAGCGGCGCAAAACCGCCCTGCGCCAGATACCAGTGGCAGTAGTTTTTCAGCCGTTTGGCCTTGATATTGAAATAGCCGGAGGGGCGCAGCCATGCGGCCAGGGTGTCGTGGTCAACCTGGGCGATCGCCTCGGGGGTGAGTGCGGAGGCCGCCTTGAGGTTGGCGATCGCCCGCTCCACGTTGCCCCAGGCGGTGTTCTGGCTCAGCACCGCGCCGACCATCACCTCGAACGGCGTCTCGGCGGGCCACCACTGCTGCGGCCCGTAGTGGTCGAACAACCTCCTGTAGACGGTTTGCAACCGCATACCGAAAAAGGGCTACCCCCCCTTGTGACGCCGCCGGCTTTGCGCCGTGCCGTGGCGGGTCTTGCGCGGCGCCGGTGGCGCCGTGTTCTGAAAACGGCTTTTGTCGCGCTTCTCGATGGTCTCCAGGCCGACACTGGCGCGCAGCTCTCTGACCTGCTGCTCACCCAGCTCCTCCCAGCGACCGGGACGCAGATGGCGCTGTAGCGTGATGTTGCCGTAGCGCACCCGCATCAAGCGGCTGACGGTCACCCCCTGCGACTCCCAGAGGCGGCGCACCTCGCGGTTGCGCCCCTCGCTCAGCTTGACGTGATACCAGTGGTTGGCCCCCTCGCCGCCCACATCGACGATCTCATCGAAATGGGCGGGGCCATCCTCCAGCTCGACCCCGCTCCTCAGCCGCTCCAGGGTCTCCTTCTGCACCTCGCCCATCACCCGCACCGCGTACTCGCGCTCCACGGTATAGGAGGGATGCATCAGCCGGTTGGCCAGCTCGCCATCAGTGGTGAAGAGCAGCAGCCCAGAGGTGCTGATATCGAGGCGGCCGACTACAATCCAGCGGCCGCCACTCATCGCCGGCAGCCGGTCGAAGACGGTGTCGCGCCCCTCGGGGTCATCGCGGCTGGTCACCTCACCCACCGGCTTGTGGTAGGCGAGTACCCGGCAACGGCGCACCTGCATCTTCTGCTTGGCCACGACAGTGCCATCGACGCGGATCAGATCGTTCTCGGTGACGCGCTCGGCCAGGCCGACGATCTTGCCGTTGACCGAGACACGACCGCTTTCGATCCAGCGCTCCATCTCACGGCGCGAGCCGAGTCCGGCCCGGGCTAACACCTTTTGCAGCTTTTCGCTCATGCGTGGTCTCGATAATTAATCATAATGAAGCGGCTCGACGTCGGCGCTGATGGTCAGGGCGATGCCGCCAGCCTCCTCGCCCTCCACCACCCCTTCACCGGGGAAGCGCAGATCCAGCTCGGCGTTGAATTTATCGAGATCCTTCAACTCCCCCAGGGTCGGCAGCTCATCCAGCGTCTTCAGGTTGAAGTAGTCGAGGAACTCCCTTGTGGAGGCGTAGAGCGCCGGGCGGCCCGGCACGTCGCGATGACCAATGATGCGTACCCAGCCACGCTCCAGCAGGGTCTTCATGATGCTGGAGCTGACCGCCACGCCACGAATGTCCTCAATCTCGGCACGGGTGATGGGCTGGCGGTAGGCAACCAGTGCCAGCGTCTCCAGCAGGGCACGCGAGTAGCGCGGGGCGCGCTCCTCCCACAGCCGCGAGACCCAGCGCGAGACCTCACTGCGCGCCTGGTAGCGATAGCCGCTGGCCAGCTCACGCAGTTCAATACCACGCCCCTCGCAATCGGCCTGCAGCGCCTCGATGGCGGTAACCATCGCCTTTTTCTCGGGGCGCTGCTCTTCCTCAAACAGGGTGAACAAGCGCTCTATGTTAAGCGGCTCGCCTGCGGCAAGCAGCGCCGCCTCGACAATATTCTTCAGTTGTTGTGCTGCCATCTCCGACATCTCTCTTACGCCTCTTCGCTCACCGCACCCACCGCCTTGACGTGGATCGGACCAAAGGGCTCTGCCTGTATCATTTCAATCATTGACTGCTTCATCAGCTCCAGGATCGCCATAAAGGTGACCACCACCCCGCGCCGCCCCTCCTCCACGCTAAAGAGCGAGGTGAAGGAGGTAAAGCTGTCGGGGTTGAGCCGGGCAAGCACCTGGGTCATGCGCTCGCGAATGGAGAGCGGCTCGCGCTGCACCTGGTGGTGGGCGAACATCTCGGTGCGGTGCAGCACCTCGGTCAGCGCCAGCAGTACGTCGCGCAGCTCAACGTGTGGCTGCGGCCGCTCGCTCTGTTTGTCCGGGGTGTCGATAACAAAGGTGAAGGTGTCACGGCCGACGCGCGGCAGAGTGTCGATGTCCTCGGCGGCCTGCTTGTAGCGTTCGTACTCCTGCAGACGGCGCACCAGCTCGGCACGCGGGTCATCCTCGTCCCCCTCCACCTCCACCGGTCGGGGCAGCAGCATGCGCGATTTGATCTCGGCCAGCATCGCCGCCATCACCAGGTACTCACCGGCCAGCTCCAGCTGCATCTCGCTCATCAGCTCGACGTAGACCATGTACTGGCGCGTCACCTCGGCGATGGGGATGTTGAGAATATCGAGATTCTGCCGCTTGATGAGATAGAGCAGCAGATCCAGCGGCCCCTCGAAGGCCTCCAGAAAGACCTCCAGCGCCTGCGGCGGAATGTAGAGATCCCGGGGCAGCTCGGTCACCGGCAGCCCCAGCACCATGGCAAAGGGCATCTCCTCCTGGCGCGGCGGAGGCGGTTCCACCATATGGCTAGGCTGATCGCTCATTAGCTGTAGGAGAGTCCCATGGCCTGACGCACCTCGCTGAGCGTCTCGCGCGCCACCTCGCGTGCCCGCTCGCCCCCTTCGGAGAGGATGTTGCGTACCAGCTGCGGCTGGGCGGTGAACTCCTCGGCCCGCTCGCGAATGGGTGCCAGCTCGGCCTGCACCGCATCGATTACCGGCCCCTTGCAGTCGAGGCAGCCGATGGCGGCAGTGGTGCACCCTTCACGCGCCCACCCCTTTACCTCGTCGCTGGAGTAGACCTGATGCAGTTGCCAGACCGGGCAGAGGTCAGGATCACCGGGGTCGGTGCGACGCACCCGCTGGGTATCGGTCGGCATGGTGCGCAGCTTGCGCTCCACCTCCTCCGGTACTTCACGCAGGGTGATGGTGTTGCCGTAGGACTTGGACATCTTCTGTCCGTCCAGCCCCGGCATTTTCGAGGCGGGGGTGAGCAGCGCCTGCGGCTCGGGCAGGATGATCTTGCCGCCCCCCTCCAGATAACCCAGCAGCCGCTCGCGATCCCCCAGGGTGATGTTCTGCTGCTCGCCAAGCAGCGCCTGCGCCTTGGCCAGCGCCTCGTGATCGCCCTGCTCCTGATAGGCCTTGCGCAGGGTGGCGTAGAGCTTGGCCCCCTTCTTGCCCATCTTCTTCACGGCCGCCTCCGCCTTCTCCTCGAAGCCCGCCTCGCGCCCGTAGAGGTGGTTAAAACGGCGCGCCACCTCGCGGGTCAGCTCCACATGCACCACCTGATCCTCGCCCACCGGCACCCCGGTGGCGCGGTAGATGAGGATATCGGCACTCTGCAGCAGCGGGTAACCAAGAAAGCCGTAGGTGGCCAGGTCCTTCTCCTTGAGTTTGAGCTGCTGATCCTTGTAGGTGGGCACCCGCTCCAGCCAGCCCAGCGGGGTGATCATCGAGAGCAGCAGGTGCAGCTCGGCGTGCTCCGGCACCTGCGACTGGATGAAGAGCTTGGCCGAGCCAGGGTTGATCCCCGCGGCCAGCCAGTCGATCACCATCTCCCAGACGCTCTCCTTGATGATGCCGGTATTCTCATACTCGGTGGTCAGGGCGTGCCAGTCGGCGACAAAAAAGGCGCAGTCATACTCATGCTGCAGCTTGAGCCAGTTCTTCAGCACCCCGTGATAATGCCCCAGGTGCAACTTTCCGGTTGGGCGCATCCCGGAGAGGACGCGCCGATTTTCTACCGCCAGATTCAATGCAATTACCCTTAATTAATATGCGAAACCAACTGCCGAGGCCAGGAGCGAGTAGATCGCAGCGACCAGCGGCATGAACACCTTGCTCCATACCCCGGTAAAAATGAGCGCCAGCACGATGAGCAGACCAATAGGCTCAAGCCGATTGTAACGCCATGCCAGGGGGCCGGGGAGAAAAGAGCTTACCACCCGGCTACCATCCAGTGGCGGAATCGGGAGCAGATTGAGCACCATCAGGAGGATATTGACGAACCCCCCGATGACACCCGAATAGATCAGAAATCGCGCCCCCTCCCAGCCGGTTTCCACCAGCGCCAGGCCGCTGCT
>JAPHSX010000043.1 GCA_026196575.1 Gammaproteobacteria bacterium | reverse complement strand
GCATGGTACAGCGGTTGGGTCTCCGGATCATCCATCTTTACCGCCACGATATCTGCCGCCTTGCCGATGCGCAGCGAACCGCAGATGTGATCAACCCCCAGAGCGCGCGCGCCGTTAATGGTGGCCATCGCCAGGGCCTCGGCGGCGGGCAGGGCGCTGGCATTGCCCGCCACACCCTTGGCCAGCAGCGCGGCGGTGCGCATCTCGCCAAACATGTCTAGGTCATTGTTGCTGGCCGCCCCGTCGGTGCCCAGGGCGACGTTTACCCCGGCGTCGATGAGCCGCTGCACCGGGCAGAAACCGCTGGCCAGTTTGAGGTTGGACTCGGGGCAGTGCACCACGTTGCTGTTGGTCTCGGCGAGGCGGGCGATCTCCCCCTCATCCAGTTGTGTCATGTGTACCGCCAGCAGGCGCGGGCCAAGCAGCCCCAGTGCATCCAGTCGTGCCAGCGGGCGCTTGCCGTGCTGTTGCAGCGAGCCGCTCACCTCCTGTGCCGTCTCGTGGATATGCATGTGGATGGGGATATCGAGCTCCTCGGCATACATCACCACCTTCTCCAGCGGGCCGTCGGAGACGGTGTAGGGGCCGTGCGGGGCGAAGGCGGTACGCAGCAGCGGCGAGTGCTTGAGCTCATCGTTGAGGGCGATCCCCTTGTTGAGGTACTCATCGGCATCCTCTGCCCAGGCGGTGGGAAAGTCGATGACGATCAGCCCCACCACCGCGCGCATCCCGGCATGTTCGGCCTGGCGCGCCACCTCATCGGGGTAGAAGTACATGTCGCTAAAACAGGTGGTGCCGCCGCGCAGCATCTCCGCCATCGCCAGGCGGGTGCCGTCGCGCACGAAGTCCGGCCCCACCCAGCGCGCCTCGGCGGGCCAGATGTGGTCGTTAAGCCAGCTCATCAGCGGCAGGTCATCGGCCAGCCCGCGCATCAGGCTCATCGCCGCGTGGGTGTGGGCGTTAATCAGACCGGGGATCAGCAGGTGGCCGGGGCGCTCCAGCAGATGCTCGGCACGGTAGCGCGCCGTCGCCTCGCTGCCGGGGAGGATGTCGACGATCTGGCCGTCCGCAATGGCGATGGCGTGATCCTCCAGCACCACGCCCCGTGGCTCCACCGGGACGACCCAGCTGGCGTGAATCAATGTGTCGATGTTTTTCATGGGGTAACGATACTGTGACTCCCTGTGTGAGCACAATATGTCGTAACGCCGTCATGTGGCGGGTGGTGGGTGCCTATGGTAGCGCGAGGGGGAGGAAGTAGGCGCCGTTGTAGGTGACGTGCAGCAGGATGGATGGCAGCAACTGCTGATGTCGATCGCGAAAGTGGCCAAAGATCAGTGAGGGGAGAAGCGTGGCCAGCGCCCACGGCGGGGGGTGGCTGAACAGGTGGGCGAGGGCAAAGAGGCCACTGGTGGCGAGGTTGGCGTGCGTCACCGGGCCGATCCGCGCCGGGTAGCGCCGTGCGATGGCCCCCTGCAGCAGGCCGCGGAACAGAAACTCCTCCAGCACGGGAAAGAGGAGTACCAGCTGGATAAGCCGCCATGGCGAATAGCTGCTTGCGGTTGCGACCGGCGGCAGGAGGAGCGCCACGGCCAGCGCCACCAGTGCGCCACCAACGAGGGCGAGCCGGAACTGCCGGTCGTGCATCAGGTGATGTGGCAGCGTTGGCGCTGTGGGCGCGCGCGGGCGTGCGGGCGTGGGGGCATCCATCCTTATCTCCTCATCTTCTTTCATCACGACAGGCCGTTGGCACTGCTACGGCAAAGTATAGGTGTGGTCGAGGCCCCATCGCCCCCTGTTGCAGATCTGCGACTGGGGCTATTTTCGTTAACCGTTTGTCCGCTAACGGATTGCACGGCGGATGGCGCTGAGGTTGTCTCATAGAGGAGACAGTAATGGCATGTCGGTCTTGCTTGTTAATTTGTAACATATTGAAAAATGAAGGATTGTTTGGCTGGCAAGGGTTTTGCTTTCCATGGGCTGATGATTCATGGAAAAAGGGAGAGCAAAAATGCGATCACTATCTGGTATCGGGCTGATTGACAGGATTGCGCGAGCGTCGGCCATCCCGGCGGTGCTGGCGGCATTTTTTTGTGGTGCAGTATTGCTGCTGTCGGGTGCGCCGACGGCACTGGCCGCCGAGGGTGGTGATTTCTCCATCGATCTCACGGCAGCGGCGCCCCTCACCTATGACCATACGACCGGGGGCGGTGCCTTTAATGACCGTACCGTGGGGAAGTCCGACGATATCGTCGAGTCCCTTGAGGGCTCCGATTTTAGCTGTGGCGATACCGTCACCTATCTGACGAAGGTGACGGTGGACGCGGGGGCGGCCGGGGCGCAGACCATTGAACTCGACTATGAATTTCTGGCCGATACCACCGGGCAGTCAGGGGCCGCGCTCGCCGATATCCTGAGTGTGTCGGTGAATTACGGTTGCGTCATGAATGGTGCAACGGCGGATGGCGGCTGTAATGCCACAACCTTGCCGCGCGCCGAGGGGTTCGATGCGGGCGTTAACGATGATGGCGGCAGCACGGCGCTGTTGACCCATGAGGCGCTGAGTGGGCCGATCTTCACCGCCAAGTCGGTGCTTGAGGGAACTGTCCAGATTAACGATCTCGAGGCCGCGGAGACGGTGGTGGTGCGTACCGATGTTCGCCTTGCGTGTCAGCCCGGCAGTAACCCGACCGGTAACCTGCAGGCGGCGATTGTCGCGGCACGGGCGATTCTTCCCGCCCCGCTGGATACGATTAGTGTCGGCAAGCAGACGGTGCCGTTCCTGCATATCGGTGACCTTGGCATGGCCGAACTCTCGGTGATCAAGACAGTCACAGGGGAGCACGGCAGTTGCCCCGGGGCGGAGACCCTGGCCATCGCCGAGGGCGATACGGTCAAGTATTGCTATGCGGTGGGCAATGTTGGCACCCAGCCGGTCTACAATCTGAGCCTCATCGACGATAACGGCACCCCCGGTGAGGCAGGGGATGACTTTGCCATTAGTGTCGGCAGTGGCCTTAGCGATGAGGACAGCGATGGCACGGCGGATGACCTGGCTCCCGGTGCTACCGCCTATGGCTCGGCACTGGTGGAAATCACCATCGACTATGGCGGTTCGCTCACCAACATCGTTTATGCCAACGGCGAACCGGTGGAGCAGAAGAACGACGATGCCACAGTGGAGGTCTCGCTGGAACGCGGCCTGTTGATCGAGAAACGGGCGGTGCTGGCCAGTGTGGCCGATCCGCAGTGGTCTGACTGCGCCGATCCGATCTCCGCCGCCTCCGGTGAGCAGGTGGTGTTTTGCTACCGTATCGCCAACACCGGTGATGTCGATCTCTACAACCTCACTGAGGTGCTGGATGACAACGCCACGGCGGGCGATGTGGGTGATGACTTTACCGTTGCCATCAGCGGGCTGCTTGATCTGGATGGCGATACCGGTGTCGATGACCTGGGCGCCGGTGCGGTGGTCTACGCCTTCTCCTCCCCCCTCTCCATGGCCTTTGCCGCGCCGCACAGCCGTACCAATGTGGCGACGGTGGATGCCGATGATGTGGAGCCGCAAACCGATAGCGCGCTGGTCAACGTGACCCGCCCGCCAGGGGAGTGTTCGATGGCGGTGACGGTCGCCACCGACGGCAACTGTCCGGCGGGTGAGGAGGTGTTCATCCTCAGCGGCACCGAGGTGACATGGTGCGTGAGCGTGACCAACGGCATCCAGGCCGAGTTGGCGACGATCCTCGCCAGCACCTCCACCGACGGGGTGAACTACACGCCGCTCGGTGACCTGGGACCTCTGGCCAGTGGTGCCTCCAACGCCGCGCAGTTTGACCAGACCATCGCCGACGACACCACCCTGCAGGCCACCGCTGTGGCCACCGATGTCTATGGCAACGTCTACACCTGT
Organism: Gammaproteobacteria bacterium; assembly: GCA_026196575.1. Classification (GTDB taxonomy): domain Bacteria; phylum Pseudomonadota; class Gammaproteobacteria; order Thiohalomonadales; family Thiohalomonadaceae; genus JAPHSX01. Next base: position 20,795 of record JAPHSX010000043.1, on the reverse strand, counting down.
GCGGGTGATGATGCCAAGGCCAATGTGGTGCACCCCAGCCTCAACATCGTCAAGACGGTGGTGGTGGCCAGTGATGGTGATTGTGCCAACAGCAGCGATCCGCTCGATGTCGTGGGCGGCAGCGAGGTCAACTACTGCTACGCGGTGAGCAACAGTGGCGACAGCGATCTGGTGGATGTGGCTATCAATGATGACAAACTGGGTTATATCGGCACCATTGCCGCGCTGGCGGTGGGTGAGACGCAGACCATCAAGTCGGCTGCCGTGGCCATTACGGTGGATACCGACAACATTGGTGACGCCGCGGGTGAGGATGTGCATGGATTCCCGGTGAGTGATGCCGATGATGCCCACGTTAACGCTCTCTATGCCGATATCGTGGTGGAGAAGAGCGGAACCTCAATGGTGATCCTGGCTGAGGGCAACGGCATCGACTACACCATCACCGTCAGCAACATCGGTGAGGCCACGGCGCTGAATGTGGTACTGAGCGACCCGCTGCCAGAGGGTTTTGTCTTCGATGCCGATGGTGTGGACCCGCTCTGTCTTTCCGATGGTGGCACCCCGCCCAGCATCAGCTGTGCGCTGGGTGATATCGCCCCTGCAGGCAGCATCGAGCTGCACTTCAGCGGTAGCACCACCCTGGCCGCGGGCACTCTGCGCAACGAGGCGTGCGCGCTGACCACCACACCGGAGATCTACGAGGAGAACAACTGTGATGACACCACCACACGCATTGTCCCCGGCGCCACCCGCACCATCGGCTTCTGGGGCAATCACCCCGACTACATGGCGCAGTGTCTGGAGGCCAGCAACTGGCAGATCGACCTGGGTTTCTACGCCATGGATGCCGCGGGCGATCCGCTGTTGCAGCAGCAGATGGTGCAGCAGGGGATCGGCATCATCAAAACCAACATCGCCCACAATAGCTGTGGCGACAAGCGCACCACGCTGGAGAAGACCACGCTGCAATCCGGTCGCCAGCTGCTGGCCGCCTACTGCAACGTGACCGTTCTGGGCGGTGGCTTTGCGGGCTATGCCGGCTATGCCGACTTCGAGACCTTCCTTGAGGAGTGGCTCGCGGCGCTGGCTACCGAGGATATACACACCCTGTTAGCTCTCGGTGCGATTGCCGATGCGTTCAACAACAGCGGCGATGACATTCCGTTGGAAGGTGATCCCGGCCCGGCCAATCCGCACTTTGAGTGGATCGACCCGACCAGCCCGGCAAGCTGTCCGGCGAGCACCTCTCAGGGCAATGGGCGCGGTTCCAATAAGGCCGCGAGCGAGGAGGAGCCCACGGGAGGTGGCTGCACCCTTGGCAGCGGCAGGGGCTTTGACCCACTGCTGCCGTTGCTGCTGCTGATTGCCGGGTTCTGGCTGTGGCGCAGGAGAGGCATGCAGGCCTGATTGTTACTCTCTCCCTCCTTGAGGCGGCACGCTTGCCGCCTCTTTTTTTGCGCCAGGCTTTACGGTGCGAGGTGGTGTTTCTCCAGCAGGCGGTAGAGGGTGGCGCGTGATATTCCCAGCTCCCGCGCCGCCGCCGTGACATGGTGGTGCCGGTACAGGGCATCAGTGATGGCGTGAAACTCCGCCTCGTTGCGCGCGCTCTCCAGGGTGATGCGCTGGCGACTTGTCTGCCTCTGTTCAAGGTTCATATCCGCGGGCAGGATGAGCGGCCCCTCGGCCATCACGAGGGCGTGCTGCACGCGGTTGATCAGCTCCCGCACATTGCCGGGCCAGTGGTGGTTGTGCATGGCGTTGATGGCCTCCTTGCTGAAGCCCCTTGGCCCCGTCTGCGCCGGTTGTCGCAGGTGCTCGAGGAAGTGGTGGGCCAGCAGCTCGATATCGTCGAAGCGCTCGCGTAGCGGCGGCAGCTGAAGTTTGACCACATTCAGGCGGTAGTAGAGATCCTCGCGAAAGCGTCCCTGTTGTACTGCCTGTTCAAGGTCGACATGGGTGGCACTGAGGATGCGCACGTCGATCGGGATCTCCCGGCTGCCGCCGATGCGGCGCAGGCAACCCTGTTCCAGTACGCGCAGCAGATTGACCTGTTGCTCCGGCGGCATGTCGCCGATCTCATCGAGGAACAGGGTGCCGCCGTGGGCGACCTCGAAGCGCCCGTGATTTTGCCGGTGGGCGCTGGTATAGGCCCCCTTCTCGTGGCCGAACAGTTCGGCCTGAATCAGGCTGGAGGGGAGGGCGGCGCAGTTGAGGGCCTCAAACGGGCCGTCGTGGCGCGGCGATAGCTGGTGGATGGCGCGTGCCACCAGCTCCTTGCCGGTGCCGCTTTCACCGTGAATCAGCACGGTGCCGGGGTAGGCCGCGACCCTGGCGATCTGTGTTTTCAGCTGCCGTAGCTCCGGGCTGTTGCCAAGCAGTTGCCCTGGTTCACCGTTGGGGGAGTAATGCCGATCCACATGTCGGCGCAACTCCAGCATACCGAGGGCGTGACCGATGGTGGTGGCCAGCCGCTCCCCCTGCGGCGGGAGGTGGTGGAAGTCATAAAAGGCGCGGGTGATGAGTGCGCAGAGCCGCTCCTGCTGTTGCCACTGCTCAGGCACCAGGGCGATCCAGGCAAATCGGGGGTGTTGCACGAGAGTGTGCTCCAGCCTCTCCAGCTGCTCATCGGTAACCTGGGACGGAAACTCTACCAGCACCACGCCGCCGTCAGCCGCGCATAGCGCTGCATGAGACTCAACCACACCGCGTAGCGGGGTGAGATGGATGCCTGCTGTCTCTGGCACCGTCCCTCCTTTCGTCCCTGTTCGGGCAAGATCCCAGTAGAAGACGGGACAGTTACCCCTGCCGGCTTCGAAGACGGAGCCATTTGTTGGGGGAGCGGTATTTGCAGCGACAGTATCCATGTGAATCGCACATGCTTTGAGGGCCTGTCGGGATCAATAGTTGGCGGCTGGGAGGACGTCAATAAACCATGTTTACTGTGCGGTGATTTCGGCAGGTGAGAGCCTCCTTTATTGTAACAGCCTGTTGCCCTTTTTTATCCGCTGCCAGCTTAATGCCCGCAGGGCATTGTAGTGGGTTCTTTGGGGTGCCAGATCGGGCCTTTGTGCTGGCCGCTCCCCCCCCGCCAGGGCAAAGATACCGTACTCTGCCGCATCGTTGGCAATGTAATGCTCACTCATGAGGTAGTGCCAGCCAAGGCCGGTTGAGGGGCTCTTTTTGGCCAGCATGTTCTCGCCAAAGGTGGGGTAGGCAAAGCCTTTATCGGCGGCCAACTCGATGAGGGTCGGGGCGATGTCGATGTGGGCGCCTGCCGTCTCCCTGTTGCCCGTTGTGCCAAGCACCTCTGGCCCGTAGAGGATGAGGGGTACCGCGCTCTGCTCCGCCACGCTGTCGCCGGGGAAGCGGATCTGCAGACGGGCGGTGTGGTCACCGGTGATGGCGAAGAGTGGCCGCTCCAGTCGCTCCTGTACCTCGCGCACAAAGCGTCCCCCCTGCTGGTCGGCGTACCAGAGGTGGCCGAGTACCTTTACCGTCTCCTCCTTGGTCGCCGTGAGCGGGGCGGGGAGTTCATCCCTGAGGTGATAACCCAGCTCTGCCAGCGGCAGATCGTAGGGGGGGTGGTTGCTGGTGGTGAGGATGAAGTTAAAGCTGGGGGTCTCATCATCGACCTTGTCGAGGATGAAGTCGTAGAGATATTTGTCATCTACCCCCCACTCGTTGGTGTGTACGCCGCTGCTCATGGCGCCGCCGCCGTAGATCTCATCGAAGCCCTGATTCTGGGCAAAGGAGTCGAGGCGCTGCCAGCTGATAAAGCCGCCGTAGAAGAAGCGGGTTCGGTAGCCGAGCAGGCGCATGATGGCGGCGAGGCTGGAGCCGTAGGGTTGAAGGGCGCTTGGTTCATAGTTGATGTTGAGCCCGGCATCGGGGAAGCCGGTGATGAGGGCGTTCATGGAGCCGATGGTGCCGCTGGAGGCGGGCAGGAAGTTGGGGAAATAGATCCCCGCGTCGGCCAGTCTGGATAACTCTGGCGAGAGGCCCAACTGGCGGTAGGCGGGCATTACCGTCCAACCGCTGTGGCTCTCCAGCAGCAGCAGGAAGAGGTGTCTGGGCTTGCTGCCATGGTGCCCGCTGGCGTTGACGCTGAGCCCCTCTTCGATGTTGCTGCCGCTGTAGGGGGGCTGGCCCCGCTGTGCGCGCACCAGGTCAAGCGCCTGGCCCAGATTCTCGTCGGGCCAGAAGTGTTTCAGCGCCGAGCCGGTCTCCAGCGCCAGCCGGGTCTTGAGGGTGTAGCGCAGGGCGGCGAAGGGGTTGAGCACGGTGCGGTTGAGGAACATGTCCTCCACCACGAAGGCGTGTTTGAGGCGGATGGGTTCGCCGTTCAGGGTGCCGCCACGCACCATGGCGACGAGAAAGAGAAAGAGCACGACGCCGGTGAGGAGGCGCAGCGGCAGCCGCTGCAGTGGGGCAAACAGTGCGTGCGGCTCCGGGGTGTAGCCGAGCCAGCGCCGGAGCAGGGCGAGGTTGGCAAGGATCAGCGGGGTGACGATGGCGACAAAGAGCAGCGGGTGATACTCCTTCCACACGGTGATTAGGATCGCCGTGGTGTCGTCATGCACAATGCCGAAGATATGGTTGTCGAACTGATCGCCATACTCATCGAAGTAGAGGATGTCGACACCGAAGAGGGTAAAGGCGAGGATGACGTAGAGGCGGGCGGAGAGGCCCCGCAGTCGCCTTAGCCAGCCATCCTGCCGGAGAAAGAGCAGGCTCAGGCTGAGCAGGAAGGTGGGCACCACCCACGCCCCGGCGGTGGAGATATCGTAGCGCAGGCCGTTGCCCAGTACGGTGAGCAGCGTAGTGGCATCGCTACCGGGCGCGGCCTGTTCAAAAAAGAGGGTGATGAGCAGCAGGCGGAACAGCACCAGGGTGGCGGTAATGTAACCCCACAGCTGCAGATCCCGACCCCAGTGGTGGAGCAGGGAACCGTTGCCCTGTGCGTTGCCCAGTGCCGTGATCTCCCGTCAGCCTTCGAGGAAGCGCTCGACATCGAGCGCTGCCATGCAGCCGCTGGCCGCCGAGGTGATCGCCTGCTTGTAGACGGGATCGGCCACATCGCCGGCGGCAAAGACCCCCTCGATATTGGTGGCGGTGGCGTTACCCTCGCGCCCCTTTTTGGTGACGATGTAGCCGTGGTCCAGCTCCAGCTGACCGGCGAAGAGGTCGGTATTGGGTTTGTGGCCAATGGCGATAAAGAGACCGGTCAGTTCAACCTCGCGGGTGGAGCCATCCTGATTGTTTTTCAGGCGCACCCCGGTGACGCCGCTCTTGTCGCCCAGCACCTCGTCCACCTCCTCGAAGGTCGCAAGCTTGATGTTGCCGTTTTCCACCTTCTCCATTAACTGATCGATGAGGATCTTCTCCGAGCGGAAGGTGTCGCGGCGGTGAATCAGGGTCACCTCGGCGGCAATGTTGGAGAGGTAGAGGGCCTCCTCCACGGCGGTGTTGCCGCCGCCGACCACCCCCACCTTCTGCCCGCGATAGAAGAAGCCGTCGCAGGTGGCGCAGCCGGAGACGCCGCGCCCCTTGAAGGCCTCTTCCGACTCCAGCCCCAGGTACATGGCGGAGGCGCCGGTGGCGATGATCAGCGCATCACAGCTGTAGCTGCCGGAGTCGCCGCTGAGGGTGAAGGGGCGTTTGGAGAGGTCGGCGCTGTGGATGTGGTCGAAGATCACCTCGGTGTTGAAGCGCTCGGCGTGCTCCAGCATCTGCTGCATCAGCTCCGGGCCGGTGAGGCCGTGCGCGCCGCCGGGCCAGTTGTCCACCTCGGTAGTGGTGGTGAGCTGGCCGCCCTGCTGCATGCCGGTGATGATCACGGGGTTGAGGTTGGCGCGGGCGGCGTAGACGGCGGCGGTGTAGCCGGCGGGGCCGGAACCGAGGATAAGAAGGCGGCAGTGCTTGGCTTCGCTCATTGTTCAAAACTCCGTGTGATAGACTCAGGCCACATTGAAGATTGCGCTAGCAACTCAATAATTCAGTAAGAAAGTCAGGCATAGTACGAAATGCGGATTCTCGGGTAAAGGAGGCGTTATGCGTATCGGTATCCCCCGTGAGGTGAAGACGCTGGAGGGGCGCGTCGGCCTGGTGCCTGCCGCCGTCGCCGAGCTGGTGGGCCACGGTCACACCCTGCTGGTGGAGCAGGGAGCGGGTCTGGCCAGCGGCTATGGCGATGAGGCGTACCGGGCCGCCGGTGCCTCCATCGTGCTGACGGTCTCAGAGCTGTATGGGGGCGCGCAGCTCATCATCAAGGTGAAGGAGCCGCAGCCGCAGGAGCTTGAGCTGCTGCGCGCCGACCACCTGCTCTTCTGCTTTCTGCACCTGGCCGCTGAGCCGGCGTTGCTGACCGCGCTGCTGAAGATTGGGGTGACCGCTGTCGCCTTCGAGACGGTAAGCGAGGGGCGCACCCTGCCGCTGCTGGCGCCGATGTCCGATATCGCCGGGCGTATTGCCGCACAGAACGGGGCGCAGCTGCTGCAACGCCCGGCGGGCGGCAAGGGAGTGCTGCTGGGCGGTCTGCCCGCCGCCGAACGCGGCCATGTGGTGGTGCTGGGTGGCGGCGTGGTGGGTGGCAGTGCCACCGCGATGGCGGCGGCGATGGGGGCACGGGTGACGGTGTTTGACCGCAATCGCGACAAACTGGCGGCACTGCGCGGTCTGGGCGGCAATGTCACCGGACTCTACCCCTATGCCGAGACTATCGATGCGGCGGTGCGCGAGGCGGATCTGCTGATCGGCGCGGTGCTGACACCGGGGGCGAGGGCGCCCCATCTGGTCTCTGCCGCGCAGGTGGCGGCGATGCAGCCTGGTTCGGTGATTATCGATGTGGCGGTGGATCAGGGGGGGTGCATCGAGACCACCCGCCCCACCAGCTGGGCCGCGCCGACCTTCATCCACGAGGGGGTGGTCCACTTCGGCGTTACCAATATGCCGGGGGCGGTGCCGCGCAGCGCCTCGCAGGCGCTCTCGGCGGCGCTGCTCCCCTACGCGCTGCAACTGGCGGCGGGGGAGTGGAACGATGCGCTGCGCGCCGGGGTCAATGTAGAGGCGGGCAGGGTGGTGCATCCGGCCTTGAGGGAGTAGCCTCTGAAGTGACAAACTACAAACAGTTACACTATGTTATTTAACCTATTCATTTTACAGGATTAACCTTTGGCCCAGGCATCGGAGAAGAGGGGTGAGCGCTTCGCCATTGGCGCCCATCTGCACCGCGGATTGCGGGAGGGGGCGCTGATCCTGGTCGGTACCCTGGCCGTCATCATGCTGCTCGCGCTCATCAGCTACCATCCCGGCGACCCCGGCTGGTCGCACAGCAGCGCCAACGCCCGGGTCGACAATGTAGTGGGGCGGGTCGGGGCCTGGTTCGCCGATGTCTTTCTCTACCTCTTCGGTCGTATGGCCTACCTCTTTCCCTTTCTTGTCGCCTATGGGGCGTGGATGATCTACCGCGAGGAGCGCGAGGCGGTCGATGGCTCTCGTGCGATGCACCTGACTCTGCGCGCTACCGGCTTTGTGGTGACCATGATGGCCGGCGCGGCACTCGCCTTCCTGCACTTCTACAGCCCGGAGGGGACGCTGCCGCTCAACAGTGGCGGCATCCTTGGCGAGGTGGTGGGTTCCAGGCTGATCGGCGCCTTTAATTTCCTTGGTGCCACGCTCTTTCTGTTGGCACTGTTTCTTGCCGGGGTGACCCTCTTTACCGGCCTCTCCTGGTTCTGGCTGATGGATGCGACCGGCGCGCTCACCCTCGGTCTTGTTGCCCGTTTGCAGGGGATGGTGGGTGAGTTGCGTGAACGTCTCATCTCGCGCAAGGCACGCCAGCAGCGTGAGAAGTCGGTGGCGGTGGAGAAGGAGCGGGTGGAGCACCGTCCGCCACCGCGCATCGAGCCGGTGATCAACAAGCCCAAGAGCCCCACGCTGCGCGAACAGAAGGAGCGGCAGGTGCCGCTGTTCGAGGCCACGGTGGTGGAGGGGGGGCTGCCCTCATTCGCGCTGCTCGATGAGCCAAAGGCGCCGCAGCATCCCGTCTCCGCCGAATCGCTGGAGGCGATCTCGCGCCTGCTGGAGATGAAACTGGCCGACTTCGGCATCGAGGTGCAGGTGCAGGAGGTGCACCCGGGGCCGGTGATCACCCGCTATGAGCTGCAGCCGGCGCCTGGGGTGAAGGTGAGTCAGATCGTCAACCTCTCCAAGGACCTGGCCCGCTCCCTCTCCACCTCCAGCGTGCGGGTGGTGGAGGTGATCCCCGGCAAGACCACCATCGGCCTGGAGGTGCCCAACGAGCACCGCGAGATCGTCTATTTCGCCGAGACCATCCGCTCCCGGGAGTACGCGAACTCCAAGTCGCCGCTGACCCTGGCGCTGGGCAAGGATATCGGCGGTGAGCCGGCGGTGGCGGATCTCGCCAAGATGCCCCATCTGCTGGTGGCCGGCACCACCGGCTCGGGCAAGTCGGTGGCGGTCAACGCGATGATCCTGAGCATGCTTTACAACGCCACCCCCAAGGAGGTGCGGCTCATCATGGTCGACCCGAAGATGCTGGAACTCTCCATCTACGATGGTATCCCGCATCTGTTGGCCCCGGTGGTGACCGATATGAAGGATGCGGCCAACGCGCTGCGCTGGTGTGTCGCCGAGATGGAGCGGCGCTACAAGCTGATGGCCATGCTGGGGGTGCGCAATATTGGTGGCTACAACAAGAAGGTGAAGGAGGCGATCGAGGCCAAACAGCCGCTGAAGGATCCCACCTGGCAGCCGCTGGTGCCCGATGCCCCGGAGCTGGAGGCGCAGCGCCCCGAGCTGGATACCCTGCCCTTTATCGTGGTGGTGGTGGATGAGCTGGCCGACATGATGATGGTGGTGGGCAAGAAGGTGGAGGAGCTCATCGCCCGTCTGGCGCAGAAGGCGCGGGCCGCCGGCATTCATCTTATTCTTGCCACCCAGCGCCCCTCGGTCGATGTGCTGACCGGCCTCATCAAGGCCAATATACCCACCCGCATCGCCTTCCAGGTCTCCTCGCGCATCGACTCGCGTACCATCCTCGATGCGATGGGGGCGGAGGCGCTGCTGGGCCACGGTGACATGCTCTACATGCCGCCCGGTACCAGCATGCCGACGCGCATTCATGGCGCCTTCGTCGACGACCATGAGGTGCACGCGGTCGTTGAAGACCTGAAAAAGCGCGGCAAGCCGAACTACCTCGATGAGATCGTCAACGGCATGGAGGAGTCGAGCGGCCCGCTCTATCCCGGTGATGCCGGCGCCTTCAGTGACGGCGGTGGTGACAGCGAGGGTGATGCGCTCTACGACCAGGCGGTGCAGATCGTACTGGAGACGCGCCGCGCCTCGGTCTCCGGCATCCAGCGCCGCCTCAAGATTGGTTACAACCGTGCCGCACGCATGGTCGAGGATATGGAGGCGGCCGGCGTGGTCGGGCCGCTGCAATCCAACGGCTCGCGTGACGTGCTCGCCCCCCCTCCCCCCAAGGACTGAAATGATGAAAAAATTTATGGCGTTATCCCTTGTGGCGCTCACCTCGCTGCTGTTTACCCCGCTACTCTACGCCGGCGAGGGGCAGCAACGGATGGAGGCCTTTCTCGATGGATTGACCACCATTAAGGCCGGTTTTGTGCAGACCCTAAATAATGCCAGCGGTGAGCTCATCGAAAAGAGCGAGGGGGTGATGGCGGTGGAGCGCCCCGGCAAGTTCCGCCTGCAGTACGAGAATCCCTATGAGCAGCTCTACGTCGCCGACGGGCGCAATATCTGGATGTATGACCGCGACCTGGAGCAGGTCAGCGTCAAGCCGCAGAGCGAGGCACTCGGCTCCACCCCGGCGCTGTTGCTCAGCACCACCGAGCCGATGGCGACCAATTTTGAGATCCGCGAGCTGGGCGAGCACGAGGGGCTGGTCTGGCTGGAGCTCAATCCGCGTGAGGCCGACAGTAATTTTGATTTTGTAAAGCTGGCGCTGGAGGGTGACCTGCTGCGGGCGATGGAGATGGTGGATGGTTTTGGCCAGACCACCCGTCTCTACTTCGACCCGCTGGTGCGTAACCCCACGCTGGATGCGGCCCTCTTCCAGTTCACGCCACCGGCGGGTGTCGATGTGATCGGCGAGCCCGTCTCGGTGGGGGGCGAGTGAGCGACCTCTTCACGCAACAGCAGGAGGAGCAGACACTCGCACTTCGTCCCCTCGCTGATCGGATGCGACCGCGTAGCCCGCAGGAGTTTTTCGGCCAGCAGCACCTGCTGGGGGAGGGCAAGCCGCTGCGCCTCGCCATCGAGTCGGGCAACCTGCACTCGATGATCTTCTGGGGGCCACCCGGCACCGGCAAGACCACCCTGGCGCGGATGATCGCCCGTACTTGCGAGGCGCAGTTTCTCAGTATCTCTGCGGTGCTCTCCGGGGTGAAGGAGATCCGCGCCGCGGTAGAGCAGGCGAAGCAGGCGCAGGCGATGGGGCGGGCAAGCGTGCTCTTCGTCGATGAGGTACACCGCTTCAACAAATCGCAGCAGGATGCCTTTCTCCCCTACGTCGAGGATGGCACCTTTACCTTTATCGGTGCCACCACCGAGAACCCCTCCTTCGAGCTGAATAACGCGCTCCTCTCCCGCGCCCGGGTCTATGTGCTGAAGAGCCTCGGCGTGGAGGAGATCGATGCGGTGTTGTTGTGCGCGCTTACCGATCAGGAACGCGGTCTCGGTAGCCGCGACATCGTACTTGCAGAGCGGTTGCGCCGACGCATCGCCGAGGCGGCCGATGGCGATGCGCGCCGCGCCCTCAACCTGCTGGAGATCGCCGCCGACCTGGCGGAAAAACGCGATGGTCGCGAGGTGGTGGAGGAGGCGACCCTCAACGAGGTGCTGGCCGGCGGGGTGCGCCGTTTCGACAAGGGGGGTGAGGCCTTTTACGATCAGATCTCCGCGCTGCACAAAGCGGTACGCGGCTCCAATCCCGATGCCGCCCTCTACTGGTTTGCACGCATGATCGATGGCGGTGTCGATGCCCTCTATGTGGCGCGCCGGGTGGTGCGCATGGCCTCGGAGGATATCGGCAATGCCGATCCGCGCGGGCTGGAGTTGGCACTCAATGGCTGGGAGGTGCAGGAGCGTCTCGGCTCACCCGAGGGGGAGCTGGCCATTGCCCAGGCCATCGTCTATCTGGCCTGTGCACCAAAGAGTAACGCGGTCTACATGGCCTGGAAGGCGGCACTGAGCGATGCGCAGAATAACGGTTCACTGGAGGTACCAATTCACCTGCGAAACGCCCCGACCAAACTGATGAAGGAGCTCGGTTACGGCAAGGCATACCGTTATGCCCATGACGAGCCAGAGGGTTACGCCGCGGGCGAAAGCTACTTTCCGGAGGAGCTTGGCGAGCGCCATTACTATCACCCGGTGGCGCGTGGACTTGAGCAGAAGATTGTTGCTAAACTCGCCCACCTCAGGGAACTGGATCAACGGGCAATAGACGGTAGGGATGAGTAGGGTTTTCCCGCATGTCATGGCATGACAGTCGGCGACTGATGGGTAGACATCAGCACCAATGACAACAACGAAAATCGAACACGATACCGTTTACGGCGAACAGCTCAAGCTGGTGGTCGCCGCCATACCGCTCTCCCTGCTGGCCGTAGTGATTAACGGTGGCTTGCTGGCCGCTATCCAGTGGTCGGTGATCGGGGGCGGGACGGTTGTCGGTTGGTATCTCGCCCTGCTGCTAATCAGCGGACTTCGCTACTTCTGGTTTTGGCGCTACCAACGGGAGGCGCCCGAACAACGCAACCCGATCTATTGGGGTAACCTCTTCTTTTTTGGCACCATCCTCTCCGGGGTCAGTTGGGGGGCGGCGGCCTATCTGCTATTTCCCGTCGAGAGTCTCCCGCACCAGCTCTTTCTCGCCTTTGTCCTGGCCGGCATGTGTGCCGGCGCGCTGACCACGCTCGCGCCGATCAATCTCTATTTCCAGTCCTTTGTGCTGTTGTCGCTGTTGCCACTGACAGCGCGTTTTCTGCAGCACGGCGGGCCGCTGGACCTGGCGATGGGTGGCATGGTGGTGCTCTTTATGGTGATGGTGAGCGCCAGTGCGCAGCGCGTGCATCGCACCATTATCTGGTCGCTGCAGCTGGGTCTCAGCCAGCAGCATAGTGATGAGGCGTTGCACGATGCCGATGAGCATAATCGACTGCTCCTGGAGTCGGCGGCGGAGGGGATCTTTGGTGTCGATGTGAACGGCGTTACCACCTTCGTCAATCCGGCCGCCGTTAAGATGCTGGGGTATGAGGAGGAGGAGTTGATCGGCAAGCCGATGCACGCCCTGATCCATCACCACCATGCAGATGGCAGTGACTACCCGGTGGTCAACTGTCCCATGAGCCTGACCCTGCGCACCGGCGTCCCCCACTTTGTCGACGATGAGGTGCTGTGGCACAAGGGGGGGCGCCCCATCCCCGTTGAGTACAACAGCACGCCGATCTTCAAGGGCGGTGCGGTGGTGGGTACGGTGGTCAGCTTCAGTGATATCAGCCAGCGTATTGAGGCAGAGTCGCGGCTGGAATATCAGGCCTACTTTGATGCCCTTACCGGGCTGGCCAATCGACGTCTGTTGATGGATCGCCTGGAGCAGGCGCTTACGCGCGCGCAGCGGCACAATCACATGGGCGGTCTGCTGTTTCTCGATCTGGATAATTTCAAGACGATTAACGACTCGCTGGGCCACAAGGTGGGCGATGAATTGCTTTGTATGGTGGCGGAGCGGCTACTCGCGGCGGTGCGCGCGGAGGATACCGTGGCCCGCATGGGTGGGGATGATTTTGTGATCCTGTTGCCTGAGGTGGATGATGACCCCGAGCATTGTGTCGAGGCGTTGCAGGAGGTGGCCGACAAGTGTTGTGAGTATGTCGCCAGGCCATATCCGGTGCAGGGCCATGAGCTGCACGTCACCACCAGTATCGGCATCGCCCTCTTTCCCATGGGGGTGGAGACGGCGGATGACCTGCTGAAGCAGGCGGATACGGCCATGTACCGCGCCAAGGAACAGGGGCAGGGCATAAGTCAGTTTTTCCTCCCCAGCATGCAGCTGGCGGTTGAGGAGCGGATGCACCTCTATAATGATTTGCGCTACGCCCTGAAGCGTGATGAGCTGGAGTTGCACTACCAAACCCAGTGCGACACCGCCGGGCGGATTGTCGGTGCCGAGGCGTTGTTGCGCTGGCACCATCCGACACGCGGCCTGGTCTCTCCGCTGGAGTTTATCGCCCTCGCCGAGGATACCGGCCTGGTTCTGTCGATCGGGGAGTGGGTGCTGTTGAGCGTCTGCCGCCTGCTGCGCCGCCTCGATGATGCGGGTATGGTTGAACCCCTTGCCGGCATTGCGGTGAACGTCAGTCCGCGCCAGTTTCGTCAGCCCAGTTTTGTGCAGCGTGTGGCGGCCATTCTGGAGGAGACCGGGGTGGATGGCGGGCATCTTGAGCTTGAGTTGACCGAGGGGATCCTGATCGAGGATGTTGAGGACACCATCGATAAAATGGAGGCGCTCAAGGCGATGGGCATTCGCTTCGCCATCGATGACTTTGGCACCGGCTACTCGTCACTGGCCTACCTGCAGCAAATGCCGATACACAAACTCAAGATCGATCAGTCGTTTGTGCGGAATCTGGGGGATGGCAACAATGGTGCGGTGCTGACCGACACCATCATTGTCATGGGCAAGCACCTCAATCTTACGGTGATTGCCGAGGGGGTCGAGACGCAGGCGCAGTTTCTCGCGCTCTGCCACATGGGGTGTGATCAATACCAGGGCTACCTCTTTAACCGCCCGGTTGACGAGGACTGTTTTCTGCGGTTGTTACGGGGTGAGGGGGAGCATCTGTACTGCCCGTAAACCCTCTCTTCACGCTGAGAGACTCCACCGACGGGTTTGATGCCGCTGTATGCAGATAAGTTGCTCCCACTTCTCCCCAATTTGGGTAGAATAGCCGCATGGATTTACCGCTGATCACGCCCTGATGGGACAGACCCTTGCCATAGCCGCCGGTGGCGCGCTGGGGGCGTTGCTGCGCTTCTGGGGTGCAAGCTGGGTCTATAGCCTGTTGGGAAGGGGTTTTCCCTACGGCACCCTGGTAATCAATGTCGCGGGTTCGCTGGCGATGGGCTTCTGCTACGCCTGGCTGGTGGAGCGCGCCAGCCTGGGGCCGGAGTGGCGGGCGCTGCTGATGGTTGGTTTCCTCGGTGCCTTCACCACCTTCTCCACCTTCTCCATCGAGACGATAAATCTGCTTGAGGGCGGTGCGCTGCTCAAGGCGTTGTTGAATGTAGTGCTGAGCGTGGTGCTCTGCGTGGTGGCCGCCTGGTTGGGGCTGGTTGCCGGGAGACAGTGATGAAACAGATCGAAGTGACCGTGGTGCGGCTCTACCTCAATGAGGGCGAGGCGCAGTTGGAGAGCCTGCTCAAACGGCTGCACGACTGGGAGAAGGTGAAGGGGGCGAGCGTCTTCCGCGGTATCGCCGGCTTCGGCGATTCGGGACAGATCCACACCAGCAAGTTCATCGACCTAGGGATGGAGCTGCCACTGGTGGTGGAGTTTTTCGACCTGCCGGAGAAGGTCTCTGCCATTATGGAGCATATCGGCAGCACCCTGAAGCCGGGCCATATGGTGAGCTGGTCCGCCTTCGTGAACGAAGCGGAATAAGAATTTACAAGGTAAGAGCGACTATGTTAGATCCCCGTCTGTTTCGTGGCGAACTGGAGGCCACCGCCGCCCGGTTGGCACGCCGCAACTTTCAACTCGATGTGGCGACGATTGCCCGGCTGGAGGGTGAGCGCAAGGCGCTGCAGGTAAGAACCCAGGAGCTACAACAGGAGCGCAATCAGAGCGCCAAATCCATCGGTCAGGCCAAGGCGCGGGGGGAGGATGTGCAGCCGCTACTTACGGCGGTGGCCGACCTGGGTGACAGGCTCAAGGCCGCCGAGACGCGCCTTGGCGCGTTGCAGGAGGAGCTTAACGCCATCCTCATGGGGGTGCCCAATATTCCCGATGAGTCGGTGCCTCAGGGTAAGGGCGAGGAGGAGAATGTTGAGATCCGTCGCTGGGGTGAGCCGCGCGTATTCGACTTCGAGCCAAAGGATCACGCCGATGTGGGAGAGGGGCTGGGGCTGGACTTTGAGACCGCGGTGAAGCTTACCGGCTCACGCTTTGTGGTGATGACCGGGGCGATGGCGCGCATGCACCGGGCATTGATCCAGTTCATGCTCAACCTGCATGCCGAGGAGCACGGCTATACCGAGAGCTATCTCCCCTACCTGGTGAATGCCGATTCGCTACGCGGCACCGGTCAGTTGCCAAAATTTGAGGAAGACCTGTTCAGGCTCAGTGGTGAGCAGGAGTACTACCTCATCCCCACCGCCGAGGTACCGGCGACCAACATGGTGCGCGATACGATCATCGAGGCGGAGCGGCTGCCGCTCAAATTCACCGCCCACACCCCCTGTTTTCGCAGTGAGGCGGGCTCCTATGGCCGCGACACCCGCGGCATGATTCGCCAGCATCAGTTCGAGAAGGTGGAGCTGGTGCAGATCGTCGAGCCCGACAAATCGATGGCGGCTCTGGAAGAGTTGACCGGCCACGCCGAGACGGTACTGCAAAGATTGGGGCTACCCTATCGTGTGGTTAATCTGTGCACCGGCGATATCGGCTTCTCCTCCTGCAAGACCTACGACCTGGAGGTGTGGCTGCCGGGGCAGGAGAAGTATCGGGAGATCTCCTCCTGCTCCAGTTTTGGCGATTTTCAGGCGCGGCGCATGCAGGCGCGCTGGCGCAACCCCGAGAGCGGCAAGCCGGAGCTGGTACACACGGTTAATGGTTCGGGTCTGGCGGTGGGGCGCACCCTGGTGGCGATCCTGGAGAACTACCAGCAGGCGGATGGCACAGTGGCCGTGCCACAGGTGCTGCAACCCTATATGGGCGGGGTAAAAACCATCACCCCGGTTTAGATAGGGGGGGCAGCCACTGTTTCGTAGGAGCGGCTCTGCCGCGATTGAGGGCATGGAGCTATCGCTGTTTCGTAGGAGCGGCTCTGCCGCGATAGAGGGCAATGGAGCCAACCGCCTATAGCATTGTAGGCGCTTATGGTTACCCCACAGTGCAGAGCTGGTGCCTATCTCAGGATGCGAGTAGATACCTTGCCCAAGAGACAATTTATCGCCCTCCCACTCTTGATAGAGTAAAATTATGAGCAATAGAGGGCATTTTCGGTGATGTTGCAGCCATAAACCAGATGCGACCCCAGTATGATGGCGTGGCCTGCCCAATCTGCCGCCACTTGCTGCCACAACCGCCAAGAGGGTGGTGAAAAAAAACAAAAATATTTGTCTGATTTGGCTTGCAGAAATGAAAATAGGGTTTACATTTACCCGTAGGTAAGCAGTGGTGTTCACGATAAAACAGGAGCAGAGAAATGTATCAGCTGATTAAAAAATTTTATAATGACGAATCCGGTGCCACCATGGTGGAGTACGCGATCATGGTTGCGCTGATTGCCGTTGCCGTTGCCGCGACGGTTATCTTGGTCGGCAATGAGATGAACACGATGTTTAGCCAGGTTGTGCAGTGTCTTGAGGATCCCAATTCGACTACCTGCACGCTTACAGCCGACTAGCGGGTTGGCGCTGCCGTCCCTGTTGCTGCGCGTGTGTCCTTGGGGGCGCATGTTGTAACCATCTGCTCTTAAATAAATCAAGGTATCCGCCGATGAGCAGTTCATTGTGGATGTCGATGAGATCGGGTGTGTGGCAGCAACTCAGTACGATACTCTTATTGATGGTTGTGCTGGTACCTGCCGCCATCGGTGACTATCAGCGGCACAGGGTACCGAACTGGTTGTCTATGTCGGGGTGGGTGATTGCGCCGCTAGTGGCGTGGTTGTTCGCCGGTCTCACGGGGATTGGTGATTCGCTGCTTGGCTTGGGGCTGATGCTGGTGCTGATCCTGCCCCTCTGGCTGATTCACTGGTTTGGCGCGGCGGATGTGAAACTGATCGGGACGGTCGGGGCCTTTGTCGGTCTGTCAGATAGCCTGCTGGTGCTGTTTGGCATTCTGTTGACCGGGTTGGCAATGGCGCTGTTGCTACTGCTGGGAAGGGCCTTCTTTAGCAGCAAGCAATCAGGGTCAGGGCAGAGTGGGAAAGGCGGTGTTGCAAAAGAAGGTATCGTGCTTCCCTATGCCATACCCATCGCCTTTGGCACCCTGCTCACCCTTCTCTATCTGCAGTTGGCACGATGATCTGTTTTGATATCTGATGTGGGTGGGTTACTGAAGAAAAACTGGTAAATGAGCGTATGTGCGCGATCTTGAGAGGCTGAACTTTTGCCTATGTTAAATGACCGTGGTGGAGAGAGTGATCCAGGGGTTGGTTCCCCGGATCCCCTTGTTTCATACCGGCACAAAAAATTTACAGCAAAGGCGGCAGCCGTCGGGGAGTTTGTTCACCCACCGGCGGTGAAAAGTCTCGAGGCGTTGGATATCTCTCCCGCCCTGCTTGAACAGATGTTGCTTAAACATCTCTATATCTCTGGTACGCAACGTACCGATGACTTGGCGGACAAGCTCTGCATCCCCGTCTCACTGCTGGATGGGCCGATTACCTTTCTGCGAAACGAGGCGCTGATTGAGGCGCATAGCCGGATACAGACCAGTATCGGTGAAATACTGCATCTGACATTGACGGATCGTGGTCGCGAACGGGCACACGCCTACTATGAGGCAAACTCCTACGTCGGGCCGCTGCCAGTCAGCTATGCGCAGTATTGTCGGCAGGTTGAGCGGCAGACGGTAAAGGATCAGGTGGTTAATCGCGAGTTGATGGAGCAGGTCTATGATGGTCTGGTGATCGATCCGCAGGTTTTGCGGCAGATTGGCGCGGCCTTTAACAGTGGCAACTCCATCTTCCTCTTCGGCCCTGCCGGTACCGGCAAGACCTTCGTCGCCAGTCACATGATTAACCTGCTGCATGGCGACATTTTAATCCCCTACGCCGTGGAGGCGGAGGGGCAGATCATCCGGCTCTACGACCCCACGAATCATACCGCACACCCCGTGGCGACGAAGGATGCCACCCGCCTGGTATCGAGTGAGAGTGATATTTCACGCGACCTGCGCTGGCTGCGTTGCAAACGGCCGGTGATTGTTGCCGCAGGCGAGTTGACGCTTGATATGCTGGAGCTGAAATATCAGCCTGGCACCGGCTTTTACGATGCTCCGCTACAAATGCGTGCCAATGGTGGACTGTTACTGATCGATGATCTGGGGCGACAGGTGGTGAATACCGCGCAGCTGCTCAATCGCTGGATCCTGCCCCTGGAGAACGGCGTGGACTATCTCAGTCTGCATACAGGCACCAAGTTACGCATACCGTTTGATGTGATTCCGGTTTTTTCGACAAATATTTCCCCTGAGCAGTTGGCAGATGAGGCATTCCTGCGTCGCTTGGGCTATAAGATACACATGGATTATATTTCCAACCGGGAGTACGGAGAAATATTCCAGCAATATTGCACAACCAACGGACTTGACTATGATCCTGAAATGGTGCGTTATCTGATCGAAGAGTTGTATGCGCCACGCGGGAGAAGAATGACGGCGAGTCATCCAAAAGAGTTGATTAACAAAGTGATCGATTTCTCCCTGTTCGAGGGGCGCAAACCGGTTATCAGCAAAGAGTTGCTTAAGCAGGCATGGAGTGCCTACTTCCTGAATTGATGACAAAGGGTTAAAAAAATGCGAGGAGAACGACAATGCAAATGAGGGCGCTGATTATTATGGTGGTGGCACTGGTTGCCGGCCTCGCAGCGGTTTTTTTGGCGAAGACGATGGTTGACCAGCAGGTCAGTACTGCAACCACTGTCGAGCGGGTTAACACGGTTCCCGTTGTGATTGCCAAGACAGATCTGAAAATGGGGACACGGCTGGACAAACTCATGCTGGATACCATTGATTGGCCGGAAACCAGCCTTCCGGAAAATCATTTCCGCTCAATCGACAGCGTGCTTGGTGATGCGCCTCCAATCGTGTTGAAAGATATGAAAAAGGGTGAAGTGGTTCTGCACTATAAGCTTTCCCCGCACGGTGCCAAGGGTGGTCTGCCGGCGAAGATCCCGGAGGATATGCGGGCCATCACTATCGCTGTGACCGAGGTGCGTGGTGTGGCCGGTTTTGTATTGCCGGGTAACTATGTGGATGTACTGCATACTACCTCGGTTGGCAGAAAGGATGGCAAACCGGTGAATCGGGTACTGATGCAAAACGTGCAGGTGCTGGGTGTGGATCAGCTCAGCTCCGAGGACGAAACCAAGCCCACGGTGGTCAATGCGGTGACGCTGCTGGTAAACACCGCGGATGGACAGAAACTAACACTGGCGAGCACCGTCGGTGAACTCAACCTGTTGCTGCGCAATGAGTACGACGCCTCGATATTGGAGGTGAAGACGCTTGAGTTGTCAGACCTTGTGCCTACGGAAGCACCCACCAAGGTGAGGGTCTACAAGCGGGTGCGCCGCCCGACAGTTGAGGTCATTCGCGGCCTGGAGATCAAAACGCAAAGTGTTAGCGAGGGCAAGGAGTTATCACCTGCCACTACGACACCATCACCGGCACAATAAACGGGAGTTATTGGCATGAGCAGAAAAGATAGTGTAATTCACCCCAGTAATCTCAAGCAGCTGTTGCTGTTCGTGATGCTCTCTTTCGCCTCCGTGGCCATGGCGGCGGAGCAGGTGATTCTGGAATTCGGTGGTATCAAGAAGACCAGTGAATTGCGACTCTCCATCGGCAAGTCGCAAATTATCTACTCCCAGCAACCGTTGGATCAGGTGGTGATCGGCAATCCGGCGATTGCTGACATCAAGTTGCTCTCTTCGCGGCAGGTGTTGATTCTTGGTAACAAGCCGGGGCATACCAATCTGGTGTTCCGTGACAAGGATCGCAGCCTGATCTCACTGATGGATGTGGTGGTTGGTTATGACCTGGAGGGTATTAAACGCAAGCTTTACGAGGTGATGCCGCAGGAGGAGTTAATCCAGGTGCGTGGCGCCAACGATGCGGTGATGCTCTCGGGGGAGATCTCCAGCGCACAGGCTCTCGATACCGCCGTTGCGATTGCCGCCAGCTATGTGCCGAGGGAGAAGGTACTCAATATGATGCAGGTCGGTGGCGGCCAGCAGGTGATGTTGGAGGTGAAGATTGCCGAGATTGCGCGTGATGCGACACGTGAGTTCGGTATCGGACTCACTGCAAGTCATGTAGATGGTTCGCAGACATATGCGTATTCTCACGGTGTTCTCAGCACGACGGGCGCGCTGAATTCGGGCGTTGGTGCTGCACTCGATATTACCGATATCGGGGGCGACATTGTCGATAGTCTTACGGCAAGGCTGCGTCTGCTCGAAGGTAAGAATCTTGCCAAGACCTTGGCGGAACCCAATTTGGTGGCGATGAGCGGGCAGGAGGCAAGTTTTCTTGCCGGAGGGGAGTTCCCTTACCAGGTTGTCACAACATCAGATACCATCGCCGGGATTGAATTCAAGGAGTTTGGGGTCGGCTTGAAATTCACTCCGACGGTTCTGAATAGTGAAAAAATTAATCTGAAATTCAGCACGGAGGTTTCGACGATTGCGACCACTTCAGCGCCACCCTCCATTTCGACTCGTCGTACCTCCACTACCATTGAGATGGCGGATGGACAGGGCTTTGCCGTAGCAGGCCTACTGCAAAGCGACAT
>JAPHSX010000031.1 GCA_026196575.1 Gammaproteobacteria bacterium | reverse complement strand
TGGAGCGGGGGTCAGAGGGGGGCGGTGCGGGGCAGCAACTTGTGCAGCTCGGCCATTACCTCGCGTTGCAACTCTGGTTTGAGACGCTCCAGTCTGCGCTCGACGATAAGGTCGACCAGCCCCTGCAACTCCTCCAGGCTTAACGCCTCGTCCAATGCGGACTGGGTCGCCACTTCGCTCAGCGGGGAAGTGGCTTCCTCGGGCGTAACCACTTCGTCCAGCAGCGGGATGGCCTCCTCGGGGGTGACTGATTCGTTCAGTAGTGGGATGGGCTCATCCGCTGTGACCACTTCGTCCAGCAGTGGCACATCCTCTGTGGTCGCCGCCCCTACCTGATTTGGGTTGGTGGGTTCTTCCGGGGTGTCTCCCCTGGCATCTTCCTCGTTCAGATCTGGTAGTTGCTGGTCGCGCTCATCCGCGACTTCCGCATCTTCGTTAGAGTGGTAGAGGTCGAAGGGGATGATCTCATCAGTCTCATCGTTCTCCTCAGACTCATCGGTCTCCGCGGCCTCCTCAATAGCGAACTTCGACTCCACGTTATCGGGGCGGGCTTCGGCTTGTTGGCTCAGATAGTCATCGACACTTAAACCGCTGCCGGCGGCCAGCTGTTTGAGACGCAGGTACTCCTCGACCGAGCGGATGTCGTTGACCGAGCTGTAGTGGGGTGCGTTGTCCAATTCATCATCGAGCAGCTCCTTGATTGAGTCGAGCTCATCCAACAGCGCGCGCGAGGCGTGTTGCTGGGTGTCGCCGGGCTCCTGGATGTCGTCGCTCATTTACTGTCCGGGGTGAGGGTGTGGTTTGCCAGAGGATACCCCCGATCGCGGTAGAAACGAAACCGCTCGCGTCCTTGCTGGCGGCTCTCTGCGCGCTGATCCACCAGCTCGATCACCCGGGCAAAGCGGCTGAAGAAGAGCGGCACCTCGGGGGCGAGATTGATCAACACCTCGTCGTGGTGGCGCGGCTCGCTACCGTGGCCGATGTGTATTGGCGTCGCCTCGGCGGCGGCATCGTCATCGTCATCCAGGGCGTGGGGGGTGAAGCTCTCCACGCGATAGCTCCACAGCAGCTCATTGAGGCGATGGCTCTGCGCAACGCCATCGGTATGGATGTAGACCCGGTGGCCCTGCCGCCACGCCTTGTCGGCGAGGCGGCAGGCGAAGCGCTGGCGCGCCTCGGCGTGCTGTTGTTCCAGGATGTAGAAATCGACGCGGGTCATGGGGGTTAATCGCCCTTGGCCTTGTCGATGAGGTACTGGGTGAGCAGCGGCACCGGCCGCCCGGTGGCCCCCTTCTCCTTGCCGCTCTTCCAGGCGGTGCCGGCGATATCGAGGTGCGCCCAGGTGTACTCCTTGGTATAGCGGGCAAGAAAGGAGGCGGCGGTGATGGTGCCTGCCTCCTTGCCGCCGATGTTGGCCATGTCGGCGAATGGGCTCTTCAGCTGCTCATCGTACTCCTCCCACAGCGGCAGCTGCCAGGCGCGATCGCCCGACTTCTGGCCCGCCTCCAGCAGTTTGGCAGCCAACGCGTCGTTGTTGCTGAGCAGCCCTGCGGCGTGGGCGCCGAGGGCGATGACGCAGGCGCCAGTGAGGGTGGCGATATCGATCACCACCTCGGGGTTAAACTTTTTGACATAGGTGAGGGCGTCACAGAGGATGAGCCGCCCCTCGGCATCGGTGTTGAGGATCTCGATAGTCTGCCCCGACATCGAGGTGACGATATCGCCCGGTTTGTTGGCGTCGCCGTCGGGCAGGTTCTCGGAGCTGGGGATCACGCCGACCACGTTGATTGGCAGCTCCATCCCGGCGATCGCCTTGAGGGTGCCGAGCACGCTGGCGCCGCCGCACATGTCGTACTTCATCTCATCCATTCCGGGGCCGGGCTTGAGCGAGATGCCGCCGGCGTCGAAGGTGAGCCCCTTGCCCACCAGCACCACCGGCCTTTGCTTGTTCCTGGCGCTGGTGCCGTTGTACTCCAGCACGATCAGTTTGGCCGGCTGGCGCGAGCCGCGCGATACCGAGAGCAGGGCGCCCATGCCGAGCCGCTCCATCTGCTTTTCATCCAGCACCGTGGTCTTGATACCCTTGTACGCTTTGGCAAGGGATCTGGCCTGTTCGGCCAGGTAGCTGGGGGTGCAGATGTTGCCCGGCAGGTTGGCCAGATCCTTGCTGAGGGTCATCCCCTCGATGAGGGCACGCCCCTGCAGGATGCCCAGCTTCACCAGTGCCCCCTCGGCGCGCCCGGTATGGGGGAAATTGACCTTGGCGAGGCGGGGCGGTTCCTCCGGTTTTTTGCTCATCAGCTGGTCGAAACGGTAGCTGGCCTGGCCGAAGGCCTCGATCACCTGGCGTACCTTCCAGTCGAGTTCGCGTCCCGCTAGCGGCAGTTCGCCGAGGGTGCAGAGGGTGTCCCTGGCATTGCTGGCAACCACGGCCTTCGCTGCTGCCTCGCTGATCCGACGGAAGGCGCGGTCGTTCAGCTCCTGCTCCTGGCCGCAGCCGACCAGCAGCAGGCGTTGGCAGCCTATCCCCTCGGGCTGGTGCAGCATCAGGGTATCGCCCACCTTGCCCTTGAGGTCACCGCCCTTGAGCACCCGATTCAGCAGGCCGCCGCTGACCTCGTTAATCCATATCGCGCTGGGGGTGAGTTTCTGCCCTTCGTAGATACCGAGGATGAGGCAGGCGCTGGTGGCCTTGGCGGGGATGGCGGCGGTGGCGGTGAACTCCATGATGGCTCCTGTGGCAAGGGAATGGTTTTGTCGCGATGGGCGATAGCGTAGACTTTGTCGCTCGGATTTTATACGTTGTCGAGGTGCTTGTGCAGGGTTTTTCTCTCTCTTTGCTGTCAGCAGGTGAACCGTGCGCCTGATCATCGAGCGCTATTTGATGCGCGAGATCGCCCTCACCTTTGTTGCCGTCAGTCTGTTGCTGATGCTGATGTTCTTCAGCAGCACCTTTATCCATCTGCTCACCAAAACATTGGAGGGGGACTACCCGGCGAACATTCTCTTTACCCTGTTCGCCCTCAAGGGGGTGGGCAATATTGTCTTCATCCTGCCGTTCGCCTTTTTTATCGCGGTGCTGCTCACCTTTGGCCGTCTCTACAAGGATAATGAGATCGTCGTCCTGATGGCCTGTGGCGCCGGGCCGCGGCGGCTCTTTGCCAGCGTTGGCATGCTGGCGCTGCTGGTGGCGCTGGTGATCGGTTATCTGTCACTCTTTTTTGCCCCCTGGGCCGAGGAGAAGAGCTCGCAACTGCTCGATGAGGTCGGGGCGAAGCAGGATATTCAGGGCATTATCCCTGGCCGCTTCAACAGCCTCGGCCCGGGTAGTCCTACCATCTATGTGGAGCGGCAGGAGCCGAAGAGCGGGGTGCTGTCCGGCATCTTCGCGCAGGGTGAGGGTACGGCGGCTGACGGGTCGCCTGCGCACTACCTGTTGAAGGCGGCCACCGCCTATGAGCGGCGAGATCCGCAAAGCGGCGCGCGTTATCTGGTGCTGCAAGATGGCTATCGCTACGAGGGGAAACCGGGGCGGCGTGACTACCGCATCGTGCAGTTTGCCGAGCACGGGATTCGCCTTCAGGAGCAGGCGGTGGTTGCCTCATCCCGCCCCCGTTATGCCGTCGCCTCGGCCCGCTTGTGGCAGACCGGTGAAGGGGTGGACATGGCGGAGCTGCACTGGCGCCTGGCGATGCCAATCAGCACCTTGCTACTGGCGCTGCTGGCGGTGCCGCTAAGTCGGGGCTCACCACGCGGCGGACGCTACGCAGGGTTGGTCTTCGGTATTCTTGCCTTTGTGCTCTACAACAATCTATTGACGGTGGGGCGTACCGCGCTGGGCAAGGGCGAGCTGCCGGGATTCATTGGCCTGTGGTGGGTACACGGTCTGTTGCTGGGCCTGTTGTGGTTGCTGGTGTGGCGTCAACAGCGCATGCCTGGGCCGCGTCGGCAAAAGGGGGAGGGCGCATGAGGATTGTCGAGCGCTATATTGCCCGCACCCTGGTGGGCCATATCACGATGGTGCTGCTGGTGTTGCTGGCCCTCTACTTCTTCAGCACCCTGATGGGCGAGATGGACAAAACGGGCAGCGGCCGCTACAGCGCAGTAGAGGCGGTGATCTACAGCCTGATGTTGTTGCCGCGTCAGGCCTATGAGTTGTTCCCGCTGGTGGCGCTGGTGGGGACCATCATGGGGATCGGCTCTCTGGCGAGCAGCAACGAGCTGACGGTGTTGCGTGCCGCCGGGGTCTCGATTCGGCGGCTGGCGCTGGCGGTGATGAAGAGCGGCCTAGTGCTGATCCTGCTGGTGGTGGTGATGGGCGAGACCGTCGCCCCGCGGCTGGAGAAGATGGCGCACGCCGAGCGCCTCTCTGCCCTGGCACGCAGTGTCAGCATGAATACGCAGAACGGTTTTTGGGCGCGGGATGGCCAGGACTTTATCCATATCCGGCGTCTGCTGCCCGGTGGCGAGGCCGATGGTATCACCCGCTATCGCTTTGACGGGCAGTTGCTGAGCGAGATCGCCTCCGCCCGGCAGGGGCGCTACCAGCAGAACAGTTGGCAGGTGGCGCCGGTAACCAGAACCCTCTTTGGCGCGGGGCGGGTGAAGGTTCAGCAGCTGGCGCAGGAGCGCTGGTCCAGCAGTCTCACCCCCGAGGTGGTCAACGTGGCCGCTATGTCCCCGGAAAATCTGGCACTGTGGGAGCTGGTCGAGTTTATCGATTATCTGCACGAAAACGGCCTGGCGGCGCAGCGCTACGAGACCGCGATGTGGGTGCGGATCTTCACCCCGCTGGCCACCGGCGGGATGATTCTGCTGGCGCTCCCCTTTGTCTTCGGTTCGCTGCGCGCCGTGACCATCGGCCAGCGGGTGATGCTGGGCAGTGTGATCGGTATCGTCTTCTATCTGGTGAACGGCATGTTTTCGCGGCTCGGCCTCATCTACGACATCGACCCGGTGGTGAGCGCCGGCACACCGACACTGCTGGTCTATCTGGCGTGGTTTTATTTGATGCGGCGGGTGCATTGATGCGTTTTCTCTGTTTGTGGTCTCTGCTGCTGCCGTTGGCGTTGGCGGCGGGGGAGGAGCCGTTGCCGCTGGAGGCACTGCCCGAGGAGGTGGTGCTCTCATCCTTGCCTGAATCCATGCCGGAAACGCCGGAGGCGGGAAGCCAGTCAGCCCCCTTCCCCCCCTACCTGGCGCGTTACGAGGTGAGATATGACGGCTTCAAGGTGGGCGAGCTGACGCAGCAGCTGGAGGCGATGGTCGAGGGGCGTCAGGCGCTGCAAACCGTCGCCTATACCACCGGCGTGGTCGCCTGGTTCAAGAGTGATCGCATCAGCGAGCGCAGTGTCTGGCTGAGCGAGGCGGGGCGGCTGTTGCCGCAGAGTTACCGCTATCACTACACCGGACGCAGCAAGGAGATCGTCGAGCGGCACGATTTTGATTGGCGCAAGCAGGAGGTGCAAATTGAACGTGATGGTGCGATCCGTCAAATGGCGCTGGAGCCGGGGGCCATGGACAAACACATGTACCAGGTCGCCCTGCGCCACGACCTGCTGAGCGGTTTGAAACAGGCCAGTTATGCGGTGGTTGAGCGTGACAGGCTGGAGCCGTATGAGTTCGAGGTGCTGGGCGAGGAGCGGCTGGAGTTGCCGCCCTTTGGCCCGCTTGACTGCCTCAAGGTGAAGAAGGGGACAACCCGGATCTGGGTGGCGCACCGCTTTGACTTTCTGCCGGTGAAGATCGAGAAGGAGGAAGATGGTGCCACCATCGGCACCTACCTTATCGAACTGCAGGGCGGTTGAGCTTCTCCTTTTTTGGCAGCACCACCAGCTCGCTTAGCGAGTAGCGGTCGTGCCAGGTGAGCCGCTCCCTGTCGATGAGCGACCAGAGAAAGCCCAGGCCAAAGGGCAGCCAGGAGAGGATGGCGACGAGAAAGCGCAGTAGCGCCTGCCACGGGGTGATGGGGCCGCCATCCTTGCGCTGCAGGCGGATCCGCCAGGCACGCATTCCCAGGGTCTGGCCGCCGTGCAGCCAAAACCAGGCAAAGAAACCAAAGCTGACGACCACCAGATAGAGGCGAAACAGCAGCAGTTGCAAGGTCGATGGCGCATCGCCGAGGATGGGCAGGGCAACAAGACTGGCCAGCAACAGTACCGCGATCAATAGCATGGCGTCATAGACTATCGCCGCCAGACGGCGCGGCAGGCCGCAGCGGGGGAGGGAGTTGCTCGGGTGGCTCATGGTTACGTCCGCTCTACACTTGGGTCGGCCAGTATAACCGGAGAGGAGTGTGGAACAGGAGTAGTGGTCGAATGGTAAGACGGTTGTTGTCACCCGTTACCCGTTACCAGCACCAGCACCAGCACCAGCAACCAGCAACCCGCATCATTGCCGGTTTATGTTGTGGGCCGCTTCCCGTAAAATCGCCGCTTCTGATCTCAACCTCACATACAGGTCCCCGACGATGCTGGTACTGCGTGGTAGCCCCGCCCTCTCTCCCTTCCGCCTTGCCAAGCTGCTGGCACGCGCGGCCGAGGTCGCACCCGAGGTGCGCCACCTCTATGCCGAGTATCTCCACTTCGCCGAGGCCGAGCGGCAACTCGATAGCGCCGGACAAAGGGTGCTGGCACAGATCCTCACCTACGGGCCTGCCGCCAAGGCCGAGGAGCCCGCCGGCACCCTGCTGCTGGTGATCCCGCGTATCGGCACCATCTCCCCCTGGGCCTCCAAGGCGACCGACATCGCCCATAACTGCGGTCTGGCCGGGATCAAACGGTTGGAGCGCGGCGTCGCCTACTACGCCAGTGGCACCAACGGCGCCGAACTCTCCGAGCACGGCCGTGCCCAGCTTGCCGCGCTGCTGCACGACCGCATGACCGAGCAGGTGCTTGATAGCGTGGAGGAGGCGGCGGGGCTCTTCGCCAGCCATGAGCCGGCGCCGCTGCGCACCGTGGATATCCTTGGCGGCGGCAAGGGCGAGTTGCAGCGCGCCAATACCGAATGGGGTCTGGCCCTGGCGAGCGATGAGATCGACTACTTGGTGGAGAACTTCACGGCGCTGGGGCGCAACCCTTCCGATGCCGAGCTGATGATGTTCGCCCAGGCCAACTCCGAGCACTGTCGCCACAAGATCTTCAATGCCGACTGGGTCATCGACGGGGTAGAGCAGCCGAAGTCGCTCTTTGCCATGATCCGCAATACCCATCAGCAGAACCCGGGCAAGACCCTCTCGGTCTACAAGGACAACTCGGCGGTGATCAGTGGCCCGATGGCCGGGCGCTTCTTCCCCGTGGCGGGCAGCAGCGAATACGCCTATCACCAGGAGGAGATGGCGATTCTGATGAAGGTGGAGACCCACAACCACCCCACCGCCATCTCCCCCTTCCCCGG
>JAPHSX010000069.1 GCA_026196575.1 Gammaproteobacteria bacterium | reverse complement strand
GGCGTCTCGCCGCGAATTTCATTCCTGCCATCGACTATTCGCGGCGAGACGCCGCTCCCGCACGGCGCCGCTCTCACAGGGTGGTGGATGTAGTGAGACCAGCGAGGTTGTTAAAAGCATGAGTGACGCCCTTTCGATTCAGGATTACGCCCAGCTGAGCGACGAGGAGTGCGAGCAGCGCATCCTCGCCGCCAGGGAGGCGCTGGGCGAGCGGCTGGTGATCCTCGGTCACCACTACCAGCGTCAGGAGGTCTTCAAGTTTGCCGACTTTGCCGGCGACTCGCTCAAGCTCTCGCGCCAGGCCGCCAATTCGAAGGCGCAGTTCATCGTCTTTTGTGGCGTCCACTTCATGGCCGAGGTGGCCGATATCCTCTCGCGCGACGATCAGGTCTCGATCATCCCCGACCTGGCCGCCGGCTGCTCGATGGCCGACATGGCCAATCTCGCTGCGGTGGAGCGCGCCTGGCAGGAGCTCTCCGAGGTGCTGGCGCCCGATGAGCGGGTGACCCCCGTTACCTACATCAACTCGGCGGCGGATCTGAAGGCCTTTTGCGGGCGCCACGGCGGCATCGTCTGCACCTCCTCCAACGCCGGCAAGGTGCTGGAGTGGTCGTTCGCCCAGCGCGAGAAGGTGCTCTTTTTCCCCGACCAGCACCTGGGGCGTAACACCGGCTACCGTATGGGGATCCCGCTCGAGGAGATGGTGGAGTGGGACTTCGACCAGCCGCTGGGCGGCCTTACCCCCGAGCAGATCAGAAAGGCCAAAATAATCCTGTGGAAGGGGTTCTGCTCGGTACACCAGATGTTCCAGCCCGAGCATATCGACAAGTTCAAGCAGCTCTACCCTGACGCCAAGGTGATCTCCCACCCGGAGTCCTCCTTCGAGGTGTGCCAGAAGTCCGATGCCGTCGGCTCCACCGAGATGATCATCAGGACCATCGCCGACTCCGCCCCCGGCACCCGCTGGCTGGTCGGCACCGAGCTCAATCTGGTCAACCGCCTGCACGAGCAGTTCAAGCATGAAGGGAAGAATATCCACTTCATGTCGCCCACCGTCTGCATGTGCTCCACCATGTTCCGCATCGACCCGCAGCACCTCGCCTGGACCCTGGAGAACCTGGTCGCCGGCAACATCGTCAATCAGATCAAGGTCGCCCCGCAGGAGAAGGAGCAGGCCAGGCTTGCGCTGCAGCGCATGCTCGATATCTCACTCTGAGGCAACCGCGATCCGGGGCGCCAGGGCATCGATCTTAAAACAACTCTCTCCCCGGCAATGGGCCATCACCCGCTGCCGCTCTTTATGCCCACCACCCCGGATGGTGACGGTCGGCCGCCGCCTTGCCGGTCGCGGTGCTAGCTAATGGAAACCATCGTGCTGGTGCATGGTTTGTGGATGAACGGTCTGGAGATGCGCTGGCTGCGCCGACGGTTGCAGGCGCGGGGTTATCGCCTCTACCAGTTCCACTACCACACGGTGGGGCGTGACCTGGCGGAGAACGCCGCATGCCTGAATCGCTATCTGGCCGGGCAGGTGGCGGGTGAAACGGTGCATCTGGTGGCGCACAGTCTGGGCGGCCTGGTGGTGCGCCGTCTGCTGCACGATTTCCCCGCCCAGCGCCCCGGCCGGGTGGTGACGCTGGGCACGCCACATCAGGGCAGTTATGTGGCCGGGCGGGCGAGTCGTAGCGGTCTACTGCGCCGCCTGCTGGGGATGAGTTTGCCCGCCCTGCTGGGCGAGGTGCCGCCGTGGCGTGCGGAGCGTGAACTGGGTTCGATTGCCGGCACGCTCTCTATTGGTGCGGGCTGGCTTTTTCGCGGCCTGCCGCGCCCCAATGATGGCACGGTGGCGGTTGTCGAAACCCTGCTGGCGGGGCAGCGTGACCACCTCCTGCTGCACGCCAGCCACGTTGCCCTGCTCTTCTCCCGCGCCGCTGCCTTGGAGGTCGATTACTTTCTGCGGCACGGGGTGTTTCATCATTAGCGGTGTAGCGTTTGTAGCGGCGGTATCTTGAGCCAGTTCCTGTTTTCCACAGGGTGCCCTGGCACACTGAACGCCCCCTGCGAAGGCACGGTGCAAGGTGCTACAATGCGCACTGTTCTGGAGAGGGCGGCACCCTGAAACGTGGTGCTGAAACGGGATATTGGAGAGTGGGGTTCATGGCTGAAAAGGGGGGGTGGGCCACTGCCGGGCGCGCTGCGATGGGTGATGCCGCACCGCATGGGGCGAGCGTCGCATGAGCCGCATCCTCGGCATTGACCCCGGCTCGCGCATTACCGGTTTCGGCATTATCGAGCAGCAGGGACGCACCCTGAGCTACGTGCAGAGCGGCTGTATCCGCGCCGGTGACGGGGCGTTTGCCGCTCGCCTCAAGACCATTTATGACGGGCTGTGCGAGCTGGTCGAGATCTACGCCCCCGACCAGGTGGCCATCGAGCAGGTCTTCATGCACCGCAATCCCGACTCCGCCCTCAAACTGGGGCAGGCGCGCGGTGCCGCCATTTGCGCGGTGATGTCGCGGGGGCTGCTCATCAGTGAATACACCCCGGCCGAGATCAAGAAGGCCACCGTCGGCAAGGGCAACGCCGCCAAGGAGCAGGTGCAGCATATGGTGCAGGTGCTGCTCCAGCTGCCCGGCAGGCCACAGGCCGATGCCGCCGATGCCCTGGCGGTCGCCCTTTGCCACAACCATACCAGTCAAACCCTGAGCCACAGCCTCCTTGAGGGTGTGCGTGGCACCCGAAGAGGACGCTACAGATGATTGGACGCCTGCGCGGTATCCTGGCGGAGAAGCGCCCCCCCTTTCTGCTGCTCGACGTGAACGGCGTCGGCTATGAGCTGGAGGCGCCGCTGGGCACCCTCTTCCAACTCCCCGAGCTGGGGCAGGAGGTGACCCTGCACACCCACCTGGTGGTGCGTGAGGATGCCCACCTGCTCTTCGCCTTCGCCACCCTCGCCGAGCGCACCCTGTTCCGCACCCTGCTCAAGGTCAACGGCGTGGGGGCGAAACTGGCGCTCACCATCCTCTCCGGGATCTCCGCCGATGACTTTGCCCGCTGCGTGCAGGAGAGTGATACCGCCTCGCTGGTGCGCCTGCCCGGGGTCGGCAAGAAGACCGCCGAACGTCTCATTATCGAGATGCGTGACCGCCTCGATGACTGGCAACCGGCCCCGCTGCTGGCGGGTGGCACTGTCGCCGCCGCCCCGGTGGTCGATGCGGTGAAGGATGCCCTCAGCGCCCTGCTTGCGCTTGGTTACAAGCCGCCCGAGGCGAGCCGCCTTATCAGTAAACTCGACACCGAGGGGATGGATAGCGAGACGATCATTCGCGCCGCCCTCAAGCAGGCGGTGAAAAACCAGTGACACCATACATTTCGCCCAGATAAGGGCAGCAAGCGGCGCGGCCAGGCGCTAAGATACGACAACTGAAAACCGGATAGGCCACCATCACCATGATCGAGACCGATCGCCTGATCAGTAACGCACCGAAGAGTGAGGAGGAGGCGCAGGATCGCGCCATCCGCCCCAAGCTGTTGGCGGATTACGTCGGCCAGCAGAAGGTGCGCGAGCAGATGGAGATCTTCATCTCGGCGGCACGGCAGCGTCGCGAGGCGCTGGATCACGTGCTGCTGTTTGGCCCCCCCGGCCTCGGCAAGACCACCCTGGCGCACATCATCGCCAACGAGCTGGAGGTGAATGTCCGCCATACCTCCGGCCCGGTGCTGGAGCGCCCCGGCGACCTGGCCGCGCTGCTCACTAATCTCGAACCCCACGATGTGCTGTTCGTCGACGAGATCCACCGCCTCTCGCCGGTGGTCGAGGAGGTGCTCTATCCGGCGCTGGAGGATTACCAGATCGATATCATGATTGGCGAGGGGCCCGCCGCCCGCTCGATCAAGCTCGACCTGCCCCCCTTTACCCTGATCGGCGCCACCACCCGCGCCGGCATGCTGACCTCGCCGCTGCGTGACCGTTTCGGTATCGTGCAGCGGCTGGAGTTCTACACCACCCACGAGCTGACCCGCATCGTGGTGCGCTCGGCACGCATCCTCGGGGTGGCGATCGATGAGCGGGGTGCGGAGGAGATCGCCCGGCGTGCCCGCGGCACCCCGCGCATCGCCAACCGCCTGCTGCGCCGGGTGCGTGACTACGCCGAGGTGAAGGCCGACGGCAAGGTTTCGGCGGCGGTGGCGGGGCGTGCCCTCGACATGCTCGATGTGGATGTGAACGGCTTCGACATGATGGATCGCAAGCTGCTGCTGGCGATCATCGAGAAATTTGACGGCGGGCCGGTGGGGGTGGACAACATCGCCGCCGCCATCGGCGAGGAGCGCGGCACCATCGAGGATGTGCTCGAACCCTTCCTTATCCAGCAGGGTTTTTTGATGCGCACCCGCACCGGTCGTATCGCCACCAACACCGCCTATCTGCACTTTGGCATGACGCCGCCCGCGGGCAAGGAGGCCGCCCGCCAGAGGGAGATCGCGACCTTCGGCAACGGGGAGGTGTAGGTGACGGAATTTATCGGGCCGTTGCGGGTCTACTATGGCGGCACAGATCATGGTGAGGTGGTCTACCACGCCAACTTCGTGAAATTCATGGGGCGGGCGCATACCGATAAACCGAAGATGATGGGTAAACCCCTGCTGAACATATTGGCTGAGGAGCTGGAATGAGTACGGAGATGTCCCTGTGGAGTCTGTTCACCAACGCCAGTCTGCTGGTGCAGCTGGTGATGCTGCTGCTGTTGCTGGTGTCGCTGGCGTCGTGGAGTGTCATCCTGCAGAAGGGACGGCAGCTCCGCCGCTCGCGTGACGATGCCGAAACCTTCGAGAGCCGCTTCTGGTCGGGAATCGATCTGGTCGAGCTCTACAAGCAGATGAACAAGCGGCGCAAGAGCCTGGAGGGGCTGGCGATCATCTTCGAGTCGGGCTTCGGCGAGTTTGCCCGCCTGCGCAAGCAGGGCGGCGTCGAGCCGATGGATGTGGTGGAGGGGGCAGGGCGGGCGATGCGCGTTGCCACCAGCCGCGAGATCGACAAACTGGAGGCGGGCCTCGCCTTTCTTGCCACCGTCGGCTCCACCAGCCCCTATGTGGGGCTGTTCGGCACTGTCTGGGGGATCATGAACTCCTTTCGCGCCCTTGGCGGGGCACAACACGCCACCCTCTCGATGGTTGCCCCCGGTATTGCCGAGGCGCTGATCGCCACCGCCATGGGGCTCTTTGCCGCCATTCCGGCGGTTATCGCCTACAACCGCTACGCCAATGAGGTGGGGCGGCTGGAGAACCGTTTCGACACCTTCAAGGAGGAGTTCTCCACCCTGTTGCAGCGCCAGGCCCACAGTTAACTATGACCAGGAAAAAACAGCGGTTGATGGGGGAGATCAACGTCGTCCCCTACATCGACGTCATGCTGGTGCTGCTGGTGATCTTCATGATCACCGCACCGATGCTCAGCCAGGGGGTGAAGGTGGAGCTGCCGCAGGCCGACTCCACCCCCATACCGCAGGAGGAGCGCGAGCCGCTGGTGGTCACGGTGAATGGTGCCGGGGAGTATTTCATGTCGCTCGGCGGGCCGGCCAACGTGCCGCTTGCGGCCGCTGCCGTGCCGGCACGGCTGCAGGCGGTGCTGGCGGCACAGCCGGGGCTGCCGGTCTATGTGAAGGGGGATCGTCTGGTCGCCTACGGCAAGGTGGTGGAGTTGATGGCACTGATTCAGGGGGCAGGGGTGGCCACTGTCGGCCTGATGACCGAGAGTCCCGAGAGTGATAATGGGCGCTGAGCGGTGGCGCGCGGTTGTCGGCTCGGTGGTGGTGCATCTCGTTCTGGTGGCCATTCTGCTCTTTACCATGTGGGAACGCCCCCCACCCCCGGCGGTGGCGGAGAATCAGCCGCTAATTCAGGCGCGCGCGGTGGATGAGGCGACGGCGCTGGAGCCGGTGCGCCGCCGCGAGGCCGAGGAGCAGCGCAAAAAAGAGGCGCTTGCAGCGGAGAAAAAACGTCAGGCCGAGGAGCAGCAGAAAAAGGCTGCGGCGGAGAAAAAACGTCAGCTTGAGGCGCAGCAGAAAAAGGCCGAGGCGGAAAAGCAGCGTCAGCTTGCCGAGCAGAAGAAAAAGGCCGAGGCGGAGCAACAGCGCCAGAGCGAGCTCAAGCGCAAGCAGGAGGCGGTCAAGGCCGAGGAGGAGACGAAACGCCTCGCCGCGGAGCAGCGCAAGAGGGAGGCGGCAGAGAAGCTCAGGGCGGACGAAGCCCGCAAGCGCAAGGAGGCAGAGGATAGTCTTAAGGCGGCGATGGCCGCTGAGGATGCGCGCTTGGCCGATGAGGCTCGGCAGCAGCGGTCGCAGCGCCTTAAACACATGGAGCAACAATATATTAGTGACATTCGTAACAAGGTGACGCGCAACTGGTTGCGTCCACCCGGCAGCACAGGCACCCTGTGCGGCGTGTTGATTAACCAGATTCCCGGTGGCGAGATCACCGGTGTGCGGGTGACTGACTGTGATGGCGATATCGCCTTTGAGCGTTCGGTGGAGGCGGCAGTAAACAAGTCCTCACCCCTGCCGCTGCCCTCTGACCCGGAATTATTTCAAAGGGAGATAGAATTTGTTTTCAGGCCGTAATCTAGTGCTACGAATGATGGCGATGCTGCTGTTGCTGCTCTCCTGGCAGGCGCAGGCGCGCCTAGTGATCGAGATCAATGAGGGCACCGAGGGGGCCCTGCCCATTGCCGTGGTCCCCTTCGGCTGGCTGGCGGCTGGCGCTACGCAGGGCGATGTCTCCAATGTCATTGCCGCCGACCTGGCTCGTAGCGGCCGTTTTGTCCCGCTGGCGAAGATAAAGATGCCGGGTGAGCCCCACACGGGCCTGGAGATCGACTTTGCCGCCTGGCGCGCCGCCGGGGTGGAGCACATGGTGGTAGGGCGGGTGCAGCCGCGTCAGGGCGAGGGGCTGGTGGTCGAGTTCCAGCTGTTCGACGTGGTGCGCGGGGTGCAGCTGAGCGGTTATTCCATCCCGACAGCCAGTTCGCGCCTGCGTCGCGTGGGTCACCAGATTAGTGACATTGTCTATGAAAAACTGACCGGCCAACGCGGCGCCTTCAATACGCACGTCGCCTATGTGACGGTGGAGCGTAGCGGCAAGGAGAGCCTCTACCGTCTGGCCCTGGCCGATGCCGATGGTCATGACGAGCAGGTGATCCTGACCTCGAAGCAGCCGCTGATGTCGCCGGCCTGGTCACCGGACGGTGAGCGGCTGGCCTATGTCTCCTTTGAAAAGGGACGCTCGCTCATCTATCTGCAGGAGGTGGGCAGTGGAGAGCGCGAACTGCTGGCCGAGTTTAGTGGCCTGAACTCGGCTCCCAGCTTCTCGCCCGATGGCCGCCGCCTGGCGCTGACTCTGTCGCGCGATGGCAACCCGGAGATCTACCTGCTGGATTTGGCCAGTCGTGCCCTGACCCGTATGACCTTCAGCAACGGCATCGACACCGAGGCGCTCTTCGCCCCCGACGGCAAGTCGCTCTTCTTTACCTCGGATCGCGGCGGCAAGCCGCAAATCTATCGCCTCACGCTGCAAGACGGGCGACCCCTTGGCAAACCACAACGCATCACCTTTGAGGGGGTCTATAATGCGCGCGCCGCCATCTCGCCCGACGGCAAGCGGCTGGCCCTGGTGCACGGTGATGGCAACGGCTTTCATATTGCGGTGCAGGAGCTGCAGAGCGCCAGCCTGCGGGTATTGAGCGAAACGCTTTATGATGAATCACCGAGCTTTGCACCGAATGGCAGTATGATTATCTACGCCACCGAGCGTAACCGTCGCGGTGTGCTGGAGGCGGTCTCCGTCGACGGCAGCGCCCACCAGCGTCTGGGCCTGAGTCACGGCGATGTCCGTGAACCGGCCTGGTCGCCGTACATTTTGAAATAGGGGAATTACCATGAAGTTAAAGCTTGTTGGACTGTTGCTGGCCGCCGGGGTGGTGTTGCAGGGGTGTACCGGTGCGCAGGGTGTGCGTGACGATGAGGTGCCGGTGGATGAGCGCAGTATCGGGGGTACGGTGGATGACGCAGAGGGGGCGCGGAGTCGTGGTGCCGAGATGGGTAGCGAGTTCGCCGGCCGCCCGGTGAGTGAGTTGCTGAATGACCCCGCCACGCCGCTCTCGGTGCGCGTCTTCTACTTCGAATATAACAGTGCCGAGTTGAGCGAGTCGGATCGCGACGCGCTCGCCACCCATGCCCGCTTGTTGAATGAAAAAAGCGATCTTACGGTGGTACTGGAGGGGCATGCCGATGAGCGTGGTTCACGTGAGTACAACCTGGCGCTGGGTGAGCGCCGCGCCAAGGTGATTGAGCGGGTGCTGAGCCTGCAGGGGGTCTCGCCGCAACAGATTCAGGTGATTAGTTTTGGCGAGGAGCGGCCCCAGGCATTTGGTCATGACGAGGAGTCATGGCGGCTCAATCGCCGGGTGCAACTGCTCTATTCGGGATATTGAGAATGAAAGAGATGAAGCGAGTATGGGCGCCGGCGCTGCTGGCGCTGGTCTGCAGCGCACCGCTATTTGCCGCTAATGTCGATACGGTCGAGCAGCGCCTTGCCCGCATGGAGCGGGTGCTGGAGAGTCAGTCGCTGTTGCAGATGATGGAGCGTATCGACACCCTGCAACAGGAGATGCAGCAGCTGCGTGGCCAGCTGGAGGAGCAGCAACACCAGATGGCGGGGATAAAGGAGCGCCAGCGCGAACTCTATCTTGATATCGATCGCCGCATGTCGCGACTGGAGCGCGAGGGCCCCGGCGCGATACCGTCTGCCCCGGCAAACGGTGCGATGGGTATGGCCACGCCGCCGCTCACCAGCGCGCCGCTGACTGCTGCCAACGGCCCGGCCACCGCGGCCACCGTGGCGAACAACAGCAACCCGGTAGCCGTTGCGGCGGCTGATCCGCAAAAGCTGGAGCAGGAGCGCGCGGCCTACCAGCAGGCCTTCGAACTGCTGCGCGAGCTGCGTTATGAGCAGGCCACCGCGGCCTTTCGTGATTTTCTCAAACAGTATCCCAACGGACGCTACGCCCACATCGCCCAGTACTGGCTGGGCGAGGCCGCTTACGCACGGCGTGATTTTGTGCAGGCGATCAAGGATTACGAGGCACTGTTACAGAACCATCCGCAGAGCGCCAAGCGTGCCGAGGCGATGCTGAAGATCGGCTATAGCTATCAGGAGCTCAAGCGGGGCGAGGAGTCGAAGCGGATGATGGAGCAGCTGATCGAACTCTATCCCGAATCCACCGAGGCCGGCCAGGCGCGCAACCAGCTCAAGCGTCTGAAACAGAGTGGCGGCTGAGTGCACCCCCGCCGCCACGAAGGCAGCGGGTAAACTGCGCATCACCGAGATCTTTCTCTCCC
This sequence comes from Gammaproteobacteria bacterium, assembly GCA_026196575.1. Classification (GTDB taxonomy): domain Bacteria; phylum Pseudomonadota; class Gammaproteobacteria; order Thiohalomonadales; family Thiohalomonadaceae; genus JAPHSX01. Next base: position 2,943 of record JAPHSX010000069.1, on the reverse strand, counting down.
TGCAGGGCGAGGCCGATGCGGTCGGCTGGCCGACTGTCTTCGTGCGTCTCACCGGCTGCCCGTTGCGCTGCACTTATTGCGACACCCGCTACGCCTTTAGCGGCGGCGAGAGCATGAGCATCGAGGCGATAGTCGCCGCCGTGGCCGCCCATCAGACGCGTCACGTCTGCGTGACCGGTGGCGAGCCATTGGCGCAACGGGGGGTGCTGGAGCTGCTGCGCCGGCTGTGCGACGCGGGTCATGAGCTCTCGCTGGAGACCAGCGGTGCCCTCGATATCTCCGGTGTCGATGCGCGTGTCAGCCGGGTGATGGATCTCAAGACCCCCTCCTCGGGCGAGGCGGCGCGCAACCGCTACGAAAATATCGACCTACTCAACCCCCACGATCAGCTCAAGCTGGTAATTGCCGATCGTCACGACTACGAGTGGGCGGTAGCGCTGGTGCAGAGGTACCGTTTGACCGAACGCTGCAGCGTGCTCTTCTCCCCCGCCTTCGGGTGCATCGAACCGCGCCAATTGGCACAGTGGATCCTCGACGATCACCTGCCGGTACGCTTTCAGCTGCAGCTGCACAAGCTGCTGTGGGGGGATGAGCAGGGGCGCTGATGAATGTAGGGTGGGCACCGCCCAACAGAATATCCGCCACCGGAAGCACGATGTGGGCGGTGCCCACCCTGCTTACCTTACATATATAGCGACTGATTTTTTAGAGATACAAATTAATGGCAACAAAAAAAGCAGTAGTCCTGCTCTCTGGTGGCCTCGATTCGGCCACCACGCTGGCGTTGGCCGAGGCGGCGGGTTATACGTGCTACGCCCTGAGTTTTGATTACGGACAGCGCCACCGCTGCGAGCTGGCCGCCGCCGATACGGTGGCGCGGCAGTTGGGGGCCATTGAGCATCGCACCGTGACGCTCGACCTGCGTCAGTTTGGCGGCTCGGCCCTCACCGATGATGCCATTGCGGTTCCCGATTCGGGCGGCGCGGGGATCCCGGTGACCTATGTGCCGGCGCGCAACACGGTGTTTCTCTCGCTGTCACTCGCCTGGGCCGAGGTGCTGGGGGCGGACGATATCTTTATCGGCGTGAATGCGGTGGACTACTCCGGGTATCCCGACTGTCGCCCCGAGTTTATTCACGCCTTCGAGACGATGGCCAATCTGGCAACCAAGGCCGGGGTGGAGGGGCACCGGTTAACGGTTCACGCCCCGTTAATCGCCCTGAGCAAGGCGCAGATCATCCTGCAGGGGAGTGCGCTGGGGGTCGATTACGGGGTGACCGTCTCCTGTTACAACCCGAGCCCTGAGGGTTTGGCCTGCGGCCGGTGCGACTCCTGTCGCCTGCGTGCCGAGGGGTTCGCCGCGGCGGGGCTGCCCGATCCCACCCGCTATCAGGGGAAATCGCAATAGCCGTGCTACTGGCATTGGGGTACCGTTAAAGGCTATAACTGCACACTATATATCCACCAACAAAGAGTTTAGAGGGGTTTAATGATGGTCTTCGAGAATTTCTTCGCCGCGCAGTCGATGTTGTTGTGGTCCGCCTTTCTCATTGCGCTGTTGTTGGGGGCGGTGGTCAACAAGACCAATTTCTGCACCATGGGGGCGGTATCCGATATGGTGAACATCGGTGATTGGGGTCGCATGCGCGCCTGGCTGTTGGCCATCGCGGTAGCACTGCTGGGGGTGACCCTGCTGGAGGCAGGCGGTGTGTTGACCCTGTCGCAGACCTTCCCCCCCTATCGTGGCGCCCAGCTTAACTGGATTGAACATCTGATTGGCGGCCTTATCTTCGGCATCGGCATGACCTTCGCTTCGGGCTGCGGCAACAAGACCCTCATCCGCATCGGTGGCGGCAACCTTAAATCGGTCATGGTACTGGCGGTGATCGCGGTGATCGCCTATTTCATGACCAACCCCTTCCCCGGCTCCGACGCCACCCTCTACTCCACCCTGTTTTACGGCTGGACCAACCCGCTGGGCGTCAATATGGGCACGGGCCAGGATCTGGGTAGCCTGTTTGGTGCCGAGCAGGCCGCCACGGCACGTCTCGTGATCGGCCTGTTGCTGGCCGCGCTCATTGCTCTCTTTGCCTTCAAGGCGGCTGACTTTCGCGGCAGTTTCGACAACATCCTCGCCGGGGTGGTGGTCGGTCTGGCGGTGGTCGCCCTCTGGTATGTGAGTGCCAATGTGGTGGTCGAGGTGCCCGACGAGGGGAGCTACTCGTTGACGCAATACTACGGTGAGTGGGAGATGCTGGCCGAGTCGGAGGAGGGCAAGCCGGCCGCCGGGGCGCCGCTGGCCGCCCAGTCCTTCACCTTTATCAATCCGATGGGACAGACCTTCGGTTATGCCCTTGGCGGCTTCAATGTGGGCCTGTTGACGGTGGGCATTATGACCCTGCTGGGGGTGATCGCCGGCTCCTTTCTCTGGTCGATCCTGAGCAGGGGGTTCCGCATTGAGTGGTTCAGCTCGGTGGGGGATTTTGTCGCCCACTTTATCGGCGCCATCCTGATGGGTTTGGGCGGCGTGCTGGCGATGGGCTGCACCATCGGCCAGGGGATCACCGGCATCTCCACCCTGGCTATCGGCTCCTTCATCACCTTTATCTCCATCGTCTACGGCAGTGCCCTGACGATGAAGGTGCAGTACTACAAAATGGTCTACGAAGAGGAGGCCACTTTTGTCAAGGCGCTGCTCTCCGGAATGGTCGATCTGCACCTGTTGCCGTCGGCATTTCGCAGGCTCGACGCGATCTAAAAAAGTTAAGGTCAGGGGTTGCCATTTTCGGCATTTCCGGTAGGATATGCCGCTCTTTGGGGCCGTTAGCTCAGTCGGTAGAGCAGCTGACTTTTAATCAGTTGGTCGCAGGTTCGAATCCCGCACGGCCCACCATATAAAACAGGCGGTTACGCGATGCGCGTGCCGCCTTTTTTCTTGCCTCC
>JAPHSX010000035.1 GCA_026196575.1 Gammaproteobacteria bacterium | reverse complement strand
GCGTGAGGCAGAGCAGCCCCCCAAGCAGCAGTCGGGGAGAGGACCCCGGCATTATGACTTTTTTCACGCAAGCCCTCCGGACAACGGTGTGCTTCAGGTCTTGGGCAGGGTCACCCCGGTCTGGCCCTGATACTTGCCGCCGCGATCACCGTAGGAGGTTTCGCAGATCTCATCGGATTCGAAGAAGAGCATCTGCGCCACCCCTTCGTTGGCGTAGATCTTGGCCGGCAGGGTGGTGGTGTTGGAAAACTCCAGCGTCACATGTCCCTCCCACTCGGGCTCCAGCGGGGTGACGTTGACGATGATGCCGCAGCGGGCGTAGGTCGACTTGCCGAGGCAGACGGTGAGCACCGAGCGCGGGATGCGGAAGTACTCCACGGTGCGCGCCAGGGCGAAGGAGTTGGGGGGGATGATGCAGACATCCGACTTTACATCGACAAAGCTGTTCTCATCGAAGTTCTTCGGGTCAACGATGGCCGAGTTGATATTGGTGAAGATCTTGAACTCGTCGGCACAGCGCACGTCGTAGCCGTAGCTGGAGGTGCCGTAGGAGACGATGCGCTCGCCGTTCAGCTGCCGTACCTGACCCGGCTCGAACGGCTCGATCATCCCCTCGTTCTCGGCCATGCGGCGGATCCACTTGTCGGCTTTGATACTCATCTGCGTTCCATTCCCACTGACTCAAATTCATAAAATAGTGCATGTTATTCGGCCCGGGACGGGCCTCCCACACCACCTGTGGGAGCGGCGTCCCGCCGCGAACAATCCCACCAGACCTCTCGGCCCGGGACGGGCCTCCCACAAAAAATGGCGGCCCCCAAAAGGGAGCCGCCATTATATAGTGTTGCCGGCCGGGCAGCCATGCCCGGCGGCCACCCATTAATCGTTGGCAATCACGATCTTGGGGAACTTGGCGCTATAGTCCTTCGCCTGCATCGCCAGTTTGGCGGTGGTCTTGCGGCTGATGTCGCGGTAGATCTGCGAGATGCGACTCTCTGGATCAACGGCCACGGTGGGCTTGCCGGCATCGGTCTCCACCCGAATGGAGATATCGAGCGGCAGCGAACCGAGCAGGTTGATGCCGTAGTCATCCGCCATCTTCTGTCCGCCGCCCTCACCGAAGATCTGCTCCTCGTGACCGCACTGGGAACAGATGTGGGTCGACATGTTCTCCACCACGCCGAGCACCGGCACCGAGACCTTTTCGAACATTTTGTAGGCCTTGCGGGCGTCGAGCAGGGCGATATCCTGCGGGGTGGTGACGATGATGGAGCCGGAGACCGGCACCTTCTGCGCCAGGGTCAGCTGGGTATCACCGGTGCCCGGCGGCAGGTCGATCACCAGATAATCCACCTCGCGCCAGTTGGTATCGTTAAGCAGCTGCTCCAGCGCCTGGGTGACCATCGGGCCGCGCCAGATCATCGGGGTATCTTCACCAATGAGGTAGCCAATAGACATCGACTGAATGCCGTAGTTGACGATGGGCTCCAGGCGGGTGCCATCCGGGGAGTCGGGCTTCTTGTTGGAGAGACCGAGCATGCGCGGCTGGCTGGGGCCGTAGATATCGGCATCGAGAATGCCCACGGTGGCCCCCTCGGCGGCCAGCGCTAGCGCCAGGTTGACCGAGGTGGTGGACTTGCCCACACCACCCTTGCCGGAGGCCACGGCGATAATGTTCTTCACCCCCTTGATGTGGTTTACCCCCTTCTGCGCGGCGTGGGAGACGATGTTGGTGGTGATCGCAATCTCGGCGCTGGCCACGCCCGCCACCGCCTCGACCAGCTCCTTGAGTTTGGCCGCCAGCTCGGCATGATAGCCGGCGGCGGGGAACCCCAGGGAGAGGGTGACCTTGACCTTGTCACCGTCGATCTCGACCTCCTTGACGCACTTGGCGGAGACCACGTCCTTGCCCATGTAAGGTTCGACATAGCCCTTGAGGGCGGTTTCAACTTGCGATCGTGACACGTCTGACATCTCAATTACTCCTAGTAGCTGCCGGCGCGGGGCGCGGCCGCTGATTTCTGACAAAACAATTCGGGTATTATCGCTAAACGGACAAACCGTGACAATAAAAGGCCGCCATCATAGCAAAGTTAACGGGAATAACCCTACCTCCTATGGCCTATGCGCCCAGGGCCGACGGCTAGCGGGGCCACCCCATAGTTGGTACTGTATGCACAATTTTTCAAGAGCGCGGATGCGGATAAACCGATATGGCCCAGACAAAACGCAAGATCCTCATTACCAGTGCCCTGCCCTATGCCAACGGCCCGATTCACCTTGGCCACCTGGTGGAGTATATCCAGACCGACATCTGGAACCGCTTCCAGAAGATGCGCGGCCACGACTGCACCTACGTCTGCGCCGATGACGCCCACGGCACCCCGATCATGCTGCGCGCCCAGAACGAGGGGATCGAGCCGGAAGAGCTCATCGCCCGCGTGGCCCGCGAACATCAGGCCGATTTCGCCGATTTTGCCATCGCGTTCGACAATTATCACTCCACCCACAGCCCCGAGAACCGCGAGCTGGCCACCCTCATCTACCAGCGGCTGCGCGACGGCGGCCACATCGCCACCCGCACCATCACCCAGGCCTACGACCCGGAGAAGGCGATGTTCCTGCCGGATCGCTTCATCAAGGGAACCTGTCCCAAGTGCGGCGCCGAGGACCAGTACGGCGACAGTTGCGAGGCGTGCGGCGCCACCTACTCCCCCACCGAGCTGAAGAATGCGGTCTCCGCCATCTCCGGGGCCACCCCTATCGAGAAGGAGTCGGAGCACCACTTCTTCAAGCTCGGCGATTTTGAGGGGATGCTGCAGTACTGGATCAAGGGGGATCACCTGCAGCCGGAGATCGCCCACAAGCTCAAGGAGTGGTTCGACGCCGGACTGCAGGACTGGGACATCTCCCGCGACGCCCCCTACTTCGGCTTTGAGATCCCCGACGCCCCCGGCAAGTTCTTCTACGTCTGGCTCGACGCCCCCATCGGCTACATGGCCAGCTTCAAGAACCTCTGCAACAAAACCGACGGCTACGACTTTAACGCCTACTGGAGCAAGGAGAGCAAGGCCGAGCTCTACCACTTCATCGGCAAGGATATCGCCTACTTCCACACCCTGTTCTGGCCGGCAATGCTCACCGGCAGCGGTTTTCGCACCCCCAACGCCGTCTACTGCCACGGCTTCCTTACCGTCAACGGCTCCAAGATGTCGAAATCACGCGGCACCTTCATCATGGCGCGCACCTACCTCGACCACCTCAACCCCGAGTACCTGCGCTACTACTTCGCCGCCAAGCTGGGCAGCGGCATCGATGACATCGACCTCAACCTTGAGGACTTCCAGGCACGGGTCAACGCCGACCTGGTGGGCAAGGTGGTCAACATCGCCAGCCGCTGCGCCGGCTTCATCGACAAGCGCTTCAACGGCCAGCTCGCCGGCGACCTCGCCGAACCCGACCTGCAGCGCGAATTTACCGCCGCCGGGACAGCCATCGCCCAGCACTACGAACGGCGTGAATACGGCCACGCCATGCGTACCATCATGGCCCTCGCCGACAAGGCCAATGTCTATATCGACGAACAGAAGCCGTGGGTGGTCGCCAAGGAAGAGGGCAAGGGGCAGCAGTTGCACGACATCTGCACCATGGGCATCAACCTGTTCCATGTGCTGATGACCTACCTCAAACCGGTGCTGCCGGTCACTGCCAAAAAGGCCGAAGAGTTCCTCAACATCAAGCCGATGAGCTGGAGCAACTACGAGGTACCGCTCACCGGCCACCACATCAACAAATTCACCCCGCTGATGACCCGTGTCGAAAGCGACAAGATCGAAGCGATGCGCGAGGCCTCCAAACAGCACCTGGAGAAGACTGACACCACCCCGGCCAAACCGGCAACAAAGGCGCCGAGCAATATCGAACCGGTGGCCGAAACCATCCAGTACGACGACTTCGCCAGGATCGACCTGCGCATCGCCCGCATCGTCAAGGCACAACATGTAGAGGGGGCCGACAAGTTGCTGCAGCTCACCCTGGATATCGGCGGTGAAACACGCAACGTCTTCGCCGGCATTAAATCCGCCTACAAGCCGGAAGAGCTGGAGGGCAGGCTCACCGTCATGGTCGCCAACCTCGCCCCGCGCAAGATGAAGTTCGGAATGTCCGAGGGGATGGTACTCGCTGCCGGCCCCGGCGGTAAGGAGCTCTTCATCCTCAACCCCGACGAAGGGGCTGAGCCGGGAATGCGGGTTAAGTAACGGGCAGAAAGGGAAAGGAGCGACCGTGTTCCCCCGGTGTCCAATTGGAAATCAATAAGCATCACCATGAGGGGCTTTAAGGTGACGCCAAAAGCGTGATGTCAAGACTTGGCCCCGTTTGTGTTCGTTACGCAGCAAGGGGTATCTAAATGGCTGAAAATGGAAACAATAAGCTGGCCGTGCTCATAGATGCGGATAATGCACAAGCATCAGTTTGTGCCGAGTTGCTGGCGGAAATTTCAAAGCTTGGAGTGGCAAGCGTCAAAAGAGCTTATGGTGATTGGACGACAACCAATCTGAAAGGGTGGAAGGCACATCTACACAAACATGCAATACAACCTGTTCAGCAATTTAGCTATACGCAAGGAAAAAATGCAACAGATTCGTCCTTGATTATTGATGCAATGGATCTGCTTCATGAAGGTAAGTTAGATGGCTTCTGCCTCGTATCCTCAGATAGCGACTTTACGCGGCTGGCAAACAGACTGCGGGAGAGCGGATTGGTAGTGTATGGATTTGGCGAAAAGAAAACTCCAGAGCCATTTGTTTCTGCTTGTGACAAGTTTGTATATACAGAAATATTGCGCCAGCTTAAAGAGTCGGACAAATCTGATGAATCTAAGAACCCTGAACTAAAGGCGATTGTCATGTCGGCAATAGATGCGGTATCTAGGGATGACGGTTGGGCGCCGCTGTCGGCAGTTGGAAGCTATATCAATAAGAACACGCCTTCGTTCGATCCACGAAATTACGGATACGATAAGCTCGGAAAGTTGGTGAGATACCTGGATTATTTAGAAGTTCAGGAAAGAACCTTTGGGGAAGATTCTATGCATGTGCACATATATATTAGGGCAAAAAATGTCGCGTAACAATGCATTGCAGCGGACAAGCCGCTGAATGCGCCGTTAGAACGCAAAATGGGAAATTTCTCCAGACAACTAGCTAAGCGTGTTCTTACACGTGGACCGGAGCAAGGCTTTTGCGTGATCTGTGGTGAATATGGGAAGCTGACAAGAGATCATGTCCCCCCTGAGGGCTGTAACAATAACAGGGACGTCGTGCTGCAAATACTTCATACAGGAGTCGTACCAAACTCAAAAGCGCCAAAGACCTTTTCGCAGGGTGGAGCGCATTTCCGTACTCTTTGTGAGCGGTGCAACTCGTACAGGCTAGGAACCAGGTACGATCCAGAACTCGTACGGTTAACCAATGAAGCAACTAATATCGCTCTGTCAACAAAAGAAAAGCGGATAGTACTTCCTCGTCATGTTTCAGTGTTTATCAGGCCGCAAAAGGTAGCAAGGTCGGTTATTGGACATGTCCTGGCTGCGACTGCAGTGGAAGAGGCTACGAGTGGTCTTCTATCCGCACCATTCCCGAACGCACTCCGTCATTACTTTCTCAATGAGAACGAACCACTTCCAGAAGAACTAGACATCTATTTCTGGATTTACCCAGGGCGGAGGCAAGTGGTAGTCAAGAACTCCGCAAAGATTTCATTGGGAAGACGTGGTGTGTTGTTCGGCCACATTCTGAAATTCTTACCGTTCGGATTCTGGGTGCTATGGAAACGCCCAGCCGACGTGTCGCTTAACTTACCTCAGCTGGTACCGAACAAAAGTATCGGGCCAGATCAATTAGAACAGATTGACCTGGACCTTGGCGTGATCCCGAGAATTGACTTTCCCGAAACGCCAAACGACGATGAAGTAATTTTGTTGCGGGATGAAACGACCAGTGTGGGATTCCAGAAATAGGAGGAGAACGGGGCCAGGTCTTGACATTACGCTTTTTGGCGATCCCCTTAGAACCATTCAAAATCGATAAAGCACGTAAAGGGGTCAGGTTTTGACATTACGCTTTTTGGTTTTGCGGTGTCTATTTAGCCATATTTAGGATATTTAGGCTCAGTGTAAAAACACACGGAAATAAACACTGTGGCTCAGAGCAAATCCAGATCCCTTCATGCCGCCACCGGCTCAATCTCTTTCTCCAACTTCCCACCAATCTCCTGACGCGCCACATCCAGCTCATAGGCACTCTGTAAATTACTCCAGAACTCTGCACTGTTGCCAAAGTAACGGGCCAGCCTCAGTGCGGTGTCTGCCGTGATGGCTCGCTTGCCATGCACGATTTCATTGATGCGGCGTGCCGGGACATGGATATCCTTGGCCAGCCGGTACTGACTGATCTCCATCGGCTTGAGAAACTCTTCGAGTAGGATCTCGCCGGGGTGTATGGGGTTGAGCTTTCTCTTTGCCATGGTTGACTCCTAGTGGTAATCAACAATTTCTACGTCGTAGGCGTTACCGTCTTTCCAGCTGAAACAGATACGCCATTGGTTATTGATGCGTATGCTGTGTTGGCCTTTGCGATTACCTCGCAATGCCTCCAGACGGTTGGCCGGGGGAATCCTCAAATCATCCAGTATGGTTGCAGCATCAAGCATGCGAAGTTTACGCAGCGCCACCTGCTGGATATTTGCAGGCAAGCGGCGAGAGGCCTCACGATGGAATAGCTGCTCCGTTTCCCTGGATTTGAAGCTCCTTATCATGCGCCATTAGTAGCGCAACACGTTATTAACGTCAAACGTTATTAGTTGCAGGGTGGGCGATGACCCAGGGTGAGCGCATACTCATATCTGGATGTGGTGTAAGTGGTTGATAGCAGGTCGTCTGCCGCAGGGATGCGGCGGTCGAGCCTGCAGGGAGGTATTCACGGCGAACCTGCTATCAATCACTTACACCGCGTAATTTTCATATAAAAAGTAGTGCGTTCTCGCCCTGCTGCCCCTTTAAATCCCGTGTCATCACCCTACCTATCCTGTAAAATCACGCCTCTACCGCCCGCCGCTTGTAGTTTCCCACGGCTTGGGTAGACTTTGCCGGCCCGGCAAAACCCCGATATGAAGGTATTTATGGCCGAATACGCCCTCATCCTCATCAGCACCGTGCTGGTCAACAACTTCGTCCTGGTGAAGTTTCTGGGGTTGTGCCCGTTCATGGGGGTCTCGCGCAAGCTGGAGACCGCCACCGGGATGGGGCTTGCCACCACCTTCGTCCTCACCCTCTCCTCCATCTGCTCCTATCTGGTCAATGAGTATCTGCTGGCGCCGCTGGGGCTGGAATTCCTGCGCACCATCGCCTTTATCCTGGTCATCGCGGTGGTGGTGCAGTTTACCGAGATGGTGGTGCACAAAACCTCGCCGCTACTCTATCAGGTGCTGGGGATCTTCCTGCCACTCATCACCACCAACTGTGCGGTGCTGGGGGTGGCGCTGCTCAACACCCAGACGGAACACGGCTTTCTCGAATCGGCAGTCTACGGCTTTGGCGCCGCCGCCGGTTTCTCGATGGTGCTGATCCTCTTTGCCGCGATGCGCGAGCGCATTGCCGTGGCCGATGTGCCGGTGGTGTTCCGTGGCCCGGCCATTGCGCTGGTCACCGCCGGGCTGATGTCGATGGCCTTCATGGGCTTTGCCGGACTGGTGAAGGGGTGATGCTGACGTCGATTCTGGCGCTGGTGGCCCTGGCCGCCGCCTTCGGTCTGTTGCTCGGCTACGCCGCGGTACGCTTCAAGGTGGAGTCCGACCCCATCCTTGACAAGGTCGACGCCATCCTGCCACAGACCCAGTGCGGCCAGTGCGGCTTCCCCGGCTGCCGCCCCTACGCCGAGGCCATTGCCAACGGCGAGGCCGATATCAACCGCTGCCCCCCCGGCGGCGAGACGGTGATCCTGGCGCTGGCCGACCTGCTCGGCGTCGACCCCAAGCCGCTGGATGCGGAGGTCGGCGAGGAGAGACCCAGGACCGTGGCGGTAATTGACGAGCAGCTCTGCATCGGCTGCACCCTCTGCATTCAGGCCTGCCCGGTGGATGCGATCCTCGGCGCCGCCAAGCAGATGCACACCGTGATCGCCAAGGAATGTACCGGCTGTGCCCTCTGCGTCGAGCCCTGCCCGGTGGACTGCATCGCAATGGTGCCCCTGCCGGCCGAACCGGCCAGCTGGAAGTGGCCCTTCCCCAGTACGGATGCCGGTGCCACTACCACCACCACAGAGGCGCAGCCGTCATGAGCGGCAACCGCACGTTATGGCGCTTCCATGGCGGACTGCATCTGGAGGGACACAAGGCACTCTCCACCGGGCAGCCGATCCGCACCGCCGCCACTCCCCCGCAACTGGTGCTGCCGCTGCAGCAACACATCGGCCTGCCGGCCAAGCCACTGGTAGCGGTGGGCGAGCGGGTACTCAAGGGGCAGTTGCTGGCCCATCCCGAGGGCCATGTGAGTGCCGCCATCCACGCCAGCAGCTCCGGCACCGTGGTCGCCATCGAGGAGCGGGCCGTGCCCCACCCCTCCGGCCTCACCGCCCCCTGCATCGTCATCGACACCGATGGCACCGATGAGTGGTGTGCGCTGACGCCCCACCCGGATTACAAACTGCTCGACCACGGCGAGCTTCGCAATCTCATTCGCGATGCCGGCATCGTCGGCCTCGGCGGCGCCGGTTTCCCCAGCTTCATCAAACTCAACCCCGGCGGGCGCACCGCCATCGAGACGCTGATCCTCAACGGTGCCGAGTGCGAGCCCTACATCAGCTGCGATGACATGCTGATGCGCGAGCGCCCGCAGGAGGTGGTGAAGGGGGCGCGCATCATGCGCCACGCGCTGCAGGCACGCTACTGCCTCATCGGCATCGAGGACAACAAACCCGAGGCGGCCGCCGCCCTGCGCCGCGCCCTTGACGAGATGGGCGAGCGGGAGATCGAGGTGGTGCTGGTGCCGACCCGCTACCCCACCGGCGGCGAGAGGCAGCTGATCAAGGTGCTGACCGGCAAGGAGGTCCCCTCGCAGGGGCTGCCGCTCGACGTGGGGGTGGTGTGTCACAACGTCACCACCGCCGCCGCGGTGCATCGCGCGGTAGAGCGGGGCGAGCCACTGATCAGCCGCATCGTCACCATTACCGGACAAGGGGCACGGCAACCACAAAATATCGAGACGCGCATCGGCACCCCCATCGACTGGCTACTGGAACAGGCCGGTGGCACCCAGGGGCGCTACCGCTTGCTGATGGGCGGGCCGATGATGGGCTTCGCCCTGCACGACACCAGACTACCCACCATCAAGACCAGCAACTGTCTGCTGCTAGCCAGTGAGGCCGAGCTGCCGCCCCCCGCCCCCGCCATGCCCTGCATCCGTTGCGGCGAGTGTGCCCGGGTCTGCCCGGCGCAGCTGCTGCCACAACAGCTCTACTGGCACAGCCGTGCCAAGGAGTTCGACAAGGTGCAGGACTACAGCCTGTTTGACTGCATCGAGTGCGGCTGCTGCGCCTATGTCTGTCCCTCCAGGCTGCCGCTGGTACAATTCTACCGCTACGCCAAGACCGAGATCTGGAGCCAGGAGCGTGAGCGTCAGGCCGCCGACCTGGCCCGTGAACGCCACGCGTTCCGTGAGTTCCGCAAGGAACGCGAGAAGGCGGAGAAGGCCGCCCGCCACAAGGCGAAGGCACAGGCGGTACAGCAAGATGGCAACGAAGAGACCAAGAAGGCCGCCATCCAGGCAGCGATGGAGCGCGCCAAGGCGAAGCGGGAAAATGCCGAGGTGGCACCAAAGAACACCGACAACCTCACCCCCGAGCAGCAGCGGAAGGTCGACGAGATAGAGGCGCGCCGCGCCGACACCCGCGCCGCGGAGGGCGACAGACAACCTGCCGTTGAGGGGGCAAATCACGCACGCCCCGGCACAGAGGATACGTAGCCGTCCATGTCCACTATCACTTCACCCCATCTGCACGGCCCGGCCGTGCTCAACAAGGTGATGCTCCAGGTCATGCTGGCGCTACTGCCCGCGCTGGGCGTTCACGCCTGGCTCTTCGGCGGCGGCATCCTCTTCACGGTAGCGATCGCCACGAGCGTCGCCCTGCTGAGCGAGGCGCTGGTGCTGTGGCTACGCGCCCGCCCCATCGTCCCCACCCTGCTCGATGGCAGCGCCGTGGTCACCGCACTGCTGCTGGCCCTCGCCCTGCCACCGCTCGCCCCCTGGTGGCTCACCAGTGTGGGGGTTGCCTTCGCCATCATCTTCGCCAAACAGCTCTACGGCGGCCTCGGCTTCAACCCCTTCAATCCGGCGATGGTGGGCTATGTGGTGCTGCTCATCTCCTTTCCCCGCGAGATGACCAGCTGGCTCTCCCCGGCGGAGCTGCGCGAGGGCAGCGTGACCCTGGCGATGAGCGCCGGTGCCATCCTTGGCGACGGCGGCCTCGATACCCTCAGCGGCGCCACCCCCCTCGACACCCTCAAGACCCGGCTCAACATGGGGGTGGCGCTGGAGCAAATCATGGCCACCCAGCTATTCGGTCACCTCGGCGGGCGCGGCTGGGAGCTGGTTAACGGCATGATCCTGCTCGGCGGCCTGTGGCTGCTGTTCAAACGGGTGATCAGCTGGCATGTGCCGGTGGCGATGCTCGGCACCCTGTTTGTCACTGCCGGCCTCTTTCACCTCATCAACCCCGGCGCCTACGCCAGCCCGCTGTTTCACCTCTTCGCCGGCGGAGCCATGCTTGGCGCCTTCTTCATCGCCACCGATCCGGTGAGCGGTGCCACCAGCAACCGCGGCCGTCTGCTGTTTGGCGCCGGTGCAGGCGTGCTGGTGTTCGTCATCCGCAGCTGGGGCGGCTACCCGGACGGGGTCGCCTTCGCCGTGCTGCTGATGAACATGGTCGCCCCCACCCTCGACTACTACACCCGTCCGCGGGTCTTCGGGCAGGTTTAGCCTATGCCATGGCGCAATATGGTGATCGGGGCCCTTATCCTCGGCCTCTTCTCGGTGGTCGGCACCGGCCTGGTGGCCCTCACCTTCAAGGGAACCGCCGCACGCATCGCCGAAAATGAGCGCCAGTCGCTGCTGCGCAACCTGCACCAAATCATCGCCCCGACGGAGCACGACAACGACCTCGACAGCGACCTCATCACCGTCACTGACCCCGCCCTGCCGGGGGGCAATGAGGGGGTCAAGGTCTACCGCGCCCGCCTCGGCGGCCAGCCGGTGGCCGCGGTACTCGCCACCAGATCGAACGGCGGCTACAGCGGCAACATCCGCCTGCTGGTGGGCATTCGTTACAACGGCACCCTGGCCGGGGTGCGGGTGGTGTCCCACAAGGAGACCCCGGGGCTAGGCGATGGCATCGAGGCCGAGCGCTCCGACTGGATCCTCGGCTTTAGCGGCAAGTCACTACACAACCCCGAGGAGAAGGGGTGGAAGGTGAAGAAGGACGGCGGCCAGTTCGACCAGTTTACCGGCGCCACCGTCACCCCGCGCGCGGTGGTGGAAGCCGTCTACCAGACCCTGCGCTATTATCAGCAACATCGCGAGGCGCTGTTTGCCGAGGCGCCCGATAGTGACGACGATGATGAACATGATGATCAACACCCGGATCAACACCGGGATCAACACCCCGATCAACAAAAAGCGGAGAGCGACTAATGTCCGACATCAGCTACGCAGAGATCAGCCGTAACGGCCTGTGGAGCAACAACGTCGCCCTGGTGCAGGTGCTCGGCCTCTGTCCGCTTCTCGCCGTCACCGCCACCGCCATTAACGGCCTGGGGCTGGGGCTGGCTACCCTGCTGGTGCTGCTCTGCTCCAACGTCACCGTCTCGCTGATCCGCAATCTGGTACGCCCGGAGATCCGCATCCCGGTCTTCGTGCTGGTGATCGCCTCCTTCGTCACCGCGGTCGAGCTGGCGATGAACGCCTTCTTCCACGACCTCTACAAGGTACTCGGCATCTTCATCCCGCTCATCGTCACCAACTGCGCCATCCTCGGCAGGGCCGAGGCCTTCGCCTCCCGCAACAGCGTCAGCAGGTCACTGCTCGACGCCCTCACCATGGGCCTCGGCTTTACCCTGATCCTGGTGCTGCTCGGCACACTGCGTGAACTTGTCGGTCGGGGCACCCTCTTCTCCCAGGCCCACATGATGTTCGGCGAGGCGGCCCGCTGGCTCAGCGTCACCGTGATCGACGACTATCAGGGCTTCCTGCTGGCCATTTTGCCCCCCGGTGCCTTCATCGGACTGGGGTTGCTCATCGCCCTTAAGAACCTCATCGACCAGAGGGCAGCGGCACGGCAAAAGATCACCGCACCGGTGCCGCAACAGGCCACGGCCTGAGCCGCGATAGCGCGGGTATCGGCCCCGGAGTTGCCCCCGCTTTTTCCTGCCCCTCTCTGTTAACTCGCGCATGTTCTCCTGATTGACCCGGATCACGGCACTCGACACCCATCTTGCAATAGGGTGATTATGGTCAACACTAGAGAGACCGTAGACAGACCTGCGAACAAGGAGAGAATGTCATGCCCACACGCCACGCACATGCGATCTGGAAAGGAACACTCAAACAAGGACACGGTGAAATGTCCGTGCAGAGCGGCGCCTACAGTGGTCCCTACTCCTTTGCTACACGCTTTGGAGAGGAGCGGGGCACCAACCCCGAAGAGCTTATTGGTGCGGCAAGTGCGGGCTGTTTTTCCATGGCCTTCTCGCTGATTCTGGAAGGCGCCGGGTTCACGGCCATCAGCATCGAAACAACCGCTGCTGTCACTCTCGAAAAGGTAGGCGACAGTTTTCGCATCACCACACTTCACCTTAGCACCAGAGGCGATGTTCCCGGCATAGGGGACACACAATTCAAAGAGCTGGCCGAGCAGGCCAAGACCGGATGCCCGGTCTCCCAGGCCCTGGCTGGCGTGACAATCACCCTGAATACTGAATTGCACAATACCTAGGGACCAGTCTGGCTTGAGTGAAGTTGGCTGCAAACAGCACCCCTTCACTCCGGTCCGAGGAACACAGGATGAGGCCTGACCTACCGCGCCGCGACCGTGATCAGTGGCGCGCTTTGCACCTCGCTACTGGCCGACCTACACTTAGCCAATTGGCCCCGCCCTTGCCTGCACCGACGCACAGGGGCACCATCAAGCCTTGAGCCGTACACCATTCACACAACAGAAAAAGGAACAACGATGTCAAACGAGGGTTATCACGAACCAATTGAAGAGCTGAGCAACGAAACGCGCGACATGCATCGGGCCATTGTCTCGCTGATGGAGGAGCTGGAGGCGGTAGACTGGTACAACCAGCGGGTCGATGCCTGCAAGGACAAGGAGCTGCGCGCCATCCTCGCCCACAATCGCGACGAGGAGAAGGAGCATGCGGCGATGGTACTGGAGTGGATCCGCCGCCGGGATCCGGGCTTTGACAAGGAGCTGCGCGACTACCTCTTCACCGACACGCCCATTGCGCACGGCTGAGAACACTGGGGCGAGAGCGCTCCTTTTCCGGACGAAAAAAAAACCGGACACCGTTGTCGCGTGTCCGGTTCTCTTGCTGACCCGTTTTTGCCGCTATCTGGCGTTACGTTTGGCGCCAATACGCAGGCGCAGCGAGTTGAGCTTGATGAAGCCAGCCGCATCTTTCTGGTCGTAGGCACCGGCATCATCCTCGAAGGTGGCGATGCTGGTATCAAACAGCGAATCGTGCTCGGACTTGCGCCCGGCGACGTAGACGTTACCCTTGTAGAGCTTCATCCGCACCACGCCGTTGACATGCTGCTGGCTCTTGTCGATCGCCGCCTGCAGCATCTCGCGCTCGGGGCTCCACCAGTAACCGTTATAGATGAGCTTGGCGTAGCGCGGCATCAGCTCATCCTTGAGGTGCATCGCCTCGCGATCCAGTGTGAGTGATTCGATGGCGCGGTGTGCCTTGAGCATTACGGTGCCGGCAGGGGTCTCATAGCAGCCGCGTGACTTCATGCCGACGTAGCGGTTCTCGACAATGTCATCACGGCCGATGCCGTTGGCGCCGGCGACCTTGTTCAGGTACTCCATCACCGTGGCGGGGCTCATCGCCTCACCGTTGATGGCGACGATGTCGCCCCGCTCGTAGCTCAGCTCGACATAGGTGGGGACATCGGGGGCCTGCTCCGGGGAGACGGTCCAGCGCCACATATCCTCCTCCGGCTCGTTCCACGGGTCCTCGAGGATGTCGCCCTCGTAGGAGATGTGCAGCAGATTGGCATCCATCGAGTAGGGGGACTTCTTGCTCTGCTTGGCGTAGTCGATGGCGATGCCGTGCTCCTTGGCGTACGCCATCAGCGACTCACGGGAGTTGAGGTCCCACTCACGCCACGGGGCGATCACCTTCACCTCGGGCATCAGGGCGTAGGCGCCGAGCTCGAAGCGCACCTGGTCGTTCCCCTTGCCGGTGGCACCGTGGGAGATGGTGTCGGCGCCGGTCTCTTTGGCAATCTCAATCAGCCGCTTGGCAATGAGCGGGCGGGCGATGGAGGTGCCGAGCAGGTACTCCCCCTCGTAGATGGCGTTGGCGCGGAACATCGGGAAGACGAAGTCGCGGGCGAACTCCTCGCGCATGTCGTCGATGTAGATCTCCTTGACCCCGGCCGCCTTGGCCTTGGCGCGTGCCGGTTCGACCTCCTCGCCCTGGCCGATATCGGCGGTAAAGGTGACCACCTCGCAGTGGTACTCATCCTGCAACCACTTGAGGATGATGGAGGTATCGAGGCCGCCAGAGTAGGCCAGCACCACTTTTTTCACGTCAGACATGGAAACTCCCGAGTCAACAGGGCACCGCCAAGGCACCGCCAGAGAAAGAATCGGGCGATTATACCGATAGCATCAAGGGATGACTATTGAAGCAGACTCACCTCAACCATGCGGTTGAGGGCGCGACCGGCGGCGGTGCGGTTTGAGGCGACGGGCCTGGACTCGCCGAAGGACCTCAACTTGATGGTAAATTTGTCGGCGCTCACCCCCCTCTTTAGCAGGTAATCACGCACCGCCTCGGCACGGCGTCTGGCCAGCACATCGTTATAACTTCTCACCCCCCGGCTATCCGTGCGCCCGTACATCGCCACCCCGCTTACCGACTCATCCGCCAGCAGATAGTCGGCCAGCTCATCCAGACGTCGCCTTGCCGTGCTGTCGAGCAGGCTGCTATCAAACGCGAAATAGACCTTGCTCTCCTTGACGTGGTCAAAGCTGTAAGGGAGCTGCATGGCAAGGCAATCGAGAAACTCGCCCAGTGAGGCACGAATATTGACTGCGGAGAGGGAGACCTGCACCTCGTCCCTGCCATCCGACCAGTCCTGATAACTCAGCGTGGGAAACATCCCCTGCTCCAGCTCGGAGAGGAGACGGCGCGACTCTATCTGCCGCAGCATAAAGGGGGTGCGCTCCGCCCTGTAGGAGACCTGCCCCAGGTCGCGGTCGCGCGCCTCATGCTTCCAGCTTGGGGCCCGCGACACCAGACGCGCCACACCCACCTCGCGCGGTTGCCGCTTTACCTCCAGCCGCATTCCCAGCGTGCCGGTGGCATGCCGCTCAAACACCGCCTTGCCGTAGATCGGGATCTCGTGACTCAAGGAGCAGTAGAGCCTGGACGATGAGGTGAACCAGCGCGACTCATGTTCACTCGCCACATAGCGCTGAAGTGCCGCGGAGGCACTGCCCGCGAACGACAACAACAGCAACATGAGCAATATGGAACGGGACACGCAGGCCCTCCGTAGAATAACAGCCGTGCCCATATCATCGGCAGCTACGGCCAGGACTTTAGGGTGCTACCTCACACCCTGAAAACAGCTGGCCGCTTCAGCGCGAAAAATTCCCCTTGACGGCCACTACCGGCAGGCATAAATTCGGCTCGCTCCAATCCGGAGTTTTGTCGTGTCACCCGTATGCGGCTCGTCTCCTTCAATGCCTTGCGCAGCCTGGATATCCCCGGGGCGCACCCTATTAAGCCTGAACTCTACTTTCGCGAACTCGCCACGGTCAAAGAGGCAGACTGGGTGATCTTTCCTGAATACTGGCAGGTCAACAGCCTCGTCTACGGGCTGAAGCAACGAATCTTTCCCAGCATCGCCGCCTATCACCTGGGACACGACAAAATCGAGCAGACCCGCGCCTTTATGAGCGTGGCGCCCAACCATGTGCCATGGACCGAGATCCTGCCCAGCACCGCGGCCTCCATTGACCATGCCCTGGAACTCTTCACCTTCCCCTTTGTCGCCAAGGAGGTGCGCAGCTCCATGGGTAACGGCGTATTTATGATTGAGTCACGCCGCGACCTGCTGCGCTACGCCGAACAGAACACCGTGCTCTACCTGCAGGAATACCTGCCGATCAGCCGTGACCTGCGGGTGGTTTGGATTGGTAACGAGATAGTGACCGCCTACTGGCGCGAACAGGGCGATGGTTTTCACTTTAACGTTGCCAAGGGCGGAGTGATCAATTTTGATTTAATCCCGCCGGCGGCGCTGGAGCTGGTGCGCGAGGTGGCGACGCGTCTTGGCATCGACCATGCCGGGTTTGATATCGCAGTGGTGGCGGGCCACTGCTATTTGCTGGAGTTCAACCTCTTCTTCGGCCTTGATGGCCTCAACCGCCAGGGAGTGCGTAGCGGTGACTATGTACTGCAATATTTGCTGGCGCAGGAGGATGACCCGGGCAAACCCCACCGCCCTCACCCCCGTCCGGTCGCCGCCTAATCGGCTAATGCAGGGTGGGTATTGCCCACCAAACACCAAAACCACCCCCAGATCATATTTTTATTAGGGTGGGCACGGCCCACTGATACCATCTTGGGAAAGGGGGGTATAGAGGTGGGCGATGCCCACCCTACAGTGCTGACACCCTCTTGGAAGAGGGGCGTGGTTACCCCGTTTTACCTTCTCTCGCACTCGTTTGAGCGCATTTCAACAGCCTGCTAGCCGTTTGTGCCGCCCAGCATGGGCGAATAATGCGTTTAGCGCTGTGCCCGCGCCCGTTCGTAGAGCGGCATCAGTTTTTCGGCCAGTTTCTGCAGCCGCTGCCGGCGGTTCGCCGGACTGGGATGGGTGCTGAGAAACTGCGGCGGCGCGCTGCCACCGACCTGTCCCATCTTCTGCCACAGGGTAACGGCGGCACGCGGGTCATAACCGGCGCGGGCGGCAAGCTCGATGCCGATCGCATCGGCCTCGCTCTCCCCCTCGCGGCTGTTGGGCAGTTCCAGCGCCAGCTTGGCCGCCACCACCCCGGCCGTCATCGCCAGCTCGTTGCTCTCGGTGGCCACCCCAAGGAGGGTGACACCCAGCGAGGAGGCCATCGCCACCGACATCCGCTCGGCGGTGTGGTTGGCCAGGGCGTGGGAGATCTCATGGCCTATCACCTGCGCCAGCTCATCGTCGGTCGGCTTCAGTTTGTTAAGCATCCCGGTATAGATCGCCATCTTGCCGCCGGCCATGCACCAGGCATTCACCTCTTCGGGCTCATCGATCACCTTCACCTCCCAGGCCCACTTGGCACTCTCCGGGCGCATCACCTTCGCCTGGGCAACCAGGTTGTTGGTGATCCCCTGCACCCGCCGCACCACCGCCGGATCGGTGACGATCTTCCCCTCCTTGTTCAACTCCGTAACGGTATTGAGGTAGGCCTGTTGCGAGGCTGCGATGGCCTGCCCCTCCGAGACCAGCATTAACTGACTCCGTCCGGTGGGACTGGTGGCACAGCCACTGCCAATCATCACCGCGATAGCGAGCGAAACAAGAGAAAATAACCGTAAGCTCATGGTCGTGATTCCTCTCCGTAGACGAAAACATCCGGGTTAAAAAGGGGCACCTAATGTGTAATGCCAGTCAGTTAAGAAAGAAAAGAGTTGTGGGAGCGGCTTCCAGCCGCGATTTTTGCACCACTTCGCGGCAAGATGCCGCTCCCACAGATAAACGTGACGCTTTACTGATCGGCATTACACCTAACGTGCCCTGTTTATACTAACCCACCGGCTGGAACTTGGCCGGCTCCTGCTCGGCCATATGTTCATAGGTCTGCCAGCGCAGATCCAGCGACTCCTGCGCCAGTTTCATCAGGCGCGCTGCCTCCACCGGATTGTTCTTCTGTAGCAGCTTGTAGCGCTGCTCATTGTAGGCGAACTCCTCCAGTTTGATGGTCGGACGGGTGGAGTCGAGGATGAAGGGCCGTTTGCCCTGCTTGCGCAGCTGCGGATTGTAGCGAATCAACGGCCAGTAGCCAGAGTCCACCGCCTTCACCTGCTGCGACAGCCCGTCACGCATATCGATGCCGTGCGCAATACAGGGGCTGTAGGCGAGGATGATCGACGGCCCCGGATAGGCCTCCGCCTCGCGCATCGCCTGTAGCGTCTGCTGCGGGTTGGCGCCAAAGGCGACGCGGGCGACATAGACGTTACCGTAGGAGATCGCCTGCAGCGCCAGATCCTTCTTGGTCACCGCCTTGCCGGCGGCGGCAAACTTGGCGGTGGCGGCAATCGGGGTCGACTTGGAGGCCTGACCACCCGTGTTGGAGTAGACCTCGGTGTCGAGCACCAGCACATTGATGTTGCGCCCGGAGGCAAGCGCGTGGTCGAGACCGGAGGAGCCGATGTCGTAGGCCCAGCCGTCGCCGCCCACCAGCCACACCGAGCGGCGCACCAGGTGGTCGGCCACGGTGAGCAGCGAGCGGGCGCGCGGGTCGTCGATCGTCTCCAGACGCCGCTTCAGCTCATGCACCCGCATGCGCTGCTGGTGCATCTGGGTGCCGATCTGCTGGTCTGTGTCCATCAGCGAATCGATGAAGGCCTGATCGAAGTGATCGCTCATCCCCGCCAGCAGCTGTTTGGCCATCGCCATCTGCTGATCGGCGGAAACACGCATCCCCAGCCCGAACTCGGCGTTGTCCTCGAACAGCGAGTTGGACCAGGCCGGCCCCCTCCCCTCCTTGTTCACGCTCCAGGGGGTAGCCGGCAGGTTGCCGCCGTAGATGGAGGAGCAGCCGGTGGCGTTGGCCACCAGCAGGCGCGGACCGAACAGCTGGGTGAGCAGGCGCACGTAGGGGGTCTCGCCGCAGCCGGCGCAGGCACCGGAGAACTCGAACAGCGGCTCGAGGAACTGGGCACCGCGCACCGAGGCGAAGTTGACGGTGGCGCGCGAGTTCACCGGGATGGAGTCGAAGAACTCGATGTTCGCCTTGCCGGCCTCGAAGATCGGCCCCTTGTCGGTCATGTTAATCGCCTTGCGCGACGCATCCTGCTGATCGTAGGCCGGGCAGGCCTCGACACAGAGGCCGCAACCGGTGCAGTCCTCGACATAGATCTGCAGGGTGTAGCGCGCGTCGGGGAAACCGCGCGCCGTAACCGGTGCCGACTCGAAGGTGGCCGGTGCATTGGCCAGGATGCCCTCGTCGTAGAAGCGGGCGCGAATCACGCTGTGCGGACAGACAAAGGAGCAGTTACCGCACTGGATGCAGACCTCCGGCTCCCACTTGGGGATGAAGTCGGCGATGTTGCGCTTCTCCCAGCGGGCGGTGCCGCTGGGATAGGTGCCGTCGACCGGGATCATGGAGACCGGCAGGCTGTCACCACGACCGATGAGCATCGGCACCGTCACCTCCTTGACGAAGGCGGGGGCCCTGTCGGAGACCGCCTGTTTCATCCCCCTGGCGGAGCTGACCCTGGCTGGGACTTTGACCTGATGCAGGTGATCCAGCGAGGCGTCCACCGCCTTGAAGTTGAGCTGCACGATATCGGCGCCCTTGCGCATGTAGGTCTTCTCGATCGCCGCCTTGATCTTGGCGATCGCCTCCTCACGCGGCAACACCCCGGAGAGGGCAAAGAAACAGGTCTGCATGATAGTGTTGATGCGCCGCCCCATCCCCGCCTCGCGCGCCACGGTGGTGGCGTCGATGACATAGAAGGCGATCTGCTTGTCGATGATCTGCTGCTGCACCGGTTCAGGCAGCTCGTCCCACACCCTGTCGGCGGGCACCGGGCTGTTGAGCAGGAACACCGCCTTGTCGGCGGCGTTGTGCAACATCTCCACCTGATCGATAAAATTGGCCTTGTGACAGGCGATGAAGTTGGCCGAGGTGATGAGGTAGGGGGCCTTGATCGGGTCGGGACCGAAACGCAGGTGCGAGGTGGTCTGTGACCCCGCCTTCTTCGAATCGTAGACGAAGTAGCCCTGACAGTAGAGGTCGGTGCTCTCGCCGATGATCTTGATCGAGTTCTTGTTGGCCGAGACGGTACCGTCGGAGCCGAGGCCGAAGAACATGGCGCGGGTGACGTTGTCGGGCTCGATCTCGAAATCCGGTTTTACCTCCAGCGAGGTGTGGGTTACGTCATCGTTAATTCCCACGGTGAAGTGGTTCTTCGGTGTGTCACTCGCCAGATTGTCGAACACCGCGCGCACCATCGCCGGGGTGAACTCCTTGGAGGAGAGGCCGTAACGGCCGCCAATGACACGCGGCATGGCATCGATCATTCCCTCAGCCATGCCCTCGGCCAGGGCGGTGATGATGTCCTGATAGAGCGGCTCACCGGCGCTGCCCGGCTCCTTGGTGCGATCGAGTACGGCGATCTTCTTGCAGCTCCTGGGCAGCGCCGCCAGCAGATGCCGCATGCTGAAGGGACGGAACAGACGCACGATAACCAGACCCAGCTTGCGCCCGTCGGCATTGAGCCGGTCGATGGTCTCCTCGACGGTCTGCGCGCCGGAGCCCATCATCACCACCACCTCCTCGGCATCGGCGGCACCGTGGTAATCAAACAGGTGGTACTGGCGGCCGGTGAGCGTGGCCAGCTGATCCATGGTCTGCTGGACGATCTCGGGGATCGCATTGTAGAAGGAGTTGGAGCTCTCGCGTCCCTGGAAGTAGACATCGGGGTTTTGCGCGGTACCGCGAATAAACGGGTTGTCCGGATTGAGCGCGCGACGGCGATGGGCGAAGACCATCTCCTCGTCGATCATGGTGCGGATCTGCGCATCGGTGATGAGGGAGATCTTGTTAATCTCGTGCGAGGTGCGGAAGCCGTCAAAGAAGTTGATAAACGGCACCCGCGCCTTGAGAGTGGCGGCGTGGCAGATCAGCGCCGAGTCGTGCGCCTCCTGCACCGAGTTGGAGGCGAGCATGGCGAAGCCGGTCATGCGCGCGGCCATCACGTCCTGGTGGTCACCGAAGATGGAGAGCGCCTGCGCGGCGATGGAGCGGGCCGCCACATGGAACACCGTCGAGGTCAACTCACCGGCGATCTTGTACATATTGGGCAGCATCAGCAGCAGCCCCTGTGAGGCGGTGAAGGTGGTGGTGAGGGCGCCGGTCTGCAGTGCGCCGTGGGCGGTGCCGGCGGCACCCCCTTCACTCTGCATCTCGATCACCTGCGGCACCTGGCCCCAGATGTTCTTCAACCCCTGGGTGGCCCACAGGTCGGAGAGCTCCGACATGTCGGACGACGGGGTGATCGGGTAGATGGAGCAGATATCACTCACCCGGTAGGCGATGTGGGCCACGGCGTTGCCGCCGTCAACGGTAACCTGCTTCGGTTTGTTCTGATCGCTCATACTCTTATCTCTTGTTTTCCGGGGCGCTGCCGGTGACGTGGGCCGCGGCGCTCTCCGGGATCATCTCGATGGCGTGGCACGGGCACTGCTCCTGGCAGACGCCGCAACCGGTACAGAGGCTGTAGTCATAACGATACTTCTTGCCCGGTCCGAGTTTGATGATGGCGTCCTCGGGACAGGAGCCGTAGCAGCCGTCACACTCAAAGCAGTTGCCGCAGGAGAGGCAGCGCTTCGCCTCGTAGAGGGCGTCCTTCTCCGAGATCCCCTTCAGGATCTCCTCGAAACCGCCGAGGCGCTGTGACAGCGGCAGGTGCGGCTGCAGGGTCATCGGCGCACTGGTGCGATACCACATCTGCAGCTTGTCGTGCTCAACGATGGGGTGTTTAGGGTGGGGCAGATAGCGCTCGCCACGCAGCCAGGCATCAATGTAGCGCGCCGCCTTCTTGCCGTGACCGGTGGCGATGGTGACCGAGCGCTCGCTCGGCACCATGTCACCGCCGGCGAAGATCCCCGCGGCGCCGGTCATCATATTACTGCCGACGACCACCGTGCCGTCGCGCCCGAACTCAATACCGGGAACACGGCCGAGAAAACCGGTATCGGTCTCCTGGCCCACCGCCATGATCAGTGAATCGGCCTCCAGCTTTTCGAAACGGCCGGTGGGGACCGGGCGGCCGTCCTCACCCATCTCCATCACCTCGACCTCAATGGTGCCGCCATCGATCTCCTTGATGGTACGCAGCCAGTTGATCTTGACCCCCTCCTCCAGCGCCTCGTCGGCCTCGAAGTCGTGGGCGGCCATGTTGTCGCGGTCGCGGCGGTAGATGATCATCGCCTCATCCACCCCCATGCGCTTGGCGACACGGGCGGCGTCCATCGCGGTGTTACCGCCGCCGTAGATGGCAACGCGGCGGCCGAGCTGTACCGGCTCGCCGTTCTCCACGCTCTTGAGGAAGCTCACCGCGTCCATCATCCCCTTGGCATCGCGCGCCGGGATATCGATCTTCTTCGAGAGGTGGGCACCAACAGCGATAAAGGCGGCCTGGAAGTTGCCGGCGGCCATCTCCCCCTGCACGTCATCCACGCGGTGGTTGAGGTGGATCTTCACCCCCATCTCCGCCACCCGCCTGATCTCCTGTTTCAGCTCGGCGCGCGGCATGCGGTAGGCGGGAATGCCGAAGTGGATCATGCCACCGGCCACCGGACCGGCCTCGTAGATCTCCACCTCATGACCGAGACGGGTGAGGTGGTAGGCGGCGGAGAGGCCGCTGGGACCGCCACCGACCACCAGCACCCGCTTGCCGCCAGGACGCGCCTTGTATTCGGGCTTCCACCCCTGCTCCATCGCCAGATCGCCAAGAAAGCGTTCCACCGCGTGGATGCTCACCTCGTTATCGGTGTAGGCGCGGTTACAGGCGGTCTCGCAGGGGTGGTAACAGACCCGGCCGTGGATCGCCGGGAAGGGGTTGTTCTCCAGCAGTTTCTGCCAGGCGGCATGGTAGTTGCCGGCCTGTGCCAGATCGAGCCAACCCTGAATATCCTCCCCCGCCGGACAGGCATGGTTGCAGGGGGGCAGATAATCCATGTACACGGGACGTCGGGAGCGTAGCGCACCGGTACCCTGGGCATACTTGTCCGGATTCAGGCTTGCGGTCATATCCTTAGCGGTCATACATGCACTCTCGCTTTTCTTCATATATTTCAATGAGATGCCATTCTTATACGGTCACTTATCGGCACCTTAACCGGGGCATTGTACCTTATCGTGACGAATAAAACGGCAGCTGCCGACTCAAAAAAGTGTGACGATTCTACCATTCAACACCGCACCACGCAGAAGTGTCCAACTCACTGTTCGATGGAATGGTTATTAGTTGAGTAATTTACTAAACGATTATCATGGTGGGTGATATATGCCCCCATTTCAAGCCCTGACCGCTAAATTGTGCGGCAAATTATTTACGAGGGAACCTTCAGCAAAAAGCCCGGCTAGCCGGGCTTTTTTCGGGGGGATAGCCCGCCTCTTAAAACAGCGTGGCGTTAATCCAGAAGTGGGTGGCGATACTGGCGATGTAGCCGGCGGCGATGGCCGGCGTCCACTTCAAATGACTGAAGAAGGTGTACTTGCCGCGCGCCTGACCCATCAGTGCCACCCCGGCGGCAGAGCCGATGGAGAGCAGTGAGCCACCGACACCGGCGGTGAGGGTCACCAGCAGCCACTGCCCCTGGGACATCTCGGGGTTCATGGTGAGTACCGCGAACATCACCGGGATGTTGTCGACGATGGCGGAGAGGACGCCGATGGTAATATTGGCGTTGGTGGCGCCCCACTGGTTGTACATCACATCCGACGCCAGCGCGAGATAGCCGAGAAAACCGAGACCGCCGACACACAACACCACGCCATAGAAGAAGAACAGGGTGTCCCACTCGGCCCGCGCAATCTTGTTAAAGACATCGAAGGGGACGATGTCACCCATCTCCCCCTCGTGCCTCACGTCACGACGGTTCTCATCCTTGTGCGCGGTCTTCTTGAGGAAGAAGCCGAACAGCTGCAGATAACCGAGGCCGGTAAGCATGCCGATCACCGGCGGCAGGCCGAGAAAGTTGTGGAAGACCACCGCGGTGGCGATAGTCAACAGAAAGAGGGCGATGATACGCCGTGCGCCCCGCTTCATCACCACCGCCTTGCCACCCGCCGAGGGCTGCTCGTTCGGCACCGCAAAGTGCATGATCGCGGCCGGTACCACAAAGTTGACCAGCGAGGGGATAAACAGGGCGAAGAAGCCCCAGAAGTCGACGATCCCCTTCTGCCACACCATCAGGGTGGTGATATCGCCAAAGGGGCTGAAGGCGCCACCGGCGTTGGCGCCAACCACGATATTGATACAGGCGAGGGTGACGAAGCGGGTATTGTCGCCACCCACCGCCAGCACCACGGCGCACATCAGCAGCGCGGTGGTGAGGTTGTCTGCCACCGGCGAGATGAAGAAGGCGAGCAGACCGGTGAGCCAGAACAGCTTGCGAAAACCAAAGCCCTTCTGGATCAGCCAGGAGCGCAGGGCATCGAACACCGAGCGCTCATCCATGGCGTTGATGTAGGTCATCGCCACCAGCAGGAACAGCATCAGCTCGGCATATTCGAGCAGATTGTGACGCACAGCACTCTCTGCCAGCTCCGACATGCCGTGATTCATGTAGAGCGCGCCGATCATCGCCCAGATGATACCGGCGGCGAGGATCACCGGCTTGGACTTGCGCAGATGGGTGAACTCCTCGGCCATCACTAGCAGATAGGCGAAGGCAAAGATGCCGATAGCGATAAAGCCCACGCCGCTGCCGGTCAGATCGAGCGGCTCGTGTCCCGCTCCGCCCCCCGAGGCAAGGGCCACGGCGGGGAGCAGTAGCGGCGCCAGCAGGGCGGTAAGTGTCGCAAGGATCTTTTTCATTATCGCTCTCTCTCGTTGTGACTTGTCGTAACTTAAAAAATGAGGTTCATCATCACCATCATCACCACCAGGAACAGCACCGTCATGATGCCGCCCGCCTTCATGAAGTCGGGCACACGGTACCCGCCCGGCCCCATGATCAGGGCATTCACCTGGTGGGTGGGGATGAGGAAGGAGTTGGAGGTGGCAATCGCCACGGTCAGGGCATAGACCGCCGGATCAGCCCCCACCTGCAGGGCGATGTTGACCGCCAGCGGCACCAGCAGCACAGTGGCGCCCACATTGGACATCACCAGGGTGAAGAAGGTGGCCAGCACGGCGATGGACGCCTGGATCACCCACGGCGCGGCACCACCGACCATCACCACCACCTGCTCGGCGATCCACTTGGCGGTGCCGGTAGTCTCGACCGCCAGCCCCAACGGGATCAGCGAGGCAAGCAGAAAGACCGTCTTCCAGCTCACCGCCTTGTAGGCCTCCTCGATGGTCAGCACCCGGGAGAGGATCATCCCCATGGCGCCGGTAAGCAGGGCGATGGAGAGGAGCAGATCGGTGAACAGGATCAGGCACAGGGCGATGCCGAAGAACAGCCCGGCCCAACCCAGCTTGTGCGGACGCAGCTCCTCGTGCGGGTACTCGGTGGTCACCACCACGAAATTACGGTTACTCTCCAGACGGGCCAGGTCGGCCCAGGTGGTGTGTACCACCAGCGTATCACCGGCCTGGAACGGGATCTCGCGCACGCCCCCGCCCTCACGGGTAATGGTCTCGCCGCCACGGTTGAGCGCCATCAGCGACAGACCGTAACTCTTGCGCATCCACAACTCGCGTGCGGTCTTGCCGATAAGGCTGGAACCGGGCGGAATAACCACTTCGGCGATCCCCGATTTTGATGCGGTCAGCGCCTCGGCGAAGAGATCAAGCTCGGGTTTGTTGGTGACCCTGGTCTCCTCGACAAAACGCGCAAAGAATTTATCATCCGCCAGCACACCCAGCACGGTACCCGCCTCGATGCCGGTGCCGCGATCGATACCCTGCGCGCCAAAACGCAGGCCGTCCCCCTTCTCGATGGCGACGATACGCACGGCGTAACCCTGCTCTATCTCATCAAGATTCTTGCCGACGATAGGACTCTCGGCGGTGACGATCACCTCGTAGGCACTGTAGTCCACACCATAGAGCTGCTTGAAATAATCCTGCGCATTCTGACCCGAGGTGGAGTCCTCACCCTTGCTGCTGGGCAGCACAAAACGACCCGCCAACACGAAATAGATAATACCGGTGGCGACCAGCGCCATCCCGACCGGGGTCACGGAGAAGAGCCCCCAGGTGTCCATCTGCTGCGTCTCGGGCAGCGCCTTGTTGGAGGTGAGGATGAGGTCATTGAGCAGGATCAACGGCGAGGAGCCGACCATGGTCACGGTGCCACCGAGAATGGCGGTAAATCCCATTGGCATCAGCAGGCGCGACATCGGCAGGCCGGAGCGGGCCGAGATACGCGACACCACCGGCAGGAACAGTGCCGCCGCACCGACGTTCTGCATGAACGAGGAGATAAAGCCAACGGTACCGGAGATGATGGGGATGATGCGCCCCTCGGTGGTGCCGCCTATCTTGAGGATAAAGTTGGCCACCTTGCCCATCAGGCCGGTCTTGTCCAGACCGGCGCCGATAATCATCACCGCGATGATCGAGATCACCGCATTGGAAGCAAAACCGTCGAACAGGTGCTTGGTATCGACCAGCCCCTGCTGCAGACCCATCGCCGGGGCGAACAGCGAGGTCAGCCCCAGCAGTACCATCACCGAGGCGGCCGCCACGTCGACCCCCACCACCTCAAAGGCGAAGAGGTAGATGGTGAGCAGCAGCAGGGCGCTCACCCAGGCGATCTCCACAGTAGGCACTACCGAGGCAAGGTAGAAGGCGAGCAGGGCAAAGACGCCGGCCGCGATCCACTGTTTGAGTGTGGGAGGCATCCTGGTGGTTTTGGTCTGCTCTTCATCGGCGAGGGCGGTCATGCAGCGGCTCCTTATCTTTGCTAGCGGTACAGCAGGGTAAAAGGGTTTTCGACGGCATTTCTGCGGAACAAATCGCCCCCATGAACATTCCGCTTTGGAAGTTCACAATGCTCAACGTACAGGAGGGACGCGTCCGGGAGAGGAGTGGCCGCCGAATCAGCATGGCATAGTGCCTACTGCGGGGTGGCTATTCAAATGAATAAGAAGATAGTAACATTCCCGAATGGAATATAAGAACCTCCCCGATTTGAAGTGCCTGGCCACCCTGCGTGCCGTCGTTGAACGGGGCGGCGTGGAGGAGGCCGGACGCTCACTGCACATCGGCCAACCCGCCGTGACCAAGCGGCTGCGTGCGCTGGAGACCTGCTACGGCGTGCCGCTGATGCGGCGCGAGGGGCGCCGGCTGGAGCTGACGCCGGCGGGCGTGCAGGTCTACAGCTACGCCACGCTGGTACTGAACCATCAGGCCACCCTACTTGATGATCTCAACTCCCTGCAAAGCGGCCAGAGCCGCTTGCGTCTGGAGGTCACCTTCGCCATCGGTGAGCATCTGCTGCCGCAACTGCTGCTCGCCTTCTCCGAGCGCTATCCCGACTACCATATCGAGAGCCGCATGGGCTACACCCGCAGCATTCAAACCCACCTGGCGACCGGGCTGGCCGATCTCGCCCTGCTGGAACAGGCGCCGGAACACCCGGAGATCCTGGTGCAGAAGTGGCTCGACGATGAGATCGTACTGGTCTGCGGCCCCCACCACCCGCTGTGGGGCAGCGAGCCTATCCCGCTGAGCGAAGTGAGCCAGCTCAACTATGTGTTGCGCGAGGCGCAGTCCTCGATGCGCATCATCCTCGACAAGGCGCTACTGGCTATCGGCATCCCGAAGCTCTCGATCAAGATGGAGGTCGGCTCCACCGACACCATCGTCGAGATGCTGGGACACGGCAAGCATGTCAGCTTCCTGCCGCACTTCGCGGTGGCGGAAGCGCTGGTGCAGGGGGAGCTGTTTCACGTCAAGGTTGAGGGGTTGCGCATCAAACGCACACTGTGGATCGCACGCACCCGCTCCAACCTGAACAACACGGTTGCCGAGGCGTTTATCAAGCAGCTGCGCGGCGGCTAGTGGCGCCAAAGGCGGCTACGGAATCAGCCGTTGGCGGAGAAAGAAATCACGGAATTTATCGCCGCTGACCGGGGGGCTGATGAGATACCCCTGGATCTCATCGCACTTGAGCGCCCGCAGAAAGATCAGTTGTGACTCGCCCTCCACCCCTTCGGCAATGACCTTCAACCCCATATTGTGGGCCATGCCGATTATGGCGATGACGATCGAGGCATCGGCGCTGTCGGTGGTGATATCGTTGACAAAGGAACGGTCGATCTTGAGGGTGTCGATAGGAAAACGCTTGAGAAAGCTAAGCGACGAATAGCCGGTGCCAAAGTCATCAATCGAGAGGGCGATGCCAAGTTCATGCAGGCGTTGCATCGTCACGATCGCCGCCGCCACGTCCTCCATAATCACCCCCTCGGTGATCTCCACCTCCAGGTAACGCGTCTCGATGCCCACCTCGTTGATAATGGCAAGCATGCGCTCCAGCAAATCGTGCTGACGGAACTGTTGCGGCGACAGGTTCACCGCCATGCGGAAATCGTCAAAACCCTCGTGCAACCAGTCACGCACCTGCTCACAGGCGGTCCGCAATACATACTCGCCAATGATGGTGATCAACCCGGTATATTCGGCGATCGGGATAAACTCCACGGGCGAGACCACACCCAGCTCCGGGTGATCCCAACGCACCAGCGCCTCCACCCCGCAGACTCGGCCACTGCGCAGATCGATCTTTGGCTGATAGAGCACAAAGAACTCCTCGCGTTCAATGGCAAAACGCAGCTGGTTTTCCAGCTTCAGGTGGTGGAACGAGGCCTCGTTGATCTCCTGCTCGTAGAACTGATAGTGGTTACGCCCCAACCGTTTGGCGTGATACATCGCCGCATCGGCGTTTTTCAGCAGGGTATCGGTATCCTCACCATCCTTGGGGTAGACACTGATGCCGATACTGCAGGTGGTGTAGATCTCCTCGCCATTCAGTGCAATATTTTGTGACAGCGACTCAACGACGCGCCGAATGACATGAGGGATCGTATCAATGGTATCGATCTCGGAGAGAAGTATGGCAAACTCGTCACCACCCAGACGGGCCAAGGTTAACTGCAAGCGACCCGTGTCAAAACCGGACAGCGCATCACTATCGCGCAGACCGCACTTCAGCCGCTCGGCCACCACCCGTAACAGCTGATCACCCGCCGCATGCCCCAGGGTGTCGTTAATACGCTTGAACATATCCAGGTCGATGATCATGACCACCACTAACCCCGCGCCGCCACGGGCACGCTCCATCGCCTGTTCCAGCCGATCCTGAAACAGCAAGCGGTTGGGCAGTCCTGTCAGGCTATCGTGCGCATACTGAAACTCCAGCTCTCGCGTACGCTGCACGACCAGTTTTTCCAGACTCTGATTGTGGTCATTGATCAACTGGTAGAGCGCGGCGCTCTCCAGGGCATAGGCGCTGTTATTGAGAATGACCGAGATCAAATTCTGCATGGGCGAGGAGATGACCAACTGCTCGTCACTCACGATCCCCAAGAACATCCCGCGCACCCGCGTCTTGGTGGTAAGCACATGCAGAATGATGCGATGCGGCGAGAGGCTGCTGCGCACCTCGACGGGACGATTCTGATTAATGGCCCAGGCAAATTTCCCCGTGTCGATCAAGTGGTCGGTGATGCCATGCAGGTTGTAGATATCGGCGGCCACATCGGTATCGGCCAGGCGAAAGCTAGAATCTGCTTCATTGACGGTAAAGAAGGCGCTAGAAGGAAAATCAACGACCCGTTTCAGATACTGTCGGGTTGAGGCAAATATCTTCAGCGGGTCACGCAGCAAGGAGGCATCGCCATGCACCTCCTCCATTAAAGTCAGCATCCCCAGTGCATCCACATGCCAGCGATTGACCTCCTCAAGATGCTCTACCCGCCGGCGCAGGTAGTGCAACTCTTTGTCATTGTCATCCATCCTGTCTGCCATGACCGTTTAGTGCTCCATGAAGATATCGACCGCAACGCGATAGTGCAGCGCCAACTGCTCGGCGATAAGCGGCAACTGGTCGACCGTCAAACCGAGACGCTCCCATGCCTGCTCCACAAACGGCGGTACCGTCGAGCCACCGCTGCTTCCCATCCTGAAGGCGTTTGCCACAATATCGGCGATGTGCACCGTTGCCGCATCTTCCGGGTAACGTGCCGCTAACTGCGGCGCATGGTGACACCCCACCCCCTCTTGCAGGGCGGCTGGCAACTTCCATTTTCTCATTAACTCTTGGCCCACTGCGGCATGATCAAAGCCGAACAGCTCCCGCTCCGCCTGATAGAGCGGGAGCCGTTTCTCGGCCGCGAGCCCGATTGCCCGGCCAAATGCCTCCGGCAGCTGCAAATAGATAATCAGCCGGCCGATATCGTGCAACAGACCGAGCACATAAAATCGTTCGACATTCGCCTCGCGCCGACAGGTGGCAATAACGCGGGCACAGATCCCCGTTGCGATGGAGTGGCGCCAGAACGACTCCATACTGACCACCTCCTGGGGAATATCGCGGAAGAGTTCAATCACACTGGTCGCCAGCACCAGATCACGTAACTGTTTGGTGCCGACAATGGTGATAGCCCGACTCACCGTCTCCACCCTGGAGGGAAAACTGAACATGGCACTGTTGGCCAGGCGCAGCAGCCGTGCCGAGAGCGCGGAGTCCTCGGAGAGGATGGCGGCAATGCGCGAAAGGTCGCTATAGGGGTCGTTGATCGCCTCATCGAGCCGCTGATAAATAAGGGGCAATGAGGTAATGGCATGGCAGCGCGCAATCAGCCCCTCCACTGTCATGGGCGTCATTTGAATAGCGCCTCATCGAAGTAGTGCATCGTCAGGTCGTCCCGCACCAACGCCACCAGCGCAACCATCACCGGGTGTGACAACGTAACCGCAACAAACCGCTTCTCGATTTCGCCCTCTATCGCCGTGAGCGCCTCGGGCGAGAGCGCAGCGGCGACGGTGTGGCTATCCCCCACGGCGGGCTCCTCCCCGCCCTCGCCAACCACCTCGACACCCGAGACGCCCCAGGTACGCAGCACTTTGAGGTGCTGCTGCTGCACCTCGGTGCCGGCATTCAGCAGCAAACGGCCGCTC
The DNA here is from genome assembly GCA_026196575.1 of Gammaproteobacteria bacterium. Lineage (GTDB taxonomy): Bacteria > Pseudomonadota > Gammaproteobacteria > Thiohalomonadales > Thiohalomonadaceae > JAPHSX01. The sequence goes on along the minus strand of JAPHSX010000035.1, from coordinate 5,641 downwards.
AAATCCTTGACATCGGCCCCCAGCACCATGCCAGGCTGCAGCTTATTGGTTGACATTCTCGGCATTTAACAGACCCGCGCCATCAACTCACCCCTTCCACCCGGCGCGGTTCCACCCACTCTGCGCCGCCACCGTGTATGAACCATACACGATCACAGTAGCCGCGACCGGCGATATCGTCCAGCGCGAGCGCCTCCTGCCCGACCATATAATCGTAACCATTTCGATGGCTGCCGGACAGACGCCTAGCGCCTCCTGCTGCGCCGCAACCGCGAGAGCAGGCGGCGCGCCAGCTCCCCGAAGATCTCGGTCTGGGTGGGGTGCGGATGGATGGCGCGGGCCACCTGTTCCAGCGTCAGCTCACCCGCGACCATCATCACCGCCTCGCCGATAAGGGTGTCGGTGTGGTCGGCCAACAGATGCACCCCTACCACCCTGTGGCTGACCTTGTCGGCGACGATCTTGATCAGACCGTGGCGCTCACCGGTGATCATCGCCTTGGCATCGATGCTGAGCGGCACCTTCACCTCCGCGGCATCGATACCGCGCCCCTTCGCCTGTTCCAGGGTAAGGCCGACAAAGCCCGCCTCGGGGCGGGTGAAGATGACGCCCGCATCCCTGGCCTCGTCATAGGCCAGCTCCTCGCCGAGAATGGTGGCGGCGGCGACGCGCCCCTGCTGGGCGGCGGTGTGGGCCAGCATCAGGCCGCCAATCACATCGCCCACCGCATAGATATGCGGCACCGAGGTACGGCAGTGGGCATCGGCCCGGATCACGCCGCCCACCACCTCCACGCCGGCCGCATCAAGTTTTAGCGGCTCTAGCAGCGGGCGCTTGCCGGTGGCCATCAGCACATAGTCACAGTCGAAGCGCTGCGCACCGGCGCCATCCTCATACAACAGGGTCATCCTGCCGGGCTCCCCCTCGACCCCCCTGGTGGCGGCATTGGTCTTGAGGGTGAGGTTGGGCTCTTCACCGAGGGCGGCGATGAGGTGTTTGGCGATCTCCGGCTCCACCTCGGCCAGCACCCGCTCGTGGCGCTCCAGCAGCAGCACCTCGCTACCGAAATCCTGGAAGATCTGCGCCATCTCCATGCCGATGGCCCCGCCGCCGACAATGCCGAGGCGCCCCGGTATTTTTGGCAGGCTCCACACCGTATCGGAGGTGAGTACCCCACCCGCGGCGATCCCCTCCCTGGCGCCGGGGATCGGCGGTACAAAGGGCGGTGCGCCGGTGGCGATCACCGCACAGCCGAAGGAGAGCGTCTCGCCCTGCGAGCCGTCGCCGGGCCGGGCGCGGTGGTGCGGTTCCCCGGAGTTGCCGGAGATATCGATAAAGAGGTGATGCTCATCGACAAAGGAGGCAAAACCTTGCAGCACGCTGATCTTCACCCCCTTGTCGGTGTTGAGCGCCATGCGGCCGCGCTCCTCGAGGATGCCGCGACGATGCGACTCCAGCCGTGCCCAGTCCAGGGTGATGTTGCCATGGGTTCCCTCCACCCCCATGGTGGCGTCGAAGGCGCGGTCGCGGATGCGATCCGCCGCCGCGCGCCACGCCTTGGAGGGGATGCAGCCACGCCACAGGCACTCGCCGCCGGGAAATGGGGCATCGTTGACCATGGCGACCTTCAGGCCATGGCCGGCCAGCTCACGGGCGCAATCCTCACCACCGGGACCGCCGCCGATCACCACCACGTCGTACTGCCACTCCCCCGCGGGGAGCCGCGGGCCTTGTTGTTGTTCAGTTTCCATCCAGCTCTCGGGCCTCTCGATCAGCTCTTTCAGGGTATTGAGGTACAGGGCCACCTGCGCACCATTGACCACACGGTGGTCGGCGGTGAGGGTAAGCGGCATGCCCTCCCGGCCCGCGGCGGCGATCGCCAGGATCGCGGCGGTGCCGGGGGTGGGGATGGCATCAAAATACGAAACCCCCATCATACCCATATTCGATACCACAAAGGTGGGGTTGGCGTATTCATCGGGCGTAAGGCGGCGCTGGCGGGCGCGCGCCACCAGCCCCTGCCACTCCGCGTTCAGCTGCGCCAGGGGGCGCGACTCGCAACCGTGCAGCACCGGCACCACCAGGCCATTACCCTCGGCGGTGACCGCCAGACCGATGTCGACATTGTCACGTTCGACCAGCCGGTCGGGCGGCTGGTAACACCAGTTGATGGCGGGGTGCGCCTTGATCGCCTCGGCACAGGCCTTGGCGATGGCCACCGTCAGCGATACCCCCACCTGCTTCGCCGCCGCGAGCAGTGCCGTGGGCTGTGCATGCACCGTGACATGAAAGGTGGGCATGGTGAGCGAGGCGCTCATCGAGGCGCTGATCGCCCGCTCCATCGCGTTCATCGGCCGGCCGTTGCCGGCTACCCGGGGCTCGGCGCGCAGCGCGCCGGGGAGTGGTTGGGGTTGCGCCCCCTTGAGATCGGCGGCGGTAATTTCACCCTCAGGACCGCTGCCCTTGAGTGTCGTAAGATCGATCCCCTGGCTACCCGCCAGCTGGCGGGCGTAGGGGGTGGCTCGCTGGCCGGGCGGACGCGGCGCCGGCTCGCCACCGGCCGCTGCCGCAGCGGCCGGCGTCACGGCCGTGTGGGGCGTAGCTGGCTCCTTGTCTGGCACCGCGGCGGCACCCTGGCCAGGAGGCGCGGTTTCGCGCACGACCTGTTCGCTGCTCTCGACCAGATAGGCCAGCGCCTCACCCACCGGGACGGTGCTATCAATGGCACACAGCGGCCCCGAGAGATAACCCTCGCGGAACACCTCCACATCCATGATCGCTTTGTCGGTCTCGATGGTGGCGACAATATCGCCGCGCGCGATTTTGTCGCCGACCTGTTTCTCCCAGCTCGCCACCACCCCCTCGGTCATGGTGTCGGAGAGCTGTGGCATCTTGATCACATACGGTTCAGCCATTTTTAGGATCCTTATTCACCACACCGCACAGCAGAGCGATGATTATTTGCCGAACATATTCAGCACGGCACGCACCACATCCCCGGCATTGGGGATGGCCGCCTTTTCCAGGGCGCGATTATAGGGGATGGGGACACTCCTTGCGGAGATCCGCAGCGGTGGGGCATCGAGCTCGAAGAAACACTCCTCGTTGATGATCGCCATCACCTCGGCGCCGACGCCCACCGCCGGCTCCGCCTCCTCGACGATCACCGCACGGTGGGTCCTGCTCACCGAGCGCCTGATCCCCGCACGGTCCAGCGGCGCCAGGGCGTAGAGATCGATCACCTCGGCATTGATCCCCTGTTCGGCCAGCTTCCCGGCGGCCGCCAGACACCAGTAGACCGAGATGTTGTAGCCGAACAGGGTCACATCACTGCCCTCACGCGCCACCTCCGAGCCCTCCAGCGGGTGGAAGTACTCCTCGTCCGGTACCTCCCCCTTTATGTTGTACATCAGCTCGTGCTCGTTGATGAACACCGGGTCGTTGCAGCGCACCGCGCTCTTCAACAGCCCGTAGGCCTGACGGGGATTGCTGGGGGTGACCACGCGCAGCCCGGCCACCCCCATGAAGACCTTCTCCATGCGCGCCGAGTGCTGGGCACCGAGCTGGTGGGCGCAACCGCCGGGGGAGCGGAACACCACCGGGGCGCTCAGCTGGCCGCCCGACATGTAACGCACCTTGGCGGCGGAGTTGAACATCTGGTCCATCGCCAGCCAGGCGAAGTTGACCGACATCAGCTCGATGATTGGCCGCACCCCGAGGAAGGAGGCGCCGATGCCAAGCCCGGTGTAGCCCCCCTCGACGATGGGGGTGTCGATCACCCGCTCCGGGCCGTACTTGTCGTAGAGGCCGGAGGTCGCCTTGTAGGTGCCGCCGACCAGGCCGATATCCTCGCCCAAGGCAATCACCAGCGGGTCGTGCGCCATCTCCTCGTCGTGGGCGCGGCGGATCGCCTCCCAGTACCTGATCTCGGCCATCAGCTGGCACCTCCCATCACCCAGGGGTCATTTTCTGCCAGGACATAGCGCTCCAGCTCGACCGGGTCGGGTTGCGGCGCCTCCTCGGCGAAGGGAATGATCTCGTTCTCGATCTCCTCGATAATCGCCCGCTCCAGCGCCTGATACCCCTCCGCCGTCAACTCGCCAGCCGCGATCAGCCGGTCGCGCAGGATAGTGATGGGGTCACGCCGGCCCCACGCCTGCTCCTCCTCCTTGCTGCGATAGGCGTTGGAGTCGGACATGGAGTGGCCGCGGTAGCGGTAGGTCATCAGCTCCAGCAGATAGGGTCCCTTGCCGGCGCGCACATGCCCCACCGCCTCCTGCGCCGCCGCATAGACCAGCTCGATATCCTGCCCATCGACCTGTTTTGCGGGGATGGCGTAGGCCGCGGCGCGCCGGTACTGCTCCGTCACCGCGGAGGAGCGCTCGATGTGGGTACCGATGCCGTAGAGGTTGTTCTCGGTGACGTAGAGCACCGGCAGCCGCCACAGCGAGGCCATGTTGAGCGCCTCGTGAAAGGCCCCCTGGTTGTTGGCGGCATCACCGAGGAAACAGATGGCGATATCGTCATCCCCCTTCAGCTTGATCGCCTTGGCCATGCCGGCGGCCAGCGGAAAGGGGCCGCCCACCAGGGCATACCCCCCCATGAAACGGTGCGCCACGTCAAAGATGTGCATCGAGCCGCCGCGCCCCCGGGAACAGCCTGACTCCTTGCCGAAGAGCTCGGCCATCACCGCTCTGGGATCGGTGCCGCACTTGATGGCGTGGATATGGTCGCGGTAGCCGGTGATCACATAGTCGCGCCCCGGACGGGCCGCCTCCAACACGCCGTGACAGCACGCCTCCTGTCCCGGATAGAGGTGAAGAAAACCGCCAATCTTGCGCTCCACATAGGCCTCGTAACAGCGCTCTTCAAAGCGGCGCGCGAACAGCATCTCGCGCAGTAGCCGGGTTTTGTCAGCAGTGTTCATGGTGACCTCCTTGCAACACATCGATTCGATTTGCCGAGGAACGGGTTTGCGCAAAACCCGTGGGGTGCCCGCCTGCGGGGAAAAAGTCAGCGTACTGCGAGCCCCCACGCCGGCCCGATATATCCACCGGTAAGTAACAATGGTAGCCCATGAACACGGAAAATAATGCTGTCGTCAAACAGTGGCTCAATGACCTCGCCTGCAGTGCTGCTACCTGGAACCTGGATGCCCATATGTCACTGGTCTCGGAGCATGTGCTTAACTTCCTAAGAACCTAAAAAAAGTTGTTATACAGTCTGAGCCATCGCGATCCCAGGGTATTTAGCGAACGTCCACGGCTGATCACCTTTAGCGTACTGGAACAGATGAAGGAGCACGCCAAACAGTGCATCGAGGTGGCGAAGGAGATCACCCTGCATCAGGAGCAGGGCGGAAAATGGCGGGTGGTGCGCGAACAGGTTCTCAGGGTTAATGCCCAAAAGTACTGTGCCATCAATTAACAGGCTGTTAATAACCGCACTCAAACGGCGCCTGGCGCCCCCGTGGTCACTCCGCCGCCGCCCCGCCGGAATGCGGCCAGGCCACCAGGATGGCGCTTACCAGGGTCGCCAGCGGGATGGCGAAGAAGACCCCCCAAAACCCCCACAACCCACCGAACACCAGGATCGCCACGATGATCGCCACCGGGTGCAGATTGACCACCTCGGAGAAGAG
>JAPHSX010000064.1 GCA_026196575.1 Gammaproteobacteria bacterium | reverse complement strand
CCATCTTCGGCCCCAGGTCCGAGCCGCCGATGCCGATATTGACCACGTTGCGGATCGGTTGTCCCGTAACCCCCAGCCACGCCCGCCCCCGCACCGCCTCGCTGATGGCCCGCACCCGCTCCAGCTCATGCCGCACCTGGGGACGGATATCCTCGCCATCGATCAGCAGCGGTGCCGTGTCACGGCTGCGCAGCGCCAGGTGGAGCGCCGGACGCCGCTCGGTATGATTGATCGGCTCGCCGAGGAACAGCCGCTCGCGCCACCCCTCCAGCCCCGACTCCCGTGCCAGGCGAAACAGGAGTGCCATGGTCTTGTCGGTGATCCGGTTCTTGGAGTAGTCAAGATAGATATCGTTGAACTGAATCGCATAGCGATCGGCACGGGACGGATCGGTGGCAAACAGCTCGCGCAACAACGTGTTTGAACCATCATGCTGATGGGATATCAACTCTTGCCATATCGGGCTGTCGCGTAGCGACCCGGGATGATTCACTCTGTTGACCATATGGGGATATTTATCCGTTATCGGGTTGGTTCTGCAGCGTGGAAACCCTACGCGCCATCGGCGCCTGGCACCACGTTTGGACGACGCCTCGCGCAATATGTTATAGAATCCGTGGCGTGGTACACGGGTGATACTTTCTATAAAAATAGCAGCAGATTCGCAGGAAACCAGTTATGAGTGAAACGACATTCTGTATTGAGGTGCAACCGGTAATCCCGGAAAAACTCTCCGCGATCACTACCCTGGCCAATGACCTGCTCTACAGTTGGGATCGCAGTGTACGCGGACTTTTTTACCGCCTCGATATCGAGCTGTGGGAGGTGTGCCAACACAATCCCAAGGTCTTCCTGCGCCGCATCGCCCAGCAGAAACTGGACGATGCGGCGGCTGATCCGCTGTTCATGGAGGAGTTCAACCGCGTGATCTCCTTCTACCGCTCCTATCACGAAATGGGGCAACACCCGAAGACGGTGGATCATATCGACGAGGGCGATACCATCGCCTATTTTTGCGCCGAGTTCGGTTTTCATGAGAGCCTGCCCATCTACTCCGGAGGACTCGGTATCCTGGCTGGCGACCACTGCAAGTCGGCCAGTGACCTGGGGCTGCCCTTCGTCGCCATCGGCCTGTTGTATCGCCAGGGCTACTTTACGCAGACCATCGACGCCAACGGTCAGCAGCAGGCGCACTACCACTCGGTCAACTTCAGCGATCTGCTGGTCACTCCGGCACTGGATAGCAACGGTGAGGAGTTGAAGGTGGGCGTGGAGCTCGCAGGGCGCCGTGTCACCGCCAGGGTCTGGCAGGCCAAGGCCGGCCACATCATGCTCTATCTGCTCGACACCGACCTGGATGAGAACAGCCCGCATGATCGCTCCATCACCTTTCAGCTCTACGGCGGCGATGTGCGCACCCGCATCCAGCAGGAGCTGGTGCTGGGGATCGGCGGGGTGCGCGCCCTGCGCGCCCTGGGGATCAACCCCTCGGTGTGGCACATCAACGAGGGGCACTCGGCCTTCCAGATCATCGAACGCTGCCGCGAACATGTGGCCAACGGGCTCGACTTCGACAGCGCACTGGAGCTGGTGGCATCGGGCACCGTCTTCACCACCCATACCCCTGTGCCGGCGGGCCACGACATCTTTGAGCAGGAGCTGCTGCGCGAACATCTGGGAGACTATCTGACGACGCTCAATATCACGCTGGAACGGCTGCTTGAGCTGGGCAGCACACCGGGCAGCCACACCACCCTGAACATGACGGCGATGGCGCTGCGCGGCTCGCGCTTTCATAACGGCGTGAGCCGCGTTCATGGCGAGGTTGCCGCGAAGATGGAGTCCTACATCTGGCCACAGATCCCGACCGAAGAGAATCCCATCTCCCATGTGACCAACGGGGTGCATGTACCGACCTTTCTGGCACGCGAATGGGTCAATCTCTTCGACATGCGGTTTCGCGAGTGGCGCAACGAGCTGATCAATCCCGGCTACTGGTCGTGTATCGACACCATCCCCGAGCACCGCTTCTGGTCACTGCGCCAGGAGCTGAAGGCGCAGATGCTGGATGATGTCCATCAGCGGACACGCGAGCGCTTTTTGCGTGAGGAGTACAGTGATGCACTGATCAATGCCATTACCCAGAATCTCTGTAAGCCGGAGGAGAATGTGCTGGTGATCGGCTTTGCCCGGCGCTTTGCCACCTACAAGCGCGCCACCCTGCTGTTCGCGGATATCAAGCGTCTGGAGCGCATCCTTGGCAACCCGCAACAGCCGGTGGTACTGATCTTCGCCGGCAAGGCGCATCCCCATGACATTCCCGGTCAGGAGTTGATTAAAACGATCCACGAGCTGTCACTGCAACCGGCGTTTATCGGCAAGATTATTCTGCTGGAGGGGTATGACATGGCGATGGCGCGCAAGCTGGTTACCGGCGTCGATGTCTGGCTGAATACCCCGGAATATCCGCTGGAGGCGAGCGGCACCTCCGGGCAGAAGGCGGCAATCAACGGTGTCATCAACCTCAGTGTGCTCGACGGTTGGTGGGACGAAGGTTTTGATGGTAGCAACGGCTGGGCCATTCATCCGCATTTGCGCAAAAATGGCCACACCAAACTGGATATTACCGAGTCGAACGACCTGCTCGAACTGCTCGAACACAAGGTGTTGCCGCTCTACTTCGACTGCGGCTCACGCGGTTATTCCAAACAGTGGGTGGAGCTCTCGAAGGCCTCGATGAAGAGCTGTATCCCGCGCTTTAACGGCCAGCGCATGGTGGTGGACTACCTGCATGACTACTATGCCAAGGCCATCACCCACCATAAAAAACTCACGGCGGAGAACGGTGCCCCGGCGCGTGAGCTCGCCCAGTGGAAGAGCCGTGTGCGCCAGGCATGGAGGGGGGTGACCGTCTCCCGAGTCGACAAGGTGATCCCGGCGATGGCCGCGGGCAAGAGCCTGCCCATTAGCGTGAGTGTCAACCTCAACGGTCTCGAACCGGCCGATGTTGTTGTTGAGTGTCTGGTTGGCAGTGAGCCGGTGAACGGGCACTTCAGCGCCTCTTCGCGGCACTGCTTTAGCCACCTGCGCCAGGAGGATGGGAGGGATCTCTTCGAGCTGCAACTGCAACCCACCCTGCCGGGGGTCAACTTCTACAAGATCCGCCTCTACCCATACCACACGCTGCTCTGCCACCCGTTTGAAACCGGCAGCATGGTTTGGTTATAACAATCGTACGCGGTGTATCGCTGATTACGCACAACCGAGAAGATACTCTTACAGCCGCAACCTGACTCCTGCACAATCTGTTTTCAATCGCAACGCCCATATAGCCGGCAGAGGTGGCGCAGGCGGGGCGCCAGCTCATACGGGATCTGCTGCCAGGAGAAGCGCCAGCCCCAGTTGCCAGCGGTGGTTCCGGGGGTGTTCATCCGTGCCTCGCTGTCAAGACCGAGCAGATCCTGCAGCGGAATGATCGCCGTATTTGCCACCGAGGCGAGTGTCGCCGTGAGCAGGGGCCAGGTGATCTCCGTCGTCTCATTCAGTTGCAGGTAGTCGCGCACCCGCTGGCGGCTCCCCTCATCCAGTTGCCGGTACCAGCCTACGCTGGTGTCATTGTCGTGGGTACCGCTATAGACCACCGCATTGTGTTGATGGTTGTGCGGCAGATAGATGTTTGCCGGGTCACCGTCAAAGGCGAACTGCAACACCTTCATGCCGGGCAGCCGATACTTACTGCGCAGCGCATCTACCTCGGCGGTGATCATCCCCAGATCCTCGGCCACGAAGGGGAGTGAGCCGAGTTTGGTTTGCAGCGAGTGCAGCAGGGCATCGCCCGGTGCCTCGATCCACTCCCCCTCCACCGCCGTGGCGGCCTCGGCGGGAATGCGCCAGTAGGCTTGCAGGCCGCGAAAGTGGTCGATGCGCAGCAGATCAAAGAGCTCCAGCTGCCGCTTTACCCGCTGCTGCCACCAGGCGAATCCTGTCTGCTCCAGATAGTGCCAGTTGTAGATGGGATTGCCCCAGCGCTGCCCCTGCGCGGCAAAGAAGTCGGGCGGCACGCCGGCCACGTAGCGTGGCGCGGCCTCGGCGTCGAGCAGGAAGATCTCGCGGTTGACCCAGGTATCGGCACTGTCGAGCGAGAGGTAGATCGGCAGATCGCCGAAGAGGTAGACGCCGTGCCGCTGCGCATAGGCACGCAACTCCCGCCACTGTTGCTGAAAAATGAACTGGCAGAATTGCTGAAATTTAATCTCCTCTGGATAGCGCTGCCGGTAACGCGCCAGGGCACCGCTTTCACGGTTACGCAGTGGCGCCTCCCAGCGGTACCAGGGCATCTCGTCGTGATGTGCGCGGATCACCATGAACAGGGCGTAGTCATCGAGCCACTCGGCCTCGGCCCGGAGAAAGTCATCGAAGGCCGCATGCCAGGCATGCGCGTTGCTGGTGAAACTGGCAAAGGCCTCAGCCAGTTTGCGCTGGCGCAACCCCTCCCCCGCCTCCCTATCCGCATTCAGGGTGGCGATATAGCCGTGATCCCGCAACCAGTCGAGGCTGATGAGGTCGGGGTTACAGGCGTTGGCCGAGAGGCAGAGATAGGGGGAGTGGTCGCTATGGGTGGGACCCAACGGTAGCATCTGCCACAGGCTAAAGCCCGCCGCGGCGATAAATTCGATAAAGCGATAGGCCTCGTGACCGATGTCGCCGCAGGCGTAACTACCCGGCAGCGAGGTCGGATGCAGCAGCACCCCGGCGCGGCGCCGCGTCAGCAGCGGGATGGGCCCTGACTCTTTCATCCGGCTTACTGCTCTTTGCCTTGACGCATCACCCCGCCGGTGGCTGAAGCCCCGCCCCCGCGGCTGATGGTATCGGAAAGGTAGTCAGGCTGACTGAGACCCAGAAAGCGGTAGAGATTGGAGAGGTGGAGGCGGTAGAGATAGTCGAAGTCACGCACCGACTCCGAGGGATTGTAATCACCAAACCACCAGAACCAGTCGGAGCCTTCGCAGATGGCCAGCTGCCGGTCGACCACCTCACGCTGCGCGGCGTCCAGCCGGCCGCTGGCGAGCACCTGGTCATAACTCTGTTTGGCGTCACCGAGGATATCCCAGGCGCGATTTTTCTCCGCCTCCCCGATCCAGGTGGAGAAGGTGCCGTAGACCCAGCTGCCAGCGACGATGGAGTCGATGGGGCGTGGTTGCGGTTTTGTCGCCAGATAGTCGGAGTAGGTGGTGAGGTTGATGCGCGGGTGGGTCGAGAGGGTCTGGTAGAGGGCATCGAGAAAATAGTAGCCATTCTCCGGATAGGTTTCCCAGGCATTTTCACCATCCAGGATAACGGAGATGATGGCATCCCCGCACTCGCTACAGGCGCTGGCGATATTCTCTACATGCCGCAGCAGATCGGCAACGGCATCATCGGCATGCCAGTTGGCGTAGCTAAAACCGATAAGGTCAGAGATGCCGTCGTCACGAAACAGGAGTACCGGCCCCTCCCCCCCTTTTTGATAGCAGGTATGGAGGCAGCGCTGATGGGGGTGTCCTTCCATGGTGTTCTGTTTGACCAGGCTGTTGCGCAGCACCGTGTCTCCACTGGCCAGCCACTGGATCCCGTATTCGCCCAGCAGTTGCGGAAGCGGGTCGCTGATCCCCCCCTCCGACGGCCAGCATCCCCGCGGCCGTTGGCCAAAATAGTATTCAAAGATCTCCATCCCCTTTTCTATCTGCCAGCGCAGACGGTTCGCCCCGTCCGGGTAGTGTGCCAGCAGGGGCAGCGGCAGATGCGGCAGCGCCTCGCGTGCGCAGTGGATATCGAGTAGCAGCGGCATGATGGGATGGGCATAGGGGGTCATCGAGAGCTCGATCACCCCCGCCTCGGCCAGGCGACGGTAGCGCGGGATGATGCCGCTCAGAAGCTCACCGATAATCTGCAGCAGCAGGTTGCGATCATCGAGCGAATAGCCTCTTCCCTTTTTGATCAGTCGGGCAACACGTGCATCCTCGCGGCGCACGGTCTCGCCCAGCCAGGCGAGGTGAAACCAGACCATCAGATCGGCCAGGTATTGATCCGAGAGGTAGGTGATCGACTCGGGGTGGGTGTCGAGCCAGCGCCCCATACTGGCCAGTCGGGCGTATTCGGCGTAGCGGTTAATCAGCCGCTCCTCGTTGGCGCGCAGGCACTGTTGAATCAGTTGCCGTCGCCGTTCCACCTGGGTGTGCAGCACGGGCTGCACCAGCGCATCGAGCAGCGGGTCGCTGAGTGCCGTCCCCTTGTGGCGAAAGTTGGCAATCTGCTGGCTGTAGTCGTCGATCTGCTCCAGCAGGGTGGGCACGAAGTTGACCACGGCGCGGGCCGCCGGATAACGCTCCAGGTGCGCCGCCATATCGACATAGTCCTTAATGGCGTGCAGGTAGGTCCATGGCAGGTAGTATTCACCCGTGCGCAGGTTGCGGTACTCCGGCTGGTGCATGTGCCAGTAGAGCACCAGGTTGATCTTACCCTCAGCGGACATGGTGAATCTTCTGTCCCAGCATCTCCGGTGTCACCAGTACCACGCCGCCCTCGCTCACATGGAAGCGTTTGCGATCCTCCTCCGGATTGAAACCGATCACGGTTCTTGGCGGGATCTGGCAATTCTTGTCAATAATCGCCTTGTGAATTTTGCAGTGCTCTCCCACCGAGACATCGGGCAACACCACCGAATCGGTGATCTGGGAGTAGGACTCCACCACCACATTGGAGAAGAGCAGCGAGTGTTTGACCATTGCCCCGGAGATGATGCAACCACCGGAGACCATCGAGTCAATGGCCATGCCGCGCCGCTCCTCGTCGTCGAAGATGAATTTGGCCGGCGGGATCTGCTCCTGATGGGTCCAGATCGGCCACTCCTCGTCATAGAGGTTGAGCTCCGGCGTGACGCCGATAAGTTCGAGATTGGCCTCCCAGAAGGCGTCGATGGTACCCACGTCACGCCAGTAACCGAGCTTGCCGCTGATGGGGTCGCGAAAGATGTAGGCGTTGGCACGATATTTACTGATCAATGAGGGGATAATGTTCTTGCCGAAGTCGTGTTCGGATTTGGTATCGTCGGCGTCCTTGATCAGTTGTTCGATCAGGAAGTCCTTATTGAAGATATAGATCCCCATGGAACAGAGCGCCTTGTCCGGCGCACCGGGCATCGGCTGAGGGTGCAGCGGCTTCTCCTCAAAGCTGGTGATACGGTGATGCTCGTCAATACCCATGATGCCGAAGCCATGCGCCTGGTTGAGCGGCACCTCAATGCAGCCGACGGTAATGTCGGCCTCATTATCCACATGACAGGCGAGCATCGCACCGTAATCCATTTTGTAGACGTGATCCCCCGCGAGGATCAGCACATAGTCCGGGTCATGATTGCGGATAATATCAATATTTTGATAGACCGCATCGGCCGTCCCCGAGTACCAGGAGGTTTCGATGCGCTGCTGGGCGGGCAGCAGCTCGACAAACTCGCCGAAGTCACCACGAAACATCCCCCAGCCACGCTGAATATGTTTAATCAGGGAGTGTGCCTTGTATTGCGTCAACACCCCAATGCGGCGAATGCCGGAGTTGATGCAGTTGGAGAGGGGGAAGTCGATGATACGGAACTTGCCGCCGAAGGGAACCGATGGCTTGGCGCGCCACTCAGTCAGATGCATCAGACGGGAACCCCGTCCGCCAGCCATGATGAGGGCGAGGGTGTCACGGGTCAGGCGACTGACAAAGCGTTGGGAGCGGACATTTCTCATGATCTAATTACTCATTCAATTACTGCAAAGGGGCGCTAAAAATGTCGGACAACGGAAAAGCCATGCCTGTTCCATTACAATTTATTGACTCTCCCTGTGGTATCCCCCGCCGCACGGATAGTTATGCCTTGATCACTTGGCTGGGCACTAAATAGGTGTAGACTCATACGCAGAGGATAGCAACGGAAAATGACCATCCGATGAAAACTTCACCCGGAGCCGGTGCCCGGCAGGCACCGCGCGCAACCCTGTTTACACCAACCGGAACAGCGACCTCAGATAATGGCACAGACGAGCAAATCGCATGATCCCGGCACCGCAGCGGCACTGGCGCTGATTGCCGCGGCACGCCACCACGATCCCTTCGCGGTGCTCGGCACCCATGCCGGCACCATCCGTCTCTATCTCCCGCACACGCAGGGGGTTCAGCTGAGCGTGAGTGGCGACCCCTTCAGCCGGGTGGGCGAGAGCGACTTTTTTGAGTGGCATGGCGACACCTCCCGCGTGCCGCGCCCCGTCGCCATTACCCGGATTGATCCGGCTGGCACTCCCCATGAGGAGTACGATCCCTACTCCTTCCCGCTCCTCCTGGCCGACTTCGATATCCACCTTTTTAACGGGGGAAAACACTGGCATCTCTATCGCATCCTTGGTGCTCACCCCTGTACCGTTGAGGGGGTGAGCGGTGTGCGCTTCGCTACCTGGGCGCCCACCGCCGAGCGGATTAGCGTGATCGGCAACTTCAACCAGTGGGATGGACGCCGCCATCCGATGCGTGTGCATGGCTCCAGCGGCGTGTGGGAACTCTTCATCCCCGGTCTTGGGGATGGGGAGCTCTACAAGTTCGAGATCCGCAACCGCCACACGGGTGCCGTGGTGAAAAAGATCGACCCCTACGGACAGTACTTTGAACGGCGCCCCGATACCGCCGCCATTACCTATCAAAGCACCCATCTCTGGGAGGATAGCGCGTGGCTGCAACAGCGCGAAGAGCGCCACTGGATGAGCCACCCCATCTCCATCTATGAGGTGCATCTTGGCTCCTGGCAGCGAGACGAAGAGGGGACGTTTCTTGGCTACCGCGAGCTTGCCGAGCGCCTGGTCAGCCATGTAAAACAGATGGGTTTTACCCATATCGAGCTGCTGCCAATTACCGAGCACCCGCTAGATGATTCGTGGGGTTACCAAACCACCGGTTACTTTGCGCCCACCAGCCGATTCGGCTCTCCCGACGATTTTCGCTACTTTGTCGACTATTGCCACCGCCACCATGTCGGAGTCTACCTCGACTGGGTGCCGGCCCACTTCCCCAGGGATGCGCACGCCCTTGCCAACTTCGACGGCTCCGCCCTCTACGAGCACGCCGACCCACGCCAGGGAGAGCATCCGGACTGGGGCACGCTCATCTACAACTTTGGCCGCAACGAGGTAAAAAACTTTCTCCTGGCCAGCGCCAACTTCTGGCTGGAGGAGTTTCATATTGACGGCCTGCGCGTCGATGCCGTCGCCTCGATGCTCTATCTCGACTACTCGCGCGAGGGCGACAACTGGATCCCCAACATCCATGGCGGCAACGAGAATCTGGAGGCGATCGCCTTCCTGCGCGAACTCAATGTGCTGACCCACAGCCGCCACCCCGGCACGGTGGTGATGGCGGAGGAGTCGACCGCCTGGCCGCAGGTCACCCGCCCGGTCGAACTGGGCGGACTCGGCTTTTCGATGAAGTGGAACATGGGGTGGATGCACGACACCCTGGGCTACCTCACCCATGACCCTGTCCATCGCAGCTACCACCACGACCAGCTCACCTTCGGCCTGCTCTACCTGTTCCAGGAGAACTTCATCCTCCCCTTCTCCCACGATGAGGTGGTGCACGGAAAGGGTTCCATGCTCAACAAGATGCCCGGTGATGAATGGCAGCGCTTTGCCAACCTGCGCCTGCTCTACAGCTACCTCTTCACCTATCCGGGGAAAAAACTGCTCTTCATGGGCACCGAGTTTGGCCAGGGGAACGAGTGGAATTTCGGTCGCGGCCTCGACTGGCATCAGCTGGACTATCCCCTGCATCAGGGGGTGGCGCGCCTCGTCGCCGATCTCAACCGGCTCTATGTAAGCCAACCGGCCCTGCACCGCTTCGATTTCGAACCGCAGGGCTTCGAGTGGATTGACTGCCATGACTCTTCCCAGTCCGTCCTCTCCTACCTGCGCAAGGGCGAGAGCGGCTGTTATATCGTCATTCTCAATTTCACCCCGGTGGTGCACCACGACTACCGCATCGGCGTCCCCCATGCCGGGAGCTACCATGAGGCGCTGAACAGCGACTCCGGCTACTACCAGGGCAGCAATATGGGCAACAACGGGGTGCTGATGAGTGAGGAGTGCGCGTGGATGGGGCGACCCTACTCACTCTCACTCACCCTGCCGCCGCTGGGGGCGTTGATTCTGGAGTGGCGGCCATGAAAGAGTCATCACCGCTAAAGATCCTCTTCGCCAGCAGCGAGGCCTTTCCCCTGATCAAGACCGGGGGGCTGGCCGATGTCAGCGGCAGTCTGCCGCGGGCGCTGCAAAATCTCGGCCACGATGTGCGCCTGGTGCTCCCCGGTTATCAGGTCGTGATGTCGGCCTGCAAGCGGCGGCGCCTGCTCAGCTTTGAGCAGGAGGGGCATGAGGTGACGCTGTGGCAGACCACGCTGCCCGGCTCCCGGGTCACGGTCTGGCTGGTCGATTGCGCCGAATTTTTCGACCGTCCCGGCAACCCCTATCTGGATGCGCAGGGTGAGCCCTGGCACGATAATGCGCAACGCTTCGCCCTCTTCTGCCGTGTCGTTGCGCGTCTGGCGATGGATCAGTTCGGACTCGGCTGGCAACCCGATGTGGTGCACTGCAACGACTGGCAGACCGGGCTGGTGCCGGTGGCGCTGCGCCACGAGCCGGGGCGCCCCGCCCTCCTCTTTACCGTTCATAACCTGGCCTATCAAGGGCTGTTCAGCCGCCAACTCTTTACCGAGTTGCGGCTTGATGAGGCGCTGTGGCGCTTCGACCGGCTGGAGTTTCACGGACAGCTCTCCTTTATCAAGGGGGGGCTGGTATTTGCCGACCGCATCAATACCGTCAGCCCCACCTACGCCCAGGAGATTCAGACCGAACCCTTCGGTCACGGCCTTGACGGGCTGTTGCGCCATATCGGTGGGCGGCTTAGCGGCATCCTTAACGGCATTGATGCGCGGGAGTGGAATCCGGGCAGCGACAAACAGATCGCACAGCGCTACAACCTGCGCACTCTCAATAAAAAGGGGGTGAACAAAGTGGCACTGCAGCGTGAGTTCCGGCTTACGCCCGGCGAGGAGACTCCACTGCTGGCCCTGATCGGTCGGCTGGTGGAGCAAAAGGGGATCGACCTGCTGCTTGCGGTGCTGCCGGAGCTGCTCCAGCAGCCGCTGCAACTGGTCATCCTGGGAAGTGGTAATCGGCTACTGGAACAGCAACTGACGGAACTGGCCGCACGCTATCCGGGACGCCTCGCCGTTGCCATCGGTTACGACGAGGGGCTGGCCCACCGCATCGAGGCGGGTGCCGATATCTTTCTCATGCCCTCGCGCTTTGAGCCGTGCGGTCTCAATCAACTCTACAGCCTGCGTTACGGCACCCTGCCGGTGGTCTCGCCGGTGGGCGGCTTGGCCGATACCGTGGTCGATGCCGATACGCCGCATGGCGGTTCCGCCAACGGCTTTGTGATGGCGGCCGTCAGCGCCGAGGCGCTACTGGCGACTACCCGGAGCGCCCTCTCCTGTTTTCACGACAAGCAGCGCTGGCGCGAGCTGCAACACAACGCCATGAGCGAGGATTTCAGCTGGGGAAAGAGCGCACAGGCGTACCGTGAGCTTTATCGGTTGGCCCAGGATGACCGTGATGGTGAGCGCGCTAACGGGCGTGTCTAGCAGCCTGTCGGACTTGGGACTGATCTACTGCGCTGGCGTGGGAACGGTCCAGATTTCCCCGATTTTTCCTTACATGGAACCACCATGCGCGTCAAAATCGTGAAAATTTATCCTTGTTCTCCCACCATGCTCGTTACGATCGCACAGTCCGACAAGCTGCTAGTTGAGTCCACTTTGGGACTGACCCAGACAATCCTCGCGCCAGCAACACTCCAGCTGGTCACACTCCCCGTTCAGGGCGGTGGCAAAACATTCGAAATTGCCCTCGCTGCCCTGGATCAATCGCACCAGAGCAGATTTGCTCAGGCGTGATGTCTTCAGGCCATGTGTCTGGGCAATCTTGCGGATCTCCTGCATGTGCATGATCATCTACTCCACTGATTAAACCATCGACGCGTCACCCGCTAACCGTAGGAGAAAAGTGAGAAAAATCAAGTGATGCAAGCGGGACGCAACAGTGCCTCGCTCAAAAATAGAACCGCAAGCGCAGGGTGAAGGCGGCCGGGATGTGGCCAAACTCCGAACGGGGCTCGTCGGCGGAGGAGAGCCCCCTGCCCTCGGGCAGCAGCAGCGATAGCAGCAGATCGGACTCATTGCTTACCGAATAGGTGAGGTTGAACTGGTGCAGTAGCGACCAGGCGGGGGCGCCGCTATCATCCTCCAGCAGCGCGCCCAGCAGGGTGTAACCGCCATGCAATAACGGTGTGAGATCACGGGCCAGCCCCAGCCCGACAAGGCGGCGCGATAACTGCTGCTGCAGGCCGCTGAGCAACAGCGGATCTTCAGCTACCTCGGCCATCTCCCCCTGCGTGACGGCGCCCCGGCTGTTGTCGTAATACTCGGCGCTCAGCAGTGTGCCGTTGGCAAATTGATAATCCAGTCCTGCGATCCAGAAGAGCACCTGCTCATCCATCTCATCCAGCCAGTAGTGAACCCCCTCGATGCGCCAGCCGATCCCCTGCCAGGCGCTCTCGAACGAGCCGCCGAGTGCCGTGTTGCCGCTAATGCTGCCCGCCACCAGCGCCACCTCGGAGAGCTCGCCGACCTGACGGCGGTAGTGCAGTGCGCCGCTATCCTTGATGGCCGCCTCCCCCTGCGGGGCAAGGGCGTACACTGCACTGAGCGAGGAGAAGGGCGAGGGGAAGTAGTCCAACGCCACGCTATCAATCCCCGGTTTGTAATCGGTGTCAAGGTCGGTGGGGGCAAAGCTGCCAAAGAGGTTGAGCGGCTGCCAGAAGCGGCCACTGCCCCAGTCGATGGGCTGTCGCCCGAGGGTGAGGGCGCTGTGGCTAAACTGGCGACGGTAGGCGAGGCGATCCAGCTCGTAGCGGACCACGGTGGTGGCGGTCTCATCCCCCTCATCCAGCAGGGTGCCGCCCAGTTCGGTGTAACGAAAGAGCTCACTGCTGTGTCCCTGCGGCGCGCTCAAACCGTAGGTGTGGGTACGCACCAGGCGCAGATGGGCCGACCACTCGGCAAGCTCCCCCCCCTCCTCCAGCATCAGGCGCAGCCCCTGCTGATCGGCGCTGAGCAGATCACCGGCCGTCTCCTGATGGCCCCAGTCACCCGCCTCGGCGCGCGCCGTGGTGCCGAGCATGGCGAAACGGCCGGTGAGCTCGACGGCCCATACGCCCTGCCAGGGCAGGAGCAGGCAGAGCAGTAGACTAACTCGCATGATGCGGTGTGGCGACGGTTTCATCACTCTCCACCTGGCCATCACGCAGGGTGATGATGCGTTCGGCCCGCTCCATCACCCGTGGGTCGTGGGTGGAGAAGATGAAGGTGGTCTTCTCCTCGTGGGAGAGGCGGTGCATGATGTCGAGTAGCGCGGTGGCGTTCTCCGAGTCGAGGTTGGCGGTCGGCTCGTCGGCCAGCACCAGGCGAGGCCCAGCGGCCAGGGCACGCGCCACCGCCACCCGCTGCTGCTGTCCGCCACTCAGTGCCGAGGGGCGGCGGTGCATCATGGCGGTGAGCCCCACCAGCTCCAGATAGTGCTCGGCCCGCTCACGCCGCTCATGCAGCGGGCGCCCCTGCATCACCATCACCAGCTCCACGTTCTCCAGGGCGCTCAGCACCGGCACCAGGTTATAGGCCTGAAAGATAAAACCGAGCTGAAACAGACGAAAGTCGGAGAGTTCCGCCTCACTGAGACGGGTGATAGCGGTGTCGTTGAGATGGACGCTGCCGCTGCTGGGGCTGTCGAGACCACCGATGATATTGAGCAGTGTCGTCTTGCCCGAGCCGGAGGGGCCGACCAGCGCGGCAAACTCCCCCTCTGTCACGCTGAGGTTAATGTCGTGAAGCGCCTCGACCTCGACCTCGCCCTGACGGTAGCGTTTACCGATGCCTTCAAGCCTGAGTAGTGCCATATCGTTATTCCTGTCGTTGCCTCTGCACTAGGTGCGTAGCGCCGCTACCGGTGTCACACGCGCCGCCTTGATCGCCGGGTAGATACCGGAGGCGAGCGTGGCGCCAAAGATAATAACCGTCAGCTGGATCACCCGCTCCGCCGACAGTTCGGTGAAGACCACCGGGTCCATAAAGGTACCCATAATCGTCGTCCCCTCGGCCATCATCGCGGAAAAATCAATGCCGTGACGGGAGAACCAGAGGTGCAGGCCGCCACCCACCAACCAGCCGATCACCACCGCCAGCAGACTGAGCAGCAGCGACTCACAAAAGACTAGCCACAGCAGGTGGTAACGGCCCATCCCCAGCGCCCGCAGCAGGCCGAATTCGCGGGTACGCTCCAGCACACTCATCAACACCGTGTTGACGATACCGAAGACCACCAACATCAGGATCAGCAGCAGGAAGACGTAGTTTCCCGCATCATCGATAACGATAAACTGCACCAGCTGCGGCATCATCTCGCGCCAGTCCAGCGCCACCAGGGCGCTCTGGTCGATGCTTTCCTGAAGACGCTGCTTCCAATGCGCCAGCTGTTCCTCGTTGTCGAGAAAGATGGCAAAGCGGGTGACCGGCTGTTGCGCCACCTCGGCCCCCTCGCCCTCCAGGAAGACCCGTGCAAAGGAGAGATCACTGAGGATCAAAAAATCATCCAGCTCATCCATATGGGAGTCGAAGATGCCACGCACCCGCCCCAGCTGCGCCTGAGAATCCCCCCCCTGTTTGCCGGCCATCACCACCAGCTTGCTGCCGAGTTTCGCCTTTAATTTGCGCGCCATGCCGTAGCCGATAAGCAGGCCGCGCTCATCTCCTGCCTGCAGCCACTCCCCCTCAAGCAGCATCGGGCGCAGCATCTCTGTGCGTGGATCATCCGCCGCCGACACCCCCTCAACCACGGCACCCACCGAATTACTGGCGGTGCTGGCCAGTACCTGCAGTGAGATACGCGGCTGCACGCTGCCGTTAATCTGCAACGCCGCCAGTTGCGTCGCCAGCGAGCCACCGGCGGCGATGTATTTATAGTTGGCCGGCGCCTCCAGATAGCCGCGCGGCTGCACCGTAAGGTGCCCCTCTCCCAACTTGATGGCATTGCGGATCATCGAGTTGTGACTGCCATCGCCAATACCAATGGAGAGCACCGCCAGGCCAAAACCGATGGCGATGGAACTCAGGGTGATGACGGTACGGCGGCGGTGACGCCAGATATTGCGCCACGCCAGACTAAACAGCACCCGCATCGGCAGACGACTCTGTTGCCGTTCGTTCATCGCAACACCTGTGCCGGTTTGAGGCGAATGGTGCGCCAGGAGGGGATGATGGAGGCCAGCAGGGCAATGGCGATCATCAGCAGGCTGCTGCGAAGGAGATCCTGCGGGAGCAGATAGCCGTACATCACCGGCTCAAAGACCATGCCCGCCCAGTCATAACCGTCGGGCATCGAGGCGCTGAAGTCGAGGCCGTGCCGTTCAAAATAGCCGGCGGCGAGCGCCCCCACCAGCGAACCGGCCAGCGCCGAGATCAGTGCCAGACAGAGCGACTCGAACATCACCATGGTCAACAACCACCAGCGGCTCATGCCGATGGAGAGCAGAATACCGAACTCATGGCTACGCTCATGCACCGCCATCAGCATGGTATTGAGCATGCCGAGTGAGGCAAGGCCGACGATTATAAAACCGACAATCAATACCATCGAGCGGCTCAGCTCCAGCAGGTCGGCAATCGCTGGGGCAAGCTCACGCCAGTTACGCACCCGCGCGGCACCGCCCAGTTCGTCCAGCGGCTGCTCAAGTGCCAGCCCCCTGAGCAGGGTGGCGATCGCCTGTTGTGTCGCTTCAAGATCCGTAAGGTCACGGCTCTTCAG
The DNA here is from genome assembly GCA_026196575.1 of Gammaproteobacteria bacterium. Taxonomy (GTDB): domain Bacteria; phylum Pseudomonadota; class Gammaproteobacteria; order Thiohalomonadales; family Thiohalomonadaceae; genus JAPHSX01. The sequence continues at coordinate 518 of JAPHSX010000064.1, read as the reverse complement.
CGCCAGCTCGTGGAACCCCTCCTCCAGATACATCAGGTACTGGTAGGCCTCGATCGACATCAACACCCCCATGCGATCGAAGTTGGGCTCCACTGGCCGCAACACCCCGGCAACCCGGAACAGCGCGTTGCCGATACTGCCATCGGCCGCCTGGGTGATTAGCACCAGCTCGTCTCCGATCGCCAGGCGCATATTCTTCGCCAGCTGGGCCCCGACAATCACGTTATAGCGTTGCAGCGCCTCATCCGCACCACTGGCCAGATCGAGCCGGGATTCACCGAGGCGCAAATGGTCCAGCATTTTTGTAACCTCACGCTCGCGCAGCGGGTCGACCGCCTTAATCATTACCCCGTTGGAGGCATCGCCCGCGCTGGCTAGCCCGGCGGCGTAGAGTCGGGGTGCCGCGTCGATACCCGGTAGCTCCTCCTCGATACGCGACAGATAGTCCCACGGCAGGGTGGCGTAGAGATCCTGATCATCGATAAAGGCCTGGCGGTGCAGTTGCATCTGGCCGGTGG
>JAPHSX010000041.1 GCA_026196575.1 Gammaproteobacteria bacterium | reverse complement strand
TATAGGTATTTTTTCGAGCGGGAAATTAAGAGGGGGGGTATATGGGTCAGGGGCGAAAACCACTGCCGGCGAACGTCCACCTCCTTCGTGGAAATCCGTCAAAAAAGCCTGCGGCGGCGCTGGCGGGCGGGCTGCATCCTGACGTAGAAATTCCGCCGTGTCCTGAAGAGCTATTGTCGGAAGACGCGAAACAAGAGTGGGCTCGGGTAACCGCCGAGCTGGTCAAGCTGAAGGTTATTGCTCAGGTCGATATGGCGGCTGTGTCAGTCTATTGTCAAGCGTGGGGAGATTGGTCATCGGCCCAGCGCAAGCTGCGCGCTTTGGGTGAAGCGGGTTATGTAGACACTACTCCCAGCGGCTACAAACAACAAAGCGTCTGGCTGCAAATCGCTAATCGCGCGGCCGACACCATGAAAACGTATGGCGCGTTGTTCGGCATGAACCCCAGTGCCCGCAGCAGCGTGCAGCCATCACAGGGCAATAGCGAGCAGCTGGGTTTATTCGGAGATGACGATCAACGCCAGGATGGACCCGCCAAGTATTTCTGACGAGGCCACGCTTTGGGCCAGGTCGGTTGTTTCCCGGGAAACGGTCGCGGGTCCGCATGTCAGGGATGCCTGTAAACGCCACCTGCGTGATCTGGATACAGGCCATGAGCGTGGCCTTGTCTGGTCCGTGGAGCATGTTGAGTGGATTCTCGGTTTCTACCGTGACGTGCTGTGCCTGAATGGCGGCGAATATGAGGGTGTCCCGTTCGAGCCGTTGGGTTGGCAGAAGTTTATCCTTGGCAGCTTGTTCGGCTGGCTGGATATGGATGGCTATCGTCGGTTTCGCGTGTGTTACGCCGAGACCGGTAAGGGCTCTGGTAAATCACCCCTGGCGGCAGGAATTGGCCTGTATGGTTTGACTGCGGACCGGGAAAGCCGTGCCGAGATATACGCGGCCGCCACGAAGAAAGATCAGGCAATGATCCTCTTTCGAGATGCCGTGGCCATGGTGGATCAATCGCCAGAGCTGGCCTGGCGGATTCACAAGAGCGGATCGCCGGGTAAAGAGTGGAACCTGGCCTACCACGAAAGCAACAGCTTTTTCCGGCCGATCAGCGCGGACGATGGCCAGTCAGGACCCAGGCCGCATGTCTGCCTGGTGGATGAGATTCACGAACACCGCTCGCCGGCGGTGGTAGAGATGTTGCGCGCCGGCACAAAGAGTCGCCGCCAGGCGCTGATCTTCATGATCACCAACAGCGGTACCGACAAGCGCACAGTGTGCTGGGACTATCACGACTACGGGGTAAAGGTCTCTGCCGGCCAGATTCAGGATGACAGCTTTTTCGCATTCATCTGCGCCCTGGATAAGGAGGATGACCCGTTCAAGGATGAAGGGTGTTGGCCAAAGGCGAATCCGAGTCTGGAGGCTGGGATACCGGGCATCAAGTATCTGCGCGAACAGGTCACACAGGCGCGCGGCATGCCGTCGAAAGAGAGCATCGTCCGCCGTCTGAATTTCTGTCAGTGGGTTGAATCGGCCTCTCCGTTCATCGGTGCAGATGTCTGGTTTGATGCCGAGGATAAAGAGTTTGATCCGGGTCTACTGATCGGGCGGCGCTGCTGGGGTGGTCTGGATCTGGGCAGCACCCAGGATCTAACCTCACTGGTATTGCTGTTTGAGCCAACACCAGAAGATCCCTATTGGCGATTGGTGCCACGGTTCTGGGTGCCAGCTGATCAGTTGATCGACAAAGAGCGTACCGATCGCGTCCCGTATATCGCTTGGCGTGATGCTGGTCATCTTTTTGCCCTGCCAGGGAAAGCCATTAACAAACTGGCGATCATCCGGCAGCTGGCCGAGGATATGTCACTGTACGACCTGCAAGAGATCGCCTACGACCGCTGGCGGATCGAGGATCTCAAGATGCTCCTGGACCAGGAGGGGATCTCGCTGCCTCTGCAGCCGTTCGGGCAGGGATTCAAGGACATGTCGCCAGCGCTGGATGAGTTCGAGCGTCGTCTGCTGAATGGGCTAATCAAGCATGACGGTAACCCAGTAATGACCTGGTGTGCGGCCAACGCCGTGACGGTTTCAGACCCGGCAGATAACCGAAAGATCGACAAGAAAAAGGCGACGGGCCGAGTAGATGGAATCGTTGCTGCAATCATGTCGACCGGTCAATCCGGTCGCGAAGAGCAGGAACAGGACATCAGCGCATTTCTCAATGACCCGATAATCGTATGAGTATAATCAAACGCACAGGCCAGGCGCTGGTGAGCACGGCGTGGTATGCCGCCCATCCAAAGCGGGCGCTTGGAGCGGCCGTGCGCAAGGCGGTCACTCTGTCGCTCGATAATCCCAATGGATGGGATGTTATGACAGGCGGACCGACCTATACCGGTAAGGTGGTTAACGAGGAGACCATACTGCAGGTGATCGCCGCCTGGTCGGCGATTCGGTTGATATCTGAGACCATCGGCACCTTGCCACTGCATCTCTACCGGGAGATGGAGACCGGTCGGGAAAAAGCCAAGGATCACAAACTCTATCGGTTGCTGCATACCCAGCCGAACCAGTACATGACCTCGGTGGAGTGGCGTGAGGCGATGGCCGTCGGTCTGTGTGTGTGGGGTCAATCCTATAATTACGCCCCTCGGCTGGGGGATCGGGTTACCGGTATCATCCCGGTGGCTAAGCCGCAGGTGCGCTACGAGCTAAAGGATAGCGGTGAGCTGATCTACTACCTCACCCGTAACGGCAAAGAGGAACCGCTGACCCGGGAGCAGATCGTGCCCATCAAGGGGTTCGGTGGACCTGGCAGCCTGGAGGGGTATCCGCCCTACAAATACGGGCGTAATGCAGTTGCCATTTCGGCGGCAGCTGAAGAGTATGCCGCACGCTTCTTCGGTAACGGCGCGAGGCCGTCAGGATTCCTGATGATCGATAAGGTGCTGGACCCGGAGCAGCGGAAGCAACTGCGGGTGGCCTTCGAGATGATTCATTCCGGCCTGGAGAACAGCCATAAGCTGGCTATCCTGGAGGCCGGTATGAAGTATCAGCAGGTAACGGCTAACAATACCGATGCCCAGCTTAATGAAACCCAGAAGCGTCAGGTGGCCGAGATAGCTCGCTTGTATCGGGTGCCGCTGGATATGCTGATGGAGGGCGGGAACGCTACCTACAACAACAGCGAACAGTACAACAAGCATTTCCTGGAGTTCACTTTGCGTCCCTACTTGGTACGCATCGAGCAGGCTCTGAACACCACTCTGCTGACCAGGCAGGAACAGGAGAAGGGATATTTCATCGAATTCGACGTGCGAGGCCTGCTGCGTGGTGACAGCAAGGCGCGTGCCGAGTACTACAAAAACATGCGCTTTATCGGTGCCATGAGCATCAATGAAGTCCGTCAGGCGGAGAACCTTCCGCGGCGGGAGGGTGCAGATGATCTGCATGTGCCGCTTAACATGGCCCCGTCCGATCAGCTGCGAGAGATATTAGGAGATTCCAGCGATGGAAAGAATTAGCGTTCCGTTTGAACTCAAGGCGGCCGGCGGAAAAGGTAAATTCGAGGGTTACGGCGCCGTGTTCGGCAATAAGGATTTGGGTGATGACATCATCATCGAAGGGGCTTTTGAGCAAATGAAGCTCACGAGGGACGGAAAGATTCGTATTGCCCTCTATCACGACACTCGTTTGATGGCTGGAAAGGCAGCGGTATCACAGGACAGCTCTGGTCTGTACGTGGATGGCCAGCTCAACATGAATCTGAGCTACGTTCCAGACGCCTACGAACTGATGAAAGACGGAATCCTGGACGGCATGTCGGTTGGGTTCAATATCCTACCGGGTGGTGCCAAGTGGTTGCAGGAGTTGGAGGAAGAATGGGCTCGCTACATATCCGCTGCTGAGCTGTGGGAGGTCTCCATCGTTCCGTTCGGTATGAATCCAGAAGCGCTGATCGAAAGCGTGAAAAGCGCGGATGCGCTAGCCGACATCCGTTCGTTCGAATCGTTTCTCAGGAAACAAGGTTTAACCCGCCGCGAGGCCAAGGCGATAGCCTCCGGTGGTTACAAGGCACTGCAGCGAGACGCCGCCAGTGCCGGCTCTCTGAGTGATTCAGAGGCACTCACCAGCGAGATGCTGGCCGACCTGAAAACCGCAATCGCCAACTATCGCATTTAACGAATCACTCCAAAGAGGAATAAAGCCATGCCTGTTGCATTGGAAGAGATGAAAGAACTCCTGAAAGATCAGGGGAATGAAATCAAGGGTGCTGTTCTTGAGGTAAAGAACGCGCACAAAGAACTGGATGGTCGTGTGGCCAAGATCGGTGATGATATTGAGCGTCACGGCAAGGAGCTGTCCGAAACCAAGGATGCTTTCCAGAAGCAGGTGGATCGGGTTGAAAAGGCCGAATCTACTCTGGATCAGCTGGTTGAGAAGCTGGCCACGCTGCCGGGTCGTGCTGCGAATGAATCCAAGAGCCTGGGTCAGGTCTGCGCGGATTCCGAGGTGGTCAAGGGTTATTCCGGGGGCAACGTCAAGATCGCTGACTTCAAGGGCAGTCTGTTCAGCCAGACCAAGGACGTGACCAGTGGCGCGGCCAGTGCCGGCGAGCTGATCGAACCGGTAGTGCGGGGCGGCATCATCTACGATCCCGAACAGGGGCTGACCGTGCGCGATCTGCTCACCACCCTGCCGATCGCCACCAACGCCATCGAGTGGGTGCAGGAGCTGCTGTACACCAACAACGCGGCACCCAAGGCCGAAGGCGCAACTGACCCTGGCAAGTCCGATATCACCTTCGAGAAGAAATCCTCGACCGTGAAGACCGTCGCCCACTGGATGGCCTGTTCCCGCCAGGTGCTGGCCGATGCTCGGGCGTTGCGCGCCTTCGTCGACATGCGCCTGCGTTACGGGCTGAAGTTGAAGGAGGAGGAGCAGCTGCTGTTCGGTGACGGGACCGGTGACAACCTGCTGGGTCTCTACCCGCAGGCTACCGCCTACGACACCAACCTGAACAAGGTGGGTTACACCAACGTGGATCAGGTCCGCAAGGTCATCCTGCAGGCCAGCATGTCCGGCTATCCCACCACCGCCATCGTCATGAATCCGTCCGACTGGGCAGAGATCGAGCTGCTCAAGACCGATGACAAGGCCTATCTGTTCAGTAATCCAACCAACGGTGCCGAGACGCGTCTTTGGGGCAAGCGGGTCGCGGAAAGCCTGTCCATGACCGCCAGCAACGGTGTCGACACCGGTGGCCAATTCCTGGCAGGCGCGTTCGGTATGGCTGCCACTCTGTGGGATCGGGAAGAGGTGTCTGTGCGTGCCGCCGAACAACATGGCGACTTCTTCATCCAGGGCATGGTCGCGCTGCTCTGCGAGGAGCGCCTGGCACTCACCGTGGAACGCCCGGCTGGTCTGGTTAAGGGTAACTTCGTCGTCGTTTAATTGCCCGCCTGTTGGTCGGCTTGCAAGGCCCGCTACGGCGGGCCTTGCTTTTAGGAGATAAATCATGTCAGGCAAGAAATACCACGCGATTACCGAGTTTCTGGATGCCAAGCAGCGCCGGGTGAAACAGAACACCCAGATCCCTGCGGGGCGTTACGATGAGGCGACTATCGCCCATTATCTCAGTCTCAAGATGATTGCCGAGGGTGATCCCAGGAAACCGCATGGTCCTCAGGAGAAAAAGCCTATCGGACCAGATGAGCGCAAGTCGCTGATTGAATCCGAGATGCTCGGCATGTTGGCCGAGGATACCGAGAAAGACCAGGCGGACTCCTGGACAGAAGATGGTGCACCAGAGGTGGGTGCGCTCAACAGGCGCCTGAAGGAGCGGGGTATCAAGGTCAGCGCCAAGGAACGCGACGCGATCTGGGCGGATCTCGGTGGTATTGAGGAGTAGTGATGTCGCTGCGCTTGTCAGAGCCAGCAGCTGAGCCTGTCACGCTGGCAGAGGCAAAGGCTCATACCCGTGCTGATGACGCCGATGACGCCCTGCTTGCCGCCCTAATAACGGCAGGCCGTGAGTACGTGGAATCAGAGACGGCGCGGGTTCTCATTGAGCGTACCGGGGTGTTGTCCCTGGACCGGTTTCCATCAGTTATCCGTGTACCGGGCGCCCCGCTGGTTTCTGTTGAGGCGCTTCGGTACCTGGATATTGAAGGTCAGCAGCAAACTCTGCCCAGTGATCAATACCGGGTGGATGCCTCATCAGCGCCGGGGCGCATTACTCCGGCTCCCGGGGTCGCTTGGCCTGCCACCCTTTTCGTGCCTGGTGCAGTCAGTATTGATCTGACGGTTGGCTATGGTACCGCTGACGATGTTCCCGGTGTCCTCAAACAGGCCCTGCTGCTGCTGGTTGGGCACTGGTATGAAAACCGTGAGGGCGTGGTGATCGGCACCATCACCAGCGAGGTACCGATCGCGGTCACCAGTCTGCTGGATAAGCGCCGTGTGTATCTGGGGGATTCATGAGGATCGGTCGGCTGAGGCACCGTATCACCATCACCTTGCGTTCGGATGTGCCCAATGCCTTCCATGGCATCGATCAGGTGGATAGTGAGCCGGTCAGCACCTGGGCGCTGGTTGAGTCTGTGTCCGGCCTGAATCTGCGCAATGGTCAGCAGATCGCTGAAGGGGTTACTCACAAGGTTACGGTGCGCTACAGATCGGACCTGTCAGGGGATCGGGAAATAACCTGGGATAGTGTCCGGTTAAGGATTCGGTCATTGATACAGGATCCGCGCCGCCGTTACACCATTGCGGAGTGCGAGCAGGTGACACCATGAAACTGGTTAACGTTCGCATGCTTGGCTATGGGAGGCTGGATTTCCATCGCCGCGTGGTGCGTGGTGGTCTGCGTGAGCAGGCTGGTGTGGTGCGTGATGAGGCGCGACGCTTGCTGGGTGCGCGATCAGGGGGCGGGCGGCAGTACAAGCGCAAGAACAGAAAACGCAAGGCCTCGGCGGCGGGTGAGTATCCCGCCAAGGTTAGCGGTCTGTTACGCCGGAGTGTTCGCGCCAGGCTGGGGAAGCGTGGGGCGTTGTATGCCACGGCGGGGCCGGATCTCAACCGCGCCTACTATGCCCAATGGCTGTTTCAAGGTACTGAGCATATCGATCCTCGCGGGCCGGTGATGGAGGATGCGCTGGAGAACCGGCGCAGTGAAGTGGAGCGCGGCCTGGCTGATGCACTGATCATGGCGCTGCAGGTACGTAAATGAAGATATCTCCCATCGTTGCAGAACTGAAAGCCCACTGCCCGCTGTTTGAGGGCCGGGTGGCAGGCGCTGCGGAATTCCGGCCGCTGCCAGAAAACGCCCGCCTGGATCTGCCCAGTGCCTACGTGGTAGGTGAGCCAGACCAGCCCGGTCAGCCGAACCTTTCAGGCGGTTATCGCCAGGATGTCACGGATGGATTCAGCATCATTGTGGTGCTGGATAACTCCGGCGATGTGCGGGGGCAGGCCGCGTGGGATCAGGGCGAGGATGTGCGTCTGTCGCTGATTCGCGCCCTGGTGGGGTGGCAGGTGGATGATGCTTATGGTCCCATCGCCTACGATGGCGGCGGCGAGATCCTGCACATGGATCGGGCGCGGGTCTACATCGCCTATGGGTTTCGTGCCGATATGGCGCTGGATAACAGCGACACCCGACAGGGATTGGATCTGGATGGCTTGTCGCCATTCACTGGCGTCACTGTCAAGGTTGATGTGCTGGATACGGCCTATGATCCCAACAACATTGATGATGGCCGGCCAACCTATAACCCGGATCAACCCAACCCGCGCACAACCGGGCCGGATGGCCGTATAGAAATCGGCGCGGATATCGCTCTCGACCAGGAGTAACCATGTTCATCAAACCGAAAGAGGGGCTTCGGGTCATTGATCCGGAGCAGGGCGATGCATTGCCTGTTGAAGGGCGGGAGGTTGAAAAGACCTCCTACTGGATTCGCCGACTCAACGACGGCGATGTAATCGAGTCGGACGCCCCGGTTAAAACCAAAAAGACCACCCGTAAGCAAGAGGAAAGCTGATGCCTGTCTCATTCAACAATATCCCGGCCAATCTGCGTGTGCCGCTTTTCTATGCGGAGGTAGACAACTCGCAGGCCTCCTATTTCAGTCGCCAGAACCGCACCCTTCTGTTTGGGTACCTGAATAACGGTACCGACACTGGCGGAACAGCCACGGCCAATCAACTGGTGATCTGCCCGACCACCGATCAGGCCAAGACCCTGTTCGGGTCGGATTCCATGCTGGCCAAGATGCATGCTGCCTACCGCAACAACGATCCGTTCGGTGAAGTGTGGTGTATGCCAATCACGGTGCCTGGGACTGGCGATCCAGATCTGACCGCAGCTATTGCTGCCTTGGGGGACGAAGAGTACGACTATATCGCGGTGCCATTCAATGACACCGTGAACCTGGACGCTATGAAGGTCCTGATGAACGACAGTACTGGCCGCTGGTCCTGGACGCAGCAGGTATACGGCCATGTCTACTGTGTAAAGAAAGACACTCTGGCCAACCTGCAGACCCTGGGCAGTGGTCGCAATGATGCGCACACCACTATCTTTGGTATCGAGGCTGACGTGGTGAGTGAGGATTACGAATACCTGGCGGCCCGCGTTGGCCGCGAGGCGGTATTCCTCAATGCCGACCCAGCGCGGCCTACACAAACCGGCGAGCTGATCGGCATTACCGGCGCGCCGGTTGGCAAGCGCTTCACCATGACTGAGCGCCAGACGCTCCTCAATAATGGTATCGCCACCCACTTGTACAGTAGTGATGGGGCCGTGCGAATTGAGCGCAGCATCACTACTTATCAGGAGAATGCCTGGGGCGAGCCTGACCCCTCATTCCTGGACAGCGAGACGCTGCACCAGCTTGCCTATATTCTGCGGTTCCTGCGTCAGCGGATTACCCAAAAATTCCCGCGCCACAAGGTTGCCAATGACGGTACACGCTTCGGCGGCGGGCAGGCAATCGTTACGCCCAAGATTATCCGGGCTGAACTGGTGGCCGGTTACAGTCATCTGGAGCGCAACGGCATCGTGGAGAACGCCGCCGCCTTCGCGGCCAATCTGATTGTTGAGCGGGACGACAATGATCCCAACCGGCTCAACGTGCTCTACCCGCCTGACCTGGTCAACCAGCTGCGCGTGTTCGCCGTGCTGGCTCAGTTCCGGCTCCAGTATCCTGCTGAAACTGCATAAGGGGTAACAACATGGGAAATCGAATTGCAGGTACCTGTTACCTGAAGGTGGATGGCGAGCAGCTGGAGCTGTCAGGCTCCATCACCTGCTCCATGTCCGGGGCTGAAAAAGAGGGCCTTTCCGGCCTCAGTGGCGTGGCCGGATACAAGGAGACCCCGCGCGTACCGTTTATCGAGGTGGAAGCCTACGTTCCGGCAAACTTCCCGGTATCCACTCTGGAGGGGATGGATGACGGCACTGTAACGGCGGAGCTGGCCAACGGTAAGACGGCGGTCCTGTCCGGTGCCTGGCTGGCTGGAACAGTCGACGTGAATGGTGCGGAAGGCACCACCTCGCTCAAGTTTGAAGGGTTGGATGGCAAATGGATATAACCGTCAAACTCTCCCGGCCGATCCAGGCGCACAACGAAGAACTGAGCCAGCTCACCCTGCGTGAGCCGACCGGCGAGGATGTTGAGCGCCTGGGCATTCCGGCCACCATGGGCGCGGATGAATCGCTCAGCATGAACGGCAAGGTGATCTGCGCCTACATTGTGCGTCTCGGCAAGATCCCGCGCACTTCGGTACAGCAGATGGCACCGGCCGACATCACCGCCTGCTGGACTGAGCTTCTCCCTTTTTTCTTCCCCTCCTCAAGCGATGGGGAGGAGATCGAGGAGCTGTCCGCGGAGTAGTCGACCTGGCCTTTGATCTGGCCTATGCGTTCCAGCAAGACCCAGACCTGATACTGGGTAAGCCTTTGAGCCGTCTGTTTCTCTATGAGGGGCAGTCGGCGCGGATTGGCGATCAGCTAAAACAACCTCGGTAGTTTACTGTTTCCCGGGAAACCTATGTCATCCAAGAGCTTCAGCTTAAAAGCGGTTCTCTCGGCAGTCGACCGCGTGTCGGGTCCGCTAAAGAGGATCAACCGGGGGCTGCGCCGTAACCGTAAGGCGTGGGGTGATGTGGGCAAAACCGGCTCTGATGTGCTTGGGCGCATTCGGGGAATGTTGGGGCCGGGTGGTGCGTTGCTGGGTGCCGGAGGATTGGCGGGGGTCGCCCTCGGGGTGCGCAAGGTTATCAATACCTCTGCCGAGTTCGAGCGCCTGCAGGCGGTGCTTGAAACAGTTGAGGGGTCAGGGGCCAAGGCGCGCGAATCGCTAAAGTGGGTACAAGGATTTTCCGAGAGTACGCCGTATCAGTTGAACGAGGTATCCGAAGCCTTCGTTCGTCTGCGTACTTATGGCGTTGACGCAATGGATGGTTCCCTGCGTGCGGCCGGTGATGCTGCCGCCGCGATGGGCAAGCCGATCATGCAGGCCGTGGAGGCAATGGCGGACGCGCTGACCGGTGAGAATGAGCGCCTGAAGGAGTTTGGTATTAAGGCCTCGGTGGCCGGAGATCAGATCACCTATAGCTGGTCAGAAAACGGCAAGACCATGGTGGCGATTGCCGACAAGAACAATCGCGCTTTGATTCAAAAGACTATCGCGGGTATCTGGAACCGCCGCTATGGCGGGGCGATGGATAAACTCTCTTCGACCTGGTCTGGCATATGGTCGAATATCCAGGATGCTCAGGCGCGGTTTTTCCTGGCAATTGGAGAGGCCGGCGCCTTTGATTTCCTCAAGGGTGAACTTAAATCACTATTGGACACCATCAAACGTATGCAGGCTGACGGAAGTCTGCAGGCGTTGGCTAAGACGATCAGTGATGAATTGGTCGGGGCCTTCAAGCAGCTCAAGGCTTGGATGATGAGTGTGGACTGGGGTGCGGTTTGGTCTGACATCAAGGAGTTCGGGGCGGGCCTGTCTTGGGTCGCAGAAAAGCTTGGTGGAACAAAGGGCGTGTTGATTGCGTTGGGTGCAATTCTGGCTGGTCCGCTGCTGCTGGCGCTTACCCAGTTTGGTTGGTCGGCGTTGATGGCAGGTAAGGTTGTGATTGGTTCCCTGTTGCCGGCTCTGGGCTCGATTCTCGCCATGGGTGCCCGCTTTGTGGCGTTCTGGGGTGTGATGGCCATGGCTAATCCTATGTCACTGGTGGTTGTGGCGGCGGTAGCAGCCATCGCCGGAGCTGTTTATCTCATCTACGACAACTGGGAAGGGGTCACCAAATGGTTCACGGACAAATTAAATGCAGTTAAATCGGCCTTTAAAGAAGGTTTTCTACAGGGACTTGGAAAGCTAATTCAGGAGTTTAATCCCTTCACGATCTTGCTGGAATCTCTGGACGGCCTTATCAATGCAGTGGCTGATCTTGATTTGGGTGCGATGCTTAAAGAGAAGGTCAAGGGCATGACCGACATCCTGCCGTCCTGGTTGGGTGGGGATGATGAAGAGCCATCTTCGGTCGGTCGACCGCCCGGCGGTAATGCACTTAGTGCGGCGCGGGCTAAGGCGGAACTGAATGGTGACTTGGTGGTGCGGTTCGAGAATGCGCCCCCGGGTATGCGGGTAGCGCCCGGCACGACCAATCAGAGCGGCGTATCGCTTAACCCGGATGTTGGGTATCGGTCAATGGCTTGGGTGATGCCATGAGTTGGCGTGATCGACTTCAAACGGGGTCTTTCCGGGGCGTTGAGTTCCAGTTCGATGCCGGAGATCGTCCAGCCGGTCGGAGGTTGCAGACACATGAATACCCGCTGCGTGACGATCCGTTTACCGAGGATCTTGGGCGTTCATCCCGCACATATCGCATTGACGCCTATTTGGTTGGGCCTGGCTATCTAGATGTCCATGATCGCTTGTTGGCCGCACTGGAAGAGGCGGGCGCTGGTGAGTTGATCCACCCCTTCTATGGGGCGGTGCAGGTCATGGTTGATGGCGGTAGTACGCGCATCAGTCATAGCAAGGATGAAGGCGGCATGTGCCGCATCTCCATGCAGTTTGTGGAGGCGGGTGAACAGCGTTTTCCGGCTGCCCGTGTTAGTAGTTCACATAAGTTGCTGGATGCGGCAAATGGCCTGCAAGAAGCGGCGGACGATTCTTTTTTGAATAACTTTTCGTTTTCCGGTTGGCCTGCATTTGTGGCGGATGCGACTGATCAGTTACTGCAGAAGGCGGGCTTTACGCTGCCGTCCGGTTGGTCTGCTTCGGATGCCCTATCTCTGCTTACAGATGGGATTGGTAGCCTCGATCAGGCGGCAGTATATGAATTGTCCGCATCGGGCGTTCCGATTCCAGGCTCCGCGGCGACCCCAGCTCGTGCTCGTATTCAGGATAACGCTCGGGCTGTTGATCGGCTAATACGTCAGAGTGCGCTGGTGCGCCTGGCTCAGGATGCCGCAGCCCGCGAATGGGTGGTTTACGATGATGCCATGTTGTCACTACGCCGGATCTCTGGCCTGATCGATGACGCCATGTTAACTGCTGATGACGGTACCTATGATGCATTGCGCTCGGTGCGGGCTGCTGTGGTGGCGCATATCCGTGAGCAGGCAACCGATGCGTCGCGTTTGATGACCTACCAGCCAGTGCAGCCACAGCCTGCTTTGGCTATCGCGTATCGCCTGTACGGTGATGCAAATCGAGCCGAAGAAATCGTCACGCGTAACGGCTTGCCGCATCCTGGTTTCATTGACCAATCCATTACGGTTCTGGAGCCATCATGAGTAATGTCGTGTTGGTGGTGGATGGTCGTGAGTATGGTGGGTGGAAAAGCATTGGAATTGAGGCTGGTATCGATCGAGTGGCGCGAGAATTCAGGCTTGGCGTGACCAGTCGTTACCCTGGACAGGCTGTCGCTACGCGGGTTGTCCCGGGCGATCAGTGCCAAGCGTACATTGACAGTGATCTGGTGCTTTCTGGATATGTCGATGGAACGCCGATTGATTACGGCAGTGATCAGTTCGCTGTCGGGGTAGTGGGACGCAGCAAGACCGGCGACCTGGTCGACTGCTCGGCCGTTCATTCGTCGGGCCAATGGCAACAAGCAAAGGTTGAGCGCGTTAGCGCGGATCTGGCCAGACCGTTTGGCGTGGCAGTTAAGGCGGAAGTGCCGACCGGTGCTGTCATTGCAAATCACAAGCTGCAGTATGGGGAGACGGCTTTTGAGAGTATCGATCGCCTCATATCCCAGCGTGCACTGTTGGCGACCGATGATGCAGAAGGGAAATTGCTGCTGACCCGCGCGGGCACTAACAGGGCGGCTGACGCGCTGGAGCTGGGTGTCAACATCAAGGCCGCCAGTGCGCCGCTGGATTTTCGTGACTGCTATTCGGAGTATCGCGTCACCGGTCAGCGGGCCGGGTCAGATGTGGATTATGGTCAGGCGGTATCCAGTATTGGTGCAACAGCAAAGGGTGTAGGCGTTAATCGGTATCGACCGCTTCTATTGCAACTGGACGGCCCGGCTACACCTGGGTCGTGCAAAGACCGGGCAGTATGGGAGGCTGGTTACCGCCGTGGCAGCGGCTACGCGGTAACCTACACTGTGCAGGGCTGGCGGCAATCCAACGGCGCTTTATGGCTCCCCAATATGTTGACCCATGTGCGTGATAGTGTAATTGGCTATGACGCGGAGATGTTGATTTCCGCCGTCGCCTATGTGCTCGATGACCAGGGAGCGCAAGTGCGCCTGTCAGTGGCGCCACTGTCAGCCTATCAACTGAATCCCGATATCAAGCCTGACACAAAGTCTGGTGACTCGTTGATTGATCCCGGTGCCACTCTGGTGAAGTTTGAATGACGATGCAACGTTTGATTTCTGCCGCACTGCGGCCGATCCGCACGCGCCTGCGCCAGGTCATTACCAGGGCGGTTGTGGTGCTGGTTGATGATGCCCTGAAGATGCAAGCGCTACAGATTCGTGGGCTGGATGGTGAGCCGCTTGATAACGTGGAGCACTGGCAGCCTTACGGATTTACATGCCATCCCCACGAGGGCGCTGAGGCGCTGGTGTTGTCTGTCGGCGCGGACAGATCCCACCCTGTTGTCGTGGCGGTAGGTGATCGCCGTTATCGCCTGAAGGATATGGCTGGAGGGGAGGTGGCGGTTTATACCGACGAAGACCAAAACAGCGGCCATCGAATCCACCTGAAGAGAGGCAAAGAGATTCATCTGATATCCGGCGGTAGTTCGATTGTAATAACGCCGGCCGGAATCACACTGACGGCGCCCGCCGTCGAATTCGTTAAATCCTGATGTTTGGCGTTTCGCGTAAAACGGCCGATTCGGCTGGCGGCCTCTTGCTGGCCGGTGGTCAGGATTTCGTGCGCGTGGATGGCCTGGATGTTGTGCTGCAGGGTGATCCGGTCCAGGGCCACGGTGAGGGTGAGCACGCCGGGCCGGTGATGGCCGAGGGCAGTTCGTTTGTCCGGATCAGCGGTGTGGCGGTCTGTAGAGCGGGGCATCTTGCCAGTTGCGGCCACGCCTCCACGGGTAGTGATTACGTGAGGTTGAGCGAATGACGGATATCGCAATTCAGGCGGTCTCGGCCGAAGATGCGCCGCCGGTTTTTGATGTCATTTTGTCCGCTACTGGTCTCGCGGAGGATGACGGGTTGTCGGCGGCTGTGATTGTGTCTCTATTTACCGATGCCGTCGCCAGACCAAAAGACGCTTTACCGGATGGGTCAACCGACCGCCGCGGGTGGTGGGGTAACTCTTTCGTGCGGCAGATAGGCGATATCGAGGGTTCGCGCTTATGGCTGTTGTCCCGAGAGAAGGTTTCCCGGGAAACAATGGCGCGCGCTGAGCAATACGCAAGGGAGGCGCTGAGGTGGCTGCTTGATGATGGTATTGCTCGCTCGGTTGATGTGTCGGTAGATCGTCATGGGCTGGATGGGATCAGCATCAGGGTTGTTATCACGCGCGCTGATGGGCGTGTTTGGGATCAGGTTTGGATCAATCAGGTGGGGGCACAGTAAATGCCATTTTTGCGACCGTCGTTGAGCGATTTGATCGAGCGAGCAGCGGCTGATATTCAAACCCAATTGCCCGGTACAGAGCCGCGTCTGCGGCGTTCATTGCTGGACGTATTGTCTCGCGTTCACTCTGGCGTTTCGCACGCCCTCTACGGCTACATCAACTGGTCATCACAGCAGTTCCTTCCGGATACGGCGGATGCCGAGGCTCTGGACCGCATGGCTTCGCTCTGGCTGCAGCAGCCGCGTCTCGCGGCGGTCGCGGCCGTGGGATCTGCGGATCTGTCGGGTATCGATGGCAGCGTGATTCCAGCGGGCACGCTGCTGCAGCGGGGTGATGGGGTGGAGTACGCCACCACGGCCGAGGTAACAATCGCGGCGGGTGTCGCGGTGGTGGCGGTCGCAGCCGTGGTGGCGGGGGCGGACGGTAACGCGGTGATGGGTGTCAGCCTGACTCTGGTGTCGCCGATCGCCGGCGTACAGAGCCAGGCGACCGTTGCGGCCGGAGGTTTGACCGGTGGTGCGGATGTGGAGGTCGATGACAGTCTGCGGGCGCGTATCATCACCCGGATGCGGCAACAGCCGCACGGTGGCGCAAAACATGACTATGAGCAGTGGGCGTCAGAGGCGCATCCGGATGTTACCCGGGTCTGGGTCTATCCACAGGAGTTGGCAGCCAATGGCGTGACCATCCGCCTCATGACTGATGACGCGACCGCGAACGGTATACCGCAACAGGCGGTGATCGATGCGGTGCAGGCGTACATTGACGGCGTGCGGCCAACCACGGCCGATCCCATAGTGGTGGCGCCTATCGCTGTACCTCTGGATATCACAATATCCGGGTTGTCACCCGATACCAGTGAGGTTCGGGCGGCTGTCGAGGCGGAACTGGCCGACTTGGTGCGACGCGACGCGGAGCCAGGTGGGGCGGTGTTGGTCAGTCGGATCCGCGAGGCGATATCGATTGCGGCCGGCGAGTCGGACCATGTGCTGGTGAGTCCTGTGGCTGACATCGCCCACGCAACCGGTGAGATTGCCGTGCCTGGAGTTGTCACATGGGCATGACGGCGGATGACTACCTGGCGCAGCTGCAGGCGCTGTTGCCGCCGGGTGCGGCCTGGTCGCGGGAGCCCGACGCCAACCTGACCAAACTGCTGGCGGCCCTGGCTACCGAGTTCGCCCGGGTGGATGCCCGGGTAGGTCAATTACTGGATGAATCCGATCCGCGCCTGACGGTAGAAATGCTGTCCGACTGGGAGCTGGCCTACGGCCTGCCGGACCCCTGTACAGAGGCAGCGGACACTGTTGCGGAGCGTGGGGCGGTGTTGACCGCGAAGGTCACCGGATTGGGTGGGCAGTCGCGGCAGTACTACATCGACCTTGCAGCGCGCCTGGGCTACCAGATCACCATTACTGAGTACCGTGAATTCACGGCCGGCAGCTTGGCGGGCTCGCCGGTATCAAACGGCGATTGGTTGCACGCCTGGACCGTCAACGCGCCGGAAACGACGGTCACCAGTTTTGTCGCCGGTGGCGGCGTGGCCGGTGATCCGCTGAGGGACTGGGGTAACGACATCCTGGAATGCGCCATATCCCGTCTGGCGCCCGCCCACACCACACCACTATTTGCCTACGGAGGCTGATGATATGCATCGTATCGATGGCGCTGGCCATGATAACAACACGTTCACCGAGGGTGATCCGCAGGCCTCGGTGCCGGCAACCGTCGTCACGGATGACTGGCTGAATGCAGTCCAGGAGGAGATTGCCAACGTTATCGAAGAGGGCGGGGGTGAACTGGACAAGCAGGACAACACGCAGTTGCTGACGAAGATTCAGGCGTTGATAGCCGCCGGTCAATCCATCGGTGTTCCCACCGGCACCACCATCAACGGCTATTTCGCCGCCGCGCCTACCGGGTTTGTGGAGGCGTCAGGTGTGACCCTTTCCCGCGCAACCTACAGCGATCTGTACGATCATGCTGTGGCCGAGGGACTTGTGATCACAGAGGCGGCCTGGCAGGCGGGCGAGTACGGCATGTTTAGCGATGGCGACGGAGCAACCACGTTCCGCATTCCTGATTTGCGTGGTGAGTTTTTGCGAGGGTGGGATCACGGGCGTGGTGTAGATAGTGGGAGGGCGTTGGGGTCGTGGCAGGACTCTGAAAACAAGGCTCACATACACGGGGTGCCGTTCGACAATACTGGGGGCACGGGGTCAGGTAGCGGGAACTTAGAGGAAACTGGCACCCCCTCGGACCCTGGGGCTATCGATACAACCTCCAGTGGTGGTGCGGAATCGAGACCTCGAAATATCGCCCTGATGGTTTGCATCAAATACTAACCGGAGCCAGATATGTCAGCACCTATTTACCACAGTTATAACTCTGCTACTGGCGAGTATCTCGGCCCTATCACGGCGGCGATCGATCCCCTGGAGAGCAAGCTGGCTGGTGAGCCTGTTTACATGGGTCCCCCTGCTAACGCCACGTCTGATGCACCCGTAGGGGCTGGTGATGGCGAGGTGGATGTATACAGCAATGGCTCCTGGATCTTGGTGCCCGATCGTAGGGGCACCATTTACTGGCTGCCGGATGGCTCGCGGCACGAGATCACAAACTTGGGCATCGAGTTGCCCGCCGAGGCGCTGACCGAGGAACCGGTCAGGCCGCCGACTGACGATGAGATCATCGCCGCGATGGAGCGCGCTATCGAGACCCATATGGACGCCGTTGCCCAGGCGCGTCGCTGGGACAACCGCTGGACCTGCGTTGCCCGCGCTGGATACTCCAACGTATGGCAGGCCGAGGCGATCGCGTTCGGGCGGTGGATGGATGCCTGCTGGGAGTATGCCATCCAGGTACAGGCTGACGTGCTTGCAGCAACCCGCCCCGCCCCGACCGAGGAAGCGCTGATCGCTGAACTCCCGGTTATGGTCTGGCCTGAATAGAGGCGCCCCCTCCCGGGGGTTGGGGCAGGGGGCGCAGGGCGCGGCGTCCTTGCGGCGCATAACCCGGACAGGAATATAGCGACTAACTGACTGTCGGCGGAATAAGAATCTTCTGACATAAGCGTAGGAATTCAGTGTGTTGATCATGATGATATTGACGGTGGTATATGTTTTTGTGGCTGGCATCCTCAATCGCTTTCGGGGCAATGGCGGTTCCTGGGGGCCGGATTGGTCTCATGGTATCAAGCGGCTCATCGTCTCGTGGTGGTTGGCGCTGGTGTTTGTGCCGGTGCTGGATCCTGCTGGTTTAGGGTTGTTGGTATTGATCCTGTTGATATGGATCATCGGGTATACCCCGGGCTGGGGTGCTTATTTCGATATGAGCGACAATCCGCCAGAGCGTGAGGTCGGGTGGATCGATTGGGTGTTGTCGAAAGCCGGCTTGACTGGGGTAAGTGCCGACCTGCTGGGCATGAGTTTGCGAGGGCTCCATTTCACTGTTCCTGTGGCCCTATACTTGGCGTGGTCTCATGGCGACTCTGTAGTGCTGTTGTTCGCCCCGGCCGGCCTGCTTATGGGGTCGGTCTACTACGGCATGTTGCTGCTATACAACGCCCAGAGCCGAGTTCGGTTTGACCGGATCGCCTGGGCGGAATACGCATGGGGCGGCGTGTTGGCATCGATCTACATCGGCATGCGGTCGGCGCTGTGATGGCGTCTCGTCGTCACCTGTTCGTTCTGCTGTTGCTCATCATTCTATCCGGGTCAGTCTCCGTCAGTTTTATTTGGTGGGTGGTATGTCAATGGTCGTCCGTCTGATCCGCGCTTTCTCCGACGATGAGGGGACCGCAGGGGTAGTTGTTCTGCCGGGTGGCGAAACCATCCGCATGATGGAGCTGCCGTGGCGTGACAACGCCCGATCGATCTCCTGCATCCCGCCAGGCCGCTACCAGGTCAACTACCTGCCACGATCCGCGTCCGGCAAATACCGCGACGTTTACCACCTTCAGGACGTGCCAGATCGTACCGGCATCCTGATCCACGCCGGCAACTGGGCCGGGAACAAGGTGGCTGGCTACAGGACTCACTCCTGGGGCTGCCTGTTGCCGGCCCTGAAAATTGGTCGCCTGTCCGGCCAGCGTGCAGGGCTTGCTTCCCGTGCGGCCCTGCGAAAACTCCACGCGGCCACTGGCCGCCAGTCATTTATCCTGGAGGTAATCTAATGGATCTGTCTGCTTTATTTGGCATAGCTGACGGCGCCTTTACCGGAGGTTTATTCGGATTGGCCGGAACCGCAATCCATGCCGGCCTGAAAGCCTGGGACGGACATCAGGAGACGAAAAAGGAGCTGGCGCACCGTGATTATGATCTCCAGGAGTTAACCCTGAATAACCAGCTTCAGGTTGAAATGGAGGAGAGTCGGCTGGTTGGTGCAAAAATGGAAGCGGACAACCGCCTGGCTGTGACCGAGGAGCAGGTCGCAGGCGAAATGCGCACAGCCAGTTATGAGCATGATCGCAGCGCCTACACCCAGACCCTCAGTGACACGTTCTCCGGCCGTCTGGCGCGCTTCCTGCTGGCCGCCGTGGATGTGGTGCGTGGCCTGATGCGCCCGGCGATCACCGTAGCCATGCTCTGGATGCTATGGGAGATCGGTAGCATGCTGCAGCGGATCACTGGCGGAACCATGCCGGTCGATCAGGCGTCTGCTCTCTGGTTGCAGGTTGTGACTGCAATCATCACCCTGGCAACCACCTGTGTGACCTGGTGGTTTGGGTCTCGGCAGCTGCGGAGAGCTGGCAGCTGAGCCAAGGTAATTCTGTCCCATAGCAGAAAGTGACCCTATTAAAATCAACGGGTTGTTGCTATGAATACGTGTAGACTATGGGACAGTTAGACTGATGAATATTGAATAATTACAATATGATAGAGCGTTACGCGTGCCACTCTACGAACCAGGTGGTCGGAGGTTCGAATCCTTCCGGGCGCGCCATCTAAACGAAAAGCTCACCCAACGGGTGGGCTTTTTGTTTATGCGTATTCCAAAAGGGTTCGAACCTCCGACGTCAAAAGGTTGGTTCGACAAGGCCCGGAGGGCCGAAGCACGAGCGCGAAGCGCGAGTCATCCTTCCGGGCGCGCCATCTAAACGAAAAGCTCACCCAACGGGTGGGCTTTTTGTTTAAGCGTATTCCAAAAGGGTTCGAACCTCCGACGTCAGAAGGTTGGTTCGATAAGGCCCGCAGAACGGATGATCCTTTGGCAGTCTGCCCGGATGCGAACCCCAGTCCGCTAAAATAACATGGAAATGCCTCCTCGCTGGACTAGTATTGGGTTAGCTCGGCAATCTACCAGGAGGGGCATGCAAATGAGTGATCTACCCCATTTCACCCAGGCATCCGAACAGCTCATCAAACAGTACACCAACACGCTTTCGGAGACGGCCCGGGAGCTTGGTTGTAGCGGCAGCACCCAGGACAAGGTGGACTGGACAGAAGTAAATCGGCGTATGGTCGAGTGGTGGAAACAGCAGGGTTACAACTTCCCCTGAGGCCGGGCATGCCGGATCGCGCAATCAACCAACTGGCTACCTGCTGCGATGGGGCCAAAGCCGGTAGTGGTCGCATCGGATCAGGGCAGTGCCCGGTAGCACTGGGTGCTTTCAGTAAATATGAGGCCTCCCATGGATCAGGCAGGTGTAGGCAGGTGCCAGTACCTGTTTTGTCCCATATACGGCTATCTCGTTGCCGTGGAGAGAAAAGTCCTGCAATATCTAGCGGTGTTTCCCTGGCGTACATTTCCATCCCTGTTCCCGCCCGCTGCGAAGCCGATTTCCGGTATACAGGGGAGGCAGGGGAGTTGATACCGGCCTGTTATAACCTACCTTTAAAGCTGGGGTACCGTTCAATAGACAGCTGATTTCTGATCACCTGGCTCAGTTTTCCTGGCCATATGCGGCCTGAATCGTTGCCTGCACCAATGACAGATAAAGAGAATATGGAAACAGAAGACGAGGATCGGCTTTCAGCCAGCCTGCTCTCGGTCATTGATGTGTTGGTGAAGGAGTTGCGGCCTTCCAGGGGGCAGTCGGTGAAACTGTCGCTGGACAGTTCACTTGACAGGGACCTGGGCCTGGACAGCCTTGGCCGGGTGGAGCTCATTGTACGTGTCGAACAGCGATTCGGGGTCACGCTTCCCCAGTCAACCTTTGCTGAAATCGAGACGCCCCGGGATCTGCTGCGGGCAATCGGTACAGCCCGTGGCCGGGCGGATGTTCTCCCCGTATCCGAACCCGCTATCCAGGAAGTCGGGGAGATCCGGGGTGAGCCCGACAGTGCCCGGACACTGATCGATGTACTGGAATGGCACCTGGCACGTCATCCGGAAAGAGTCCATATCCGTATTCTGGGCGAAGAGGGTGAACCGGATACCCTGACCTACCGGGAGCTGTGGGAGAGTGCCATGAACATGGCCGCCGCGCTTCAGCGGCGTGGTCTGCAAACGGGTGAGACGGTGGCGATCATGCTGCCTACCAGCCGGGAATACTTTTTCAGTTTTCTTGCGATCCTGCTTGCGGGCGCCATACCGGTCCCAATCTACCCTCCGGCCCGGCGCAGTCAGCTGGAGGATCATCTTCAGCGACACAGCGGGATTCTCAACAATTGCCAGGCGTCGACACTGATCACGGTTTCCGAAGCGAAGATGATTGGGCAGCTGCTGAAATCGCAAGTTCTCAGCCTGCGGGATATTACGACCTTTTCCGACCTGCTTTCACAACCGGGAGAGTACCGGCGGCCTGTGGTCGGCCCGGATGACATCGCCTTTCTTCAGTATACCTCCGGCAGTACCGGTAATCCCAAGGGGGTAGTTCTCAGTCATGCCAACCTGCTGGCCAATATTCGTGCCATGGGTGAGGCGATAGAGGTCGATTCCAGCGATGTATTCGTCAGCTGGTTACCGCTGTATCACGACATGGGCCTGATCGGTGCCTGGCTGGGCAGCATGTATTTCGCGATCAGCTTTGTGGTGATGTCCCCGCTCACCTTCCTGACCCGGCCTCAGCGCTGGCTGCAGGCCATTCATCACTACCGGGGTACACTCTCCGCTTCTCCCAATTTCGGATACGAACTGGTCCTGAAAAGGGTCAGCGACGAGATGCTGAAGGGTATCGACCTGGGCCGCTGGCGCTGCGCCTTCAATGGTGCCGAGCCGGTGAGTCCCGATACCATTCGCCGCTTCACCCGGCGACTCGCACCGGCGGGGTTCAGGGCAGAAGCGATGATGCCGGTCTACGGCCTTGCCGAGTCATCGGTGGGACTGGTGTTTCCTCCACTGAAAACAGTGCCGCGCATCGACCATGTACAGAGAGAGGTGTTCACCCACACGGGATACGCCAGGGAAGCGGACCCATCCGACAGCAGCGCGCTCCGTTTTGTTACCTGTGGACAACCACTACCCGGCCACTCCATCCGAATTGTGGATAGTGATGGCAACCTGCTTTCCGAGCGGCATGAAGGGGCGCTCCAGTTCCAGGGGCCGTCGTCCACCAGCGGTTACTACCGAAACCCGGAGGCCACGCAACAACTGTACAAGGGGAAGTGGCTGAACACGGGTGATCTTGCTTACCTCGCAGACGGCTACCTGTTTGTCACGGGTCGAAGCAAAGACCTGATTATCCGGGCGGGAAGAAATATCTACCCGCAGGAAGTGGAGGAGGTCGTGAGCAATATCGAGGGTGTACGCAAGGGCTGCGTGGTCACCTTCGGTACTGTTGAGCCGCATACCGGTACCGAGCGCCTGGTGCTGATCGCGGAGACGCGAGAGCAGGACGAGGGGGCCAGGCAAGCGATAGAGAAAGAGATTACCGCTGTTGCCAATGACCTGATCGGCCTGCCACCGGATGAGGTTATCCTCGCGCCACCGCAAACCGTGCTGAAGACATCGAGCGGCAAGATACGGCGTTCAGCATGCCGGCAGATGTACGAGCGGGGGGAACTGGAGAAGACACAGGCCGCCTTCTGGGTGCAGGTGCTGCGCACGGTGATGCGTTCCCTGTTGCCCGCCTGGCATCGACTGATCCAGGCGGCCAGCATTCATCTCTATGCGGCCTATGCCTGGATGCTTTTTTACTCGTTGGCCGCCATTTGCTGGGTCTCCGTGATTTTGCTGCCGGTCATGCGCTGGCGCTGGTCGGTGATGCGGACCCTGGCAAAGAGCCTGGCACTGTTGACCGATACCCGGATCAAGGTGGAGGGCCTGCAGAACCTGCCGGATCCGGAAACACCCTGTGTCTATGTCGCCAATCACGCGAGTTACCTGGATGGGGTACTGATGGTGGCAGCGATCCCGCGCAGGTTCAGGTACGTGGCCAAGAATGAATTGAAGAGCAGTCCTGTTTCCAGGATGTTCCTGAACAGGATGGGTGTCGAGTACGTGGAGCGTTTCGACAAGCAG
Organism: Gammaproteobacteria bacterium; assembly: GCA_026196575.1. Classification (GTDB taxonomy): domain Bacteria; phylum Pseudomonadota; class Gammaproteobacteria; order Thiohalomonadales; family Thiohalomonadaceae; genus JAPHSX01. The sequence goes on along the minus strand of JAPHSX010000041.1, from coordinate 3,733 downwards.
CGCGGTGTGAGTGATACACGGCGTATTGCGGAGACCCTGCGGGGGAGGGAGTCGCTGTTTTTCTTTCCGGAGGGCACCTTTCAGGATGTTCCCGGTCTGCTCAACTTCCGCATGGGGGCGTTCCTGGTTGCCGCCGATGCCGGCGTGCCGGTCGTTCCGATTGCGATACGGGGCACCCGTTCCATATTGCGGGGTAAGTCGAAATTCGCCCGTTACGGAAGCATCACGGTGACTATCGGCGAGGCCATCGGGGCAAGCGAAGCCACGGAGATGGAGACACCTGATCCCTGGAAGAGGGCCGTTCAGTTGAGAAACCAGGCCAGGGAATGGGTCCTTCGCCATTGTGGTGAGCCGGATGCTTCATAGGTCAGGTATCCTGTGACTCCGAATCCCCGTTCCGTTTGATCGGAGCCGGGATCTGGGTGGCCATCATTCGCGAATTGGCCAGCCGCTTACTGCCCGTGCTGGCCATCTATTCACCCGGCAAATCAATTGTTGACAGGGTGCCCTGATCGCGGGGACACTTGGCCAATGAAAAACACCAGCTTGCATAAACCGGCCTATCGAAGCGTGTGGCGCCTACTGCGTCCCGTGGGCCGATGAGTGTGTGGTGATTTTTCGCTGAAGTATCGTTAAGCAGACCAGACACTCAAGCGGCCACAGATTGCCCCGATCTGTGGCCGCTTTGTTTTCAGGGAATAGAGTTTGAGGAGAGGGAAGATGTCCGTTCCGATGGCCTACATCGGCGTGATTATTGTCTGGACCACCACCCCCCTGGCAATCCAGTGGAGCGGGGATGGGCCGGGCTTCCTGTTTGGCGTGGCCAGTCGCATGAGTGTCGCGACCGTGATGGCACTGGTTGCGGTGGGCCTGTTCAGCAGCGGGATGCGCTGGGACAGAAAGGCGCGACGGGCCTACCTGGCTGCCGGGCTGGGTATCTACCTGGCAATGCTGAGCGTCTACTGGTCGGCACAGTACATCCCCTCTGGCTGGATCTCGGTGGTGTTCGGCCTGTCGCCGCTGATCACCGGTCTGTTTGCCTATCTCTGGCTTGGTGAACGCAGTATCTCCCCGACCCAGATCGGTGGCATGCTGCTGGGTGTGGCAGGCCTGCTGGTGATGTTCGGTACCAGCGTCAACATGGCCGGCAGCGTTGTCTATGGCATGCTGGCGATCCTCTTCGGTGCCACGGTTCACTCTGCCAGCGCGGTGATTGTGAAGCAGATCGACGCCGATATCCCGGCTATCGTGCAGGCCGCGGGGGGGTTGCTGGTTGCCACTCCCCTGTTTGATCTGACCTGGTTCCTGTTTGATGGCGCCTGGCCGCAAAACCTGCCGATCCGTGCCGCGGCCTCGATCCTCTACCTGGCAACCTTCGGTTCTGTTCTTGGCTTTGCGCTCTACTACTTTGTCCTGAAGCGGCTGGCCGCAACCCAGGTGGCGCTGATCACCCTGGTTACGCCGGTGGGTGCGCTACTGCTTGGGAACCTGGTTGAGCAGGAGCCGCTTTCTCTGATGATCATTACCGGAACCGGGCTGATTCTCACCGGGCTCGCCCTGTACCAGGTGGGTTCGGTACGCCAGGCCCGCCGCCAGCGGGTACGCCCAGCCGCCGACCAGGAGAGTCAAACATAGCGGCTGTATCCGCATGCCATCTATGCCATTCTCTTATATATGACAGTCGCTGGAAAAAGCAGATCGTGCTAGCAGATCGAAACCAATTCGCGCAGTCCGCCCGCCGGCTCGCGCTGTGGCTGCTGGTGGTGCCGTCCCTGGTTTTGGCGGCCGAACCGTTGAAGCTGGAGATCAGTGGGGCGGACGGGGCGTTGCTGGAGAACCTGCGACAGGGTGTCTCGATCGCGGCCGAGAGTTGTGATGCGCCAGCCTGGCGGGTGCGCAGTCTGTTGAAACGGGCTGATCGGGAACTGCAGCGCGCCGCCCGCGCCCTCGGCTACTACCGGTTGCAGGTGGCGGAGAAGTCGCTGCAACGCGAGGCAGCCTGCTGGCAGGCGCGGTTTCGAGTAGAGCCCGGAGAGGTGGTACGGATCGGGCGCATGGAGCTGCGTGTCAGCGGGGATGCGGAGCGGGACCTGGCGTTCGCCGGCATGGCGCGACGTCCCTCGCTGCAGCCGGGAGAGCCGCTCAACCACGGCGAGTACGAGAGGCTGAAGCAGGACCTGGAACGACTGGCGCTGGAGCGGGGTTACCTGGAGGCGCGCTTCGAGACCCGGGAACTGCGGGTTGACCCGGCTGCCGGCAGGGCGGAGATCCGGCTCCATTTCGACTCCGGAGTCCGCTACCGGGTGAGTGAACTCAACCTGCAGCAGAGCACCTATGATCCGGAGCTTCTCGAGCGCTATCTTACGCTGCGGAAGGGGGATCCCTATGACAGCGACAAACTGAACGCGATGCAGCGGGCACTGAACGACAGTGGCTATTTCGAGCGGGTCTCGGTCCGGCCGGACCTGGCCGGGGCTACCGAGCGGGGAATCCGGGTGGACGTGGAGCTGGAGCCCAGAAAGGCCACTGCCTACCGATTCGGCATCGGGGTGGCGACGGATACCGGCCCGCGGCTGAGTGCTGCCTACGAACGGCGCCGGTTGAACCGATACGGTCATAGACTGTCGCTCTCCAGCCAGCTCTCGCCGGTGGACTCGTCGCTCAAGGCCGAGTACCTGATCCCCTACAACACCCCCCACACCCAGCAGATCGGGCTGGAGGCGGCCTATCGGCACCAGGACACCGCCACTGCTCTAAGCGACAGCTATATCCTGGGCCTGCGTGAGCTTGGCATGCGTGGTGGCTGGAACGAGGTACGATCGCTGGAGTGGATCAGCGAGGAGTCGGATATCGACGGTTTGCTGGTGGATGCCACCTTGCTGGTCCCCTCGATCACCTGGAGCCGCACCCGGGCGGATGACCGGATGCGCCCGAAAAAGGGGCACCGGCTCAATCTCAACCTGCGCGGCGGCGTCTCGGCCCTGCTCTCGGATACCAGCTTCTTCCAGGCCTCCGCCGGCTTCAAGTGGATCAATCGGCTCGGTAGTGGCCGGTTGCTGTTGCGGGGGCAGGCGGGCCTTACCGAGGTGGAGGCATTTGAGAAGCTGCCCGCCTCCTACCGCTTCTTTGCCGGTGGTGACCAGAGCGTGCGTGGTTACGAGTACCGTTCACTGGCACCACGTGACAGCAATGGAAGGGTCGAGGGCGGGCGCTACCTGCTGAGTGGCAGTATCGAGTACGAACACCCGCTAACCAAAGAGTGGTCGGTGGCCGCTTTTGTGGATGCCGGCGACGCCTTTGACAGTCTGAACACCGACCTGCGGCGTTCAATCGGGCTTGGGGTGCGCTGGCGCTCGCCGGTGGGTCCGGTTCGACTCGACCTGGCTTTTCCCAGCGATACCAGCGAGGACGATTTCCGCATTCACTTCTCCATGGGGCCGGATCTCTGATGCGCCGGCTGTTACGACTGTTTCTGATATTGCTGCTGGGGGTCACGGCGGTGGGCTACGGATTGCTTGGAACCGAAGCGGGCAATCGGGCACTGCTCGCCTGGAGCCTGGGTGACCGGCTCCAGGTCGATTCCCTGCGTGGAGCGCTGTTGCAGGGACGATTGGAGATCAACGGCCTGCGTTACCGGGATCAGGACCAACAGCTGGATGTGAGGCGGCTGCTGCTAACCTGGGGTCCCGGGGCGCTGCTGCACGGTGAATTGCAGATCCGGGATCTGGAGCTG
>JAPHSX010000042.1 GCA_026196575.1 Gammaproteobacteria bacterium | reverse complement strand
TATATGGTGGGCCGTGCGGGATTCGAACCTGCGACCAACTGATTAAAAGTCAGGCTCACAGACAATTAAAATCAATGATTTATGGTTCGCATTATTACGCATAAACCAGAATCAAGCAACACACAACCAACAAGTTATAGCGATATTTTACGGAGATCAGACCTCGATTGCATAGCTCGGTAGCGATGGCGCCTGCCCCTGCACTACGCCATCGCGAATGTAGATTTTATCTCCTACGTTGCCTGCACCCCTTGCGCGGATAGTGCCGCCGCCAAGTAGGCTGGCAGTAACGGTTCCTGTGCTGGCGTCGGTGACGGTGATTTCTCCTAGCATGGTCGGGCTACCAGGAATGAGGCTGCGGAATCGCGCCCAGCGGTTGTCGGTGTTCTCGCCAAGGCTGAGCTGCTGGCGGACGGTGGTGCTGCGCTCATCTGCCGTGGCGCTGATACGGACTCCTGCTATCACTGCCCTCTCCGTTCTGACCCCTGCGTCTATCTCGAGCAGCTGGCCTATCTCGGCCAGGGGCAGCTCTCCACCGAGCGGCATGGTTATGCTGCGCCAGGATGGTTGCTGGTGCTCTGCTGCCAGGCGACGGGTGCCGAGCAGGCGGGCAGCGTCGCTGTGGGTGACGAGCGGGTGGCTGACGGTGGCGGCCATGCGATCACCGGCTGTGCCGCTGCGTGTCACCTGTCCGATGACACCGCCCACGTCGCTGCCGTGGATATAGATCGCGTTGGCCTGCGCCGGGGCCGGCTGTTGCCGTTCGTAGCGAGTGATCGCCTGCTCTGGGATGACGATATCCGGGATGGCCGTGTCGTAGGCCCATGGTGCTACTGGATAGCGCGGCATCACGGTAAGAGTGCGTGTGGCGCGATCTGGCACGATGACAAGACCCAGCTCGGCAGCCGCGCTGTGGATCGCGGATATGGGCGTTTTGCTGGTCCAGCTCCAGGCGCCTGCAGGGACGATCCAGTCAGGGGCCCTGGTATCCCAGCTGATGCTCCAGCCGGATCCGAAGGGCAGTAGCGCGGCGAATACCTGCTGCAACGTCATCTGACTGCCGACTGTACCGCTCTCTGGCAGCACCCACGGCGCGTTGATCTCTGCCGTGAGGCCGTGGCCGGTGGCACTGATGCCGGTCGAGCCAAACTGCCTGGACTCTCGCCACTGGTCAACGATGATGTGCCAATCATATCCGTTGATGTGCGCCACCAGGATTACCGGCTGACCCGGTATATCAGGCTGCACCAGGTCGAGTGCATCGCGCCCCACCAGCGTGGTATTGCAGCTCCAGGTATGACTGTCGGCATCGAGCGCGATCTCCAGCTGACGCGCGGGCACCTGCTGGCTGTCTGACAAGCGGGTGACATAAATATCGTGGACCATGTAGTAGACCCTCCTGACGGGTACGATGATGTCTGGCCGCGCGGTGGCGGGTGGGCAGCCGAAGAGCATGGCGGCGGTGGCGGCGTTGTAGCAGAAGCGGATAGCCACCGGGCTGCTGTACTGGGTGACGGGTTGTTCTGGCGGCTGATAGGTGGCCTGCCAGTAGCCGACGGGTAGCGGGATGGCCTGGGCGTGGCGTTGGGTGGTGCGTTTGGCGAGAGCGATCCCGTGGTGGTGGCCAGCACTGAGGGCGCTGGCGGTGGGGAGCATCTGCGCCTGGGCGGTGGTGAGGTGCTGGCGGCGACGGATGTATTCGGCATGGGGGGTGGTGGTGCCATAGCCGAGCGGGAGGGCGTGGTGGTGCCCTGCACCAAGGATGCGGGTGGTGCGCTGTGTTTCGTGGTGCTCTGCGCTGCTGCGGGCAGTGACGCCCAGGGCGTGGCCGTGCGGGGCGCTGGCGGCGCGGTGCAGGGATAGCATCTGTTGGGCGGCGATCGTCCAGCCACGGCGCAGCGGCAGGGCTGCGGTATGGGGAGCGGCCTGCTTTAGCGCGGTGCGACGTGCCTCGGTCCAGGGGAGTGCGGCGGGGTTGGCGGTGTGCTCCCGGTGGCGATGGGGGGCGGTTGCGCGGGTGCCATCGGCATCGGGGAGGTCGATATCCTGACTGCCCTGCGCGGCCAGGGCGAGGTTGAGGGCGGGCGCTGGCAGGGGGGCGGCGATGTAGGCGGCGTGCAGGCGCAGGCCGACGGCGGTGAGGGTGAGCGCTGGCAGGGCGACGGCTGGGAGGGTGGCCTGCAGGAAGGAGCGGCTGATCCCGCCTGTGGCCTGCAGGGTGAGCGCGAGCGCGGGCGCTGGCAGGGTGGCGGTGAGGGTTGCGTTGACGGTGGTGACGGCGTCCTGACACAGCACCACGGGGGTGGTGAGCAGTGGCGGGACGTACCCGGTGGCGAGTACGACGGGTGTGGTTAGCGCGGGGGCGAGGTAGTCGGCCATGGCCCGTTACTCGATGGTATAGGGGCCGTGACAAATGGGTTGGCATCCGCTGGCAAAATAGCTGATGTCGTACTGCCCGACCATGACGTCTGCGGTCCAGTCTCCGTTGACGGCGGGGATGATGGTCTCGACGTGGGCGCGGGTGGTGGCCTCTCGGATCACGACGCTGTCGACGGCGGCACCGGTGGCGATGGTGGCGTTGCCCGTGATGGTCACGGGCAGGGCGATGACGAATGTTTTTACCTCGCCATTGGTCCAGGTGAGCCCCGACTGGGCGTCGCGCTCGGTCCAGATGACGCCATCCTCCGAGGATTCGAGCGTCCAGGCTGTGGGGGAGTAGGTGGCCCCAGCGGCGTCTTCGGCGACGACCTCATAGATGCCGATGGAGGTGGCGGCACCGAGGTCGACCTTGAGCCAGTGGGGGTAGGCGGCGTTGTACTGCCAGTGGGTGGCGACGTTGTTGTCGACGGCCATGCCGGGGGCGTAGGTCGATGAGTATTGGCCATCTGCGGTGGCGGGGCAGCCGATGGCCACGTTGGTGCCACCGGCGATCAGGCGGAACTCCGCGAGCAGGATGGCGACGCTGTTGCCCGCAGTGAAATTGAGGCGCCAGTATCTCATTTTTTACCCCTGAAAAACGGCGCTGGTGAGCCGGGCGTAGGCGCCATTAAAGAGGCGGGCAACGGGGACGGCGGGATCGCCTTCGGTGCCGGTGGCGTCGAGCTGGATCTCGCCGCCTGCGTCGATGACGGTGACGCTGGCGTCGGCCCACCAGGCGCCTGCAGGGGTGGTGATTCTGGCCCAGAGAGGGATGGTGCCAAGGGTGGGATCGGCCCCGGTGACGGCGGCCTCGATGGGGGTGGCGAGCTGGAGCTGGTAGAGCCCCGCATCGACGACACCGGCGGCGGCGGTAAGAGGCAGGGTGACGACGGGGGCGGCGCCTGGGGGGTCTCCTGCGACGGGTCGGGTGGTGCCATAGAGCGAGATGGCGGCGTATGGCCCCTCGGGCGCGGCGGCGGCGAGCAGGGCGAGGCTGGCGTCCAGCGCGGGCACGCGGGCGGCTTCGGTGCGGGCGGCGGTGTGGTCGGGGGCGATGTCCATGTTGGCGGCCTATATCGTGGGGTCGGTGTCGAGGGTGTAGGGGGTGGGCACCAGTCCGCCTTTGGTAGCGGGGTCATACTGCCCGGTGTGGTCGTAGGCAACGGCGCTGTAATGGCGCGTGGGGTCGAGGTTGTTGACGCGCCAGGTGCCATCGGCAGCGCTAACGATGCGCTCCAGCAGCTTGCTCGCGCCGCGCCGGGTGCGGGCGCTGGCGGCGTCTTGCTCTACGCTGAGGTAGACGTCGCGGCTGACCGGGGTGTCGGGGTCGCCTGCGATGGCGGTGGTGCCCTCCAGGCAGGCGCTGCCCGCGGCAACGCTGCGGCGGCGGTCGAGGGCGAGGGTCACCCAGACGCTCATCGCCAGGGGCCTGTGATGTCATGGGCGACGTGGGTGATCGCCCCGTTGCTGTTGGTTTTGGTAAGCAGCACGGCGCGGTCGCTGGCGTCGATGGGCGGCACGACCTTGACCCGTAGCCCCTCCATGGTATTGGTGGCGTGGGTACACGATTGCAGGATTCCGGGCATAGTCCCCAGGCGTGGATTTGTCGCCGCAGCGGCATTACTGACCGCTACGGTGATGGGCGAGTGGAAGAGATAGCCGTTGGCGTACTGCGAAGGAAAGGGCTCACCCGTGCCGAAGGCTGTGACACCGGGGATGGAGCCGAAGCCGACCACCGTAGGCGCGGGATCTACGGCGCCTGGCAGACGGGCGATGTAGGAGCCTACTCCGGCGATGTTTGGGCCGTAGGTGAGACCCGTTGTCGTGCCGCCGGGGTTTGATGTGTGCGCGTTCAGCAAACAGTCAAAATCGGTCTGCGCCGCCCACCCATCATAGTCGCCGAAAATCCAGATCACCGCCTCGCCGGGGGCGTAATAATCATTCCAGGCGTATAGCAGGTAGACGGTGCGCCCATCGGCGATCACCGTCCACGACACGGGGTTGGTGTCCCACACGTAAAACTGCCGCCGCCAACAACATGCCGCTACCTGCGCCTCGGTGGGGAACGGGTTGATCCCGGTATCGACATCAGTCATTGACTCATAGCCGCGCACGTTGACCTGCATGGTGTCGATGGTGGAGTCATCCACCCGCAGAAAAAGCCCGGTGGCGTCGGGGTGGGTGCTGCGGTAGGCGCCTTTGTTGAGGGCGCTGAAGGTCTTCTCCCAGTGGCCGGGGGTGGCGCGTTTGATGGCGATGGCACCGGTGGCGGTGGTGTCGGCCACGCCGGGGCAGAGGAAGGTGAGCTCGGCGGGGGTGGCGCTGTAGACGCGCCAGGGGCCGTTGAGCTCGGTGGGGGTGGCGCCGCTGATGTCGATGACGGCGTGGGGTTCGTAGTCGTGCCCGCTGCTGATGGTGAGTGTGGCTACGCCGCTCGTGACGGTGAGGCTGTCGGCGGCCTTGGGGCCGAAGCCGGTGATAAGGCAGGCATCGAGCACGGCGAGCAGGCTGCCCGCGGCGTTGTTGGCCACCGGGGCACCGGCCATCTCGCTGTGAAACCAGCGCACGGTGGAGCTGTTTGGTACGGCCATGGCGCTGCCCTCCCCTTATGGCCTGTCGATGTTGCCGAGGGCGTAGATCTCGCACCCGTCGGCCCCGTCGTCGAGTGGCTCATCGCTCTGCTGGATGGCGCGGGCCATCCACATATCGGCCACCGCGCCGACGGTGTTGATCCGCACGACGTTGCCCGCACTCCACCCTCCCCCGTTGGCGGCCAGGGGAATGGTGAGGTAAGGGACGCCGCCGGTGCCATCGAGCGCCTTGGTGCGGGGGTTGATCGGCGCGATGTCGGCACTATAGGCACCCGTAAATACAAGGCCACGGGTCTGGCCGATGAGCTCCACGGTGGTGGTGGAGAGCCAGCGCAGCACCCAGCGCTCGGTCTCGGCGCCCTCATTTGTGACGGTGATGGGATAGGTGATGGTGTCGAGGGTGGCGATGGCCTCGGTGCCGCTGTAGCTATCCTCCCAGGTACCGTTCCAGCTGGCCTGATCCCAGACGGCCGAGACGCGGGCGCGGCGGTCGCCATGGATGAGGCAGGAGGCGACCAGGCTGCCGAGGGGGAAGTCGTGACTAAGCGGGCGGGCCAGGGTGAGCTGACCGGTGATCTGGGCATCGGTGACCAGTCGCAGGTCGGCCACGGTGTGGCGGATGGTGATGGGGTTGGTCATGCCCGTGGCGTCGGTGATGGTGACCACCCCGGTGGCGCGGTCGAGGGTGTAGCCACCGCTGATAGTGGCACCCAGGGCGTCGATGAGGCGCACCCAGGCCAGCCGGGTGCGGCCACATGAGACGGTGTCGTTGGTGGCAACGGTAATGGGGGCGGTGTCGGCGGCGTGCATGACCAGCGCCACGTCACCGGGGCGGAAGATGGGCACGCGGCCATCGCTTGGCAGGCGCACCGGGTCGATACCGAGGATGTCGACACTGAGCGGGATGTAGCTGTAGGCGACGGCGTTGTAGCGCAGGGTGGCGGGGACGACCGGGCGGGGCTTGTAGATGTACCCGCCGACGATATTGAGCGGGTCGTACCACCATTCGAGCTTCTCCTCGGCGGTGAGGCCGCTGTCGAGCACCCACTGACCGAAGGTGACCTGGGCCACGGCGGTGGTGTAGTCGACGGTGCCCTGGATGTAGGCGTGGGTAAAGAGCCCGTCGAGATCGGAGGTAGCGATCAGCAGCTCGCCATCGGCGGTGGTGACGGTGATCTGCATCGACTCGGGCTTGATGGGAGACTGAATGGCTCGCAGACAGGCGTCTACCGATGTCCACGATCCGTAGACCGAGAGCAGGCTGCCGACGGTGCGGTTGACGGCGACGCCATCGGCCCACCAGGTGAGGGTGGCGGTGCCGCTGGTGTAGTCCATCTGCCCGGCGGGGGTGGTGCCATCGTAGAGGGTGCCATCGGCCCTGTCCTGATAGGTTTTGCCGCCGAGGGCGAACTCGACCGACCCGGCCACGGCGCCATCGGTGACGGTGGGCAGCAGCGCGAAGGTGAGCGCATCGACGGCGTGCAGGCTGCTGGTGGCGGTGGGGGTGGTGGCCCCGTAGCGGTAGCCGATGGAGGCGGTGCCCCCGGTGATGAGGGCGGCGGTGGTGTCGGTGGTCTGCCATGTGCCGGAGTTGACAAAGGCATCGCCGGATGGGATCCACTGATGCAGTCGCACGGCCAGGGCGGTGGTGGAGAGGGTGATCTCGCCCGTGGTGGCGTTGTAGCTGCCGATAACCTGATCGGGGATCGAGTGGATACCCCCCTTGACTTGCGAGTAGAGATTGATCGACCCGTCGGCGGCCCCGTGGATGGCGAAGGTTTGGGCGGCGAACCCCAGCGAGGGGTCTGGCTGGTACTGGAAGTAGGCGCGGATGGAGTCAGGATTGATCCCTGCCGGGATCATCATCGAGGTGCCGACGGTGACCATCTCGGTGAGGTAGGCATTGACCTGCAGCGGGTCGGTGGGCACGTCCTGGCTGTAGCTGGCGGTGATGTAGGTGGCGCGGTCTGGCAGCGCGGCGAAGGCGAGCGCGACCTCGCCGGTGGCATCGTCGACGGTGCCGGTGGCGTCTCCAGTGATCGCCCCGTTGAGGCTGGCGGTGGCGCTCTTGGCCACGCCGCCCTGTGTCCACGCGAGGGTGAGGGTGGCGGGGTCGAGCGGGGTGTGGTCGAGGGTGAAGGCCATCCTGACCACGGTGTCGGCGATGGTGGCGGTGCCGCTGCGCAGGGTGTAGTGCACGGGGCTACCGTAGGTGATAAGGATGATGCTGTCGACGTCGGGCAGCGCGCCGAGGGTGACGGCCATGCTGCCCGTGGTGTAGTCGAGCGTACCGGCACCCAGCGCGGGGTCGTTACCGGCGATCACGCCTGCCCCGTCATCGACGAGGGTGTACCAGTTGCCCTGGGCCATGTAACTGAGGGCGAAGGCCCCGGCGGCAGGGATGGGGCGCAGGGTCTCGATCCAGTTGTAGCGGCGATTCTCGGCGGTGACCAGGCGCGAGAGGGTGTGCGCCTGCTGTGGGATCTCGACACTGCGGGTGCCACCGCTCTGGGTGATAGTCAGCTCGGGGTTGATGATCTGATTGACCAGCGGCGTCTCAGCCTGGGCGCTGGGCACCAGCTGGGTGAAGATGGACGAAGCGCGCACACTCAGATCGCCAATGGCGGCAGGCTGCGTGAGCGGCAGGGTGCCATGGTAGCGGGTAGCGTCGGCCACGTTGGTATTGCGCAGACGGGCGCCTGTGCCATAGGTGGCGAAGGCGGCGCGCTGCGGCTGGTGGCCGACAAAATCATAGCGCAGGGCATCGGAGAGGTTGGCGGTGATGACCCAAAGCTGGTACGGCCCGTCGATGTCGACGAAGTTGCCCACCGCTACCGAGTAGTCGGTGATGCGGATGTACTGCGCATACTCGCCGGCCTCGCCTTCATCCTGCACCAGACAGAGGGTTTTACCCAGGGGCGGCAACTCGGTGTTGAGATCTTGCAGCACGGTAATGGCGCGCATCCCGGCGATGTGGTTTTCGTAAATGCAACCGTGCCACATCGGCCCCTTGAAGAGATACGACTCGACCGCGTCGGCAGCGGCGGTGCGCTGATCGAATGGGTCGTTGGTCGTAAACAGTGTGTAACCGATGGCGTCATCGGTGGGCAGCGCAGTGACCACCGTCTTGGCCCCGCCGAATAGCTCGGTGGTGAGGGTGCGCACGGCGAGGAATATCTTGCGCAAATTGAAGCGACCGTAAGCGCGATCGAGATCGGAGATATCGTCGAAGATGTTATTCATCTGCCCGTCGACGATTTCGCGCCCGGTGGCGGCGCCGCCACCCTCTGGCACATCGTCCATGACCTGGCTTTCGAGGTAGCGGATGTTGTCTTCTTGGATCATGGTCAGCCCTCAATAAAACGTAATGTGCATTCGTAAAGCGTTTGCGTGCTCGGCACCGAGGAGCCGGAGAAAAGCTCACGCGCCTCCACGGCGGTATCGGCGTGGCGCCAGTAGACCGTCGTTGATGCACCCCTGTAGTTGAGCGTGTGAGCGCCGCCTGCATCGCGCAGCGTCTTTAGTGACTCCACCTGGCTGCGCGTCAGCCAGTTTCCGCGCAGGGTGATTGGACGGCCGGCGGTGCGGGTGTCCTCTTCCACCACCAGGGCGCCGGTGACAGTGTGCTCAGTGGCCTGCACCACGGGCGACCAGTCGTACTCGTCAGGCCAGATCCACAACTCGCCGAAGTCGATTCCGTCAATGGTCATATTCATGATGCGGTGGCCTGCTGTTTCTCCAGGATGTCAATCAGGTCATCCTCGTACCCCTCCACGACCTTCACCGTTCTGCCGCTGATGTTGACCTCGACAACCTTTACCGTTTCGGTTGATGGGACGGTGCGGGTGGTGTCGCGTGAGTTGTCCTGTTCGGCGCGCTCTTTTTCGCGCTCGGCATTTTGCCGCGCCTCGGCGGTGGCGATCTGATCCAGCAGCTTGATCTGCTTCTGCAGCTCGGCACTCTCTTTTTTGAGGGCCTCGGCCTGATCGGTATTGCCTGCCAGGGCAGCGCGCTGGGCGTCGATCTTGTTCTTCTCGATCTGCAGCTGGATCTCGTTTTTGTCGCGCTGCAGGCGGGCGGCGGCGATCTCCTCCTCGGTCCCGTTGATCTCCAGCAGGCGCAGCTCCAGATCGGCGGTGCCGCGGGCGGCGTCGCTCTGCGATTCGTCGAGGCGGCGCATCTGTCGATCCAGATTCATCATCGCATCGGCGGTGTTGCGGGCCTCGCGATCGGCCTGTTTGAGCACCATGAGATAGGACTCGGTGGTATTGACCTGGTGCTCCATGCTCTTGAGGGCGCGCAAGTTGGCGTCGGCGTAGACCTTGCTGTAGCGGGCGGCATCGTCCATGCCACGTCCGAGGCGGTGGGCGGCGTGGGCGCCCATGTCAAAGTTGATGGCGCAGGATCTGGCCGACTCCCCTGCTTCGTCGATGGCCTCTCCCGCCGCTTCGGTGCTTTCGCCGAGCGCCTCGGTGCTGCCCGTGGTGCTGTCGGTCACCCCGTTAAGGGCGCGGATCTCCTGGGTGATGCGCTGCATCGCCGCCAGACTCTCTTCGGCGCTGATAGTGGTCGAGACGCCCATGCGCTGCATCGCGGTTTCATACTGCGCCCCCATCTCGGTGAGCTGCGTCCCGGTGAGGATGCCTTGCTGACCGAGGGCCAGCAGTTCGGACTTGATGGCATCGAGATCCTCTTTTGTCTTCGCGCTGCTGAATGCCTTTCCCAGCGCATCGGCGATCACGATCCCTTGCTCTTTCGCGCTGTAGCCGGCGGCGGCGAGCCCCTGCTTGAGGGTCTCCAGATCGGCCAGCGCGTCACGGGTAGCCTGGGTGGTTTTGCCCAGCGACTCCTCGATGTCGATACCCATGCGCTTGGCGGCGGCGCCGATAACCGTCTCGGACTGTTTGGCAAACTGCTCGGCACTGATAGCACCGGTATCAAAGGCCTTTTTGAGCGAGGCACTGAGGGTGGCCAGGCTCTGCGCGTCGAGCTTTTGGATGGCGCCGATCAGCTCTTTTTCGACCAGCTCGGCCAGCTCGGGGGTCTGCGTTTTGATCTCATCGAGGGCGCGCAGCAGTCCGGCCATCTGGATACTGTCGCCCATGTCGGCGGTGGCCAGCAGGGTGGCGATCTGCTTGTCGGCATCCTTGGCGGAGGCGTCCACGGCGGTGATGGCGTCTGACCAGTCGCGGGTGGCCTGCCCCAGGGCGACGATGGCGATGGCTTGCTCGCTGACCGGGGCGCGGTTGGACAGTTCGGCGGCGAGGCGGGCTTGTTCGTCGGCGGCGTTGCGGGTTTCGCGTGCCAGCTGTGCCTGCACCTGCGCGGCGGAGAGCCATTTACCGCTGGCCTCATCGGCCACCAGACGGCCATCGCTGACCGCCTGGTTGAACTGCTCCATGCTGGTGACGGTGACGCCCGTCTCGTCGCTGATCTGCGCGAGGCGCTCTTGCAGATCGGCGGTGGCTTTGTCGGCCAGGGCGGTGGCGTCGGCAGCCTCGCGGCTGGCGGTGGCCCAGTCGAACAGCATAGGCACCACGGCGGTGAGGGCAGCGGCGATACCCACCAGCGGCAGGGAGCGCATGGCCACGGAGAGAGCGCGGGTGGCGACGGTGGCTCCAGTCGTCGCTGCGGCACTGGCTGCAGTGGCGGCTGTGGAGGACACGGTCGCCACTTTCAGGATCTCGTAGGCCTGCGCCAGGCTTTTCATGGCGATGATGATGGGCGGCAGTGCCACCGCTACCGCGCCAAGGCCGGCAGCCACCATCTTGGTGTCGCCATCAAGCGTGTTGAACTTGTTGATTAACTCGGTCAGCCCCTCAAGAAGCGGGCTGAAGGCGGTCACGGCGTCACCGATGGAATTGCGGATATCGACCATCGCCGCATTGAAGCGCGCCCCGCGAACCGCCGGGGTGTCCATCATCTTCTCGACCGCCTCGGCCGTGGCGCCGGTCTTTTTGCCCATCTCCTCCATGGTCTCGGCGAACTTCTGCGAGCCTTCACCGGTCAGCGTCAGCACGGCGTTCAGGCCCTCAACCGAGCCGAACAGCTTGCCCATGCTCTCGACGTTGCCGCCGGTGGCGGTCTTCACCTCATCGAGGAAACCGGCCCATCCCTTGGTCTGCAGCGCCGCCACGTTGAACTCGATACCGAGCTCAGTGGCCAGATCCAGCGCCTCTTTCGAGGGCTTGATGATGCTGGTGAGTGCGGCCTTCATCTGGGTCATCGACTCGCGGGTCGAGACGCCGCCCGCAGTCAGGGCGGCGACCGAGGCGAGCAGCTCATCCAGCGAAACCCCGGCGGTTTTGGCCATCGGCGCCACTGTGCCGATGCTGTCGGAGAGCTCGCCCACCGTAGTCTTGCCGGCCTTGACGGCGGTAAAGAAGGCGTCGGAGACATTGGCCGCGCCACCGGCGGCAGCGCCATAGGCGTTGAGGGCGGAGGTCAGGCCATCGGCGGCGATGTTGACATCGGTCATCCCACCCATGGCCAACTGATTGGCCACGCGCAGTTGCTCGGTGGCGGTGGCGCTGTCGGAGGCCCCTGCGGAGATGATGTCGTAGAGCGCCTGGGCGTTGGCGTTTACGTCGCCGCCATACTCAAGCGAGAGCTGGCGCACGGCGTCCTTCATCCCGTCTACGCCGCTGGTGTCATCCAGCAGGGTGGAGACCTCGGCCATCTTGGCACCGAAGGTGGCCGACTCTTTAGCCGCGCTAGAAAAAAATCTGCCAATCCCATAGACCGCTGCGCCAGCGGCGGCCAGTTCCAATTTCATCTTACCAAGCGACTGCATCCAGCCGTTGGTCTCCGCCTTTAGGCTGCGGATGCTCTCTTGCGTCTTGAGGTTGGCCTGGGCCAGTTCGCGCTCGGTCAGTTCGCCGGAGTCGGCCAACGCCTTGTAGGCCTTCCTGACCTCATTGATCTCCGCCTCGATCTCCGCGTGGCGACGAATACCCACCTTGGCCATCGCCTGCTCGACGCTGTAGCCGGTCTGCTTGGCGGAGTCGGCGAGCGTGTCCTGGGCTGTTTTTGTCGCGGTTAGCGATTTGACCAGCGCGGCACCCTCGCTGGTAAGCCCTTTCTGGGAATTGTTGAGCTTTACCTGAGTGGTGGCCAGGTCGGTGGTCGACACCCCGACATCGGTCAGCTTGCCCCGCAGCTGCTGCAGTGATGCGCGCTGCTCGGTGTAGGCCTCCTCAGCGCCCTTTGCTGCCTTGCGGGCCTTTTCAAATGCGACCTCCTGCGCCTTGGTCGGCTTCTCAGTGGCCTTGAGCTCCTTGGCCAGATCCGCCGCCTCGGCTTTCGCCGCCTGCATGGCTTTCTCGGCGGCACCGGTCTCCTGCTTGAGTTTGACAAAAGCATCGACGAGCCTCTGCTGCTCGGTCAGCTTATCGAGTGCGCTGCCAAGTTCGGTCGCCTGGGCCTGGAACTTTTCGGTTTCGACACCGGCGCCGCCCAGCTCCTTGATCAGCGCCTCGATATTGTCGAGGCCGCTCTTGGTGACCTTGAGTTCTAGCGATACTTCTTGATCGGCCATAGGTACTCCTGCAGCAGCGCACTTGGCGCTGACGCATCAAACGGGGCTATACTCGGATGAGGTTGTAAAGGCTGGAGTCAGGTAATGACCGCAACGCGCTTTGTTACAATGTTGACCGCCTGGTTGGGCATCGGGCTAATTGCCCATGGAACGGGTTTGATCGAAGAGGGCACCTGGGCCTGGTCTCTTCTGTTCGGTCTGCCGGGCGCCGTTTACGCCGTGGTTCTGTTCGGCGGCGCCGCGTTCGCAGCGGTGATGATATTTATTGCGCTGCTTGCCCCAGCTGCGCGGCGATAGCCTTGATCTCGGTGGCAATGGACGTTACCGCTGGTGCCACCTCTTCGGCCATGTAAGGCCCGTTCACTTTCAGCCACTCAATCAGCAACTCGTGCAGCACACGCACCGCATCGTGCAGGGGTAGTTCGCGCAGGTTCGCCCCATCGAGCAGCTGCTCCGCCACGGACAATACCTCGGGAAACTCGATCAGCAGGGCGCCCATGTCGAATGACGCGGCATCCTGCTGCAGCGCAGGCTCCAGGCGCTTTGCCAGCGGGGCCAGTACAGCAAGGTCTCCGGCGGTCATCTGCCGTACGCTGTGTTCTTTACCGTTTATCGTGATCATGTTCGCTCCAGAATTAGTGCCCCGGCCTCATGCCGGGGGCTTTGGTTGTGGCTATTCCGTTATGCCGCCTGTTCGATCTTCATGAACTGGGAGAGGCCGGTGCCGGTGATATTGCTGTCGGCCAATACCTCGCCGGTGATCTCGATGTTGCCGAAATCATCGGTGATGAACCCAAGCTCCCCAGCCGGGCTGAACTTGACCCGATGCAGATCCACCACCACGGACTTGCCGCTCTGCGCGTCATTCAGTCCAACCAGGGTGAGACTCCACTCCTGGGAGGACTGGGTGAGCGCCTGCACGACATTCCCAGCCACCTTGGTGTAATCCACCAGGATGGTGGCGGCGTCACTGATCGCGCCGCCGCTGATGGGGACGATGCCCGCCGCATTGACACTGTAGTCGGTGTCCAGCACATAGGTCGTGACGCCGGTAGCGTCAGTGACCACGATGGTGGAGGTGTCCGGCAGGTTGTCGAAGCGCACCAGACCGCCAACATAGGCGGTATGGCTCTCGTCGGTCACCGAGCCCGCTGCGACGGCGGATGATGCGCCGAAGGTGGCGAGCGCGAGATTCTCCTCGTCAAAGTCGCTCAGAGTCATCGAGCAGGTCATGGCGCTGACGATGCTCTGGGAGTTGGCCACGCCACCACCGCCGGTGCGGTAGTTGGGCAGGGTCTTCTTGTCCTCACTGAAGCCGATCTTCAGCGCCGAGCAGTTGCCGACATCGCGTTTTTTACCACCGGCGTAGGGGCCGAGATACGGCACGCCACGGCCGATAAAACTACGTTCCTGATACATGGTGTATTCCTCTTGCTATGGACTGGTTGATTGCCGGTTACTCGGCCACGCCGTCCGCCCGAAGGCGCGCCGCCTGGTCTTCACGCACATCGATGAAGACGGGCTTGCCGTCCTCGGTTTCGGGTGCATGGGTTTTACGGCCGTGGGTGTGGGTCTTCTTGAGCTTGACCTTGACCATCTTTGCCTGGGGTTTTTCCTGTTGCATATTCAGCTCCTACGGGTTGGTGAGATCTTTGGTGAATGTGGCGCGAACCGTGACCGTGCAGATCTCGATATCGCTGCCGTCCTTGCGGTAGTCCAGCGAGTTGCCGCCCCACGCCAGAGAGGCGCCGATGTCTTTGAGCGGCAGGCGGTTATCCAGGCCGGTGAAGATCGCCCGTTCGGCATCAGCCAGCACCTTGCGACCCTCGATGCTGGGGTTGCCGAGATCAGCAGGGGCATAGCCCTCGATGACGACCTCCATGGTGGCCTTAACCCTGTTCCCCTGCTGGGACTCAGGCTCGACGTCATCAGCGGCGATGACATAGTGATAACCATCGTCGCGGGTGGCGCGACCCAGGCCAACGTCGAGACCCGCATCGGTCTGGTACCCGTTGGCCACGGTCACCCCCTGGAGTCGTGTGACGATCCAGTCGATTATCTGCTGCTCTTTCATTTTGCCCTCAGCTCCCTCAGCTCATAGTTGAGCTCTTCGCTGTAACGCTTGCGCAGCGTCTCGCCGGTATCGGCGCTGATCTGGTCGATGAGGTCGCGGCGGATGATGGAGGCGAGCGACGGGCCCCACAGGCGGCGGATGGGGGTGCGGGCAACCAGCTCTCCGGTACCAGCTCCTGCTGACACACGCTTCCAGATCCCGGGCTTGCCGTCCTTGCGAAAGAAGGCGCCCCTGAACAGCTGCCTGCCCTTGCCCTTCTCCACCGTCACCGAGACGCCCTTCTTCCCCGGGTGCGGGTTGCCGTAGAGCTCAAGGGGGATGGCGTAGTCACTGAAGTAGAGGTAGCCACGGGCCAGTTTTTGCCCGGCCTCCGGATCCTTTGAGCTGATCCGCGACTTGATCTCTGCGGCCTTTAACACATAGTGCTCACGGATCAGCTTTGCCGTCGTGGCCTTGCCGCCACGGATCGTCTTCTTGATCGCGCGAACCTCGGCACGACTGAGCTGCTGCGGTGTGGCCTTCATGCGGTCAATGGCACGCTCAATGCCCTTGAGTGAGACCTCCATCCTCATGTGACGATCACCGTCGCCTGGTAGCCGTCGCTCGATTCGAGGCGGTCTACCTTCCAGCTGCCGGCCCAGCGGCCGGTGCTGATGGTGATGAGATCGCCGCGCCTGGGCTCGCCGACCTCATCGTGTTGTAGGGACATCCGTGTCAGTTGCTCCATTACTGCACCATACTCACCGCTCTCTTCCGCGCCGCGGCTGGGGATAACCCGGCACGCGTACGACACACCACCAGCTGCAGGGAGGTAGGTGGCCGTTTCACCGTGACGAAACATCGCCGCCGAGGCGCGAGAGAACGGATCCGTCATGGTTAGGTACGCTTGGCCCGCTGCAGCATCGCCGGACGGGTGCAGATCGGCAGCGGGTAGCTGTAGACCTCCACATCAACGAAGGCGTTGCGGTCGCGGTCAGGCACGGTCAGTGCGTAGACCGGCTGACCGGGCAGGTTGATGGTGTCGAAGAACTCGCCAGGGGCGAATGCCATCTGGAAGGCACCGTTGGCTCCTACCGGGTAGAACTTCGCCTGGTTGGTGTTCAGCGCGACCTTGCTGCCGTCGTCGGTGCCGCGGTAGTTGGTCCAGAGGATGCCGCCGTAGCGGAACGACTCGTAGGCCATGCCAACATCGTTGCGCAGATCAGCCGCCTCCTGGGTATTGAGGTAGGTCTCGCGCACCTCCTTGTGGGCGGTTAGATCGTCCCAGAAGGCGTCGCCGCAGATCGCCTCAACGTAGGTGCGACCGGGAACCCATGCTCCGGCAGCGGCCTTCTGCATCTGGCGAATGACCTGGTTGCATACCTTGCGCACCGCGCCGGAGGCGGGGTTGGCGTTGTCGAGATCAAAGTCGATCTCGGCGGCCTGGTTGACGCCGAACTCATTAAACCAGTTGTAGATCACGCTGCTGCCGTCGGCGTCGTATACGATGCCCTGAATGGCGCCGAGCATCTGGAATTCCCAGGTCAGCTCGACATCACGCATCAGACCGGACGGGCCGTTGAAGCGATCGGCCACCTCGGCCTGCACCTGCATCAGTTCGGTCTCGGAACCGAAGGCGCGGATACCGGAGATCTCACTGGCGTTGATACGATCACCCTTGGCAATGCGCACAGTACGGAAGTCGCGGATCTTGCGCTTCTGCCCGGTTTTCTGGTCAAGCGGCGCGCCACGCTCGGAGGTCTGAATGACGCTCAGGACGCCGTTCTTCTCTTCGATGGCAACGGTCTCGGTGCGCACCGGCTTCGGCACAAAAAGACCCTTGTTGCGGAAATAGCTCGGCTGGAACTCCTGCTTGTTCAGGGCATCGGTCAGCGAGATCATGCCGAAGGCGTCCTGTTTGAAAATATCCATTGTGGCCATGATTAAATCCTCTCTAAATTTGGCAATAAAAAAGCCCGCACGGGGCGGGCTCTTTACGGGTTTGGTTGCGGTTAGCGGACGATGATACCCAGGGCGGCCAGCTGCACGGCGGCAGCGGCCTTGTTGTCGGCTGTAGCGCCGGTGAAGTAGATCAGCTCGCCACCGTTCACCTCGGCATCGCGCGCCACCAGCACACCTTTGGCATCGGCCGTGGAGGCGTCAACGGCATCGAACAGCACGCCGGCGGCGACCTGTGAACCGTCGGTGTTCGCCACATCCCACTCGACATGCTTGCCCGAGCCGGCGGCAACGGTGATGGTGGTGGCATCACCGACAGCGAAATCGACTGCGCCGTCTGCCAGGGTGAACGACAGCCCGCCACCGGAGAACGCCACGCCCACTGCGCCGATGCCGACAACGTCACCGGCAGGGTCGACAACCTGGAACGCGCCGCCATTGGCAGCGGCCGCAGTGATAGTCAGCAGGTAGTCGCCGACCTGCGCGGCAGCACCGGCCGTCACGACACCCATGGCGCCATCACCAGTGTTACCGACATCAGCGGCAGAGGTGACAGCGCCAATTGATGCGATACCGACTACGTGACCGGCCTGCAGGCTCTGGCCAGAGAGCACGATGATGGCCTCGCGTGAGCGGCTACCGGCCGCCTCGGATACCAGAAATTCGCCAGCGTGCTGGCCTTCAGTTAATACGCCCATTTCAAAATCCTCTCATTACGTTAGTGATCGCTGCCCGGTAAAACTCAGAATTTGGCCTTTTTCGTCGCGCCAAACGCCTTGCCCCACCCCTTGTCCTGGTCGGCACCCGACTGCGCGGCGACGCCGTTGTCGATGTGCTCCCCTCCCGCCGCTGCCGCGGCATAGGTGATCACCATGCTCGCGAGCTGCGATACATCACCGCCGGTGGCGAGGATGGGCGCGGGGTCGATGTTGGCCGCGGCGCACTTGTCCCGCACGTCAGTGGCAAACGCGATATTGCCCTGCACCTGCTCCAGGGTGAGGCCCTGGGATACCCAGTCGGCGGCGTACTGACCGAGGCCTGCGGCCTGCGCCATGGAGACGACCTGCGCCGGGTCGGCGGCGGCAGGCGCGCCACCAGAACCACCGCCGATGTTGGTATCGGTATCAGCTCCTGCAGCCGCCTGCGCCACCACCTCGGTGGCCTGTGCCTCAGCCTGTACGGTTTCGGTTTCGCTGCCGCTGGCAGCCGTGGTTGTGGTGCCGGTGTCCGGCGCTTCATCAGTTTGCTTGCCCATAGTTCCTCCAGTGGGTTGGTGGGTCATGCTCCACAGGCCGGAACCTGTGCCGTGATCTTTCTTTAGTCGTGCCAGGGTGTCGCGTGTCGGTTCGACGCGATCGGCAAACCCGACCTCAACGGCCTTCTCGCCGATATAGGTGAGCGCCTGGGTGCCGATCACCGCCTCGCGCTGCATCCCGCGGTAGCGGGTGACGGCATCGACAAACATGCCGTAGACGTGGACGATCTCATCCTGGTATCGCGCCTTCACATCCTTTGGCAGCGGCTGGTAGGGGTTGCCGTCGACCTTGTGGTCACCGGCATAGATGTAGGTTTGGCTCACCCCCATCTCCTCGAGGGCGGCACTGAAGTCCCAGTGCTGCATCACCACCCCGACCGAGCCGACCTCGCCGGTGCGGGGGACGATGATCTCCCCCACGGCGGAGGCCAGGAGATAACCGGCCGATGCTGCCATCTCGGAGACCACGGCGACGGCAGGCTTGTTGCCGCGGGCCTGATAGAGCTCATCGGCGAAATCGAACACGCCAGAGACCATGCCGCCGGGGGTATCAAACAGCCAGGCGATCGCCTTCACCTGCGGATCGTTCTGCGCGGCCTCGTGAGTGCGGGAGAGTCCCTCGTAACTGGTGCGCCACCAGCTGCGGTGCGCGGTAGGCCCCATCACCGGGATCACGGCCACCCCCTCATCGAGGTAATAACCACCACGGCGCTCGGCCTGCTCGGAGAGCAGGGCGGCACTGAAGCGCCCCTCCTGCTCCTCATTCGCTGTAGCAGACCTGATGCTGGCCAGCAGCGACGGCATGGCGCGCGGGGCGACCAGTGCCGGGCGGTTGACCAGATCGGTCAGCAGATTGTCCGTGGGTGTGCCGTACATAGTTACCCCTGTGTGGGTTCGGTGGCTTGCGGCTTCGCGCTGCTTTGCGGGTAGTCCGGCAGTCCGGCCTTGCGGCGCTTCTCGACCATCAGCAGCTCGGTGCGGATGTTCTGATCGATGATGTCCTCGACGTCATAACCCGCCTTGGCCACCTCGGCCTCGGTGGAGGTGAGGTTCTTGTCGATGGCCTTGGACTTGGCGTTCACGTCCTGCTCCGGGTGGAGGTATTGCCAGCCCTGCGGGCGCCACTCGTGGCGACGGTATTCTGTTTTTTTCGCTGCATACCCCGTGGCCTGCAGGGCGCCGGAGTAGACGGCGGCGTCCATCCACCAGTGCCACCAGGTGCGGCACACCTGGTAGATCATGAGCTGGTCCTGCCATGCCTCAATCTGACGACGGAACTCCTGCATGATGGCGCGCACCAGGCGGTCGTTGACCCCCTTCCAGTCACCCGAGAGCAGCTCGTAGGGGATGGGGCCAATGCCGGCGGCGATCCCGAGCAGCTGCTGGCGCATGAAGTCGGCATACCCATCGCCGGTGTCGTCGCCGTTGAACAGTACGGGCTCCTCGCCGGGCAGGCCTGACAACCAGGTGCCCGCCTCGACATTGGCCATCGGCATGCCGTCGTGATCTTCGTCGATGGGCTCGCCGGTCATCGGGTCGAACTGCCAGTCATCCTGGCCCTCGTAGCTCTTCTTCAGGAAGCCGGTGAAGGGGGCGCGGGTCTGCTTGCGCACCAGCTCGGCATCGTCGTAGCTGTCGAACGTGTGCGCCTTGAGCAGTGCCTGCGCGGTCACCGGCTCGCCGCGGATCTGTCCGGGGCGGATCGGCAGGAAGTGATGGATCACCTCGCTGGCCGGGATGCGGAACGTGGTGGCGGTATCGGGCACCACCTGGTTATCTGCAGGGTGCTGGCGGTACATCCAGTACGCCGCGCGACGACCCAGGCGATCGAACTCGATGCCGTTGCGGATCACGTTGCCGTTCGGCGCCACCTGGTTCATCTCCTCCGGCACGAACTCCGCCTCCAGAATCTGCACCTGTAGCGGTACGGCGAGTCCGTCGATGGGGAGTCGCGGGCGGCGACGGATGAACACCTCGCCAGCCTGGTTGCG
This sequence comes from Gammaproteobacteria bacterium, assembly GCA_026196575.1. Classification (GTDB taxonomy): domain Bacteria; phylum Pseudomonadota; class Gammaproteobacteria; order Thiohalomonadales; family Thiohalomonadaceae; genus JAPHSX01. Next base: position 29,487 of record JAPHSX010000042.1, on the reverse strand, counting down.
GTTCTGGCTCGCCATGGTCTGCAGGCCGTAGGCATCGAGCACGCCGTCGGCGTCGAACTCATCAGCGGAGATCTCCCACAGCGCGTTGGCGGCGCGACGAACGGCATCATCATCGACGCGACTGCGCGGCGTGATCCCGGTACCGATCTCGTTCGCCGTGAGGCTGTTCAGTCCGCGCTTGATCCACGGGTTATTGCGGAACGCCGCCCGGCTGCGGTTGCGCAGCGTGGTGAGTGACGCCCCCAGGGTGGCGTTGGGCCCGCTACCTGGGGCGTACCAGTTGACGGCACGCCGCCCGGTGCCGGCGCTCTCGTAGGGGGTATTGCTCGCCGACATCATCGGCTTACCGTAGCGATCCAGGATGTAGATGCGCTTGTCCATTAAATCCCCTTGCCGACACTGAGCCGGGTCATGCGCGGGCGGCGGTTCCCGGCATCGCCAGCCAACTGCTCGGCAATGTGCGCCTTGGCCTCCTTGAGAGCGGCGACGCTGCGGTAGCGAACGCGACTACCATCGGCGAACTGCACTTCCTGCTCGCCGAGTGCGATCGCCTGGTTGATGATGTCGAGATCTGCCTGCGTGAATGCCATATCAGTTGAACCTGAATCGTGTGCGCCTGCCGCGTTTCGGCTCGGTCGCTGCCTTCTTCATCTCGCGCCGCTCATCGGTGCTGATGACGTTGCTGTTCCCGTCCATCGCCGCCGCCCAGGGTGGCGGCGATTGCCAGCGGATCATGTCGCCTTTGAGAAACAACCACAGGCCTCGGATGTAGTAGGCCAGGTCGAAGGTTTCGTTTCGCCGTCCAGGAACTTGTTCCCACCCCTTGTCGGTGCGCACCTCGGCCGTGAGCTCGTCGTAATACTGCTCACCCAGCCACTCGGGGAAATGGATGTACCCAGGGCCTGGCTCATCCCGCTGCAGGTCGGCGTAGATCGCATCCTTGAGCGCATCGGAGTTGAGCGTCAGCAGTGGCACATCGCCGCGGCCACCGCTCTGGCGATCCTTGCGGCTGGTGCTGTCCGGGAAGGTCTCGCGGATCCGGTCCTTGCCTTTGAGCCCGCCCTTCACAATCCTGGCGCGCCGCCCCTGCCCGGTGCGCTTGAGTCCGCGCCACCATTCGTTGGCGCGCTCGGCAACGCCTGCCGCGCCGCCCGAGTCCACCGCGGTCATGTGCACGCGCAGTTCGCGGTTGCCACCCAGGCGGTAGGTGGCGTTGACCACCCTGTCGGTAATCTGTTCCCAGTCCTCGATGCGGGCATGCGGGGTGACCTCGCGGATCGCGTAGCGGTCAATCAGCCACTGCTCACCGGCAATGCCGATACCGATCACCATCACCTCGAAGCGGTTCTTCTGCACATCCACCGCCGCCAGCAGGGTGCGCACCCCATCGGGGATGTAGTAACGCTCTGCAGGCTCAGCGCGCTGCAGCAGGTATTCGCCGTCACGGGTGTCGCTCTGCTGCGCGCGGTAGAGGTACGGCGCGCTGAAGGTGGTGTTCACCACCTGCTTGAGCGGCTCCTCGTCGCCAGTGCGCTGGTAGTTGCCGTGGGCGTGGAGATAGGTCGCCACCATGCTCTGCCAGCTCTGGAAGGCGGCGTACCAGCCAGGCATCCAGAAGGTGGCCCGACGACTGCGCAGGCCCTCGCCGCGAATCTCGCCGCTGCCGTGAATGGTCTGCCCCTCGCGAAGCCAGCGCCCGGAGCGTTTGAAGCGGCGCTCCGCGTCCTGGAAGATCAGGCAGCCGTTGGCGGTACAGATCAGCGCCGTGTTCTCGGCACGGTGATCGATGCTCCCCTCCTCCGGGATCTGCGCCGCCTCGATGCTGGCCGACGGCATGAACCACTCGCCACACTCCGGGCACTGGCTGTAGAGTCTGCGACGATCGCCGGTGTTGTAGAGTCCGAGGATCCCCTTGGTGGGTGGGGCCTCGTGGGGCGTCTTCGGTCGCCACTTCGGATCCAGTACCGGTTTCGATGGGCTCGACTCGGCCATGGTCATGCCGCGACTGAGGAATGTCTTGGTGCGCTCCTTGGCCAGGCCAAACGCACTCCCCTCCCCGTCCACGTCATCCGGCATGCGGTCGTAGTCGGTCAGGGCCATGCGGCCGATGCTCTTGCCTGCCAGTTGGTTTTTCGTCGGCCAGCCCAGAGAGAGGATCATCCCGCTGGAGAACGTCTTGTCGTGGGTGTTGTCGCCATGGCCCGCCCTGAGCCTGCGGCGCAGTTCCGGCGATGCGGCGATCTGGCGATCTACCCGGCGGCGGCTGTAGTCCCGCGCCGTGTCCTGCGAGGTTTGCACCACCATCAGGTCGCCCGGGTCGCAGATGACCGTGTGCGACCACCAGTTGTCGACCAGCATCTGGGTTTTGCCGGACTGGGCGGGGCCGGCGAAGATCACCGCCTCATACTCCCGGCTGGTCAGGCACCCAGCTGGCTCCACCATGTAGTGGGGCAGCTCATTGCGCCATGGGCCCTTGTATCCGCCGGGGATGTCCAGGAAGACATACTGCTCGGCCGCCTCGGGCACCGTCATGCGCTGGGGCGGCCTGACCAGTTCGGCCACGTCGCGGATGATGTCGGCGGCGCGGGCGAGATCACTCATCGTCGGCCTCATCAACATCCGCGCCCATGTTCACCAGATCCAGGTAGAGGGCCTCACGCAAGCGGTCAATCTCACGGCGGATGATCGCCGCCTGCTCTGGTGTCAGGCCGGCATCGCGCTCTACCACATCGGTCAGGGTCTCCATCCCCAGCATCACCGGCTGCAGTGCCTCGGCCACCGTGGTGCGCATGTCATCGGCCGCTATCAGGAGGCCGGTCTCTTTCTCGAACTGCAGGCGTTTGAGCTCGGCGGCGTACCAGTCATTGCGCTCACGGGGTGTCTGCGGGACATCCTCATCGACAGCCCCTCCTGCTCCACCGGTGAACCGCCACTCTGCAAGTGCCCAGAGATCCAGCACCCAAGGGATCCCCCTGCTTCCCTTCTGCAACACTGGGGCGCCCTTGGCAATCCAGGCATTAATGGTTGGTAGTGATACACCGCAGAACTCAGCGGTCTCAGCCTTATTGGCCCGGCGGCTCGCCGGGATTTGCGGTGCCGCCTTGATGCTCATAGTCGTTGTTTTTTTCGCGTTTCCATCCCGCCTACCCGGTGACTCGCTCAGGCTCAGCAAAACCACCCCTTACTAAACAACAACTTATGAGCGCCTAAAATTTTCTCAAGAACCGCGCCTCTGCGCCCTCGTGGTTTAGTGGGTAGAGCCAGGGTCCCCGGTGCATGGCGCGTCGTCATCACGGCACGCCGCATTGGCGCGCTTGCGATACAACTGATACGCCTCATGCCAGTGGCCCACCTTGCCGGCACACTGCTCGTACACCTCCCATGTGTCCACCTGGTTGGTGAGAATGGCGACATCAGTCCCCTTGGACAGGGGTGGCAGTACCTGTTGACACGGCATCAGCATCGAGGCGCTTGCCTTGAACACCGGCACGGATGGCGTTGTATAACTGCACGCCATCAGCACCGAGGCACTCAACAGCAGGACGACCCTGTGCATACTCCACCACCCGCTTAATCCTGTCCCGATAGACAACCCGCACCACCTCACGCTGCTCGGCAACATCGAACTCCAGCTCCAGCGTCTCGGCATCGAGCTGCTCCTGCTGCTCAATAGTCCTCTGCACAGCAGCGATGCGCTCGCGCTTTGCCTCTGCATCACGCGCATCCCACCCGCGCTGGTAGGCCCATGTGTACGCTGCCAGCACACCACCGATAACAAGCAGATATGGAAGCAGTCGCAGTAGCAGTGTCATAGTCCTAGCACCATCTGCGTCCACCACTGCCATATACGCTGGACGTATACGATCGTCTCTGTGCTGTGATGTCCAGTCACATCAGGCAGGCACGTGATGATGTCGGGATAGCCGACAGCCCCGCCACATTGACGTTGGGCCTTGATGAGATTGCCCATGCCTGCGTTATAGCTGGCTGCTGCCAGTGAGTGACGGTCTGCCTCAGGCCTGGGTGACGACCACCCATTGCGTAGCTTGGCCATGTAATACGCACCTGCGTCGATGGCCGGCCCAGCCATGTGTGGGCTAACTCCATCGTGGCCCAGCTCGCGGCTTATCTGTGACCAGGTGCCTGGCATGAACTGGGCTATGCCTGCTGCCCCTGCGGGGGACACCGCATCCGGGTTGAGCAGTGACTCCTGGTAGAGCTGAGCCTTCCACAGGCGCCAATCAACACCCGGCAGGTAACGTTCTGCCGCACGCTCGATGAGCGTGTCGTACCGGTCAGGAAATGACGAGGCCGACGAGCAGACAGGCGCCCATAAAGCGCAGGCCGAGATACAGAGCAGCAGAGCGCGGGTCATCGTGGATCCTGTTGAGAGTGAGGTGAATGTCCCGGCCCTGGCTGATGTCCAGCAGACGCAGCAGCATCCAGACGAGGAACAGGGCGATGAACGCCATGAAGAGCGTCAGGCTGGTTGAGGTTACGATCACTTCGGTCACAATTACCCTCCTAGTGGGCCACGCAGAAACCACCCGGCTATGCCAAACGCCGACATCACAACGGCGGCGTAGATTGGCCACCAAAACTTGCCGCTGAGGCCTAGCACTGTAGTGTTCGTTCGGTTTGACTCTTCGGTAGCCTTTACGCGCCGGTCCATTTTCTCGAGCTCAGTCCAAACCCTGCCGATCGCCTCACGTTGATGAGCCTGTCTCTCCTCAACCCGCGCCAGCGTGGTAATAGCATCGGTGACCTTGTCGAGCTTATCCTCCATTCGCTGGAGTCGACCTAACACGGCTTCTTCAGGGGGCATTCCTGGCTCCAATAAAAAACCCGCCGCCGGTTACCCGGTGCGGGTTTGAAACGAAGAAGCCCGGCGCTTGGCCGGGCTTCAGGGTTGCGTGTACCACGCTATATGGAATTTCACTTTATGCGCTAGCGCTTGAGTCTGTCAACTCTAGGCCGCACTTTTTTCAGTTGCTATGGCTGCCGCCAGAAACGCGATGATCTGCGCGTAGGTTTGTCGCACCCATGCCTGTGATTTCCCAATCTCAGCAGACACCTGCTGTTGGCTCTTCCCGTTGACATGCAGTCTCACCACCAGCCTGCGCCATTCAGGTGGCAAGAGTAGTATCGCCCTGTCGGTCTCATGCTCCTTGTGGGCAAACTCGATATCAGGGGAGTGATCGCGGTAGTTCGTTGTGGAGCCTACCGGGCCTTCATCCATCAGTCGCCCCTCCTGGGTACGGCCTGCATAGCCAAGGCCGTCCACCTGCTTTGCCATCCAGATCCCCCAGTAGCTCAACCTCACCTCGACCCACGCGAAGCGATCACGTTGCTGCCGTCTCTTCATGCCGCCTCCTCCAGTCTATCCACTGGCACCCAGGCGCGGCAGAAGCCGCGTTTGCCTGGCGTTCTGCCGTTCACGCTGCACAGGTACCGATCAAACGCCTGATCGCCGCGTAGAGCGCAGCAGGAGCAGCCTGCGCGGTTGCGCAGGGCATTCAGCTCGTCACGTTCCACAATCTCTGCCGGATCTCGGTATCGGTACGTCTCAAACGTCATGTCTGCCCCCTCTTATTGTTTGTAACCTTTTTTTATTCAGGGTTACAAAAAGGTTACACCTCTAGCCCTTGCTGCGCTTGGTTTGTAACCTTGTAACCCTTGTAACCCTAAAATAGATATATATAGAGAAATATTTATCTATATGTATGTGTGTGTCTCGCACATATGTGTGTCTTGAAACGGGTTACAATGGTTACAAAAGTTACACGATTGATTTTACAGGGCGAAACCCGTAACCCTTTTGTAACCTTGTAACCTTTTTGTGGTTTCACATGGAACGAATCATCATCACGTCTCCGTGTCGATGGCTGTTGTGATGGGTATGCCGACTGATTTCGATGCGACAGCACCGAATCGTTTTAACCTGTTTGTCAGCGCATTATCTATTCGTCCCAACACCCTGCCCCATCCACTCGACCATGGCGTGTCTCGCAAGATCGTTTTCAACCCTCGGTGCGTGTTGCTGATATAGATTGTTCCATCCTCAAAGCGCACACCGACACGGGCGAGCGCCTCGGCGGCTACGTTGTCTGGTACGCGGGCATCCTTAATCACAGGCCTGCCACTCGCTGTGGCCACCAGCTCGGCGATCGACCAGCGAATGACGCCGCCCTTATCGGGGTCAACCTCAATCATCGACTCCATAATGTGTGAGAGCAGCTTGAGCTCATCACTCTGCTCGACCGTGCTCTGTGTCTCGGCCCAGTCCTGCTGCTGCACCCACTCACGCGCCGCCTCCGGTGCGATTTCCTTTATCGAGTGCAGCAGGTAGTCGCCTGCAATGAGCGGCCCGTACTGATCGCCGAGGCGCTGCGAGCCGAGGTGGTCGGCAATCGCCGTGGCGAACACCTTTGCGTTGTGTCTGAGTGTCGGCAGGTGGCGCAGGGTGCGCGCCTGCAGCCGCAGGGTGAACTCCTCGGTCAACATCAGTGACAGAGGCGCGATGTGTTCACGGAAGCGGGCACGGCCAGCATCGTCCTGGTCGGCTTTTCGTAGAGTGAGCACTGTCACGCGGGCCTCATCGGCCGTCTGCTTGAGCTGCGGCACGATGGAGGAGAGACAGAACGCCGAGCGCACCGTGTAGCGTGCGGCACCGCCGTCACTGCCGCCCTTCAGGATCTGGCCACCGGTCTCGCTCGATGCCTGGCGCATCAGGGATAACACCCCCTGCATGTTCTGCGCGGCCCTCTGGTCTTCTCCCTCCGCCTCATCAAACACCACCGGCAGTGCATCGTGACCGAGCGCCTGGCGAATGCCCGCCGCGGTGGAGTCGCCCTGGGCCTGCAGTGCATTCTCCCCAAGGGCAGAGCGCACTATATTGGATACCACCCAGGACTTACCTGAGCCGCTAGGGCCGGTCACCCAGATGTGAGGCCGCCACTCCAGCGCACCGCACACCGGGGCCACCACGATCCACCCGGCCAGCATCGCGCCGTAGGCACCACGCTCCCAGGCGAGTGAGGTGCACAGCTCATGCAGCTGCACCGCCTCCTTGCCTGTGATCTGTGAATCCATCACCACACGGATCTCAGGTAGTGCCTCGTAGACAAAGCGGCTCTCGTGCTCCTGAATGCGTCTCTCGCCGCCATCCACATAGAGGCGGTCGCCAGCATGAAACACCACGCGGCCATCGTCCCACCAGGCGCCACGGCCACGGATGCGATCGACGCGAAACACGCCGTGCGCATAGCAGGCACCGATCAGCGCGTTGACCGCCTGGTCGATGGCCTTGCCGGTGAAGCCTTTCTCGTGCGGAAATTCACGCTCCCACCAGTGCATCGGGGCGAGTGAGAACAGCGTGGTCTTCTGTGCGAGCCTCCCCATCTGGAAGCCCAGCACCTGTTTGCCGCGAGAGGTGAGGAAGAAGAACGTTCCCCGGTCGTGTCCCAGGGGGCGGAAATAGGAATTCTGATCGGTGCCGCCATCAGGAGCGGCATAAACCTCATCACCATCGCCGTCGTGCGGTACGTCGTAGTCGTCGGTGAGCGGTGGCTCGTCGGTTGTTGTCTGCTCAGGTAGTTCAGGTGACTCAGCAGGCACGCCGAGTTGTCGCGCCACCTCCTCGATTCCAGCGATCTGCTGCAGGTCGTTCCAGTCGGTTGGCTTTTTGCCGTGCTGCTCCTCGAACTCAAAGATCTGCTCCTCGGTGAATACGGGGATGATCACCGTCGCGCCGATGGCATTGGCCGCGGCCTTCGCCTGCACCACACCCGGGTTGGGGGTGCCGTCATTGAGTGTGGTCCACTGATCGTTGTCCGCGCCGATGGCGATCTCCGCATCCGGGTTGGCGTCTCGGATCACGCGCGCCACCTTGATGAGGTTGCCAGCATTAAAAGCCGTGGCCACGCCTCCCCCTGCCGCCTCCAGACAGGTACCACCCGTGGCATAGCCCTCAATGATGAGGATGCGGCCGCCAGGTGTGCCCATCGCATGATAGTGGGCATCGACATCGCCCCCAGGGAGGAACCACTTATCGCCATCTGCCGTGATGAACTGCAGACTCCAGATCGTCGCCTCGCTATCCCGCATCGGGATCACCAGCGAGCCGGTAGGAATGCGCAGCGTCTTGTCGCTCTGCGTCTTGAACTCGTAGTCCTGCACCGTGACGCGGATCCCGTGGGCGCGAACGCCCTTGCGCTGCAGGTAGGCATGCCCCACCGCGTCGGTCGACTCGTTCCACACCTGCAAGGCCAGCTTGCGGGCCGACTCGATGCGCTGCTTGCGCTCCGCCTCGCGCTGCTTGCGGGCAGCCTCGATACGGCGGCGATTCTCTTCCCGCTCCTGCTGTGTCAGCTCCTGCTCACGCTTGGCGCACCAGGTGAAGGTACCGCCGTCCTTCCATGAGCCGAACGAACCAGCCGGAACGCCGTCGGTGTAGAGCACATACCAGCCGTTCTGCTTACCGCCCTTGTCGCCATCGACGTGGTAGCGGTGAATCTTGCCATCGTCGACGATGGGATCCTTGTCGTCATAGGCGAGTTTCTCATCGGCCATCGCCTGCTTGAAATCATCTATCACATTGAACATCAGGGCCGGTACGCTCATAGGCCCTCCACGTCTGCAGGGGAACGGGCAATGGCAAAGATCCCACCAGCGTTCAGTACGGTATCACCGAAGTGCTGCTGCTCTTTGGTTACGCGCCCGCCTTTGTTTTTTACCTCGACGGCCACAAAGACCGCCACGCGCTGGCCGACCATTTCCTGCGTGATCTCGACGCTCTTCATTCCGATGAGATCCGAGCTCCCCTTGCACAGACCGGCATGCAGGGGGCGGGCGTTACGCAGCAGGACGTCACCTGGGTTCATGTCAACGCAGCGGCGCGGCCCGCGCAGCAGCTCGTTCGACTGCCAGCCACTGCCGGTGTTGTTGCGCCAGTGGGTGACCTCAGATCGCTCAGAGAGAGTGAGGCGGATGAGATTCTGAATGTCAGACTCTTTCATCGCTCATCCTCCTCGGCGCATGTGCATGCCGTCGCAATGCCAGCGGCACTCTCTTCGTCTGTGCGATCATCGCTTGAGGCCTGCTTATTGGCACACAGCCACAGATCGAGCGTCTCGTCGTTGTTCTGGCTGATGTCCATAGTTATGCCGCCTCCACCTCAGATTTTACCGGTACCGGAATGCCGCGCGACTTGGCCACATAGCGAGCCCAGCCCGGTTTATAGCCACGCTCACGGGCGATCTTCAATAGGTCATCGTAGGACTTCGCCTTGCCCTGTTCCTTCTTGCGCTCGCGCTTCACCATCTCCGGGGTGATCTGCTCCAGCTGGCCATCGACCTCCTCTATCTCCCGCGCCTGCACAGGGTAGCTGTAGCCGCAGTGTGGGCAGCACGGTGCCGGCTTGTGGACGCGGTAGCACTGCTCGCACTGGCGCACGTTGATCTGTTGATCATCGTCCTTGGCGCGCTTACCCTTGGCGCGGCCATCGATGGACCAGTCGCGATCCTCATCGGGGAGTCCGTGTTTTGGTACGAAGACCCCGTTCTCCATGCTGCCACTGTTTCCAACGTGGTCGAGAATGATCGCCTCTTTCTTGCCGTTATATGGCCGAAGTGCACGCCCCACCTGCTGCAGATAGAGAGAGAGCGACGCCGTCGGCCGCAGCAGGATCGCCCCGGCCACGATCGGTATATCGGTGCCCTCGGAGATAATGTCGCAGGAGGTGATGAGGTTGAGGCGCCCAGTCCCCAGATCGGCGATGCGGCGCTTGCGCTCGCCGTCCGGTACATTGCCGTCCAGGCTCACCGCCTGGTACCCGGCGGCGCGGAACTGGGCCGCCACATGCTCGGCATGCGCCACCGAGGCACAGAAGGCGATGGCCGGGGCGCCGCCCAGGTACTTACGATAATGGTCTACCGCACTGCCGGTGATGCGTGGCTTGTCTACTGCGCCGCCGAGTTGCTTGGCGTTGTAATCGCCGCCAGCGGTTTTGCGAACCCCGGTCAGGTCCACCTCGATGGGTGATGAATAGACAACCGGTCGCACCAGGTTACCCATCTCGATAAGTTCGCCGATCGTCGGTCCCAGCACCATCTCCTGAAAGAAGCCGCCAGCATGATCGCCTAGCCCCTGCCCATCGAGGCGCTCCGGGGTGGCGGTCACACCCAGCACCGGCACCCCGTCGTAGTATTCGATCACCTTGCCCCACAGGCTGCCCGCGGTCAGGTGGTGCGCCTCGTCGACAACGATGAGTCCAGGGGGCCATTTCATGTGGTGCATGCGCCGCACAATGGTCTGCACGCTGGCCACCTGTACCGGGTGTTTCGTTGGCGTGTGCCCAGGGGCGATGAGTCCGTGTTTCACCCCCAGCTCGGAGAGCGAGCGCGAGGCCTGCAGCAGCAGCTCCTTGCGGTGCACCAGGATCAGGACATTATTGCCACGGGCCACCGCCTGGTTTGCGATGTAGCAGAACACGAAGGTTTTGCCCCCGCCGGTTGGCAGCACATAGAGCAGTTTCTCAAGGCCCGATGCGTAGTGCTTGCGCAATGCATCGACTCCAGCCTGCTGGTATCCGCGCAATTCCATAGCCTAGGCCTTGTGCAACTGCCGAACGGCCGTGGGGAGCTTGTCATCCGGCTCCAGCATGTCATCGATAATGTTGAACAGCTTCATTCCCTGAGCCAGATCTTCATGCAACTCGCGTCGAATCGTCTCCACCTTCTCTTTGGTGGGGCTGCCAGCTATCGCCGCCTTTACCGCCTCGATAGTCTCTGCAATATCAGCCTGCCAATCGGCCCATGCATTAAGAATGTCCATATCAGCCGGGCAGTCGACCTCAGGCATAGGCAGGATCGTAAACCCAGCATCGAGGGCAAACTGCTTAACAATCCGCGAATCCCCCGAGGCCAACACCACCTGGCGCGCCTCCTTCAGGGTAAGGTTGGCGTAAATCTCATTGGGGTTGCACTTGTTCGAGAGAGTTGACGGAGCCATGCCCACCAGCGGTGCCAGCGCACCAGGGCCGCGCTTGCCCGTCTTCGCATTGCGGTACTCATGCACCGTCTCATAGGCTGCCATGTCCAGCGGGTCGATACCGTATTCGTGATTATTATCCATCGGTAGATCTCCTGATTCATTCACCGAGAAACCATGCAGCACATGAGGTTTAATCTCTAAAAAAAGCGGGCTGGCGACAACAACTGGCAGGAGTAAGACCAGCCCACCAGCCCCAATATGGAGAACAACCACAATGCAACCACACACTTCACAGCAACAAAAACTCGTTGTTATTCGTTCGTATTACACCCTCAGTCCTTACGGCACCTTCTGGGTGGTGCCTGCAGAGACCGGGGTCTCCCTCTGGCTTGGCGAAGAGCGCTTGGGTAACCACCCCACTCCTCGCGCCGCCTGCACCGCGGCGGTGGAACACCGCAGCGGCCATCCTGCCTGGGACGCCTCCTTGTTCGACGTCCCCCTGCTGCCCGGATGGGGGCAGTTGCTTCAGTTAGGTGGAGGCCCCGACCGTGTTAATCTGTAGCTCTCACACACACAGCACGGAAGGAGTCTCCGGTGAAAACCTGGTTTTTCGAGTTTCGCGTCTCCCCAATCTCGCCGTTCACCATGCCGAGCGGCAATCCAGATGGCTATGCACACGTGTGGTCTGTGTCACACGACATGGCTGCGGCAAAAAAGGTTGCTCTACACGCACTGTCACAAAAGAACCTCAATCCGGTAGAGGAATTACTTCAATTCGCAACAAGCCTGGAACAGTGCGAAGAAGATCCAGTAGACAAAGCCAACTACTTAACTGCTCAGACCCACGGTTACTCTGTGCTGCTTGTCGACGAGACCTGAGACGCATTACGCGCTTGGCGCTGTATTCCCTGGCGCTGATTACCGATGAATCGACCAAAAGGACTGTCAACACCCTACGCCGCCTCCTTGGTCTCGCCAGAGCCGCACGGGGCGGCGTGGCCCGAGGTGGCTTTAATTACTTCTTGGTAAATCGCATCAACGGCCTGAACGGTGCGCTCAAGCGGACTGGAGTGTTTACCGTTAATAATGCGGCTGAGGGTTGGTTGAGGTATGCCAGAGCGCTCAGCAACCTCTGTAATCCTCATGCCACCGGCTTTCAGCCGTAGCAATTTCTCGCGAGTTGAAATGTTCATGCCAAAGAATATACGCCAACGCATACACCAAAGCAATACGCTGGCGTTATTACATTATGAATATACGCGCCCGTATAATGCCCTGATGGAAACAAACTATGCGAAGTGGCTGAAAGACTTACTAAAACGCCATGGAATCACGGAGTATGTGCTTGCGCAGCGCTCTGGCGTGCCACAACCAACTATAAACCGAATCACCAGGGGTGAGACGAAGAACCCTAAGTCGGATACGTTGGCGCAACTTGCTATAGCGGTTGGCGAGAGCTATGGAAGTGTTGCAGAGGCCAAAGTGCACGCCCACCTCCCCCCGCCAGACATCTCCACGTGGTCAGAACGCCCTCTTGGCATATCAGAAGATGCCTGGCGGGTTATGCCTGCCGCTGCCAAGGCGCTGATCTCGGTTATCAGCAAAAAAAGTGCAAGCGGAGATCTCACAGAAGATGATCTGGCCTTTGTCACGAGCACCGTCGAGACTTTATCAAAAAAAAATCGTTAGGATTTTGTATCACAGGAGGTTGTCTTGCAGGTAAGAGAAGCTGAGCTACTACCAAATACCGAAACCGAGATCGGCGAAGGCATTAATAAGGCGACCCGCGGCATGGTGATGATCGATGGCGAGATCAGGGGGGCTATCATTAAACGAATTCCCCTTGATGGGGTGTTGGCGGAATGTTATTGCGCCGTGGTGATGCGTGCGTGGAACTTGCCAGTGCCAGAGCCGTTGCTTGTGCGTGATGGTGAAAACTGGATATTTGCCAGCCTAGAGGAGGCCTACCCGAACCTCAAGCAACGTCTGCATTGGGACGATAATCACCCCAGCGAAGTCAGGCACGTGCTCAAGCAGGTTGCGATTACGATTGTCTGTCAATGGCACGATGCACCAATTGCCATGGCAGCGGATGAGCTGCTGGCGAACGATGATCGGAATGTTGGCAACTTTCTTTGGGATGGCGAACGTCACGCCTATATCGACCATGAGCGCACTCTCGGGCGTGTCCCACACACTAAAAATCTTATGGCAAACTACGCCATCATAGCTGGAAAGCAAGATGACTGTATTCGTAGCGCCATGGCCAATGCCCTCTACTTCACTCCGCCAGCAACAGAATCGATTGATTTACCGAAGATGTTGAGTTTAGCCAAGCAAGCCGCATTTGCTCAGGCTAGAATGTCTGGATTGGCAGACCGTATACTAGCGCGGTTCCCTAAGCCGGATGACCTATTGGCCAGGATCTGAATATGACACCAAACACCACGTTGCTCCCCGTTTACTGGGAGCCGGTAGCTGGAACAGGAGAGCGTATAGCTGTCGGCGCCATCATAGAGCGCGAGGATGGCATTGTCGCCAAGCGCATCATCCGTGACGACGTGCTGCAGTGCATGTACGGCAAGGCGGCTAAAGGTGTGGTGACTATGCTTGAAACTGGGTTCACCACAATCATAGAAATGGTCAAGGTCATTGGGATCTCGGGGGACTTCCCTGCCATACTAGGCCTGACACTCGGCAAGACACGTCATACTCACGCCACAACACTGAATGACGCTTTACGCATCTGCGCCATGATGTACTCCAGCCTAGCTAATATCAGCGATTTTGATGACATGGACGATGCTGACGCGCCATCGCAAGATGAGTCGAATCAGCGATTCGGCACCGCTGTACGAGAGCTTGTTGTCACGAAACAGCCCGTATTGGAGAAGTATTTCGGCAGAAGCGTCCCATTGCTGCAGGACGGAAAGAAAACAAAGTTCGGTTTCTGCAATGAGCGAGTCATTATTCACTTTGGCGTACTCTCACCAGTACGCCAATCCAGTAGCGTCAAAGATGCCCGCGCGCGCCTGTGGGAGTTGCACCGAGCACGCGAATTTGTTGGACTGGATTCAGCCGCACTTATTTTTGCAATACCACGCCAAGATGACCCCACCCTGTCCCCGAAATTGCTCGGTGCCGCAAAAGACAACATTATGGAGATTGAGCTTGAAGCGAATAGCTATAAAATGGATTTCGCGCCGGTTAACACCGTTGAGCAGGCGGCCGAGCGAGTCTTAGAATACGTCGACTGAGAAACGGCAGCTATCACTGACTACGCAGCCGGTCGATCTGCTCACTCATTCGCTGGATATTCGTCTGCTTCTCACTGATCTGGGCATCATACCGGCCATTCACCGCGTTCATCTCGTCAGAGATACTCTGCTCCCACGTGGCCCCGGCCAGATTGTTGTTGGCGAGGTTTTTCTTGCTGCGCAACGCGGCCAGCTCTTTATCGCGGCGCGACTGTAGCACCCTGATATTCGCCTCCTCGTCCTTAATCGCCAGCCCCTGACTACGGATCTCCCGCTCAGTCTGTGAGGCCGCCACCGCCGCCGCCGAGCTCTGTGTCTGCTCACTCATCCTTGCGGCATGGTCGGCGTTGGGCTTGATGTAGTCAACCTGGTACTCCTGGGCATTGGCGGCACAGGGTGTTTGCGAGAACGTTATCTGCCCCTCCACCTCGCAGCGGTAGACTGCGCCACTTGCCATGCCGGCCGTTGTGCAGAGTGCGATAAATAGGGTTACTCTTTTCACTGCGCCTTCTCCTTCTGTGCGTCCTGTTCCTTTCGTCTATCCAGTAGCTGCCGGAAGTATCCCGCCGCAATGCGTGACTCCGGATCCTCTTTCTGCTGTTCCGCCCTGTAGAGCAACGCCTTCAGCTCCCTGATCTCTTGAGACTCTTCCATGAAGATAGCTCCAATTTAACGCTTACTCACCCTTGATGACACAACCTCACCAGCATGGTTTACCAGGCAGGTGATGAGAAACGGTAGCTCGGCACCGAAGGCGTTCTTAGCAGTAAAGTCCATCTTCACAAGAGTGATGCCGTCATTATAGGGCTCAGCAAACACCCCCTGGAACCAATGAACATCGACCGTGCCAGGGTAAGCCGCTGATGCCTTGGCCTGCGCGGCACAGAGGTGTTTGGCTGCCTTTTCGCGATCCCTTTGTGCCTGAC
Source organism: Gammaproteobacteria bacterium (assembly GCA_026196575.1). GTDB lineage: Bacteria > Pseudomonadota > Gammaproteobacteria > Thiohalomonadales > Thiohalomonadaceae > JAPHSX01. Next base: position 14,312 of record JAPHSX010000042.1, on the reverse strand, counting down.
TTGCCGCCTTCTGTTCGGCGCTGACACTATCACCACCAAAGCGCGAAGCAAGGAACAGTAAAAATATCAGTGAGACCATGCCGACAATGAGTTCGCGCGGCTTCTGCCCAAACCACAGCTGCTGTGGTTTAACAGTCGGCCCCTTGCGCGGCCCCACCCCTTCATGCCCTGTTGCAACCCTTTTTCCTACCTTGGCGTAGTATGCCCCGCAACTTGGGCACATCTGCACAGAGGCCGTTTCGGTTGGCGTACGTCGATACCCACACTTTGGGCACTCATACCCAGCCCACTGCGCCTGCGGCGACACTGTTGCACCATCACCAGATCCATTTCTCTCCATATGTCTCACCCCTTGTCCTGACACCAATGCTCTCACAAGTAGACCGCTAAAAAAATATATACGCCAGCGTATTGACTGCGTGTATACGCTGGCGTATATTCTCCCCATCACCAAACACAACCGCGCCACGGCCGGTACCGGTGACAACAGCAACTGGCCTTTGGCGTAGTCCTCTGGGTGGTTGGCGAAACAACAGGTAGAACAACCAATGAAAAACCTGACACAGCTCATGGAACTCGCCGAGGAGTACCGCGAGTCATGGAACCTGCCCAACTACGGCTTGATCGTCTTCCACGACGGCGCGCCTCAGGGATGGGTCAACGAACTGTGCAACCCGGAGAGCTGGTGTCCTGGCTGCATCGCCATCACGCGCAGCGGCGGCGCCTATCGTGCGACTGGCGGCAATGAGTCGGCTGGTGCTATCAGTTGGCAGCCTGTGGCGGAGGTGGCCGCATGAAATACATCCGCTTCAAAGGCGAGCCGACCATCATCCTGTTCCCTGACTGGATGGCCCACAGCGATGCCGCCATGGGTCGCGAGGTGAGCAGTGCCGGGTTCGTCGATACCGATAACTGGCGCTGCTACGGCGAGTCTATCTCGCTGGGCGTGGGCGCCAATCCTGCCAGTGATGATCCAATCCTGATCGCCACGGTGTATCCGAAAGGCCTCGTTGTAGGGGCGTAACCGGGAGAGATAACCATGTGTGAGATCCATGTATTACCGACCTGCAAGGTCATCGACATCGACAGCCTGGCACGGCGTATGGGCCTCAAGCCCGCCACCGTCAACGGCCGCACCGTGTTGCTGACGCCGCACCACGAACGCCTGCAGGCGCTGCGCAACGCCGCCCGCTTTGGGCAGGGCGGAAAGGTGGTGAGCACCTGGCCAACGCCGCAGCACGACGACTACAACCCAGAACCCCCGGCAGCGGCCTGATCATGAGTCTCACGCAAGAGATTGAAGACGAGGTTCTCGTCGCGCTGGAAGGGGCGGACAAGCCGATGGGCAGGGCAGATATATTTGCCGAGTGTGCGCTTGCCGGGGATGTCGGTCAGATCTCCACCGCGTTGAACCGCCTGCTAAAGCGCGGACTGGTGGAGAAGATGACGCTGGGGCTGTGGGCCTTTGTCCCCGACGGTGTACCGGAAAAAGAGCCCGCCGCCGCGCCGCGTCCGACCACCATCAGGGCTGCCATCAGAGAGATCCCGCGCCTTGGCAGCGGCGCGCCGGCCAAGGCGACCAGCGAAGACCCGCTCATTGCCGCTGTGCGCAGCCTGCCGGTACCGGAACCGTTTCCCGACGCCACGCGCAGCGCCGCCATCCTGCAGGAGCTGGCCAACTGGCCCGCGATGCACCCCGAGGTGGCAGAGAAGCTCAGCGAGATCGCCGCAGAAATCACCCGACGGGCCGCCTGAGCCCCTCACCAACTAGATATAGGAGACACCATGTCCGCACACGTCCACTCAACCCTCCACGGTGCCCGCGCCGCCCAGGCGCAGCGTCTGCCGGTTGCCGGAAAGATCCGCCCCGGCATCAAGGTGCTGACCGCCAAGGCCCGCGCCATCCATGGAGCACAGCAAGCCTACAACGACGGCCTCGCCGCCGGGGTCAGCTTCGACGACATCGAGAAGCGCCTGAAACAGATCAGCGGCATGCCCGCCTACCCGCTCACTCCGCGCAACGCCCCCTACTTCCGCGTGGTGCCGGATGACTTCACCACACCCGGCGCTGCCGAGGCGATCCTCCAGCGCTACGCCGATCCGAAGGACGGCCTGCTCTACACCTTCCCGGTGATCTTCCCAGCCGATGACCTGAACCTCATCTTCCGTGAAGGATTCGAGGCATGGAAGGCCAGCGAGCTGTCGTTCTGGTCAGAGCCCGACCCGCAGACCGGCGAGCTGCTGTGCAAGAAGCGCCAGGAGATCACCGCCGACAAGACTCGCCGCAAGCGCTGGGGTGGTCGCCCCGTGGAGACCGTCGGCCCCTGTGACCCGAACGGCTGCGACGTCTTCGGCAACGGCAACTGCATGCACCACGGCAGCCTCTACTTCTACGTGCCAGGCTGCCCCGGTGTTGGCCTCATCGAGCTGCAGTTCACCTCCATCTACGCCAGCCTCGGCATCGGCGAGGTGCTGGAGCTGGTGCACCACGGCCTCGGCCACATCAAGGGCACCCACAACGGCGAGCCGATCTTCTGGATCAGCAAGCGCCGCCAGGAGGTCAGCCGCATCGACTGGGAGAAGGGCAAGGCCGAGCGCACCGACCAGTACATCATCAGCATCGAGGCCCGCGGCCTGGACATGGCGCAGGTGTTCGCGCAGCAGGAAATGGGCACCGCACCGCAGCTGGCCGCCCCGGCGAAGAGCAGCGGCGCCCTGCCCGATCTCTCCAACGAAGAGCGCGAGGCACCCGGTACCGGCGAGCTTATGGAGGAGACCCACGGCGAGCTGCAGGGTGAGGTAGAGATCGAGCAGGAGCAGGCCGCCGAGCCCACGCCGGCAGCCTCCGCAGCACCCACCGCCGACAACACCAAGGACATCGTAAAAGCCCTGCGCGCCGAGGCCTTCGCACTGGTCAAGAAACTCGGCATCGACGCCAAGCTGTTTGGTGAGCGCATGAGCGCCGACCTCGGGGACGAGTGGTCCACCAACATGGAGGCCCTCGACGAGGCGATCACCCGACTGACCGAGGCCACCCAGAGCGGCGACACCACCCACATCCTGCCGCCGGTGCAGGAGCAACAGGCCGCAGCGGCAAGCGGCAAGGGAGCGCCGTTCTAGGTTTTAACGCCTGGCGCGGCTAGGCAAGGCAAGGCAAGGCGAGGCGAGGCAAGGTTATTTTTAACGGAGGCAATATGATTAAGATTTTCCACACCGGCGATTTACATTTTTGCCAGAAACATCTGGAGCAGGTAGATCGCTGCATGACCTACGCGGTCGAGCAAGCCATCGCCGATGGCGCGGAAGTAGCCGTTATCGCCGGCGACTCATTCGACTCAGCCATGCACGTACATGAGCCTGCGTTCGCCAGGTATCTGGAACTGATGCTGCAGCTGGCCGACGCCATGCCCCTGCTCATCCTGCAGGGTACATTCAGCCATGATCGCCTGGGTAGCCTGGAGCCGCTGAAGCGCCTGCGTGCCAGATACCCGATTCTGGTGGCTGATGAGCCTGGGCAGTGGATTCTGCATGAAGACGGTGTGATGACGTGGGACAGGGTTGGTGCCGACACCGTACCGCTGCGCACTGATCGAGCCGTCTTCTCATGCCTCCCATCCCTCAACAAGGCATCCACCGAGATCCGCGAGCACGCACACGGCGCCGCTGGTTATGTCGCTGACCTGCTCTCTTCATGGGGTCAGACCAACGACCAGGCACGCGCAGCAGGCATCCCCACCGTGCTGGTCTCCCACGGCACCGTGAGCGGCTGCGTCACCGAGAGCAACTACGCCATGGTCTCGCCCGATCACGAGTTCAGTGTCGGCACCCTGTACCAGGCACAGGCGCAGGCCACTATGTTGAATCACATCCACAAACACCAGTCCTGGCAGGACAACGGGCGCTTGATCGCCTACTCCGGAAGCGTCGCCCGCCTGGTGCACGGCCACCACGACCCGGTCGGCTTCCTGCTGTGGGAGGTGGACGCCAACTCAGCCGCGTTCAAGTTCCATCCCACCCCGGCGCGTGAGCTCATCGACATCACCTTCGACGGCCCGCCCGACATTGACGAACTGCGTCGCCTGGCAGGTCAGTACACCAGCGACATGCACCACGTGCGTATCCGCTACGAGATCGACCAGGACCACGCCCACACCATCGACAAGGACGCCATCCGCGAGATGTTCACCGCCGCCGGTGACGTGCGCATCGAGGCCACCGTCTACCCCGTGCAGTCCATCCGTGCCAGCGGCATCGGGCGCGCCATGACCCTGCACGAGAAGCTCGGATACTGGGCAGCCACCACCGGCGACGAACACCGGCTTGATGGTCTTGAGAGTCGGCTTGAAATGCTACAGACGATGGAGCCTGAGCAGATCATTGATCACCTGCTGGGGCGTGATGAGGAAGAGAAGAGGGAGGCCGCGTGATGCAACAGGAACGGTTTTTATTAATCCCGGCAGATGGCGACATCGATGAGGATGAAGGACTCACCAAAGCGGAAATATTGGGAATGCTCGGGCGTGAGCTATTAAGCAATGGTGACACCACTGAGAAAAAGGCAAGTGAACTCCTGGAAGAGAGTGCCGCACCGTTCGACGCCGCCTGCGTAATGGTGCGCAGCATGGAGCGTGAGTTGGAGCAACTGCGCCTGGCACTGGAAGAGTTGGTGAATGAGCCGCAGCCGCTTGGGATTGACCGGCCAGCCTATCAGCATGCGCTGGCGGCATTGATGTAACAGTGTATAGACAGACGCAGTATAGGAGATCGAGAAGATGAGCGAAACCGATGAACAAGAAGCCGCCACGCGGCGGCTGGTCGACTGGAGTGACGGGTTATGTGTATTAGGTCTGCATCCTCCGTGGGGCGGGAGCCTGAGCGAGATTCCATTACTTGCACCCCGAGGACGATGGACGCTGAAAAGCGCGTACTGTGGGTCGCCGGACTATCCATCCGGCAGGCGAGGGTGCAGACCTAATACACATAACGATTAGCTGAGCGGCCCGCGACAACGAAGGCACGGAGAACACGAGAGATGAATGAAACCACGACACCAGAAACCGGCACGGCTTTAGCGGGTCGCGACTCTAGCGTTTTGTTATGCGACCAATGCCGGGATACCGGTGAAAAAGTTGTTTTTGACGACCGTTTCGCCGAAGGCTACGCAATCGTTTTCTGCAACTGCATCCACGGCAAAACGCTGGCTGCGGTTCAGTCGGAAACACTGAGCGATCACGGCGCATAACGAGATAACTCACGGGCTCACCGGGAACGAAGACGGAGAAACGATATGACGAACGAAACCGCACAACCAGAACAAGCCGCCGTAGTAGGTGAGTCCGAGTGCAGTGCTTTGTTAGCTTGCCCATGCGGGAAGATCCCTCCTGGATTTGAGCTGCAATATTCTGGACACGGAATGATGTTCGCGACGGCAACACCTGGATGTTGCGGAGAATGGGTAATTGAATTCCCAACAAAAGGACATGCGCTTATTTCTGAAGAAGCGCGAAAGCTTGCGATTGATGTGTGGAACGCTGCGCCTCGCGCAAGCTAACTCCTCTTATACGACACCCACTGTCGCATAACACACCACAACAACCACGGAGACCGCGAAAATGCAAAACGCAACGGAATCAAACGCGACACCTCAACCGCAGGGGCTGCGCCTTATGGATAGGGTGCGCGCGGCAATCCGCACGCGCCACTACAGCCTCAGTACCGAGCGCACATATTGCAGCTGGGTGAAGCAGTTCATCCTGTGGCACGGCAAGTGCCACCCGGCTGACATGGGCGCGCCGGAGGTGGAGGCGTTTCTCTCCTGGTTGGCGGTGGAGCGGCGCGTATCCGCCAGCACACAGAACCAGGCACTGGCGGCGCTACTCTTCTTGTATCAGCGCGTGCTCGGCATCGAACTGCCATGGCTCGATGGTGTAACCCGTGCGAAGGACCGCAAGAAGTTGCCGGAGGTTCTGACCCGCTCTGAGACGGCGGCGCTACTGCGCCACGTCAGCGGCACGAACGGGCTGATCATCAACCTACTCTACGGCACCGGCATGCGCATCATGGAGTGCCTGCGGCTGCGCATCAAGGATGTCGATCTCGACTCCCGCAGCATCACCGTGCGGGCAGGTAAGGGCGGAAAGGATCGTGTCACTGTTTTGCCGTCCAGCCTGGTGGATCTCCTGCGCGATCACATCGCACAGCGTCGCCGCTGGCACGATGAGGATCTGGCTGCCGGTCATGCCGATGTCGAGCTGCCCAACGCCATCGAGCGTAAATACCCGCGCGCCGGTAGTGAGTGGGCGTGGCAGTACCTGTTCGCGGCGCCTACCTACTCCACCGACCCGCGCACAGGGGCCTATCGTCGCCACCATTGGAACGAGCGCAACATTCAGCGGGCAATGAAGCAGGCTGTTCGTGCTGCCGGAATCAGCAAACTGGCGCACCCCCACACCCTGCGCCATTCGTTCGCCACACATCTGCTGGAGCAGGGCTACGACATCCGCACGGTGCAGGAGTTGCTCGGGCACAAGGACGTGAAGACCACCCAGATCTACACCCATGTACTAAATCGTGGCAGCAGCGTTATCAGCCCACTCGATACGATCCACTGAGGAGAACATATAAACATGATCCCACTTAAAACCACCCTAACCGGCGCCATCGGTATCCGCGCCGGCCTCAAGCGCGACACGGTCACCATCGACCTGGGCGCCGTGCCTGATGACGCCGTCACCGTTGCCCTGCGCGGTGACAACGGCATGGGCAAGTCTACCCTGCTCAACCTCGGCCTGACCCCGTGGCGCGAGCCCGATCACGTCGACGACATCTACGCCCAGTTCGGCGAGGCCGGGGCCCGTGAGCTGGAGTTCGAGCACGGCGGCCGCCGCTACCGCTCGGAGATCCGCATCAAGCAGACAGCGAAAACGAAATCCATGAAAGCCACCCTGCTGGCACACACCGACGATGCCGGCTGGCAACCCTACGTGATGCCCGACGGCACTACCTCGGATGGTAAGAACACCACCTATGATGCCTGCCTCGAGCACCTGCTCGGGCCGCGCAGCCTGTACTACATGAGCGCGTTTCGCCACCAGGGCGCGCGGCCGCTGGCCAGCCACCCCGATCCGAAGGCGTTGATGCGCGACCTCCTCTCCCTCGAGGAGCCCGAGCACCTGGCAGACCAGGCCAAGGCCGTCACCCGTGAACTGCGCCGCGCCCTGGAGGCCCGCCGCAGCGACATCGACCGCATCGGCGAGCTGCGCCACCGCCACGGCGAAATAGGCCCTGATCTGGAGCAGCAGCAGGCGGTACTGCCTGAGCTCATCACCGCCAGGCGCACCGCCGACGATGCCATGGCCGACGCCCGCCGCCGTTACGACGAGGCACGCCAGGCTACCGGGGAGAATGCCGAGATCCGCCGCCAGGCTGATGCCCTGCAACAGCGCCTTTATCAGGCTCGCGAGGCCGGTACCCGCCAGCAGCAGCAGCTCACCACTGACATGCAGCGCATCCGCCCTGAGCTGGACAGCGCCCACCGCGCCGCCGTGCGCCTACCCCTGCTGGAGGTCGCCGCCAGAGAGGTCGACACCCTGAGCGCCACCCTGCAGGGGCTGGAGGATAACCGCACCGCCCTCGCCGGTGACGTGGAGCAGTACCGCCAGGCCGATGCGGAGGTGGCCAGACTGGAGACGGAGATCCGCCACGTGGTCGATGCCGGCAAGCGCCACGCCACCACCTGTCAGGAACTGCAGCAGCGCCACGGCTATGTGCAGACCGTCCCCTGCCACGGCGATTACCCGGACTGCCCAGCTCTCAAGGACGCCATCGCCGCGGGTGATCGCCTGCCCGATGAGGAGCACGCCCGCGACAGTCAGCGCGCCCGCTGGACAGAGCTCACTGCCAAACTCGAAACCGTCAAGGCCACCCGCAGTCAGCACGCCGCCGCACGTGAGCAGATGCTGTCGCTGGAGCAGGAGATCCGCAACACCCGCGCCCAGCTGGAAACCTCCCGGCGCGAGGCCGCCGAGATCGGCGCGGTGAAAACCACCGCCGAGCGCGCCCCCGAACTTGAGCGCCAGCTTGCCGAGTTGAAACAACGCGCCGAGCAGACCGCCGCCGAGGCACAGGAGGCAGAGTCCGTCGTGCAGAGGGAGATCGACGACCTCCCCCCACTCGCCCCGGAGGATGCCGCACAGGCCGCCGCCAACACCCTGCAGCAGTCCGAGCAGCAGGCCAACGCCGCCGCCCAGGCCGTGGAGCAGACCAACGCACAGATCGCCGCCCTGCAGGCCGAACGCGACACCCTGACCCGCCAGCTCGAGCAGTCCGCCACCCTGGAGAAGCAGGTCGAGCACATCAACGCCGAGATCGCCGAGTGGACCCTGCTCGCCGCCGCCCTGCTCGGGGTGATTGACCTCAGCATCGAGGACGCGGGACCGGCCATCGCCGCCCACGCCAACCACCTGCTGCGCGAGGCCTACGGGCCGCGCTTCACCTGCCGCATCGTCACCCAGAAGCAGCAGGCCAACGGAGTGCTGAAGGAGACGTTCGATATCAGCGTCATCGATGCCGAGACCGGTGTCGAGTCGAGCATCCTGCGCAAGTCCGGCGGCGAGACCGTCTGGCTCGACAAAGCCATGCGCGATGCCGTCGGCCTCTACCACCAGGAGGCCGCAGGCGTGCACTACGAATGCCTGTTCGCCGACGAGGCCGAGGATGGCCTCACCGAGGAGCGCAAAGAACAGTTCTACCGCATGGACCGCGCCGCGCTCGACCTCGGCGGGTACCGCAGGAAATTTTTCATCTCACACAACCCACGCGCCTGGGAGATGGCTGACCACGTTATCGACCTGGACGACTACAGGGAGACCAACTGATGTTCTTCAAAAACCTGATGATCTACCGCGTACTGCAGCCGCTCGACCTCAACGCCATGCAGGACATAGCCGGCCAGCGCCGCACCGCCCGCCCCTGCATGCACGGCGAGACCAGCACCCTCGGATGGTGGCCGCCGCTCGGTCGCCGCGGCAGCCTGTACCAGCACACCGTCATGGGCCGCACCATGTTGTGCGCCCGCAAGTACGAGAAGGTGATCCCAACCCCGGCCGTTAATGAGAAGGTAGACGCAAAGGCCTACGAACTGGAACAGAGCGAGGAGCGCCCCGTCGGCCGCAATGAGCGCAAGCAGATCAAGGAGGCGGTCATCATCGACATGCTGCCCAACGTCCCCGAGAAACCCCGTGACACCTATCTCTACTACGATGCACTGGGGCAGATGCTGATCATCGACACCAGCAGCAAGAACCAGGCCACCGAGATCCTGGGCATGCTGCGCGACACCCTCGGCGAGCTGCACGTCAAACCGCTGACCACAGCTGTGCCCCCGCGCACGGTGATGACCCGCTGGCTCTACGACCGCATCGACCAGCCGTTCACCCTGGGAGACAGCGCCGCCCTCGACAACCCGCACGAGGAAGGCTCCAAGGCAACCTTCGCCCACCACGAGCTGAGCGACGAAACCATTCGCGCCCACCTCGATGGCGGCATGCAGGTCGCCAAGCTCGCCATCGAATACGACGAGCGCATCGAGTGCATGGTCGATGACGGCCTCACCGTCACCCGGCTGGCGTTCAAGGAGATCGTCAAGCAGGAACTCGACGACGTGGAGACCGAGACCGAGGCGGACAGGTTCGACGCCGACTTCGCGCTGATGGCCGGTGAACTGGCGCGGCTGGTCGATGCCCTGGTGCAGGCGTTTGGTGGTGAGGAACAGGTAGAGGTGTCTGAAACAAGGCCAGCTAGTAACGCGGCATCTTACACGGAGCCAGATGCAGACGATGACGGGCTCTACGAGGAAGCCGTTCGAATTGTTGTTGAGACTCGCAGAGCATCTATCTCAAGCATTCAGCGTCGCCTCAGGATTGGATACAACCGATCGGCAAGGTTGGTTGAGCGGATGGAGCAAGAAGGGATTGTCAGCCCGATCCGTCCTAATGGAGCGCGTGAGGTGCTCGCACCACAGGAGGCAGCATGAGCGATCCAATCTCAGTGACCTTTGTCCAGCAGCCCACGCCGCACAGCTGTGTGCATGCTTGCCTCTCGATGATCACCGGTATCCCTGTCGAATCCCTGATCGAGCGTTTCGGCAATCACGGCCTCAGCATGGATGAGGAGGTGACAGTGCTTGTCGAGAACAAGCTCTGGCCATACCGGAACATGGAATATGGCCCTCACCCATTCGCACTAGAAGGCGTGTACCTGGTCACTGTGCCGAGCCTGAACCTTGAGGGAAAGCTGCACCGTGTCGTCGTCGATGCTCGAACGGAAGGGTACACGGTCTTCGATCCGAACACGGGCCGCGACGGGAGGAAAACATACTCCTCCGATGACGTCCTGAGCGGCGTCATGCAGTACTGCGAAGTGACGTACCTCTGCACCAGAACCCTCAGGAAGATGCGCGATGTCGCGGCGCAGCAGGAGGCAGCGTGAAACTCAAGCGCTGGACCCTTGATGAAGACCGCCGCCTGGCAGAACTGTACCAGGACCACAGTGCAGGACAGATTGGCAGGTTATTCGGGCGCAGCCGCTCATCCATCAAGAACCGGGTCAATCAGCTCGGACTGCAAAAGACTCCAGAAATGCGCGAGAAGTTCCGACGCGACGGATGCTTCAAGAAGGGAGCTACCCCCTGGAACAAGGGCAAGCACTTCGATCCTGGCGGCCGCTCAGCAGAGACTCGCTTCAAACCACTGAAGCACCCAAGCCAGGCACGCAACTACAAGCCTATCGGGAGCCTGCGCATCACCAAGGACGGCTACCTGGAGCGCAAGGTTACCGATGATCACCCAGTGCCGGCGCGCAGGTGGCTTGCTGTGCATCGCCTGGCGTGGGAGGAGGCAAACGGCCCGCTTCCTGATGGCCACATCGTCAGATTCAAGCGCGGCATGAAGACCATCCTCATCGAGGAGATCACTCTCGACAGACTGGAGTGCATCAGCCGCCGCGAAAACATGCAGCGCAATACCGTGCACAACTACCCGGCACCCATCCCGCAGCTGATCCAACTCAAGGGTGCGCTGCAGCGGCAAATCAACAAGAGAGAACGTCATGAAAAACAAAAGTGAGGATCTGCGTAATCACCTGTTCGCCACCATTGAGGCGCTACAGGATAAAGAAGACCCCATGGATATCGATCGGGCAAAAGCCGTTGCCCTGGTTGCCGACAAGGTGATCGACCTGGCGAAAACGGAAATCAAGTTCATGGAGATCACGGGGTCAATGCCGAGTAGCGACTTTATCCAACCGGAAAAGCAGAAACAGATCGGGCAAAAGTCATGACGCGAACAGAGCAAAGAATCCTCAAACTATCTGCAACGAAATCGATATGTATAACCGGTCGAGATCAACACGGTGATTTCTGTGTCGTCGACATAGACGGCGAACATGCAGAAGCGATCATTGTTCATCTGCAGCAGCAGATCATCAAGGCGCATGAGAATGGTTCGCCGCCACCTGGCACGCTAGTAATAGGTGGTGACGCATGAGCCACAACATCATTCTCGCCGATCCGCCCTGGTCATACGGCAGCTGGCAGTCCAAGAACAGCCGCACCGCCCACGGCACGGCGGACACCCACTACCCCACCATGACCACAGATGAGATCTGCGCTATGCGCCCTCAGGTCGACGAGTGGGCGGCACGGGACTGCGCCCTGTTCATGTGGGTCACCGCGCCCCTGCTCGCCGATGGCATGCGCGTGATGGACGCCTGGGGCTTCAACTACAAAACATTCGGCCTGGTGTGGATGAAGACCACCACCAACCCGGTGATCACCTACAACCAGACAGCGGCCATGAGCTGGGAACGGGCGCGGCAGAAACTCAAACGCCTGCCCGCCATCATCACTGGCAGCGGTGACATCCACACCACCCACATCGGCATGGGCTACTACAGCCGCTCCAATGTGGAGATCGCCCTGCTCGGGATCCGCGGGAAGATGAAACCTGAGCGCCGCGATATCTCCCAGGTGATCATCGCCCCGGTGCGCGACCACAGCCAGAAGCCAGACGAGCAGTACGACCGCATTGAGGCGATGTACCCGGAGGCCAGCAAGATCGAGCTTTTTGCGCGTCGTCGTCGTGAAGGATGGAATGCATGGGGGAATCAGGTACCAGAGAAGGAGGCAGCGTGAATAACGATCAGCAAAAACGCGTATACCTAAGCGGGCCGATGACCGGCCTGCCTGAGTTCAACTTCCCGGCATTCCATGCGGCCGCCTCGGCGCTACGCGGCAATGGCATGGACGTTGTAAACCCGGCCGAGATCAACGGCTTCGAGACCCCATATCTCGAGTGTCTGCGTAAAGACATTGAGGCCCTGTGCCGATGCGATGCTATCGCCCTGCTGCCGGGCTGGGAGAAAAGCAACGGCGCACATCTGGAACTGCACCTGGCACACAGGCTCGGCATGGAGGTGCTGTTTGTCGATGCGCTGGAGAGTGCCGCATGACCCGCCCGGACACACTGCCAGGCGCCACCTACTGCGCCACCCTGGACAATGGCCAGCCTCTGTTCGTCACCATCAACAGTGACGAGAGCGGGAACCCATGCGAGGTGTTCGTCCGAATGGACAACCCCGAACTGTTCGAGTGGGTGACCCTGGTCACCGTACTGATCACACGCCTGCTGCGCGCCGGGCAACAACTCGACACCATCGCCGACGAGCTACAGGAGATCCACAGCCCTAGCAGCAGGCACTTCATCCCGGGTGGTGGTGGTGAGTGCCCTAGCCTGGCCGCGCGTATTGGCATGATGCTGGCTGCGCACACTGAGCGACTCAGGGAGGCTGCGTGAGCGCAGCAGAACAACTACCCGATATCCTCGAACAGGATCAGCTCATCAGGCTGACCGGCTACACCCGTGCGGCCGACATCGAGCGGGTGCTACGCGAGCAGGGAATTGAGCCGTTCTACGGGCGAGGCGGGCGCCTGTTCGTGCTGCGTGAGCAGTTCCTTGCCGCCAGGGGTATTATCAAAACAGCACTACTGGATGAGGAGCCGTTATTGTGACCAGAGGGCGTAGGCGTCACCGCACTAAAACCTATCCGCCAGGGATAGACCCGGACAAACTGCCGCGCGGTGCGTACTGGGATCCGAGCGGCAACGGCCACTGGTACACCGCCTATCGCGACAGCACAGGAAAACAGCGACGCAAACGCATTGCCGGGCGTGATGCGAAGATGTCCGATCTGCATCGGGCACTGGAAGAGCAGGTCGGCACCAAACGCGACAGTCTGCGCTGGGTAGCCGAACAGTTCCACGCCTCCGATCAATTCTGCCAGCTGGCCAAGGGTACCCGCGACGATTATGAATACTGCCGCGCCATGGTCACCGATCTACCTACCAGGAAGGCCGGCCTGCTTCTGGGTGATGCCCCCCTATCCCGCTGGGACAGGCCGCTGGTGCAGCGCCTGGTAGACCAGCTCACCAAAGAGAGAGGCCCAAGCGCCGCCAACCACGCCTTGCGCTGGCTGCGCCGCGTCTGGCGCTGGGGCGCGAACCGTGGTCACACCACGCCAGAAAACCCGGCCAAAGGTATCGAGGCCGCCACCGAGCGCAAGCAGCGGCGGTGCCCTGACGTGCAGACCTACAACGCCGTGCTCGAATATGCCAGGGAAAACGGCTTCCCCTACCTGTGGATGGTGATGGAGCTGGCCTACCTGCTGCGCCTGCGCGGCATTGAGGTGATCACCCTGACCGATGCCCACGCCACCGAGGAAGGTGTCGAGGTCAGCCGCCGCAAGGGCTCGCGCGGCAACCTCACCGAGTGGGGCCCGCGCCTGCGCACCGCCTGGGATGCCGCCGTTGAACTGCGAGACAGCATCATCCAGCGCCGAAAGATGCCGACACCAATGCGGCCCGAAGATCGCCACCTGTTCCTCGCCACCCGAGGAGGTGAGCCACTCAGCCGCTCCAGCCTGGACAGCGCCTGGCAGCGAATGATTCACGGCGCCATGGGCACGGTGATCACTGAAGAGCAGCGATTCAGCCTCCACGACCTCAAGCGTGCCGGCATCACCCGCACCAAAGGCGGGCGCCAGGCCAAGCTCGACGGCGGCGGACACCGCTCAGAACAGATGCTGGATGTGTACGATCAGGAAGTGCCGCGGGTGCGGCCGACAGAAGAGTGACGCTCTAATTTTACGGAGCATTTTACGGAGGCAAGAAAAAAGGCGGCACGCGCATCGCGTAACCGCCTGTTTTATATGGTGGGCCGTGCGGGATTCGAACCTGCGACCAACTGATTAAAAGTCAG